>NZ_AYXG01000238.1 GCF_000564855.1 Actinokineospora spheciospongiae
GCCATAGGGGCCCCGGCCAAACACATCCACCCAGCCGGGCACCACCCACCAAAAACCGGGCCTGAGCCGAAGCTCGCGGCGAAGCACATCCACCACCCGGGCACCCCGGCAAAAGACCGGCGCTTCACAAACGCGGACACGGCGCACCAACAGCCGCAGCGCGTAAAGCACCGGACGCCCCGCGGGCCCTGAGTCCGCGGGGCGTCCGGCACCACCCATCAAACCAGGCGAGCCATCAAACCAGGCGAGCGCCACTGCGCGGGTCGAACAGGTGCAACTCGCCCGCATCGCGGACGGTCACCGTCACCGTCTGCCCCAGCGCGGGCGGCGTGCGCCCGTCGACCCGCATCACCAACCGGTCCCCGCCCTCCCCGGCGATGGACCCGTGCACCAGCGCGTCCGCCCCCAGCTCCTCGACCAGCTCAACCACCAGCTCGAACCCACCGTCGCTGCCCGAGGGAACCAGCCCCAGCGACTCCGGCCGAACACCCAGCGTGACCTCCGACAGACCGGCGTCACCAATGGCCTTGATCGTCTCCCGGGGCAGCGGAACCGCCAGCCCACCCAGCAGAACCGCGTCCCCCTCCACCCGAGCGGTGTGCAGGTTCATCGCGGGGGACCCGATGAACCCCGCGACAAAAGCGTTCTGCGGCCGGTCGTACAAAGCGCGCGGAGTGTCACACTGCTGCAACAACCCATCCTTGAGCACCGCCACCCGATGCCCCATCGTCATCGCCTCAACCTGATCATGCGTCACATAGATCGTCGTCGTCCCCAACCGCCGCTGCAACGCCGCGATGTTCGCCCGCGTCTCCACCCGCAACTTCGCATCCAAGTTCGACAACGGCTCATCCATCAAGAACACCGCCGGATCACGCACGATCGCCCGCCCCATCGCCACCCGCTGCCGCTGCCCACCCGACAACGCCTTCGGCTTCCGAGCCAGGTACTTCTCCAAGTCAAGCAGCTTGGCAGCCTCCTGCACCTTGGTCTCGATCTCCGACTTCGCCAACCCCTGCAACTTCAGCGCGAACCCCATGTTCTGCGCCACCGTCATGTGCGGGTACAACGCATACGACTGAAACACCATCGCGATATCCCGCCCCTTCGGCGGCACATTGGTCACATCCCGATCACCGATGCGGATGACGCCCTCGTTGACGTCCTCCAGGCCCGCCAACATCCGCAGGGCGGTGGACTTGCCGGAACCGGACGGGCCGACCAGGACCAGGAACTCCCCGTCGGCGACCTCCAGGTCGAGGCCGTCGACCGCCTTCACCGGGGGCGATCCCGGGTAGATCCTCGACGCTGCCTCGTAACGCACCTCGGCCATCTCGCGTCATCCTTCATCAGCTCGGCGATGGGGTGCCCGGCGGCGGCCGCGATCGCGACACCGCGCCGGGGTCGCCCCAGGATGCCGGAAACCCCTGTGCCGCACCAGGGGAACCTGCAAGGCTTTCCGCAATTCCATGACGGAGGCGTCACGGTTCCAGTCTCGAAACGGTAACGACGAACCCATGTGCGTTCCCTTGGCGGCAACTTGCGTGAACAGTCCGCTTAACACTGAGCGGGGCCCGGCGTCGATCGGCGCACGCGCGCCCCGGAGTCGAATCACCTGTGGAGGCGTCGTGGTAACGCAAGGTCGTGTCGCACGCGGTGCCGCATTAGCGGCCGCCCTGGTCCTGGGCGTCAGCGCGTGCGGGTCGTCGGATTCCGGTTCGTCCCCCAGTTCCGGGTCGACCCCGGCGGCCCTGGAGGGCGTCGGTCCGATCACCCTGGTGACGGGCAAGGACTTCTCCGGCAACCTGCAGAACCAGGTCGACACCTGGAACCAGCAGCACCCGGACCAGATCGTGAAGGTCATCGAGCTGCCCGAGGACGCCGACGCGCAGCGCCAGCAGATGGTGCAGAACGCGACGACGAAGTCCGACGCGTACACCGTGCTCAACCTCGACGTCATCTGGACCGCGGAGTTCGCGGCCAACCAGTGGGTCACCCAGCTTCCCGAGTCGGAGCTGCCGCTGGACAAGCTGCTGCCCGCCACCGTCGAGACCGGCAAGTACTTCAACAAGCTCTACGCGGTGCCGACCACCTCCGACGGCGGCCTGCTGTACTACCGCAAGGACCTGCTCGACGCGGCGGGCGTGAAGCCGCCGACCACGTGGGCGGAGATGAAGGCGGCCTGCGACAAGGTCCTGCCGACCGCGCCCGGGACCTCCTGCTACGCCGGGCAGTTCGAGAAGTACGAGGGCCTGACGGTCAACTTCTCCGAGGCGGTCAACTCCGCGGGCGGTGTCGTCGTCGGTGACGACGGCAAGCCGAACGTCAACACCCCGGAGGCCAAGAAGGGCCTGGACTTCCTCGTCGAGGGCATCAAGTCCGGCCAGATCAGCCAGAAGGCGCGCACCTTCAAGGAGGAGGAGGGCCGCCGCGCCTTCCAGGCCGGTGAGCTGCTGTTCCAGCGCCAGTGGCCGTACCAGTACGCCAAGGCCAACGCGACCGACGGTTCCTCGCAGGTGGCGGGCAAGTTCGCCGTCGCCCCGCTGCCCGGCCTCGACGGCCCCGGCGCCTCGACCCTGGGCGGGCACAACTACGCCATCTCCAGCTTCGCCAAGAACAAGAAGACCGCGCTGGACTTCATCAAGTACTCGATCGACGAGAAGCAGCAGCGCGACAACCTGGAGAAGACCTCGCAGGCGCCGACCTGGGCCTCCCTGTACGACGAGCAGGCCCTGATCGCGCAGTTCCCGTACCTGACCGAGCTGAAGAAGAGCATCGAGGCGGCCAAGAAGCGCCCCGCGGTGGTCAAGTACCAGGAGGTGTCCTCGGCGATCCAGCAGGCCGCCTACGACGCCATGGGCGGCACCACGACCAGTGAGGACGCGCTCAAGAAGTTGCAGTCCAAGCTGGAAGAGCTGACCAAGCAGTAGTCGCGCGGCACGGGGCCTCGGCGGATCAGCCGAGGCCCCGTTCCCGTACCGGAAGCACCCCTGTTCCCGTTCCGCCGCTGGAGATCCCGCATGGCGACCACTGTCGACGCACCGCCCACACCACCCCCTCCCGCCCCGCCCGTGAAGCAGGACCGGCGCGCGGGCACCGGCCGACTGGCCGCGCTGCTGGTCTCCCCCACCATGCTCGTGCTGGCACTGGTGGTGGCCTACCCGATCCTCGCGGCGTTCCGGCTGTCCTTCTACCGCGACAACGACGGCATCGACCCGGAGACGGGCCTGGTGCAGTCCGGCGAGACGTTCGTCGGGCTGGACAACTTCACCGACATGTTCAGCGGGGACGCCGGTGAGCGCTTCCGCAACGCGCTGATGAACACCACCACGTTCACCGTCGTCGCGGTGTCCATCGAGGTCGTGCTCGGGGTGCTGATGGCGCTGGTGATGCACCGGGCGTTCAAGGGCCGGGCACTGGTGCGCGCGGCGATCCTGGTGCCGTGGGCGGTGCCCACGGCGATCGCCGGTCTGCTGTGGCGGTGGATCTTCCAGGCCGACGGCGTGGTGAACAAGATCCTGGACCTGGACGAGCCGGTCCTGTGGACCACCGACGGCATCCAGGCCTGGTTCGCCGTCATCATCGCCGACACGTGGAAGACCGCGCCGTTCATCGGCCTGCTGGTCCTGGCGGGCCTGCAGGTCATCTCCAACGAGGTGTACGAGGCGGCCAAGCTGGACGGCGCGTCGCCGTGGAAGACCTTCTGGTCGATCACGCTGCCGCTGGTCAAGCCGACGCTGCTGGTGGCGGTGCTGTTCCGCATCCTCGACACGCTGCGCCTGTTCGACCTGCCGTTCACCCTGATCGGGCCGGGCAAGGACGCCACCGACACCATCACCGTGATCGCCTACGAGGAGGCGGTGAAGTTCGGCAAGTACGGCCCGGCGTCGGCGTACTCGATCTTCCTGTTCGCCTACGTCGCGGTCGTGGCGTTCGTGTTCGTCAAACTCCTCGGCGCCGACGTCCTCGGCACCCGCGACGGGAAGAAGGGCCGATGACCACCACCCTCGACGCACCCCCGCGGGCCGCCGCGGCCACGCTGGGCAAGGGCCGCCCCTGGTACTGGTGGGCGCCGTACGCGGGCATCGGCGCCATCGTGCTGTACTGCCTGTCGCCGTTCTACTGGATGCTGGTCTCCAGCCTGCGCCGCTCGAACGACATCTTCTCCGACGCCCCGGTGCCCAGCCCGTTCTCGGTGGAGAACTACAGCGCCGCGTTCTCGGAGGACAACGGCTTCCTGCGCGCGCTGCTCAACTCGTTCCTGGTCGCGGGCATCACCACGGTGCTGGTCCTGCTGATCGGCACGCTCACCGCGTACGCCCTGGCCCGGTTGGACTTCAGGTTCAAGAACCTGGTGCTGGGCATCGTCATGGTCACCTCGATGTTCCCGACGATCTCCCTGCTGGTGCCGCTGCTGGAGCTGTTCAGCTCGATCGGCTGGATCAACACCTACCAGGCGATGATCGTGCCGAGCATGAGCTTCGCCCTGCCGCTGGCGGTGTGGAACCTGACCGCGTTCTTCCGGCAGATGCCCACCGAGCTGGAGGAGGCGGCCCAGATCGACGGTTGCACCCCGGCGCAGGCCTTCCGGAAGGTCATCCTCCCGCTGGCCGCCCCCGGGGTGTTCACCACCGCGATCATCACCTTCATCGCGGCGTGGAACGAGTTCATCATCGCCCTGTCGGTGGTGAACGAGAAGAGCCTCAAGACGGCGCCGGTCATCAGCTCCCAGTTCACCGGCACCACCGACTTCGACGCCCCCTTCGGCACCCAGATGGCGGCGGGCGTGATCGTCACCATCCCGCTGGTGATCCTGGTGCTGCTCTTCCAGCGCCGGATCGTCGCCGGGCTGACCGCGGGCGGCGTCAAGTAGCCGACCGCGCATGCACACCGAGGCCGTTCCCGCCCCCGGGAACGGCCTCGTTGCTTTGTGAAATCGATCACGCACCCCCCGTGACGGGGGGCGTTTTTGTTGTGATCGACCAAGCAAGATCCACGCTGTTGCGCACGATGGTGTGGATTCACCCGAAAAACTGACACTTTGTTGCGGAGCGCCACTTTTCTCCCGAAAAAGGTCACGGTTGTGGACTTGATCCGCCAAAGGGATGACGGCCATCCTGGCGGTCCCGATCGGCCATTCGGCCCCGTCCGACCTTGGAGTCCCCCGTGCGTCCTCCCCGCCTGTTCGCTCTCTCCGCCGCTGTTGCAGGCACCGCCGCGCTGACCGCGCTGACCGCCCCGTTCGCGGCCGCCACCGGTGGTCCCACGGGTAGCGCCTTCGCCGTGTCCGTGCAGGCCAAGGCGCTCAACGCCGCCTCGGTGTCGGTCGGCCCGGCGCCGCTGGCCACCTACCCGGCCGGGGACGACAAGTCGGTCGTCAAGGTGGACCTGGCCAAGGCGGGCGTGGTGGCGAAGGTCGTCAACGCGTCCTCCGACCTCACCGGCTCGAAGCTGGTCAGCACCGCCAGCATCGCCGAGGTCGACGTGCTGGGCATCCTCAAGGCGAAGATCGTCGAGGCCACCTGCACCAGCGACGGCAAGACCGTCACCGGCAAGTCCACCCTGGCCGAGGTGACCCTGATGGGTCACAAGGTCGACGTCTCGGCGCGCGGCAAGGTCGACGTCGCGGGCCTGGCGACCGTCTCGGTGGACGAGCAGATCACCGGCGCCGACGGTTCGCTGACCGTCAACGCCCTGCACGTCAGCTTCGGCGGCCAGCTCAAGAACCTGGCGCAGGGCGACATCATCCTGTCGCAGGCCAAGTGCAGCAAGACCACGGGCGGCGGCGACGGCGGCCCGTCGACCACCGCCCCGAACGCGGGCGGCGGCGACAAGGACGTGGAGACGCCCTCCAACCCCACCTCCTCCCCCGTGGCCACCACCCCGGGCTCCGGCTCCGGTTCGGACTCGGGTTCGGGCTCGGGTGACAACGGCGGCGTGACCCCGGTCGCCAACGAGGACGACCTGGCCAACACCGGTGCCACCGGCATCCTCCCGCTGGCCATCGGCGGCGTCGCCCTCGTCGGCGGCGGCGCGGGCGCGTTCTGGTACGCCCGCCGCAAGCGCACCGCCTGAGCACAGCACTGACCGGAAGGGCCGTCCCCCGGCGGGGCGGCCCTTCCGCGCGTCCCGGGGTCGGCCGAGTGCCGCTGTTCGGCTGAGCGTGGCCCTCCCCGCGACCGGGTACCCCGGGCAGATGAAGCTCTACGCCGACGAACCGACCCGCCGCATCAGGCAGGCGGTCGGCGACCTGGTCGCCCTCCTCCTGGTCCTGCTCGCCACCTGGCTGGCCAAGGAGGTCCGCGAGCGCATCCTCGAACTCCGCGGCCCCGGCGACGGCCTCATCACCGCGGGCACCAACCTGCGCGACACCTTCGACCAGGCCGCCTCCCACGCCGACGACGTCCCCCTGGTCGGCGACGAACTGGCGGGCGCCCTCAAGACCGGCTCCGGCGCGGGCGACAAGCTCACCGCGGCGGGCCAGTGGCAGATCGAGGCGGTCCAGGACCTCGCCCTCTGGGTCACCGTCGCCCTCATCGCCGTCCCGATCGCCTTCCTCCTCATCGTCTGGTTCCCCCGCCGCCACCGCTACGTCCGCGAGGCCACCGCCGCCACCCGGCTGCGCGCCGCGGGCACCGAGGGCCACGACCTCCTCGCCCTGCGCGCCCTGGTCACCACCTCCCTCCCCCGCCTCGCCAAGACCAAGGGCATCGCCACCGGCTGGCGCACCGGCGACCCCGACGCCATCGACACCCTCGCCCGCCACGAACTCCGCAGGCTCGGCCTGGACCTCTAGACCCCGCCCCCGACGCCACCCCGGCCACCCGAGAACCGGCGGCCTGGCACCCACCGAAACCCGGATTCCAAACAGACACCCAGTTGCGCAACCCCTCGCAAGCCATTGCAGCCAAACGGACCTATACCCCGACATGCAGCCGTGGTTTGGTGCTCTGGCCTGCCCCGCCACGCGGCGGCAGGCGTGCAAGGGCTTACGACAAGGAGGTCGTCATGGGTGGACGCAGGCGCAGCGGAGTGGCGCTCGGCCTCGCGGCACTGCTCGCACTCCCGGCAGCCCCCGGCCAGGCCCAGGCAACCCCCGCACCACCGGCACCCCAACGCCTCGCGGTCGGCGCCGTCACCGACATCGCCCCGGGCACCCGCCCGCAGGACCGCCACCTCGCGGGCGAAGCCCTCCGCGACGACCTCACCGGCGAGCGCTTCTACTTCGTCATGCCCGACCGCTTCGCCAACGGCGACCCGCGCAACGACCGCGGCGGCACAACCGACCCCGACCGCCTCAGGACCGGCTTCGACCCCACCGACAAGGGCTTCTACCACGGCGGCGACCTCCCCGGCCTGCGGTCCAAACTGGCCTACCTGGACGGCATGGGCACCACCGCCATCTGGATGACCCCGATGTTCGCCAACCAGTGGGTGCAGGGCAGCGGCGCCGACGTCTCGGCCGGGTACCACGGCTACTGGACCACCGACTTCACCCGCCTCGACCCGCACTTCGGCACCACCGCGGACATGCGGGCCCTGATCCGGGACGCGCACCGCAGGGGCATCAAGGTCTTCTTCGACATCGTCGCCAACCACACCGCCGACGTGATCGACTACGCCGAGGGCGAGCACGACTACATCGGCACCGGCGCGCAGCCCTACCTCGACGCCCGGGGCAACGTCGTCGACATCGGGGCCGCCGCGGGCAAGCCGGGCTTCCCCGCCCTGGACCCGGCGAAGTCCTTCCCGTACACCCCCGTCTTCCGCACCCCCGCCGACGCCACCAAGAAGGTCCCCGCCTGGCTCAACGACCCGGCGCTCTACCACAACCGCGGCGACTCGACCTACACCGGCGAGTCCACCGAGTACGGCGACTTCTCCGGCCTCGACGACCTGATGACCGAGAACCCGAGGGTCGTCGACGGCATGGAGCGGATCTTCACGAGCTGGATCGACACCCTCGGCATCGACGGCTACCGGGTGGACACCGTCAAGCACGTGAACATGGAGTTCTGGCAAGCGCTCGCCCCGCACGTCAAGGCGTACGCGAAGGCCAGGGGCAAGGAGGACTTCTTCGTCTTCGGCGAGGTCTACGACTCCGACGCGGCCAACACCTCCGCCTACACCACGACCGGCCGGATGCAGGCCACCCTGGACTTCCCGTTCCAGAGCGGCGCACTGGACTTCCTGTCCGGCAGGGGCTCCGCCCGCCTGGCCGAGGTGTTGACCGACGACGACCGCTACACCGACGCCGACTCCAACGCGTCCTCCCTGCCCACGTTCCTCGGCAACCACGACATGGGCCGGATGGCGTGGATGCTGCGCCAGCAGGGCGTGCCCGAAGACCAGCTCCTCAACCGGCTCAAGCTCGGCAACACCCTGATGTACCTGTGGCGCGGCAACCCGGTCGTCTACTACGGCGACGAGCAGGGCTTCGCGGGCGGTGGCGGCGACAAGCTGGCCCGGCAGGACATGTTCGCCAGCAAGACCCCCGAGTACGCCGGTGAGCGGTTCATCGGCAGCGACCGCACCGGCGCGGTGGACAACTTCAACACCGCCCACCCCCTCTACCGCCAGCTCGCCGACCTGGCGGAGTTCGTCGACCGCGATCGCGTCTGGGCGGACGGCAACCAGACCCTGCGCTTCAACCAGGGTGACGTGCTCGCGTTCAGCCGCACCACCCGGTGGGAGCAGCGCGAGCACCTGGTGGTGGCCAACGCGGGCGCGGCCCCGGTGACCGTGGACGTCCCGGCCGCCGCCGGGAACCTGCGCTACCGCACCGAGTTCCCCGCCCAGGGCCCCGGTCCGACCAGCGGCGCCGACGGCAAGGTGCGGGTCACCGTCCCCGCCTTCTCCGTCGTCTCCCTCGTCGCCACCGACCGCGTCCACGCCACGGCGGGCGACCCGACGCTGATCGCCCCGGCCGCGGGCACGGTCCTCGACACCCGCGTGGAGGTCAAGGCCGACGGTGTCGGCGCGGGCCAGGCCACCTTCGCCGCGAAGGTCGAGGGCAGCCGCGACTGGACCACCCTGGGCACCGACGACTCCGCGCCGCACCGCGTCTTCGCCGACCTGGGTTCGCTGCCCGGCGCGGGCGTGGGCAAGGAGGTCGAGCTGCGCGTGGTGACCAGGGGCTCGACCGGTCAGGTCGGTGCCGACGGCGCCACCATCACCCTCGCCGCCGCCCCGCCGGTCCAGCCGCCGGGCGCGGGTCAGAGCCCGGACTGGCTGGTGGTGCACTACGCCCGCGCCGACCACGCGGGGTGGGGCCTGCACGTCTGGGGCGACGTGGAGACCCCGACCGAGTGGTCCGCGCCGCTGCCGTTCGCGGGTGAGACCCCCTTCGGCCGGTTCGCCTGGGTGAAGCTCAAGCCGGGCGCCAAGTCCGTCGGCATGATCACGCACCGGGGCGACGAGAAGGACGGCGGAGACCGCGTGGTCGACCCGTCGGTCACCCCGCAGGTGTGGTTGGAGCAGGGCGCGGCGGAGGTGTTCCCCAGTGAGGTCGCGGCCACCGGACAGGCCGTCGTGCACGTGCAGCGAGCTTCGGGCGACTACGCGGGCCTCGCGGTGAGGGTCGCCGGGCAGCCCGATGTGCCGCTGTCCGGCCGCGACGACTTCGGCGCCGTCGCCACCGTCCCCACCACCGTCTCCCCGCTCGACTTCACCGTCGTCGACGGCGCCACCACCGTGGCCACCGGCAAGCTGACCGGCGCGCGGGCGTGGGTGAAGGAGACCACCACCTTCGCCAGTCGGGCGGCGGCGGAGAACCGCGCGGTCATCCACTACCACCGCCCCGACGGCAACTACGCCGACTGGGTCCTCTACCACTGGACCGGTTCTCTGGAACCGAGCCCGGGGTGGACGCGGTCGCGGCAGCCGGACGCCACCGACGGCTTCGGCGTGACCTGGTCCGTGCCGCTGGCGCCGGGCGCGGGCGGGCTGGCCAACATCATCCACCGGGGCGACACCAAGGACCCCGGCGCCGACCAGTTCCTCGACGTGGCGGGCACCGGGTACGAGGTGTGGTTCGTCTCCGGGTCGGCGAAGGCGGACGGTTCCGCGTCCTTCGTCCTCCCGTCGTCATCCGCCCCGGCCGCCGACGCCGACCTGGGCAAGGCCAAGGCGGTCTGGGTCGCCAAGGACCGGCTGGTGTGGGAGGTCCCCGCGGTCGCCAGTGACGGCTACCAGGTCCGCTACGACGCCGACGGCGGGATCGCCGTGGTCGACGGCCGGATCAGCGGCGGCAAGGTCCTGCGCCTGGACCCCGGCGGCGCCCTCGGCGGGGACCTCGCGGTGAAGTACCCGCACCTGGCGGGCAAGCCCACCTTCACCGTGCGGGCGGCCGACGCGGGCCGGGTCGACGAGGCCCTGCGCGCCCAGCAGGCCGCCGTGCACGTCGACTCCAGCGGCGCCCTGCGCCACGCCACCGGCACCCAGCTCGCGGGCGCCCTGGACGACCGCTACGCCGCCGAGGCCACCCGGTTCACCTACCGCCCCGTGTTCGACGGCGACCGGGTGACCGCCCGCCTGTGGGCGCCGACGGCGAAGTCCGTGCGGCTGCGCCTGTTCGACACCCGGGCGCCCGCGCCCGACGCCCGGCCCGCGCAGGTCGTGGACCTGCGCCGCGACGACCGCAGCGGCTCCTGGGCGGGCACGGGTGACTGGAAGAACCGGTACTACCAGTACGAGGTGACCGGCTGGTCGTCCACCGAGCGCAAGCTGCGCACGGTCGTGGTCACCGATCCCTACTCGGTGGCCCTGTCGGTGGGGTCCACGCACTCGCAGTTCGCCGACCTGCGCGAGCAGGCGGCCACCCCGGCGGGCTGGGACCGCCAGGTCGCCCGCGGCCTCGACGGCGACCCGACCGAGCACGGCATCACCGAGCTGCACGTGCGCGACTTCTCCGCCACCGACACCTCCGTGCCCGCCGCCGAGCGCGGCACCTACAAGGCGTTCACCCACCGCGACTCCACCGGCATGAAGCACCTGCGGGCGCTGGCCGAGGCGGGCATGGACACCGTGCACCTGCTGCCCACCTTCGACATCGCCTCGATCCCCGAGCGCCGCGCCGACCAGCGCCAACCCGCCTGCGACCTGCCCGCCGCCGCACCGGACTCCCAGGCCCAGCAGGAGTGCATCGCGGCCACCGCCGCCAGTGATGCCTTCAACTGGGGCTACGACCCGCTGCACTACGACGTGCCCGAGGGCTCGTACGCGGTGGACGCCGACCAGTCCGGCACGGCCCGCAACCGCGAGTACCGGGAGATGGTCAAGGCACTGCACGACAACGGCAACCGGGTCGTCCTCGACGTGGTCTACAACCACACCACCGCCGCCGGGGACGCGCCGAACTCGGTGCTGGACAAGGTCGTCCCCGGCTACTACCAGCGCCTCGACACCGATGGCGCGGTCGCGAACTCCACCTGCTGCGCCAACACCGCGCCGGAGAACGCGATGATGGGCAAGCTGGTCGTCGACTCGGTCGTGCACTGGGCTCGCGCGTACAAGGTGGACGGTTTCCGATTCGACCTCATGGGCCACCACCCGAAGGCCAACATCCTCGCCGTCCGCGCCGCGCTGGACGCGCTGACGGTGGCCGAGGACGGCGTGGACGGGACGAAGGTCCGCCTCTACGGCGAGGGCTGGGACTTCGGCGAGGTCGCGGGCGGCGCGCGGTTCGAGCAGGCCACCCAGGCCAACATGCGCGGCACGGGCGTCGGCACCTTCTCCGACCGCTCCCGCGACGCGCTGCGCGGCGGCGGCCCGTTCGACGAGGACCCGCGCGTGCAGGGCCTGGCCTCGGGGCTGGCGGGCGCCTACAACGGCGTCGGCGGCTCCCCGGAGGCCCGGCTGGCCAACTACACCGACCTGGTGAAGCTGGGCATGGCGGGCAACCTGGCCGACTACGGCTTCCTCGGCTCAGCGGGCCCCACCACCGGCGAGGACGTCTCCTACAACGGCTCCCCCGCCGGCTACACCGGCACCCCGGCCGAGCAGATCGCCTACGCCGACGCGCACGACAACGAGACGCTGTTCGACGCCCTCACGCTCAAGCTGCCCACCGGCACCCCCATGGCCGACCGGGTGCGGATGCAGAACATCGCGCACGCGCCGGTCCTGCTCGGCCAGGGCCAGCCGTTCATGCTGGCGGGCACGGAGTTCCTGCGCTCGAAGTCCCTCGACCGCAACAGCTACGACTCCGGCGACTGGTTCAACCCGTACGACCCCTCGCTGCGCGACAACGGCTTCGCCCGCGGCCTGCCGCCAAAGCCGGACAACGAGGCCAAGTACTCCTTCATGGCGCCGGCGCTGGGCGACCCCGCGCTCAAGCCGACCACCCCGGACATGCGCCGCGCGGTCGACAACACGCTGGAACTGCTGCGCATCCGCCGGTCCTCGCCGCTGTTCACCCTGAACGACGCCGCGCTGGTGCAGGCCAAGCTGTCCTTCCCGGCCGCCGAGCAGGGTCTGGTGGTGGCGCACCTGGACGACACCGCGGGCGCCGACACCGACCCGGCGCGCCGGGGCCTGCTGGTGGTGGTCAACCCGTTCCCGGCCGCCAAGACCGTGACCACCCCCGCGTCCGGCTGGTCGGCGCACCCGCTGAGCGCGGACGCCGCGGCGACCGCGCTCACCGCGACGACGGCCACCGTCCCCGCGCGATCCGTGGTCGTCCTCACGCGCTGAATCCTGGTCGGGCGGGGTGTGCGCGGGTGTGGCACCTTCATCCCGCACACCCCGCCTGACCTGCGCGAAGGATGTCCGGAATGAGCGGAACCGCTGAATTCGCACTGCCCGAGCGGGTGGACACCCCCGGGCCCGGACCGGTCACCCACGGCACCCTGGGCACCTGGCTGCTCAAGCACCGCGTGCAGCGGCCCGGCCGCGTCTCCGACGAGGGGCACGGCGACCAGCAGGCCTGGTGGAAGGTCATGTGCCTGACCGGGGTCGACTACTTCTCCACCCTGTCCTACCTCCCGGCGATCGCGGCCCTGGCCGCAGGCGCGCTGTCCCCGCTGGCGACGCTGCTGATCGTGGTGCTGACCCTGTTCGGGATGCTGCCGATGTACCGCAGGGTCGCCGAGGAGTCCCCGCACGGCCGTGGTGGTCGCCGGGGTCGTCACCCTGCTCGGCACGCCCGGGGTGCTGTCGGCGTGGTGGGGCGCGGTGACCTCGGGGCCGGGCGTCGTCGGCCCGGCCGTGCCTGCGTTCCCGCTGCTGGTGCTGGGGCTGTCCGGGTTCGAGACCGGGGTGAGCATGATGCCGCTGGTGGCGGCGGGGTCCGAGGAGGAGAAGGTCCGCAACACCCGCAGGCTGCTGACCACCGCCGCCGCGATCATGTCGGTGTACCTGCCGGCCACGAGCTTCATCACCACCGTGCTGATCCCCGCCGAGGAGTTCCAGCCGGGCGGCGAGGCGAACGGGCGCGCGCTGGCCCACCTCGCCCACCAGGAGCTGGGGTCGCTGTTCGGCACGGTCCACGACATCAGCAGCGTGCTCATCCTGTGGTTCGCGGGCGCCTCGGCGATGGCCGGTCTGATCAACATCGTGCCGCGCCACCTGCCCGGCTACGGCATGGTTCGACGAGGCCGCCCGCCGCTTCGTCACCGAATCCCTGGCCTTCGACGGCGCCCTCAACATCATCGCCAACCGCCGCCAGGTCGGGGACGAGGCGGAGTACGACGAGAAGGAGACCGCCCAGCGGGCAATGAACCCGGTCCCCGGCCGCGCCGACGTCCTGTTCCTGGAGATCGACGTCGACGACCCCTCGGACTTCAGCGAGGCCCTGGAGGTCCGCGGCGTCGAGCTGGGCGGGCACCGCGTCCTGCGCGCCTCCAGCCCCGCCGCCCCCAACGCCATCGCCGCGATCCTGCCGGCCCTGCGCGACGCCACCGGGGTCCGCCCGCACTGCTACTTCGAGTGGTCCGAGGGCAACCCCCTGGGCCACCTCTTCCGCCACCTCATCCTCGGCCGCGGCGACACCGCCCCGTCGTCCGGGAGATCATCCGCTCGGTTGAGGAGGACCCCGCCCGCCGCCCCGGCATCCACGTGGGCGGCTGACCTGCGGTTTGCGTGATCTCGCGGCGTACCGGGTACCTTCGGGCGAGCCGAGAAGAGGAGCTGCCGGGTGAGCGCTGACACGTCCTTGACCATCGAGCACCACCGCACGCCCCAGGGGCACCACCTGACCCTCGCGGGTGACCTCGACTACACCAACGCGGTCGACCTGGAGACCGCGCTCACCGACCTCCCGCTGAGCGAGGGGGACGTCCTCACCCTGGACCTCGGCGAGCTGGGCTTCTGCGACTCCACGGGCCTGTCCACCCTGATCACCGCCCAGCGCCTGCTGGCCCAGGTGGGCGGGCGGGTGTCGGTCACCGCCATCGACCGCAACCTCGCCCGGGTCATGTCCATCACCGGCATCGCCCACCTCTTCGACGCGGCAGCGGACACCCCCACGGCCCCCGGCGCCAAGGAGGCCTGACCCGTCCGGCGTCCGGGGCGCGGGTTCCCGGACCGCGCGTCGTGCCGTCGGGGCCGGTGCGCTGTCAGGGCTGCGGGTCGTAGGTGGTCCCGCCGTACCAGGCGAGTGCGGCGCGCAGGTCGGCGACGTCGCGGGACCGCCGACCCGGACCCACGCCGTGCCCGACCGGGGCCAGCCGCATCCCCGAGCCGACCGAGCCCAACCCCGCCACCCCGTCCCGGGGCCACACCGCCAGCCAGGGCCGCCCGGCGACCCCGGTGACGACCCGCACCTTCGCGATCTGCTGCCAGTCGACCCGGATGCGCCGCCCCGGCCGCAGCACCACGATCCCCTGCCCCGACACCTCGACCACGGACTTCGGCCGCAGCGCCGTCCACAGCGCGCCCACCGCCAGCAGCCCCAGCCCGGCGGCGAACAGGAACAGCAGCGTCGCCTGCTCCACGTCGTGCCGCTGCGCCCCGGACCACCCGAGGAAGAACAGCGACGCCAGCCCGGTCCCCATGCTGTGGACCAGCGGCCGCAGCCGCCCGCTCTCGAACACCATCCGGGCGGGCGGCCCAGCGGCATCCGAGCGGTACGGCGCGGGCGCCTCGGCCCCACCGCCCCACGCGGCCACCTCACCACCCCGGCCGAAGCCGCTCGGCACGACCTCCCGAGCCCCCGACCCCGGGGTCGCGGGCCCGCCCGCCTCGGCCCCCCGAGCCGCACCCGGCCACGACCCGGGCTCAGCCGCCAACGGCCGCGACCCGGCGGGCAGAGACCCCGGGTCCCCCGGACGCGCCCCCAGCGCCGCGGGCCACGACCCGACATCCCCACCGCCCGACCCCGAATCCCCGGGCCCCCGCGCCTCGGCGGACCCGGCCCGGAAGTCCTGCGGCCCCGCCCCGGCGGCCGCCCGGTGTCCATCCCCGACGGCGGACCCAGGTCGGGAATCCCTCAGTCCCGCCTCAGCGGCCGCCCGGTATTCATCCCCGGCGGCGAACCCGGGCCGGGAATCCGGCCCCGCCTCAGCGGCCGCTCGATGTCCATCCCGGTCGGCGAACCCGGGCCGGGAATCCGGCCCCGCCTCGGCGGCCGCTCGATGTCCATCCCGGTCGGCGGACCCGGGTCGGGAATCCCTCGGCCCCGCCTCGGCGGCCGCTCGGTGTTGATCCCGGTCGGCGGTCCCGACGGTGTTCGCGGGCTGTGCGGGGATCACCCGCTCCGTGGGCGAATCCTCGGCGATCGCCGCCCCCGCACCGGGTGCACCCTGATCAGCCTCGCGCGTCATCCCCCGCGCGTCCGAGTCACGGGCATCCCGCCCTGCCGTCCCCGCATCGCCCGTGGTGTCAGGCGATTCCGCCCGCCGCGCCACAAGCCCCTGTGCGGCAACGGGTTCAACCCGCTCGGTGCGGCTCTCCTCCGCCAGCGGAGCAACCTCATCCGGCGCCGGACGACCCTCGCCCCGCCCCGTGGGCCGACCCACCGACGCGGCCTCCGTCGACCCGCCGGGGCGGAACCCGGGAGCCACGTCACTGCCCGCCACCCCCGGCCCGGGGTCGGCCGGACCGCCCGACCGGAACGCCCCGCCTGCGGGCGTCCCGGGACCGGCAACCGGAAAGCCCTGCGCCGGAAAACCCTGGGCCGGGAAGCCGTCGGACGGTGTTCCCGCGCCGAACCCGGCGCCCGGTCGGGCCGGTTCGGGCGGTGCGCCGACCGAGGTGGCCGCGTTGCCCGTCGGTGGTTCCACCGTGGCCGCCGGGCCGACCGGTGCCGCCCCGGTGTAGGCCCGCGTGCCCGGTCGGGGCACCGGTGCCAGCATCCGGGTCCGGTGCTCCTCCACCAGGTCGCGCACCGCGGGCGGCAGCCACTCCGCGTGCTCCGGGTGGCCGATCTCCGCCAGCAGGTCCCCCGGGGTCGGCCGCGCCTCCGGCCGGGGGTCCAGGCACCGCGACGCGATCCCGCGCAGCCGGGCGGGCACCCCGTCGAGGTCCGGTTGCCCGTGCACGATCTTGTACAGGGTCGTCGCCAAGCCGAAGTCGCCGAACGGGCCCCGGCCCGCGGCGGCGTGGACCAGGACCGACCCGAGGGCGAACACGTCGCTGGCCGGGCCGACCTCGCCCGCCTCGATCTGCTCCGGGGACAGGAACCCCGGGGTGCCCACCACGATGCCGGTGCCGGTCACCCCGGAGGCGGCGTGCACCGCCTTGGCGATGCCGAAGTCGATCACCCGGGGGCCGTCGGCGGCGAGGAGCACGTTGGACGGTTTCAGGTCGCGGTGCAGCAGGCCCGCGGCGTGGATCGCGGCCAGCGCCTCGGCCAGGCCCGCGGTCAGCCGGAGCAGGGCCGGTTCGGGCAGCGGCCCGTGCCGCTCCACCGCCTCGGCGAGGGTCGGGCCGGGGACGTACTCGGTGGCCAGCCACGGCTGCTCGGCGGCCGGGTCGGCGTCGACCACGGCGGCGGTCCAGAAGCCGCCGACCGCGCGGGCGCTGTCGATCTCCTGGCGGAAGCGGTCGCGGAACTCACGATCGCGGGCGAGTTCGGCGCGGACGACCTTGAGGGCGACGCTGCGGCCGCCGGGGGACAGGCCCAGGTAGACCGTGCCCATCGCCCCCTGGCCCAGCCTGGCGCGGATGGCGTAGTTGCCGATCCGCTGCGGATCTTCGACCTCAACCCGGCGCACGCGTGTCCCCTCACCCCGACTGGTCCGCAGGCTACCCATTTGTCCCGCCACCCGGGCAGGCCACCACCCCGGGAAATGGGGATGAAGACGGCAAAAGCCCCAGGATAACAGTGGGTGATCGCTCCACCTACTGGACACACCAGGTGAGCCTTACCTAAATTCAACCGGTGCGGGGTCCGCCGCCCAGCGGACCGAGGACCCACCAGGACGGGACCGGCGATGGAGTACGCGTTCAGCAGCGCGCTGATCGGCCTGCGCGAGGGGCTGGAAGCGGCGCTCGTGGTCAGCATCCTGGTCGCCTACCTGGTCAAGACCGAGCGGCGGTCCGCGCTGCGCTGGGTGTGGGCGGGTGTGGTGACCGCGGTCGCGCTGTCGGTGGCCTTCGGGGCCGTCGTGTCCTACACCAGCTCGACGATGTCCTTCGAGCAGCAGGAGCTGTTCGGCGGGACGATGTCGCTGGTCGCGGTGGCGTTCGTGACCGGGATGGTGTTCTGGATGCGCAGCACCGCCCGGCGGATCTCCGGTGAGCTGCGCGGCAGGCTCGACCGGGCCGCGCGGGTCGGGCCGGTGGCGATCACGCTGGTGGCGTTCCTGTCGGTGGGGCGCGAGGGGCTGGAGACGGCCGTGTTCTTCTACGCCGCCACCGACTCGGCGGGCGAGAACTCCGGGCCGCTGGTCGGGTTCCTGGTCGGGCTGGTGGTGGCGGTCGCGCTCGGCTGGGCGATCTACCGCGGTGCGCTCAAGGTCAACCTGACCAGGTTCTTCACCGTCACCGGGGTGCTGCTGGTGTTCGTCGCGGCGGGCGTGCTCGGCTACGGCCTGCACGACCTGCAGGAGGCCGCGTTCCTGCCCGGCCTGGACACCCTGGCGTTCGACCTGTCCGGCCCGGTGCCCGAGGACTCCTGGTACGGCGCCCTGCTCAAGGGCATCTTCAACTACTCCGCGCGCACCACCGTGCTCCAGGCCGTCGCCTGGGTCGCCTACGTCGCCACCACCCTGACCCTGTTCCTCCGGCCCGCGAAGAAGCAGGCCCAGCCCCCCGTTCCCCAAGGAGCACAGCCGTGAGCCGTCCCACCCTCAGCGCCGCACTCGCGGCGGCCGCCGCCTTCTCGCTGACCGCCTGCGGCGGCGGGGACGCGGGCACCGACCCCGCCGCGGGCGGTCCGATCGCGGTGGAGGCGAAGGACGAGTCCTGCGGTGTGGCCCGGTCGGAGGCCGCGGCGGGTCAGATCACCTTCGAGGTCAGCAACAAGGGCAGCCGGGTCACCGAGTTCTACCTCTACGCCGAGGGCGACCGGATCATGGGCGAGGTGGAGAACATCGCCCCCGGCCTGACCCGGCGGCTGATCGTCGAGGTGGCCGACGGCGGCAAGTACCAGACCTCGTGCCGCCCGGGGATGACCGGCGACGGCATCCGCGCCGACTTCACCGTCACCGGCGGCGCGACCCGGCAGGTCGACACCGACGCCCGGCTGGCCGAGGCCACCGAGGGCTACCAGACCTACGTGGCCAACCAGGCCGACGCGTTCGACGCCAAGACCAAGGAGTTCGTGGCCGCGGTCAAGGCGGGCGAGGTGGACGAGGCGAAGGCGCTGTACCCGGTCGCGCGCACCTACTGGGAGCGCATCGAGCCGGTGGCGGAGAGCTTCGGCGACCTCGACCCGCGCACCGACGCCCGCGAGGCCGACCTGGAGCCCGGCCAGGAGTGGACCGGCTGGCACCGGTTGGAGAAGGAGCTGTGGGTCACTGGTCTCAGCGCCGACGCCCCGGCCGTGGCCGACACCCTGGCCACCGACGTCGCCGAGATCGTGACCAGGTCCAAGGCGGTGGAGCTGACCCCGCTGGACCTGGCCAACGGCGCCAAGGGCCTGCTCGACGAGGTGGCCACCGGCAAGATCACCGGCGAGGAGGACATCTTCTCGCACACCGACCTGTGGGACTTCCAGGCCAACGTCGAGGGCTCGCAGGCCGCGATCGCCGCCCTGCGCCCGGTCGTCGTCGAGCGCGACCCGGCGCTGGTGAAGACGCTGGAGGAGAGGTTCGCCGCCGTGACCGACCTGCTGGCCGCGCAGCGCCGGGGCGACGGCTTCAAGCTCTACACCGACCTGTCCCCCGAGCAGGTCAAGGCCTTCGCCACCGCGGTCGACGCGCTCAGCGAGCCGATCAGCAAGGTGGCCGAGGTGGTGGCGCAGAAATGACCGGCCCGGGGGAAAGCGGTGCGGCGGTGAACGGCACCGGAGCGGGCAAGCAGGCGGGGGTGTCCCGGCGGCGGCTGTTCGGCCTCACCGGGGCGGGGGTCGCGGTCGCCGGGCTCGGCGCGGCGGCCGGGGCGCCGGCGACCGACGCGCCGCGGGTGCGCCCGACCGCGGCCGACCCCGCCGCCCCGGTGCCCTTCCGCGGCGAGCACCAGGCGGGCATCGTGACGCCCGCGCAGGACCGCACGCACTTCGTCGCGTTCGACGTGACCACCCGCGACCGCGCCGAGCTGCGCGACCTGCTGCGCGAGTGGACCGCTGCGGCCGAGCGGATGACCAGGGGCGAGGAGGCCGAGCCGGACGGCGCGGTCGGCGGCGGCGCCGCGGCCCCGCCCGCCGACACCGGGGAGGCGCTGGGGCTGCCCGCCTCGGCGCTGACGCTGACCATCGGCTTCGGCCCGTCGCTGTTCGACGACCGGTTCGGCCTGGCCGGGCAGCGCCCGCCCGCGCTGATCGACCTGCCGCGCTTCCCGAAGGACAACCTGGACCCGAACCGCACCGGCGGCGACCTCTGCGTGCAGGCGTGCGCGAACGACCCGCAGGTGGCGGTGCACGCGATCCGCAACCTGGCCAGGGTCGGGTTCGGCCGGGTGGCGGTGCGCTGGTCGCAACTGGGCTTCGGCCGCACGTCGTCGACCTCGACCGCGCAGGCCACCCCGCGCAACCTGTTCGGCTTCAAGGACGGCACCAACAACCTCAAGGCCGAGGACCCGGCCGGGCTCGCCGAGCACGTGTGGGTGGCCGAGTCCGACGGCCCGCCGTGGATGGTCGGCGGCAGCTACCTGGTGGCCCGCCGAATCCGGATGCGCGTGGAGACCTGGGACCGCGCCCCGCTCGCCGAGCAGGAGGCCATCGTCGGCCGCCGCAAGGGCAGCGGCGCCCCGCTGGGGCAGCAGGACGAGTTCGACCCGGTCGACCCGCACGTGCGCGGCGCGGGCGGGGTGCCGGTGATCGCCGAGGATGCCCACGTGCGGCTGGCGTCGGCGGAAGCCCTGGAGGGGGCCAGAATCCTGCGCCGCGGCTACAACTTCGCCGACGGCAGCGACGGCCTGGGCCACCTGGACGCGGGGCTGTTCTTCCTCTGCTTCAACCGGGACACCCGCACCCGGTTCGTGCCCATGCAGCGGGCGCTGTCGTCGAAGGACCCGATGATGGAGTACCTGGAGCACAACGGTTCCGGGCACTTCGCCGTGCCCCCGGGGGTCAGGGACGGGCAGTACTGGGGTCAGGGCCTGTTTGGCTGAACGGGGAGACGTCGAGGTTGTCGGCGAGGTCGAGGACCGACGGGAACACCACCTCGGCCCCGGCGTCGCGCAGCTCGGCCTCGCCAAAGCCGCCGGTGAGCAGGCCGACCGTGCCCAGGCCCAGCTTGCGGGCGGCGTGGAAGTCCCACACCGAGTCGCCCAGGGCGACCGCGTCGGTGGCCCCGACCTTGTCCAGGGCGACCTGCATGAGGTCCGGGGCGGGCTTGGTGTCCTCGACGTCCTCGGACGTGGTGTAGGGGAGGTCGCGGGCGTCGAGCAGGTCGCGGAAGACATCCACGTGCTTGGGCTTGCCCGAGGTGGCCAGCACGACCTGGAACCCGCGCTCCCGCAGCCCGCCCAGCAGCCGGTCCACACCCTCGAACGGGCGCACCTCGTCGATCAGGGCGTCGAACTCCCCGACCCAGGCCTCGCGCACCTCGTCGCCGAAGGCGCGCTCGAAGTCCTCACCCGCCACCGCGGGCACCAGGCGGTCGCCGCCCATCCCGATGTGCCGGTGCAACTGCCACACCGGCAGGGTCCGGCCGACGCCGCGGAAGGCGCGGTACCAGGCCACGGCGTGCTGGTAGTTGGTGTCGACCAGCGTCCCGTCGACGTCGAGGACGGCGGTGGGGCGTTCGGGGGTGTCGGGCATGGCCGGTGGGTGCCCGGGGGCGGGGCGGGGAAAACCTCAGAGCGGGTCGTGGCCCCAGTTCAGCAGCGAGTACCGCCACGGGGTGTGCTCCACGTCGCCGTGCGGGCGCTGGGCGGTGTGGCGGTGCACGTAACCCACGACCTTGCGCATGTGCGCGTAGTCCGCGTCGGACAGTTCGTCGTGCTTCGAGCGCAGGATGCGCACGATGTGCCGCCCGGACTGGTGCCCGGTGGACTCGCCGCCGCCGTCCTTGTCACCAACCGACTTCGACTCGTCGGTGTCGAGCCACTTCTCCAGCCGCGCCGGGGTCACGTTGACCACGTCGTCGAACTCGGCCCTGACCTGCTTGCGCTCGTCGTCGTCCATGCACCCGGGCTACCCCACCGGCGGGCGCGGCTACCGTCCCGGTCAGGTGAACAGGTCCGGCGGCGGCACCGGGGCGGTCACGGGTTCGCCGTCGACCATCGGCCGCGCGGAGCCGGACAGCTCGCGCAGGTCCCGGTCGGTCACGCACCGGGCGGGGAAGGGCGCCGCCGCCGCGCGCCCGGCGACCTCCGCCACCGGCAGCGGCGCGGCGGACGCGGCGACCACCAGGTTGCTGAACCGCCGACCGCGCAGCACCGCGGGCTCCCCCACCAGCATCACCTCGGCGAACACGGCGCCCAGGGTGGCCAGCACCCGCCGCGCGTAGGGCAGGCCGGGCCCGTCGGTCACGTTCACCAGGCACACCCCGTCGGCCCGCAGCACGCGCGCCACCTCCGACACCGACTCCACGGTCACCATCCCCTCCGGGACCACCGCCCGCACGAACGCGTCGAGGATGACCACGTCCCGCGACCCCGACCCGGCGGCGGCCAGCGCGGGCCGCCCCTCCCCCACCACCACCTCCAGCCCCGGCACCCGGTCGAGCCCGAACTGCTCCACCGCCAGCGCCACCAACTCCGCGTCCGCGTCCACCAGCCCCTGCGCCGACCCGGGCCGGGTGGCGGCCAGGTAGCGCGCGAGCGTGCCCGCCCCACCACCGACGTGCAGCACGTCCAACGGCCCCCCGGGCAGGCAGTCGAGGACGTCGGCGATCCGGCGCATGTAGTCGAACTCCAGGTGCGCCGGATCGGCGAGGTCCACGTACGACTGCGCGATCCCCCCGACCGACAGCAACCAGCCGTCGGCCCGGTCGAGGTCGCGCAGGATCTCTGCGGTGCCGAACCGCACCGGGTACCGCCCCTGCCGTGGAAACCGCTCGCTGCACACGCGCACAGCAGACCACACCCGCCGAGCGGGCGTCGTGTCGTATGCGGAAAACCGGTGGGCAGACGCCGAACGGGACCCGTCACCCCGCCCAGCACAACCGATCAGAGCAGGCGACGCGCGGTCAGGGAAGTTCCGGCTCGACCAGCTTCGCCGCGTCCAGCACCTTCGGGCACAGCACGGCGGGCTCCATCGTCCCCCCGGTCCCGATCCCCGACACATCCACCCGCGACGTCGCCGTCAACTCGATGGACACCACACAGATGTCATCGAGCTGTGTAATAGCTTGAACGGCCCGGCGAGAGCCCACCGAAATGGACGTCTTCTCCCCATCGACGACAAGTTGGTCAATGCCCAATTCGGGGAACACGGCGACCGTGAAGTTGTAGCTGTCCGCGATCGAACCTTTGTCGACCTTCCACTGACAGAGTCGCGCGATCCTCGTCTCATCGGGCTTGGCGGGGCCTGTCACACCGAGCGCGGCCTTCGTCTCCGAGGTGAACAGAGCACACGGATCGATGGTGTCCGCGGAATCGCCGGACCCGGTCGGCCCCCCCGACTCCGAGGTCGACCCGGTCGGGGTTGTCGACGGCTCGGGGTCACCCGAATCCACCACGCCGGGCACAGCACGCCCAGCAGTCTCGGTCGAACACCCGGTTGCCGCCGCGAACACCAGCACCGCGAAGACGACACAGGCGCGGATGCGCATCACGGATCAGACCTCCCTCTCATGTGAGCCTACTCGCAGCGTTCTCGTCGACTTCACGATAGTTGTCCATCGCCTGCTTGATGGCGGCCTCGGCTTGGCTCAGTGACTTCGCCAAAGCATCGAGCTGGGTCAGGAAGCCCTCGGGATCAACAGCCACCTGCTGAACGTACGGTTTCATCACCTTCGCGGCGTTGCTGGAACCCAACTTGGGCTCTTGCGTCAGGACGAACCACCTGCCTCGGTTGTCCGCGATCCAGTCGGCCATCTTGCGGATGGCCGCCAGCATGGCGTCGCCGCCGTGCTGGTTGACGGCGAATTGGCCTGCGGCGGCGGCGCCCACGAATGCTTCCATCGACTTGCCGATGGCCTCGAGCGACGCGGACTCTCCCTCATCGATGTACACGAATTCCCCCTGCGGTAGTGATGCGTCACTGAGGGTCACCGTACGTGCCGGTGGAGGTACGTGTCTCAGGTTTCGCATAACCTGCGCCGATGGTTGAGCGCTGATCAGCCGATCGAGGCAACCGAGTGTTTCGCGTCCGGTGAGTCGGCGAGCATGGCGCGGGCCACCTGCCGGGGGCTTCTC
>NZ_AYXG01000239.1 GCF_000564855.1 Actinokineospora spheciospongiae
CGACAGACCCCATTCTACTTGGGGTCGATGTCCGAGAACTCCATGGCACTCCATCGCGCAGCCAGGCCGGCGGTTTTCGGGGTGGTCGGCTGGCCAAACACATCCACCCACCCGGGCGTTTGCTTGGCCGGGCTGGCGGTTGCCGGAATGGCTGATTGAGCCGCTGCGCCGGTGGGGCTCGGTGTGACTGATCAGCAACTGGCGGTTCGGGGCGGTTGGCCGCTGCGCCAATGTATTCGAGGTGGCTGGTGGCTGCGCTGACGGGGTTCGGGGTGGCGGTGGTGCCGGGTGGGTGGGGACTGGTGTCCACGATGACCGGAGCAAGCGTTTGCCGGGTTGGTCGAGGGGCTGACGGGCTGGTGGTGGGGGTGGGTCCGCTGGGAGGATGCGCCGGGTGAGCGGTGTGCGGCTGGTGCCGTGGGCCGAGGATGACCTGGTGCTGCTGCACCGGTGCAACTCGGCGGAGATGATGGCCTTCCTGGGTGGGCCGGTCGAGCCCGTGGCGCTCGAGCGGCGACACCAGAGCTACCTGGAACTGCCCTGGTCGGGCAAGGGCACGATGTACCGGGTCGACCTGGACGACGGGCGGGCGGTGGGGAGTGTCGGGCACTGGTTGACCGAGTGGCGGGGTGAGATCGTCTGGGAGACCGGGTGGATGGTGCTGCCCGGGTTCCAGGGGCGCGGGGTGGCCACCGCCGCCGCGCGGGCGGTCGTCGACCTGTTGCGCGGGACCGGTGGCCCCCGGTACCTGCACGCCTACCCGGTGGTGGGCAACGCCGCCTCCAACGCCGTCTGCCGATCGGCCGGTTTCACCTCGCGCGGCGAGTGCGATTTCGAGTACCCCCCGGGCACCAAGATCCGCTGCCACGACTGGCGGGTGGACCTCGACCGGCCCGCCCTCCACGAGATCACCGCCGATCAGCACGGCCGACCCGAACACTGACCCGAAGAGCTGACACTGACCCGAAGGGCTGATCAACCGGCACCCCGGCCGCGCGCCGAACAGCCGAGGCAGCCAGCGGCACTGATCAGTCAGGCCGCCCAGCCACCCAGCCACCCGCCAGCCCGACCACGCGAAGCCCAGGTGGGCGGCTGCGCTCGGATCACCGGCCCGGCTACGCAGACCCCGGGTGGTGAATGCGCTCGGACCGGCGGTCCGACAACGCAAAGCCGAGTGGGTGGGTGTGCTTGTCAGCCGACCACCCCAACAACCGCCAGCCCGGCGAGCGAATGCCCGGGTGGGTGGAGGTGCTTGCCCAGCCGACCACCCCGAAACCCGCCAGCCCGGCGAGCGAATGCCCGGATGGGTGGATGTGCCGCGTGGCCTGCCGGCCACCCCGCAACCGCGAGCCCAGCCACCAGCCACCAGCCACCGCGAACCCCACCGGCGCAGCGGCCCAACCGGCCACCCCCGAAACCGCCGGCCTGGCGAGCCAACTGCCCGGGTGGGTGGATGTGTTTGGCCGGGGGTGGCGATCATG
>NZ_AYXG01000240.1 GCF_000564855.1 Actinokineospora spheciospongiae
GCCCCGCCCCGCCGCCCAATCCGCCCCGCCCCGCGCCACCGCGCAAGCTGCCCCGTCCAGCTCCGCCCAAGCCGCCGCGTCCCGCCGCGCCGTCAAGCGCCCCGCGATCCGCCTCCGCTCGGCCTTCGGCCTGCTGCGCGACCGCCGCTTCCTGCGCGTCGCCGCAGCGGCCACCGTGCTGGGCCTGGCCACCATCAGCGACGCGTTCGTGTACGTGGTGGCGCAGAAGACCCTGGACGTGCCGGTCACGGTGCTGCCGCTGCTGCCGCTGGGCACGGCCCTGGTCTTCCTGCTCGGCGCGTACCCGATGGGGCGCATCGCCGACCGGGTCGGCCGGTGGCCGGTGTTCGTCGCCGGGCACGTGCTGCTGCTGGGCGTGTACGCGGCACTGCTGCTGCCGTGGGGCGGCTACGGCGTGCTGATCGCCGCCCTCGCCGTCCACGGCCTGTTCTACGCGGCGACGGACGGGGTGCTGATGGCCTACGCCGGGGCGGTCGTCCCCGAGCACCTGCGCGCGGGCGGCATGGCGGTCGTGCAGACCGGCCAAGCGCTGGCCAGGCTCCTGTCGTCGGTCGGCTTCGGCATCCTGTTGTCCGTGGTCACCATGCCCACCGCCACGATGATCGCGGCGGCCCTGCTGGTGGCGGCCCTGGTCGCGGCGGTCCTCCTGGTCGGCCGCTCCGGCGAAGACCAGACCACCATCAACACCCCCGACGCCGAGAAGAAGAACGAGGTCCAGCCATGACGAACAGGCGCCGCGCCCTGCTGGCAGTGGCGGCCATAGTCCTGGTCGTCCTGGGCGGCGGCACCTACCTGGCGGTCAAGTTCGCCGGAACCACCCCCGGCGGAACCCCCGCCTCCGCAGCCCCCACCGGCGGCCTCCTCTTCGTCGACATGTCGAGCGGCCTGCACCAGGTCAACCAACTGACAAAGGTCGAAGACCCGGCAGCGGGCCGCAGCCCCACCGACCTCCGCTGCGAACGCGTCTACCGCTCAACGGGCCGCACCGTCTGCCTCCGCCTGGCGGGCATCGGCCCCTCCTACGAGGCAGCGGTCCTCGACGCCACCGGCAAGGTCACCCACACCACCCTCCTAGCCGGAATCCCCAGCCGAGCCCGCATCTCCCACACCGGCGAGGTCGTGAGCTGGACCACCTTCGTCACTGGAGACTCCTACTCGGTCCCCGGCGGCTTCTCCACCCGCACCGGCGTGATGGACCTCCGCACCGGCGAGGTCATCGACTCCCTGGAAACCTTCACCGCCACCCTGGAGGGCAAGGAAGTCACCGCCGCCGACCGAAACTACTGGGGTGTCACAGTCGCCGACGACAACCGCACCTTCTACGCGACGTTGGCCACCGCAGGCCGCACCTGGCTCGTCAAGGGCGACCTCCAAACCCGCACCGCCCACGACGTCATCCAGAACGCCGAATGCCCCTCCCTCTCCCCAGACGGCACCCGAGTCGCCTTCAAGAAACGCCAAGGCCGCCTGGGCGCCTGGGTCCTCAACGTCCTCGACCTGGCCACCGGCAAAACCATCGAAATCCCAGCCACCCAAGGCCTGGACGACCAACCCACCTGGCTCGACAACAACAACATCGCCTACGGCGCAGCCCTCCGAAACGCCAAGGTCCCCTCCATCTACGAAGTCCCCGCCGACGGCAGCAAGCCCCCAACCCTCCTCATCCAGGACGCCCAATCCCCCTCCCCCATCACCTGACCCGGAGGCCCGCCGAAAGTGAATGAAAACCGCCACCAAGCCCAATAAAACCGCAGGTCAACAAGCCTCCTCCCCGCGCAGGCGGGGCTGTTCCGTCGGACTGCACGTTCGCAATCACCGGGGACGCCTCCTCCCCGCGCAGGCGGGGCTGTTCCCGCCTGCCGCTGGGTGTCGGTGCTGGTCGCGGTCTCCTCCCCGCGCAGGCGGGGCTGTTCCCACGCGGTGAAAGCCGTTTACTCATCGTTCCTCCTCCTCCCCGCGCAGGCGGGGCTGTTCCGGGCGGCAGCGGCAAGACCACCTTTGCCGGGCACTCCTCCCCGCGCAGGCGGGGCTGTTCCCGAAGAACTCAGGCACCAGGACGGGCGAACCGCCTCCTCCCCGCGCAGGCGGGGCTGTTCCCAGCCGGTAGAGCAGGTTGCCCTCCCCGTCGCCCTCCTCCCCGCGCAGGCGGGGCTGTTCCCAGCGGCGGTGATCACCCTGGCCCGCCGACCGCCTCCTCCCCGCGCAGGCGGGGCTGTTCCGGTTGACCCGGACACCCGGGTAGCGGGACTCGTCTCCTCCCCGCGCAGGCGGGGCTGTTCCTCCGCCTCCCACCCACCCCCTGCCGCGCGCCCCGTTTCCCCGCACACGCGGGGCTGTTCCGTGCAGCAGCGGGCGCGGCCCGTGACACGCGCGATCCTCCCCGCGTCAGCGGGGCTCCCCGCCTACTTCCGGAACCACGCGCCCTTCACCGCTTTCCCCGTCCCCACCGCTTCCCCCAACGACACCGGCGCCAACCCCCGCTCCGCCAACCCACCCAGCACCGCCCGAGCCAACCCCTCCCGAGAAAACCCGGGCGCGGGCCCGTCATCCACCCCCACGTCCAACCCAGCGTGCCCGTCGTGCATCAGGATCACATCCCCCGCCGAGGCCCCCGCCAATGTCCGCTCCGCCACCTCTCCCACCGGATCGTCCTGCCAGTCGTACCCGGTCCGGTTCCACACCACCGATTCCAGCCCACACCGCCGGATCGCCGCCCACGTGGCAGGTTGCTGCGCCCCGTACGGCGGCCGGAACCACCGCACCGGTGCCCCCAACATCTGCTCCAGCCGTTCCTTGCCCTCCCGGGTCCGCCGCAGCACCTCCCCGGGCGACAGCGTCGTCAGTCGCACGTGGTCGATCCCGTGCAGTGCCACCTCGTGCCCGGCGGCCACGATCTCCGCCAGCAGCGAGGGCTCCCGCTCCGCCCGCGCCACCAGCACGAAGAACGTCGCCGTCGCCCCGGCGTCGGACAGCGCGGACAGCACGCCCGGGGTGTCCTCGGGTACCGGGCCGTCGTCGTAGGTGAGCACGACCTGGGGCGTCGGGGTGGTCACCGTGCGGATGGAGCCGACGGGGGAGGTCAGCGGGAGGATGAGGCGGCGAGCGGTCTGGCCCAGCATGGCGGACATCCTGCCAGGTGTAACGGTGTGCGAACGGCCCCCGATGCCGAACACGGAGACCGGGCCGCCGCCAGCGGGCCGGCACGACCGAGCGGACGGCTGTGGCAGGGAACAGGGGCGGCCCCGAGCTGTCGATCGTGATGGTGTCCTACAACGCCGCCGCCCACCTCGAACGGACGCTGGCCGCGTTGACCGGGCCCGCGAAGCCCGCTGCCACCCACGAGGTGGTCCTCGTCGACAACGGTTCCGCCGATGGTGCGGCCGACGTCGCCGAGCGGTTCCTGGGCGCCGTCACCCGCCTCGGCCGGAACTCCGGTTTCGGGTACGCCGTCAACCGGGGCGTCGAGCGGACCACCGGTGACCACGTCCTGCTGCTCAACCCGGACGCCGAGCCGAAGCCGGGGGCGATCGACGCGCTGCTGGCGCACCTGCGGTCCAATCCGGGGCACGGCATCGCGGGTGGGCGCTACCTGGCCGAGGACGGCACTGTCGACCCGCGCAGTTGCTTCGGCCGCATCACCCTCTGGAGCCTCACCTGCGGGGCGCTCGGGTTGTCGGTGGTGGCCCGGGGCTCGCGGGTGTTCGACCCCGAGGCGCTGGGGCACTGGGGGCGCGACAGCACCCGGCACGTCGACGTGATCAGCGGTGGGTTCCTGCTGGTGTCCCGGGAGCTGTGGGACAGGCTGGGCGGGTTCGACGAGCTGTTCCTGATCTACGGCGAGGACCAGGACCTGTGCCTGCGCGCGGCCCGGTTGGGGTTCCGCCCGTCGATGACGCCGACCGCCGAGGTGGTGCACGCGATCGGTGCTTCCTCCTCGACGAAGGCGGGGCGGGACGTGCTCGTGCTGTGTGGCCGCGCCACCGTCGTGCGGCGGCACTACACCGGCTTCGCGTGCCGCTACGGCCTGGGGGCGATGGCGTTCGGCGTGCTGCTGCGGTCGGTCGCGGAGCGGGTGCTGCGCAGGCCGGGGCGGTGGACCGAGGTGTGGCGCAGGCGCGGTGAGTGGGTGCGCGGGTGGCAACCGGGCGCGGTGCTGCCGGGGGAGCGGGTCGCGGCGTGAGCGGGGTGGTCAGCGTGGTCATCCCGGCGCACAACGAGGCCGGGGTCCTGGGGCGCACCCTGCACGCCCTGCTCTCCGGTGCCGAGCCGGGGGAGTTGGACGTGGTGGTGGTGGCCAACGCGTGCACGGACGGGACGGCCGACGTGGCGCGGGCGTTCGGGGTGCGGGTGATCGACACCGAGGTGCCGGGCAAGGTCCCGGCGCTGTTGCTGGGCGACCGGTCGTGCGCAGGCTTCCCCCGCCTCTACCTCGACGCGGACGTGGAGTTGTCCGCCGCGTCGGTGCGCGAGCTGGCCGGGTGCGTGGACGCGGGTGCGCTCGCCTGCGCCCCGGTCCCCGAGTACGACCTGACCGGTGCCTCCGCCCTGGTGACCCGCTTCCACCGGGTGCTGGAGCACCTGATGGTGGCGCGGCGCGGTCTGGCGGGCACCGGTGCCTACATGCTCGCCGAACAGGGCCACGCGCGGATCTTCCCGATGCCCCCGGTGATCGCCGACGACGGTTACGTGCACCGCTCCTTCACCGCCGCCGAGGCCGCGGTGGCCCCGGGTGCGCGGTCGCTGGTGCGCCCGCCGCGCAGCGCGGTGGCCACGGTCCGGCGCCGGGCCAGGGTGCGCCGGGGCAACGCCGAGCTGGACCGCCTGGGCCACCGGGCGACCGGGGCGCCGGTGTCCCTCGGTGAGCTGCGCGGCGCCGTGCGCGCGGGTGAGGTCGGTCTCCTCGACGCGGGGTGCTACCTGGCCGTGCTGGTGGCCGAGCGGGTGCTGTTGACCTGGCGGCGGTTGCGCGGCACGCAGGCGTCCTGGTCCGCTGACACCACCAGTCGCGCGGCCGAATCCGGCCGGTAGGTAACCCGAGCGACACCTCGGGCGATTACCGGGAGTCGGTACTTCCAGAGAATGAGGTCCCCGTGAGGCGTCAGAGGGCCCCGCACGTCCTGATCATCGTGCAGAACCTGCCCGTACCGCTCGACCGGCGGGTGTGGTTGGAGTGCCAAGCCCTCAAGGCCGCCGGGTACGAGGTGTCGGTCATCTGCCCCAAGGGCCCCGGTGACCCGGCGTACGCCGAACTCGACGGCGTGCACCTGTACAAGTACGCCCCGCCGCGGCAGGCCGAGGGCGCCCTGGGGTTCGCCTGGGAGTTCGCCTACTGCTGGGTGCGCACCGCGTGGCTGAGCCTGAAGGTGCGCCGCCGCGCCCGCTTCGACGTCATCCAGGCGTGCAACCCGCCGGACACGTACTGGGCGCTGGCGCTGCCGTGGAAGGCCGCGGGCGTCCGGTTCGTCTTCGACCACCACGACCTCAACCCGGAGGTCTACCGCTCCCGCTTCGGCGAGCCGACCGGGTTGGTCGGCAAGCTGCAACTGGCCGTGCTGGAGTGGTTGGAGCGCCGGACCTTCCGCACCGCCGACCGGGTGATCTCGACCAACACGTCCTACCAGGACATCGCCGTGCGCCGCGGCGGCGTGCCGCGCGGGCACACCACGGTCGTGCGCTCCGGCCCGGACACCACGAAGATGCGCCCCGTCCACACCGACGCCACCGCGCGGCGTGGCGGTGAACACCTGGTGGCGTACCTGGGGATCATGGGCCCGCAGGACGGTGTCGACGGCGTGCTGGAGGCGGCGGACCGGATCGTGCACGAGCACGGCCGCACCGACTTCCGCTTCGTGCTGCTGGGCTTCGGCGACTGCCTGGAGGACCTCAAGCGGCAGTCCACCGAACTCGGCCTCGACGACTACGTGGAGTTCACCGGCCGCGTCGGCCCGGAGCAGATCACCCGCTACCTGTCCGCCGCCTCGATCGGCCTGTCGCCGGACCCGCTGAGCCCGCTCAACGACGTGTCGACGATGAACAAGACCATGGAGTACATGGCCTACGCGCTGCCCGTGGTCGCCTACCGGCTCACCGAGACGGTCGTGTCCGGCGGCGACTGCGCGGTCTACGTCGAGCCCGGCGACAGCGCGGGCCTGGCCGACGCGGTCGTGGCACTGGCCGACGACCCGGCCCGCCGCGGCGAGCTGGGTGCGGCGGGCAGGCGCCGCGCCGAGCAGGTGTTGGACTGGCGCCCGCAGGCCGAGGCTTACATCTCCGTCTACGACGGCCTGACCGGGTTCGAGTCGGCCGGGCCGTTCCCGGGCGGCCCGCCCGCGACCGGGGGCGACTCGACCGACCAGTGGGGCAACCCGCTGGTGGACCTGACCGACGACGGGGCGTTGCGTGCTTTCGCCTCGGCTCGCATGATGGCGCCGGGGGCGGAGCCCGCGCCGAGCGCGAGCTGAGACCAAGGGAGTGGAATCGGTGTTCGTACGACGCATCGCCGTGGTCGGCACGGGGTACGTGGGGTTGACGACGGGGGCGTGCCTGGCCTCGCTCGGCCACGACGTGGTCTGCGCCGACGTGGACGCGGCCAAGGTCGAGCGGTTGCGGCGCGGTGAGATCGACATCCTGGAGCCGGGCCTGGCCGAGCTGGTCGCCGAGGGGATGGCCGCCGGTCGGCTGACGTTCGTGCTGGGCGCCACCTCGGCGATGCGGCACACCGCCGAGGGCCCGGAGGTCATGTTCCTCTGCGTGCCGACGCCGATGGGCGTGGGCGGGGTGGCGGACCTGAGCATCGTCGAGGCCGTGGTGGAGGAGGTGCGCGAGCTGCTGCCGCCGGGCTGCGTGGTGGTCAACAAGTCCACCGTGCCGGTCGGCACCGCCGAGCGCACCGCCGAACTCTTGGGCCGCGACGACGTGGCCGTGGTGTCCAACCCGGAGTTCCTCCGCGAGGGCAGCGCGGTCTACGACTTCCTCAACCCGGACCGCATCGTGGTCGGCGGCTCCCAGCAGGACGCCGCTGAGCGCGTCGCCGCCCTCTACGCCCGCCTGGGTGCCCCGACCGTGCTCACCGACGCCCCGTCGGCCGAGCTGGTCAAGTACGCGGCGAACTGCTTCCTGGCGATGAAGCTGTCCTACGTCAACGCCGTCGCCGAGCTGTGCGACCGCCTCGGCGCCGACATCACCGACGTCACCGAGGGCATGGGTTACGACAAGCGCATCGGCCAGGCGTTCCTGCAACCCGGCCCCGGCTGGGGCGGTTCCTGCCTGCCCAAGGACACCTCGGCGATGCTGCAACTGGCCGACGCCGCCGACTTCGAGTTCCGCCTGATCCGGGCCACCATCGACACCAACACCCGCCAGCGGCAGCGGATGGTGGAGAAGGTCCGGCTGGCGGTCACCGGCAAGCGCGGCGGTTCCCTGTCGCACAAGCGGATCGCCCTGTTCGGCCTGACGTTCAAGGCGGGCACCGACGACCTGCGCGACTCACCGGCCCTCGCGGTGGCCGCGCTGCTGCGCCAGGCGGGGGCGGACCTGGTCGGCTACGACCCGGCCCTGCGCCCGGACAACCCCCACCCGGACCTGACCGGCGTCACCGTCGTCGACGACCCGTACCTGGCGGCGAAGGACGCCGAGGCGGTGGTCGTGCTGACCGAGTGGCCGGAGTTCCGCTCGCTGGACTGGTCCCGGCTGGCTGAGTCGGTCAGCAGGCCCACGGTGATCGACACCCGCAACCTGCTGGACCCGGCCGTGGCCCGCCGCGGCGGTTTCGAGTGGATCGGCATCGGCAAGAGCTGAGCCCCACGCCCCGGCCCGGCGACCCCGCCGGGCCGGGGCCCGCCCACCGGCAGGCCGACCACCGCGAAACCGCGGGCGGGCTTCACGCGGGGTCGGTGAAGTCCAGGTACGCCAGTGCCTGGTCGTCGTGCGCCTTGCGGCGGGGCCAGCGCACACCGTCCCGATCGCCGCGCTCAGCGGCGCGAACAGCGTCCAGCAGGACCTGCGGCCCGTGCTCGCTCGCCATCACGCGCGCGGTCGCCCAGTCGAACAAGCCGTAGCGGTCAACCCCGCAGGTCACACCGTCCGTTGCGATCAACGCCGCCAGCACCCGGTCCCGCCGCCACGTCCGGTGCACCGCCTGCGCGGCGGCCGACGGCAACGCCTCGGCGACCCAGAACCCGCCGTCCCGGTTGCGCAGCCGGTCGACCGAGGCCGTGGTCGCCCGCGCCTCCCGGGGCAGGTCGGCCAGCCGGGTGTCCTCGACCACCTCGTACCCGTCGTCGGTGAACACCACCACCGGGGTGTCGGCCAGCACCAGCGCCTCGACCTCGTCGTCGGTCCAGCGCACCACGGCCACCGTGCTCGACGGGCTGTTGCCCGGGGTGTAGCCGTTGCCGCGGGCCACCGCCCGGATCGCCCCGGCCAGGTGCTTGACCAGTGGCAGCTCCGGCGCCGCGGTCAGCCGGGCCACGAGCTGCGCGCCCAGTTCGATCGCGTACGCGCCCCCGGAGGGCAGGTCGTCGCGGGTGGCGGTGGCGCCGTCGAGCACGACCACGGCGTCCGGCAGGACCATGACGACGTCCTCGGTCGGGCGTTCCCGCCCGTCGAGTCCGACCCCGGCTGCCTCGGCGACGGTGATCTGCGGCATGTGCGCATCCTGCCTCCGTCAACCTGGGTTGACATAGCCGCCCTCGTCAACATAAGTTGACGGCCATGGTGGAGGCAACACAACTGGCAGGCGCCGCGGGTGACCGCGACCCCCGCGTGGGGCTGCGCGCCGTCGCGGCGCTGCGCAAGCTCCTCGAGCAACTGGAGGCGGTCCAGGTGCGCAGCGCCCGGGCGGACGGGTGGTCGTGGCAGGAGATCGCGGCCGAGCTGGGTGTCAGCAAGCAGGCCGTGCACAAGAAACACGGGAGGAACTGACGATGTTCGAACGCTTCAGCAAAGCCGCGCGCAACGCCGTCCGCGACGGCGTCCAGATCGCCGAGCGCGACCGCGCGGCGAGGGTCGAGGCCGAGCACCTGCTGCTCGGCATCCTCGCCCAGGACCGCACCCCGGGAACCGACATCCTCGTCCGGCACGCGGTCACCACCGCGGCGGCCCGCGAGGCCATCGACGCCGCCCGCCGCCGCGGTGGTCTGTCCACAGCGGACGCCGAAGCCCTCACCGGCCTGGGCATCGACGTGGACGCGGTGGTCGCCGCCGTGGAGCACAGCCACGGCGAGGGCGCCCTGGCCGCGGCGGGCAGGCGCGGGCGCCCCTTCGGGTGGCGCGTCCCGCTGTCCGCCGAGTGCAAGCGCGTCCTGCAGCGCTGCCTGGTCGAGGTCGTCGAACGCGGCGAGAACACCATCGGCGACGAGCACCTGCTCCTGGCCATCCTCCGCACCGGCGGCACCGCCGCCGACGTCCTCACCGGCTTCGGCGTCACCTACGAGGTCGTCCGGGACTCCTTGACCAGGGCCTGACCTACGGCGTGACCGCCAGGAACACGAACGCGCTGAACAGGACCAGGTGGACGGTCCCCTGCAACAGTGTCGCCCGCCCGGTCACCAGCGTCATCATGCTCACCACCACGGTGAGCACCAGCAGCACCAGTTCCTTCGCGCCCAGCCCGAGCAGCAGCGGCCCGGTCAGGAAGATCGACGCCACCGCGATGGCCGGGATGGTCAGCCCGATGCTGGCCAGCGCCGAGCCCAGGGCCAGGTTCAGGCTCACCTGCAACCGGTCGCGCAGCGCGGCGCGCACCGCCGCCACCGTCTCCGGTGCCAGCACCAGCATGGCGATGACCACGCCGACGAACGACACCGGCGCCCCGATGGACTCGACGGCCGATTCCAGCGTCGGGGACACGGTCTTCGCCAGGCCCACCACCGCCACCAGGCACAGCAGCAGCAGGCCCAGGCTGGTGAAGGTGGTGCGGTTGGTGGGGGCGGCGGCGTGGTCGTCGTCGGAGGTGCTGCCCTTGGGCAGGAAGTAGTCGCGGTGGCGGACGGTCTGCACGAACACGAACACCCCGTAGAGGACCAGCGACGCGACGCCCGCGAAGGCCAGTTGGGCGCCGGAGAACGTGGGTCCGGGGGTGGAGGTGGTGAAGGTCGGCAGCACCAGGCTCAGCGTCACCAGGGCGACGATCACCGCGAGCGCGCCGCCCGAGGCGTGGGCGCGGAACTCCTGCTCCCGGTGCCGCAGCGAGCCGACCAGCAGCGCCAGGCCGACGATCCCGTTGCAGGTGATCATGATCGCGGCGAACACCGTGTCCCGGGCCAGGGACGCGGCCTTCTCCCCGCCCGAGGTCATCAGGGTGACGATGAGCGCCACCTCGATGACGGTCACCGCCAGGGCGAGGATCAGCGTGCCGAACGGTTCACCGACGCGGTGCGCCACGACTTCGGCGTGGTGCACCGCGGCGGTGACGGCGCCGCCGAGGCCCAGGCAGACCAGGACCAGCAGGACGGCGCCGAGGGAGCGCCCCCAGGTGACGGCCAGCACCACCGCCGCGGCGGGTGGGACGGCCAGGCTCCAGCGGGGCAGGGCGGGGGTGGTCGTCGTGTCGTTCACCCCGTCGACAGTAATGTCGGTTTTACGCCCCGGCGCGCGGTCGCCAGGAGACCAGCGGCAGGAACGCCTGGGCGAGCGGGCCGATGGCGAGCGCGTAGAGCGCGGTGCCGAGGCCGACGGTCCCGCCGAGCAGCCAGCCGGTGGCGAGCACGGTCAGCTCGATTCCCGTTCGGACCCAACGGATCGAGACCCCGGTGCGCGTGGACAACCCGGTCATCAGCCCGTCGCGCGGCCCCGGTCCGAGCCGGGCGCCGATGTAGGCGGCGGTGGCGAAACCGTTCAGCAGCACGCCACCGATGAGGAAGGCGAGCCTCGTCACCACCGCCGACGGGGTGGGCAGCAGCGCGAGCGCGGCGTCGACCGCCAGGGAGATCACCACCACGTTGGCCACCGTGCCCACGCCGGGCCGCTGCCGCAGCGGAACCCAGCACAGCAGCACGCCGACGCTGGTGATCGCGGTGACGGTGCCGAAGCTGAGCCCGGTCCGCTCGTGCAGCGCCTCGTGCAGCACGTCCCACGGCGCGAGCCCGAGCGCGGCCTCGATCTGCATGGCCATGCTGGTGCCGTAGAGCACCAGTCCGAGGAACAACTGCGGGAGCCTGCGCCCGGGGCTGACCCCGACCGCCACCGATCTCACGTCCAAAGCTGACATGACCCCATCGTGGCCGGGCATTGGCCTTCTCATCCATGGCCAATCATGCACAATTGGCCTTGTGAACGCGCCCACCGGCCGGATCTCGGCCCGCCGACTGGTCCTCCTGCTCGGCCAGTGGCGGGCCGCGGGCAGCAGGCAGGGCTCCGCCGGGCTCGCCGCGGGCATCCGCAGGCTGGTGCTGGAGGGCGAGCTGCCCCCGGGCACCACGCTGCCCGCCGAGCGCGAGCTGGCCGCGGCGCTCGGCGTCAGCCGCACCCTGGTGGCCGCCGCGTGGGAGCAGTTGCGCGCCGACGGCTTCCTGCGCAGCAGGCGCGGCTCGGGCACCTGGACGGCGCAGCCGAACACCCCGACCGCGCCCACCGCCCTGACCGAGCAGCCCCTCGACCTCGCCCGCGCCGCCCCGGCCGCGCTGCCCGACATCCTCGCGGCCTTCGACCGGGTGCGCGACCGCTTCGCCGTCGAGCTGGGCGGCCACGGCTACCACGAGGTGGGCCACCCCCTGCTGCGCGCCCGCCTCGCCGAGCGGTTCACCGCCCGCGGCCTGCCCACCGACCCCGACCAGGTCCTGGTGACCAACGGCAGCCACCACGCGCTGGCGCTGGCCCTGCGCGCCCTCACCGGCCCCGGCGACCGCGTCCTGGTCGAGCAGCCGACCTACCCCAACGCCATCGACGCCATCCGGGCCGCGCACGCCGTCCCGGTCCCGGTGCCGATGCCCGAGGCGGGCTGGGACCTCGCGGGCCTGGCGGCCACCACCCGCCAGGCCGCGCCCCGGCTGGCCTACCTCGTCGTCGACTTCCACAACCCGACCGGCCGCAGGCTCGACGCGCCGGGCCGCGAGCGGCTGGCCGCCGTCCTGCGCCGCACCCGCACCCCGACCGTCGTCGACGAGACCCTGGTGGAGCTGGACCTCGACGGCGACCCGGCGGACGGCCCGCCGCCGATGGCGGTGTTCGCGCCGAACCAGGTGATCACCGTCGGGTCGGCCAGCAAGTCGCACTGGGGCGGGCTGCGGCTGGGCTGGGTCCGCGCCCCGGCCGAGGTCGTGCACCGGCTGGTCGCCGCCCGGTACGCCTTCGACCTGGGCTCCCCGGTCTTCGAGCAACTCGTGCTGGCCGAGCTGTACGCCGACCCGGAGCCGCTGCTGGCCGCGCGCCGGGCGCAGATCCGCACCCAGCGCGGGGCCCTGGTCGACGCGCTGCGGGAGCACTGCCCGAGCTGGGGGTTCGAGGTGCCCGCGGGTGGGCAGAGCCTGTGGTGCGCGCTCCCCGCGCCGATCAGCACCCGGATCGCGGTCGAGGCCCAGCGGGTGGGGGTGCGGGTGGCGCCGGGTTCGCGGTTCGGCGTCCACGGCGGGCTGGAGCGGTGGCTGCGACTGCCCTACACGCTGGCGCCCCCGGCGCTGGTCGAAGCCGTGCGCAGGCTCGCGGTGGTGGCCGGGGAGGTCGGCGGGGAGACCGCGCCGGGAGCGGGGGCCGGACTCGTCCCGGTGGCGTGACTGGCCCTGGAGGGGGTCCAACCGCTACAAAGTAGTGCGCTGGATGGCGTAGTCGCGTGGACCTTTCGGTTGCGACTCCGCCATCCAGCGCACTCGGCCCTGGTCGTACGCCCAGGTCAGTCGGCACAGCCCCTCGTTGTGCCGATCGGGCGGGCGACCGAGGGTGGGACCCCGGCGCCGCGGGGGCATCGCGGCGCCGGGGCCAGTCCCCGAGTCGGCCGGGCGCGGTCGGCCGATCGGGACGTCTGGTTCCTCGGGGGGATCTCCAGGACCACCGGGTGTGCGGGCGGTACCTGGGGGGAGCGGCCGACGGAGTGGTCGGCGGCAGCGGGCAGACCGGTCCCGTGGGACCCGGGTGTCAGTCGGGCGTCGAGGCGGGCAGCCCGGCCACCTGGCCCGGCTGCGCGAACACCCGGTCGTCGACGGTGACGGCGAAGGTCGGCGGCGCGGCGCCGGTACGCGTGGACAGGACGCCCTGCGGGGCGCCACCGCGGGCCTGACCGCTCAGGTCGTGACCCGAGGGGGCGGCGGCGGGCGCGGCCGGGGCGCTGGGGGAGAACGGCTGCTGGGGCGCCTGGCCGGACCCGGTCAGCGCGGTGGCCTCGACCGGCTCGGCCTGGGCGGGCGCCCCGGTCGCCGCGGGCACCCGGTCGGACCTGCGCTCGACCCGGGTCTGCGCCTGGTCGTGCCTGCGCGGGGACTCGGCGACAGCGGCGGTGACGGCGGTGGGGGCCTGCGGGAGCGCGGCCGGGGCCGGAGCGGTGATGGGGGTGGTGCCGGGGGCGGGCGCGGGTGGGACCTGCGGCCCGGGCGCCTCCGGGGCCGGGAGCACGAACGGCGGCACGAACGGCGGGGTGAACGGCGGCACGACCGGCGGCGAGAAGGTCGGCGGTGGCGGGAGGGTCGGCGGTGGCGGTAAGGAAGGGAGGACGACCGGGGCGGGTGGGGAGAAGTCCAGCACCGGCGCGACCAGTTGGTTCGCGGTCTCGGTGACCGTGCCGACGACCCCCGCCACGGTGCTGAGCGTGGTGTTGAGCACCGTCGTGACCTGGTCGAGCGTGCCGTCCAACAGGCTGAACAACGCGGCGGAACCGTCGTGCTGGCCGCTCGGGGACTGCTCGGGGGCGGGGGGCTCGTGGGCGGTCTGCGCGGACGCGGAAACCGCCAGCGCGAGCCAGCCGATCAGCGCCAACGCCCCGGTCACGACCAGGCGCAGCAGGGTGCGGGAGGGAGCTCGGGAACCGCTCACCGCCGTCACCACCATCCGCAACTCGTCGCCCGACGTCGAACCGGCCCCGCCCGATCGGTGCGACCTGGCCACTATCCAGCACCGGTTCTCCCTTTTGCACCTTAGTGGCGCGTGTTCCACCCGGAAAGACGGTGAACGCCCCGCCTCAGTGGGCCGAATGGAGACGATGATCACCGACAGTGGAAATCACCGGTCCGGGTGACGTCGAGCCGCCTTCCGTGCGGGGGGACCGCGGCGGCGGCAGGGTGTCCGTTGTGTACTCACAGCACCCGGACGCCCTCCCCGAGCTGGCCGAACGGCTCAGCGGCCTCACGGTGCACGACCCGGGCGGACCCGCGCAGTGCCTCGTCCGAACCGGTCAACTCCTCGTCCCGAGGGCGCGGGTGGAAGATGCCGCTCGCATTTTGCGGAGGTGGGTCGACACCGTCGAAACCGACGGTCCGGGTCTGCTCCGATTGCGCCCCCCGGTCGCCGCCGACTGCGTGCGGATAGCCGCCGACGTGGCCGAGCGGGTCCCGGTCGCGGCCAACCACGTCCACCTCGTCGGCACCCCGGTCCTCCACGGGACCGGTGCCGTCCCCACCCCGGCCGACCCGCCCCCGCCACCTCCGCGGGAGGTGTGGGCGCCACCGGTCACGGTCACCCTGTTCGACACCGGCCTCGACCCGCACCCCTGGTTCGCCGACCGCCCCTGGTTCGACCCCGCCACCGCCGAACTCCTCGACGAGGACGCCGACGGCCACGCCGACCGCCAGGCGGGCCACGGCACCTTCGTCGCGGGCGTCCTCCTGCGCCACGCCCCCGGGGTCACCATCCGCGCCCACCGCGTCCTCACCCCCCGCGGCCTGACCGACGACCGGACCCTCGCCGCCGCCCTGCACCACGAGTCGACCCGCCCCCACCCCCACGTCATCGTGCTCACCGCGGGCTGCCACACCGCCGACGACCGCTGCCCCCCGGTCCTCGCGGACGAACTGGCCCGCTTCCCCACCACCGCGGTCGTCGCCGCGGCGGGCAACACCGGCACCACCCGCCCGTTCTGGCCCGCCGCGCTCCCCGGTGTGGTCGCGGTCGGCGCCTCGGCGCTCGACGGCTCACCCGCCCCCTTCACCAACCGCGGCCCCTGGGTCGACCGCCACGCCCCCGGCGTCGACGTCCTCAGCAGCCACGTCCGCCTCGCCGGGGGCATGCGCACCTTCGGCGCGGCCCGCTGGAGCGGCACCTCCTTCGCCGCCCCCCGGGTCGCCGCCGAGATCGCCCGCGCCCGCCTCACGCCCCCACCACCCCCAGCACCCCGGGCCCGCGCCCACCCCGGTCCCTGACCGCGATCGGACTCCCCACCACCGTCTTGGCCCCCAGCCGGAGGAAGGCCAGCGGGAACCCGTAGGGGTGCCCCACCTCGCACGCCGCCAGCACCACCCGCTCGGGCCCCCGCCGGAGCCCACCGAGGTGGTGGGGGTGCAGCGTCCCGTCCCCCAGATCGATCCCGGGCGCCCCGGCGCGGTGGTGCCCGTGTGCGGCGATGTGCACCCACCCCGCCCGCCCGATCGCCTCCCGAGCGGCGTCGACGGTGGGCTCGACGAGGAGGGTGCCGCCGTGGGCGCGGTGCAGCGCGGTCACCTCGGGCACGGCGTGGTCCAACCCCGGGCCGGCGATCCACAGGCGCGGCCCGGTCGGCTCGGGAGCGGCCTCGGCACGGCGGTAGGCGGCCACCGAGGGGGCGACGGTGATGCCACCGGGCAGCAGCCCCCACGGCAACCCCGCCAGGGCGGGCGTGGGCACGACCACGGTGCGGCGGCCTGCGGGCAGCCCCAACAACCGGGCGAACTCGACGGCAGCCTGGCGGGCGGATGACAGCCCGGCACCGGGCACACCGCAGGCCGGCAGGCCGGTGGGGAACAGCCCGGCAGTAGGCGGGCCGGGGGAGGCCTGGTTTGGGGGGACCAGGCCAGCGGTGGGCAGTCCGGGGGAGGCATGGCCTGCGGGGACCAGCCCGGCGTCCAGCAGACCTGGGGCAGGCATGTCGGCGGGGGCCTCCCCGCTCGCGGAGTGTTCGGCGAGGACGGCGTGCCGGTGGAAGGCACGGGCGGCCGCGGTGATGCGAGCGGTGTCACCGATCTCTCGAAGGTCCGTAGTGGACAGTGCGAGCAGGGTGCCGCCCCGGTCGATGAGGACCACCAGCGCGGGGTCGTCGAGCGGCGCGGGCTCGGCGTCGTCACCGGTGTGCAGGGCCAGCAGCCGTTCGTTGCGCTCGTGCAGGTCCCGTGCCGTGCTCACCCTGGTGAGGGCGGACCTGGCCCGTTCGACGCGGGCGGGCGCGTCCACCCGAACCGCCCGGCGGGCCAGTTCGCGGGCCCGGGCGCCGAGTTCGGGCAGCCGGTGGTCCCGGAACAACTCGGCGGCCCGGGTGGCCGTCCGAGCGGCCGTCTCCCGGTCCCCGCCGCCCAAGGCGTGCTCAGCCCGAGCCAACAACGCCTCCGCGAACGCGGGCGCCCGCCCCGCCGCGGCCAACAACACCTCCGCCCTGGCCAACGTGGCATCAGCGGTGCGCACCAACCCCAACGCCAACTCCGACCGGGCGCGGTCGACCAACACCTCCGGCCACCGCCCCTCATCAACCCCCGAGGCCGCGTAGTGCTCCACGGCCCGCGCGTGCTCCCCCGCCTCAGCGGCGAGGAACCCCCGGTTGTGCACGCAGGTGGCCGCCCGCTCCACCTCTCCGATCCCGGCGTAGACCTCCCCGGCCTCCGCCAACGCCCGATCCGCCTCAGCGAACCGCCCCAGGTGCCCCGCGGCCACCCCCAACCCCACCAACGCGTTCGCCCGCCACCGCGGCTTCCCCGCCAACCCGGCCACCGCCACCGCCAACACACCGACCGCTTCCGCGTACCGCCCCGCCGCGCACTGGATCAACCCCCCGAGGCAGTCCGCCCGCACCACCCCACCCGCCCCCAACCCGGGCCGAGCGACCGCGATCAACGCCTCCGCCTCCGCGTCATCCCCCAACCGGTGCGACACCCACGCCAACACCAACCGCGACTCGGCCCGCTCCCGCTCATCCCCCGCCACCGCGATCGCCGCCCGAGCCGCCCGCCGCGCCACCAGCGGCTCCCCCTCCTCCTGCCGCCGCACCGCCTCCGCGTGCCACTCCGCCCACGTCCGCAACTCCCCATCCCGCGGCCCCGCCCGCTCAGGACCTCGCGCGGCTCTCGACCGCCGGTCGCCCGCCCTCCGCGCCGACGTAGTCGTCTGCGCGGTCGTGCCCCCAGCCTTCACCTGCTTTTGCGTTCTCTCTACGTCCTGTGCCTGGGGGTGTTCCGCCAAGTCCTGCCCATCGCCGAACTGACCCGTCGGAGCTCGGCCCCCTGCCGCCGACCGCGCTCCCCGCACCGCGGCCCGGTTCCTGGCCACGCCCCCGCTCACCCCAGCCACGACGTCACCAGCGGCACCCCACCGGCCCGGTGCAGCACGAACCGAACCCGCCCCCGGACCACCGGCCCGCCGAAGCTCCCCCCGGCGTCCACCGCGTACCGGGCCCCACCCGCCGCCCCCTGCGACTCCACCCGGGTGACCCCCAGTTCCGGCGCCACCACCCCGGTCACCTCGCCCCCCACCCGGATGGTGATGTCCGGCTCCCGGGCCCACACCCGCGCGGTCCCCCGCATCAGCGGCACCGCGACCTCCTCGAGTTCGACCCGCTCCCACCGCACCCCCAGCAGGCTCCCCGCCACCACCGCCGCCTCCCGCACCCCGGCGGGCACCGGGTCGAGTCCGCTGAGCACCTCGCGCAGCTCGGCGAGCAGCCCGGCCTCGTCGTCCCTCACGCCGCCTCCCCGGGCACCCCGAGCAGCACCAGCCGCCGCCGCAACGCCTCCAGGCAGCGGCCGCGCGTCTTGGACACCGCGCTGCCAGACAGGCCCAGTACCCCGGACAGCTCCACATAGGTCAGTTCGGGTGCGAAAGACTGCAACGCCAACAGGTTCCGGCACCGCTCGCGCAGTCCGGCGAACGCCCGCCACAGCAGGTCGTCGCGTTCGCCGCGCAGTGCCACCTCCTCCGGGCGCCAGGTCTCGTCCCCGTCGACCCACTCGGCCCAGCGGTCCGTCACGGTCTCCCGGCCGCGCTCGCCGAGGACCCGCAGCGACTCGCGCCGGGCGGTGGTCGCCAGCCACGCGCCGACCCGGTCGGGTTCGCGCAGCCGCCCGATGTTCTCCGCCAGGCGCACCCAGGTCAGTTGGCTCACGTCCGCCGCGTCGGCCCGTTGCAGCCGGTGGGCCCGCGCCACCGCCCACACCAGGTCCGAGTACCGCCGCACCAGTTCCCGCCAGGCGTCCTGGTCGCCGCCCGCCGCCAGCGCCACCAAGTCCCGCACCCCGCACGCACCTCCGTCCGCTCCACCCCTCGTCAGCCCGTCCGACGGCGGGGTGCGGCGGGCGGCTCCCGGGGTCACGCGAAGGTGTGACCTAGCGCAGCCTCCCCAGCCGCTCGACGGCTTCGTCCAGCACCTCGTCGCGCTTGCAGAACGCGAACCGCACCAGGTGCTTCCACTGCTCCGGCGAGTCCGTGAACACCTGCAGCGGCACCGCCGCCACACCCGCCCGCTCCGGCAGCGCGTAGCAGAACTCGACCCCGTCGGAGTAGCCCAGCGGGCGGATGTCGGCGCACACGAAGTACGTCCCCTCCGCCTGCCGCACCCCGAACCCGGCCGCCGCGAGACCCGCCGAGAGCCGGTTCCGCTTGTCCGCCAACACATCCCGCGTCGACGCCACCCACGCCGACTCGTGGCCGAGCGCGTAGGCCACCGCCGGTTGGAACGGCGCCCCGCCGACGAAGGTCATGAACTGCTTGGCCGCGCGCACCGCCGACACCAGTCCGGCCGGGCCGCACACCCAGCCGATCTTCCAGCCGGTGCAGTTGAAGCTCTTGCCCGCGCTGGAGATGGTCAGCGTCCGCTCCCGCATCCCCGGCAGCGACGCCAGCGGGGTGTGCGCGCGGCCGTCGAACAGCAGGTCCTCGTACACCTCGTCGGTGATGGCCAGCAGGTCGTGGTCGCGGCAGACGGCGGCGATGCCCGCCAGCTCGGCCGCGGTGAACACGGAGCCGGTGGGGTTGTGCGGGGTGTTGACCAGGACCGCCTTGGTCCGGGGGGTCACCGCCGCGCGCAGCGCCTCGACCGGCACCCCGAACCGCCCGGACTCCTCCTCCACCAGCGGCACTACCACCCGGGTCGCCCCGGCGAGGGCCACCGAGGCCGCGTACGAGTCGTAGTAGGGCTCGAACAGGATCACCTCGTCGCCCGTCTGCACGAGGGAGAGCAGGGCCGCCGCGATGGCCTCGGTGGCGCCCACCGTGACCAGGATCTCCCCGTCCGGGTCGTACGCCGTCCCGTACCGGGCGCGGCTCTCGGCGATGGCCGCCCGCAGCTCCGGGCGGCCCGGTCCGGGCGGGTACTGGTTGACGCCGGAACCGATCGCTTCCTGGGCCGCGGCCAGCATCGCGGGCGGCCCGTCGGTGTCCGGGAAGCCCTGGCCGAGGTTGACCGCCCCGGTCCGGGCGGCCAGCGCGGTCATCTCCGCGAAGATCGTCGAGGTGAACGGTCGCAGTCGGGGTACCAGCGGGTGTGGGGGCACGACTGCGCATCCTCACGGAGAATGGCGGGGTGGAGCAACTGACACCGGTCCCGGGCGAGGCGGAGAAGCGCCGCGCGCTGCGCACGATGAAACTGGTCGCGCTGTCGTTCCTCGGCGCGGCCACCCTCATCTTCCTGGCAACGGTCCTGTGGCCGGACCCGCCCGCGTGGGTGGGCTACGTGCGGGCGGCGGCCGAGGCGGGCATGGTCGGCGCCCTGGCCGACTGGTTCGCCGTCACCGCGCTGTTCCGCAGGCCGATGGGGCTGCCCATCCCGCACACGGCGATCATCCCCACCAAGAAGGACGTCCTGGGCGACAGCCTCGGCGACTTCGTCGGCTCCAACTTCCTGTCCGAGTCGGTCGTCCGCGACCGCCTCCGCCGCGTGGGCGTCGCCGGTCGCCTGGGCGGTTGGCTGGCCCAGCCGGACAACGCCGAGCGCATCACCTCCGAACTCGCCACGGTCTTGCGCGGCGCCGTCACCGTCCTGCGCGACGAGGACGTCCAGGCCGTCATGGAGCAGGCGGTCGTCACCCGCGTGGTCAACGTCCCCTGGGGACCGCCGCTGGGCAAGCTCCTCCAGCGCGTCTTCGACGACGGCACCCACCACAGGCTGGTCGACCTGATCTGCGACCAGGCCTACGAGTGGGTCAGCCGCAACCACGACCAGGTCATGCGCGTCGTCTCCAACCGCGCCCCCTCCTGGTCGCCCAAGTTCGTCGACGCCCTGGTCGCCGACCGCGTGTACGAGGAGGTCCTGACGTTCGCCTGGAACGTCAAGACCGACGTCAACCACCCCATGCGCGCCGCCGTCGACAAGTTCCTGCACGAGTTCGCGGGCAACCTCCAGACCGACCCCAAGATCATGGAGCGGGCCGAACTGGTCAAGCACCAGGTCCTCGAACACCCCGCGGTGAAGGACATCATCGGCCGGGCCTGGACCACGGCCAAGCGCATGCTCCTCGACGCCGCGGAAGACCCCTCCAGCGAACTGCGCACCAGGGTCCGCACCGCCCTCACCACCCTGGGCGACCGCCTGGCCAACGACACCGACCTCCGCACCAAGGCCGACGGCTGGGTCGAGGGCGCGGCGGCCTACGTGGTCCTCAACTACCGCGACGAGATCACCACCCTGATCACCGACACCGTCCACCGCTGGGACGCGGAGGAAACCTCCCAGAAGATCGAACTCCAGGTCGGCCGCGACCTCCAGTTCATCCGCATCAACGGCACCGTCGTCGGCGCCCTCGCGGGCCTGCTCATCTACACGGTCGCCCAGTTCATCTCCTGAGCCCCGCAAGCCCTCGGTGTTGCCTGTGGACAACCTGCCGGGTTGTCCACAAGCATGATCGTCTCTTCCCGCGCCGCACCCGTGGCGGGATAGGATGGCCTTGGGCTCGGCCCCATGGGTGTGGCGAGGTAATCGGGTATGACGGTTCGAGGCGATGGCCCCTCGGCTGGCTGAGGGGTGCAGTTACTCAGGGAATGGGAACACGGGAATAAATGCAGCCAGCGCGCTGGAGTCGCGGTTGACGTCATACTGGCGCAGCAAAGTGATGTAGTGAGCTTTGTCTATATTCCAATCATATCCATGAAGTGTTTCGTCATCTTGTGTGGCAGCAAATACCAGGTCGGCGAGCAGGCGGGTTGTGCGACCATTTCCGTCGGTAAATGGATGAATTCTCACCAACTCGGCATGGACGGCGATGCCGAGTTCGCGCGGCGTCCAGTCCTGGGTGGTGTTCCAGCGGTACTGGATGCTGTCCAAGGCGTTGCGTAGGTCGACTGCGATCTGCTCGGGAGCTACGCCGATGTTCAGTTCGCGTTTGCGGAAGCGTCCGGCCCACGTCCAGATGTCTCCGTACAACCGCTCGTGCAATTCGCGCACAAACCCGTCATGCGGGAGATCTTGGAGCGCTAGTTCGTCGACGAGTACCTGGGTCAGCAGTTGCTCGGTGACCTCGTTTTGCAGTTCCTGCTCAAGGTCGAATATCGCGGCCTTGTTGATGGGTGACCCGAGTGCTGTCCGTGCATCCGCGAGCAGTGCTTGCATCTCGTCGTCGGAAACGGGGGTCTCACCGTAGCCTGGCGTGAACGCGGTCACGCCTGCTGGCGACGCTTGACGAGGAACTGTGTGATGCTTTCCGGGCGGACGTAATCAGCGGGGATCGCCCGCCGTTCGAGCCGCGCGGAGGCCGCGGTCGAGCGGGCGACGATCCGTTTGACTGTCGACTTGCTCACAACCCTGCGCTTCACGGCTCGCATCTCCATTCGCCAGAACGCTCGTATACCACGATATTACAGCCGGTATGCAAGGGGGCTGCGATGGCGCCGGTCGCCCACGCGCAGCAACTAGGCCGGCAAACCGGTCACTCCGGGCGGGTGCGTTCCCGCCAGGCCCGCGCTTTCTCCCGGTTGCCGCACACCCGCATCGAGCACCAGGTCCGCGACCGGTTGCGGCTCCGGTCGAAGAACGCCCACCGGCAGTCGTCCGCCGGGCAGATCTTCACCCGCTCCCACTCCCCGAGCACCGCCAACCGCACCGCCGCCGCCAGGACCGCTTCGGTCACCTCCGCCCCCGCCAACCGGGGTACCCCGCCCGCCACTTCAACCGGCACCGCGAAACCGGCCAGGGAAGCGGGTTCTCCGGCGGCAGCGGCCCGGAGCCCGTCGCGCACGGCCCGCACCCGCGCCGCATCGCCGTCCGACAGGCCGTGTGCGGTGAGCCATGACCGCCACCCGTGGGCGTCGTCGAGCAGGTCGGTGTGCTCCTCGAGGTCGATCGTGTTCAGGAAGTCCAGGAGCAGGTCCGCGTCGTGCTCCGGGGTCGCCTCGCCAGTGCGCACGTCACCACTGTAGGCCGGTGACCGGTTGTCGAAAGATGCCGTAACCCGCATACTCGGTATACCGGTTACCAACTCCAGGAGGTCGCCATGTCCGTACCCACTTTCGGCACCACCGTCCTCGACTGCCCCGACCCGATCGCCCTGGCGGGCTTCTACGCCCGGCTCCTCGAGTGGCCGGAGCCGGGGGAGCAGCGGGAGAACGGCTGGGTGAACCTGAACGGCCCCGGCGGTCGGCTCTCCTTCCAGCGCGTCGCCGACCACACCCCGCCCACCTGGCCCACGGGTGAGCGCCCCCAGCAGTTGCACCTCGACCTCTACGTCGAGGACCTGGAGGCCGCGCACACCCGGGCGGTCGGCCTCGGTGCCCGGCTCCTGGACGACGGGGCGGAGGACTTCCGCGTGTACGCCGACCCGGCCGGGCACCCGTTCTGCCTCTGCCTCTCCTGATCTATTCGCCGTGTGTATACACATCCGGTAGAGTCCCGGGGCATGTCAATCGGACACGCCTTGCTGGGGCTGCTGGAGACCGGTCCCCGGCACGGCTACGACCTCAAGCGCGCCTACGACGAGCGCTTCGGGCAAGACCGCCCGCTGGCCTACGGACAGGTCTACTCGACGCTGTCCCGTCTGCTGCGCAACGGACTCGTGGAGGAGAGCGGTGTCGAACCAGGGGGCGGTCCCGACCGCAAGCGCTACGCCATCACCCACGCCGGGGTCACCGACGTGGCGGAGTGGCTCGTGACCCCGGAGAAGCCGCAGATCTACCTGCAGAGCGCGCTCTACACCAAGGTCGTGCTCGCGCTGATGTCCGGGCGCAGCGCGGAGGACGTGCTCGACGCGCAGCGGGTCGCGCACCTCAAGGCTATGCGGGAGCTGACCGCGCGCAAGCAGGAGGGGGACCTGGCCGACCAGTTGATCTGCGACCACGCCCTGTTCCACCTGGAGGCGGACCTGCGCTGGTTGGAGCTGACCACCGCCCGCCTGGCCGACCTGGGCGCGCAGGTCGCGTCATGAGCGACGTGCTGCTGGTCGGGACCGACCTGCGCAAGTCGTTCGGAAAAACCCCTGCGCTGGACGGGGCCGGGATGAGCGTGGCGGCGGGGGAGGTCGTCGCGGTGCTGGGGCCGTCCGGGTCGGGGAAGTCGACGCTGCTGCACTGCCTGGCCGGGATCGTCGCGCCCGAGTCCGGGACGGTCGTGTACGCCGGGCGCGAGTTGTCGGCCATGGGCGACAAGGAGCGCAGCGCGCTGCGGCGCGGTGAGTTCGGGTTCGTGTTCCAGTTCGGGCAGTTGGTCCCTGAGCTGACCTGCCTGGAGAACGTGGCGCTGCCGCTGCGCCTCGGCGGCACCCCGCGCAAGGCGGCGGAGGCGGCGGCCCGCGAGTGGCTGGGGCGGGTGCGGGTCGACGAGGTGGCCGACAAGCGGCCCGGCGAGGTGTCCGGCGGGCAGGGGCAGCGGGTGGCGGTGGCCAGGGCGCTGGTGACCCGGCCGAAGGTGATCTTCGCCGACGAGCCGACCGGGGCCCTGGACTCGCTCAGCGGCGAGGAGGTCATGCGGCTGCTCGTCGGCACCGCCAGGGAGACCGGGGCGGCGGTCGTGCTGGTGACCCACGAGGCCAGGGTCGCCGCGTACTCCGACCGCGAGGTCGTGGTGCGCGACGGGCGCACCAGGGAACCGGAGCACGCGTGGTGAGGGCCTGGTGCAACGACCTGGCCATCGGGGTCCGGCTGGCCGTCGGGGGCGGCCGGACCTCGCTGGCCAGGTTCCTGCTCAGCACCTTCGGCGTGGCCACGGCGGTGGCCGTGCTGCTGCTGGCCGCCTCGGTGCAGCCGACGTTGCAGGCGCGCGACGACCGCTCGACCGCCGCGAGCCCCGACTCCAACCCGGCAGACGGGATCACCCCGCTGGCGTACCGCAGCACCTCCACCAACTTCCACGGTCGCAACATCGCCGTGCGGTACGTGTACGCCCCGGACGCCACCTCCCCGGTTCCGCCGGGCATGGACGCGGTGCCCGCCGAGGGGTCGATGTGGGTTTCGGGCGACCTCGCCACCCTGCTCGCCGAGCCGGGTTCGGGGCTGCTGCGCGACCGCTTCCCCGCGCGCGTGGCCGGGGTGCTCGGCCAGGAGGGCGTGCCCGACCCGCACGACCTGGTCGCCTACGTCGGCGCCGGACCGGACCTGGTGGGCGGCTCGCTGACCACCCCCGTCTACGCGTTCGGCACCTTCGAGCAGGTCCGCTACCTCGACCCGACGCTGCTGCTGCTGATCCTGCTCGGGATCGTGGCGCTGCTGGTGCCGGTGTTCATCTTCCTCGCGGCCAGCACCCGCATCGCCGGGGCCGAGCGGGACCGGCGGCTGTCCGCGCTGCGGCTGGTGGGCGCGGGTGACCGGCAGGTGCGGCGGATCGCGGCGGCGGAGTCGCTGGTGAGCGCTGTTGCCGGGCTGGTCGTCGGGGTCGGGCTGTACCAGGTGGGGCGGTCGGTGGCGCCGGGCGTGGTGCTCGCCGGGATCAGCGTGTACCCGTCGGACATCGTGCCGGTGTGGTGGCTGGCCGCGCTGGTGGTGCTCGCGGTGCCGGTGCTGGCCGTGCTGACCGCGCAGTTCGCCCTGCGCCGCACCATCATCGAGCCGCTGGGTGTGGTGCGGTTCAGCAAGCCGGTCAACCGGAAGCCTGCCTGGCGGTTCGCGGTGATCGGGTTCGGCGTGGTGCTGCTGCTCTGGCACGGCGGCGGCGCCAGGGCGGGCAGCGAGGTGTGGTCCTACAGCGTCGCCGCCGGGGCCACGCTGCTGCTGGCGGGCGTGCCGATCCTGCTGCCGCTGGTGATCGAGCGGGCGGTGGCGCGGCTGCGCGGCGGACCGACGTCGTGGCAGCTTGCCATCCGCAGGCTCCAGCTCGACTCCGGCACCTCGGCCAGGGTCGTCGGCGGGGTGGCCATCGTGCTCGCCGGGGCGATCGCCGTGCAGTCGGTGCTGGTCGCGCAGGCGGACCGCTTCGCGGACTCGCCGTCCGAGGTCTCGACCACGGCCGGGCAGAGCCCGCACATGCAGGTCTACCCGGAGGCCGACGCCATCCAGCGCAGCATCGATCTGCTCGACGGGGTGCCGGGTGTGCGCGGGGCGTTCCCCAGCGAGAGCGTGACCTTCGAGCTGGAGGAGACGGGGATGACCTACGGCCTCAACGTGCTCGACTGCGCGGTGGTGACCGAGGTCTACCGGGTGCCCGATTGCGGGGGCGGGCAGGTCTACGCCGTGGGCGGTGCGGACTTCCCCGAGCTGTTCACGTCCGGTCGCACGCTGCGGCTGATGGACGTGGCCCCGGGTGGGGAGTACCGCCCCCGGGCCGCCTGGACCATCCCGGAGATCCGCCGCGTCGCCCGGCCCGCCGAGTCGGGCACGTCGTTGTACGGCCTCTTCCTCACCGCGGGCGGCACCCTGCCGGACCCGCTGCCCACCACCTCGCGGACCACCGTCGACGTCGTGCTCGACCCGACCGACCCGGACGCCCTGGACCGGGCGTACGCGGCGCTGGCCCCGCTGGGGTGGAAGGTGCACAGCAACGAGTTCGACCCCTACTACTACGGCTCCCGCCTCGTCGAGGAGCAGTCGTTCCTGACCATCCGCCGCGGCCTGCTCATCGGGGCGGTGTTCATCCTGCTGCTGGCCGGGATCAGCCTGCTGGTGCTGGCGCTGGAGCACATCCGCGAACGCCGCCGCCCGCTGGCCGTCCTCGCCGCCAGCGGGGTGCCCACGGGGGCGCTGGCCCGGTCGCTGCTGTGGCAGATCGCCGTCCCGATCGCACTGGGGGTGCTCATCGCCATCGGCACCGGCATCGCCCTGGCCGCACTGGTCCTGCGGCTGGGCAACGACCCGCTGTACGTCGACTGGCCGAGCGTGGGCCTGATGACCCTCGCCGCCGCCGTCCTCGGCCTGCTGGTCTCGGTGGTCACCCTGCCGTTCCTGCGCGGCGCCACCCGGCTCACCTCGCTGCGCACGGAGTAGGACCCGGGCCCCGGGGAGGGTCCGACCTCCCCGGGGCCGGTCACATCAGCAGGTACGCGGCGCTCCCCAGCCGGGCGATCGTGCCGTCGGCGGGCTGCTCGTCGAACAGCGTGGTGGCCGCCCCGCGGCGGTGGAAGCCGGTGAGCACGGCGTGCCGGGTGCCGCTGGAGTTGTTGCGGGTGCCCGAGTGCCACACGTGCGAGTTGAACAGCCAGGCCGTCCCGGCGGGCCCGGACAGCAGCACCTGATCCGGGTGGTCCTCGTGCCCGCGCGGCGCCACGAACCCCCAGTCCAGGTGCGACCCCGGCACCACCCGCGTCGACCCGTTCTCCGGGGTGAAGTCGGTCAGCGCCACGATCGCCGTGCACACCTGCCACCGCCCCGGCCCGGCCCGCTCCGGCGAATCCCGGTGCAGCGCCTGGCCCCCGTGCTCCGGGGTGCCCGCCCGGTAGTGCATCTCGTCGACCCGGAACTCCGGCCCGAGCAGGTGCCGCACCGCCGCCAGCAACCGCGGCCGCAGCCAGAACGCGTCGAACACCGGCCCGGCCTCCAGCAGCCCCCGCAGGTGCAGCGTCCCGCCCTGCCTGCCCGACCCCGCCAGCAGCCGCTCCAACTCCGCCATCGCCGCCTCGACCCGCGCCCGGTCGAGGAAGGTGTCGAACCGGCAGAACCCGAGCTCGTCCAGCTCGACCAGTTGCTGCGGGTCGAGCAGGTCCGATCGCACCCCCAACTCGGAGAGAACCTCGTGCACCCCTCCGGTGTAGCCCAGCGGAGCCGCCCGTGCCACCGGATTGACCGGATTCACCTGCTATCGGCGCAGGCGGTGCAGGCGGAGGGCGAGTTGGATCTCCAGGGCGCGGCGCGGGTCCTGCCAGTCCTCGCCCAGCAGGGTCGCCACCCGGTCGAGCCGTTGCACGACCGTGTTCACGTGGACGTGGAGCAGGTCCTTGGCGCGGGCGAGGCTGGCGCCGGAGTCGAAGTAGGCGGTGAGGGTGCCCAGCAGGTCGGTGCCTCGGCGGGAGTCGTAGTCGAGGACCGGGCCGAGGACCGAGTCGACGTGGGCGGTCAGGTCGCGGGTGTCGCCCAGCAGGAGGCCGATGAAGCCCAGGTCGGCGGTGGTGGCGCCGTCGCCCGCGCGGTCCAGGGCGAGCAGGGAGCGGGCGCAGCGGGCCGCTTCGGCGTGGGCCGCCGCCAGTTCGGGGATGCCGGTGGCCGGGCCCGCGGCGCCGACGGTGACCGGGGCGTCGACGGCGGTGCCCAGGTCGGTGGCGACCCGGGCGGGGTGGACCGGGCCCGGTGCCAGCACCACGACCTGCTCCGCGTGCACCCCGACCAGTCCGCCGTAGCGGCTCGCGGCCGTGGCCAGCCTGCGGCGGGGGACCTCCGAGGCGCAGACCAGGACCATGTGCGGCGCCGACAGGTCCACCCCCAGCCGGGCGCCGCGCGCCGCCAGCCCGGACGGGTTGCGCGTCGGCGCGGTCAGCAGGTCCGACAGGAGTTCGCCGCGGACCTCGTCCTCCGCCGCGGCCACCGAACGCCGCAGCAGCAACAGCAGCGCCGTCACCACCCCGGCCCGTTCGAACAGCCGCCGTTCCGCGTCGCCCAGGTCCGCTCGGCCGGACAGGACCAGGCTGCCCAGCACCTCCGGGCCCGCCTGCACCGCGCACACCCACGCCCGCTCCACCGCCGCCACCCGGCCCGACGCCTGCGCCGCCACCCGACCCGTCGCGTCCATCGGCGCCGCCCGGCCCGGCGCCTCCACCAGCACCGCCCGGCCGGAGGCCTCCACCGGGAACGGGCCGCACGGGTCGCCGACCCGGGCCAGTTCCGCCCCGCCCGCGTCGAACACCGCGATCCCGCCGCCCAGGACCGAGGCCAGGGCTCCGGCGACCTCGTCGAGGTCGCCGCCGCGCAGGACCAGGTCCATCAGCTTGTCGTGCGCTTCCGCGGCCTGGCGCAGGGCGGAGACGTGGCCGGAGATGGTGGTGTGCGCGGTGTTCAGCTCCGCCAGGGCGGCCCGGGTGGAGTCCAGGAGGCGGGCCGTGTCGATGGCGATGGCGGCGTGGTCGGCCAGGGACGACAGCAGGGCGACCTCGTCGGGGGTGAAGTCGCGGGCGGTGCGGTCGGCCGCGTACAGCACGCCGATCACCCGGCTGCCCAGGGCGAGCGGCACGCCCAGGATCGCCGTCAGGCCCTCGTCGCGCACCGACGAGTCGATCGGGCCGGTGTGGTTGAAGCGGGTGTCGGCGAAGTAGTCGCGGCTGGCGTAGGGGCGGGCGGTTTGGGCGACCAGTCCGCCCAGGCCCTCGCCCATGCCGAGCTGGACCTGTTGGAACAGCGCGGACACCGAGCCGTCGGTCACCCGCACGTAGGTCTTGCCCGCGTGCTCGTCGTTCAGCGACAGGTACGACACGTCGACGCCGAGGAGCATCCGGGCCCGGTGGACGATCGAGCGCAGGACCGCGTCGGTGTCGCGCAGTGCGGCGAGGTCGCCCGCGGTGTCGAACAGGGCGGTCAGCTCCGCTTCGCGGCGGCGGTGGGCGGTGACGGTGCGGCGGACCCGCAGCGCCGCCGCGACGGCGCGGTCCACCGCCGCCAGCGCGTCCCCGCCGAGGCCGGACGCGCGGGCCGTGGCCGCGACGCCGGACAGCTCCTCGGGGCTCGCCCCCTCGGCCAGCAGGTCGAGCAGGGTGAGCAGGTCTGTCACGGCGTCGCGGGCCTCCACCGGGGGGATGGTGCCACTCAGCGGGTGGCCGGGGCGGGTTCGTCGTGCAGGGAAGTCCCGGCGGTCTCCTCGGCCAGGAACACCGCCGCGGTGGTGATCGCGCACATGGCCACCACGTAGAGCGACACCGGGATGGTGCTGTCGTACTCCTGGAACAGGGCCACCGCGATCAGCGGCGCCACCGCACCGGCCGCGATCGAGGAGAGCTGCCCGCCGATCGACAGCCCGGTGTAGCGGACCCGGGTGGGGTACTGCTCGGAGAAGAACGCCGCCTGCGGCCCGTACATCGCCCCGTGCAGCACCAGCCCCACGGTGGCCGCGGCGATGATGACCGGGGTGGAGCGGCTGTCGAGCAGGGCGAAGAAGGCGAACGCCCACCCGGCCATGGCGATCGCGCCGAACAGGTACACCGGGCGCCTGCCCAGCCGGTCCGACAGCGCGCCCCACAGCGGGATCGACACGAAGTGCACCGCCGACCCGACCAGCACCGCGGTCAGCCCGAGGCCGCGGGTCAGGCCCAGCCCGGTGGTGACGTAGACCAGGATGAACGCGGTCAGCACGTAGTAGGAGACGTTCTCCGCCATCCGGGCGCCGATGGTGATCAGCACCTGCCGCCGGCTCGTGCGGAACACCTCCACGGCGGGCGCGTGCTCCCGCCCGCCCGCCCGCTCGGCCGCCGCCAGGAACACCGGGGACTCCGCCACGGTCAGCCGAATCCACAGCCCGATGACGACCAGCACCCCGGAGATCAGGAACGGGATGCGCCAGCCCCAGGACTCGAACGCCGCGTCGGTCTGGACCGCGGCCAGCACCGCGAGCACCGCGGTGGCCAGCAGGTTGCCGCCCGGCGCTCCGCACTGCGGCCAGGACGCCCAGAACCCGCGGCGGGCGTCGTCGCCGTGCTCGGAGACGATCAGCACGGCCCCGCCCCACTCGCCGCCGAGGGCGAAGCCCTGCACCAGGCGCAGCAGGATCAGCAGGAGCGGGGCGCCCGCGCCGATCATCGCGTAGGTGGGCAGCAGGCCCATGGCGAAGGTGGCGCCGCCCATCAGCAGCAGGCTCACCACCAGCAGCTTCTTGCGGCCGACCTTGTCGCCGTAGTGGCCGAACACCAGCCCGCCGATGGGTCGGGCGAGGAAGCCGATGGCGAAGGTGAGGAAGGAGAGCAGGGTTCCGGTGAGCGGGTCGCTGTCGGGGAAGAACAGCTTGTTGAAGACCAGGGCCGCCGCGGAGGCGTAGAGGAAGAAGTCGTACCACTCGATCGTCGTGCCGACGAGGCTGGCGCCGACGATGCGGACGAAGGACTTCGGCTGCGCTGCCGTCATCGTCATCACCGTTTCTCACAGGGGGACAGGGAAGCCCTGCGGCGTTTCTCGCAGGGAACGGGGGACCGGCCCCACCAGGCCGGGGACGATGCCGGGTGGGGACGAGGGGGTGGGTGGCGGGAGGGAGTGATTCAGTTGGCGGTCCAACCGCCGTCGATCGGGAGGGAAGCTCCGGTCAGGTGGGCCGCGTGCGGGCCGCACAGCCAGGCGACCAGGGCGGCGACCTCCGCCGGTTCGACCAGTTGCTTGAGCGGTGCCCGGTCCAGCAGCACCTGCTCGACCACCTCGTCCCGCTCGATGCCGTGCGCCCGGGCCTGGTCGGCGATCTGCCCGGTGACCAGCGCCGTGCGCACGTACCCGGGGCTGACGCAGTTGCTGGTCACCCCGTGCGGCGCCCCCTCCACCGCGGTGACCTTCGACAGCCCCTCCAGCGCGTGCTTGGCCGTCACGTAGGCGACCTTGTACGCGCTGGCCCGCAGCCCGTGCACGCTGGACAGGTTCACCACCCGGCCCCAGCCGCGGGCGTACATGTGCGGCAGCGACCGGCGGATCAGCAGGAACGGCGCGGTGACCATGACCCGCTGCAGGTGGGTGAACCGCTCCACCGGGAACTCGTGCAGCGGTGCCACGTGCTGCAACCCGGCGTTGTTGACCAGGACGTCGACCTCGGCGGGCAGCCGGTCGACCGCCGGGGGGTCGGACAGGTCCGCGGTGTGCGCCCACCCGCCGACCTCCTCCGCCGCCGCGGCGGCCCCGGCGGCGTCCACGTCGACCACGTGCACCTTCGCCCCGGCGGCGGCGAGCGCCCGCACGCACGCCAGGCCGATGCCGCTCGCGCCGCCGGTGACCAGGGCCGTGCGCCCGGCCAGGGGGTTGTGATCCGGACCACTCGTCATGCGTCCACGGTAGGAGCGGGGGGTGCCCGCGGACCATGTGCGCCCGCACCACAAGCCGGGGGTTCGCCGTGTTCGTGTCGCACATGCGGACATGCGCATGGTCAAGTGCGTAGGCTGGCCCCGTGATTTGTCCGAAGTGTCAGAACGTGATGCACACGGTCGAGCGGCGGGGCGTGCACATCGAGCAGTGCACCGGTTGCCGGGGGATCTTCCTCGACCACGGGGAGCTGGAGCAGATGGCGGTGGCCGAGCAGCGCCACTACGCCGCTCCGCCGGCTTCGTACCAGCCGGGTGCGCCCGCGGGCCCGTACCCGCCCGCCGGGCCGTACCCGCCCGCTGGGGGCCACTACCCGGCGCAGCCGCACCAGCCGCACTACCGGGATTCGCCCCCCGGGTACCGGGACTCGCCCCCCGGCTACGGGCACGGCGGCTACCGCGACTCGCCTCCCGGGTACGGGCACGGCGGCTACGGGCACAAGAAGCGCCGCAAGAGCTTCCTCGAGGACCTCTTCGACTGAGTTCCGCCGTGAACCCGATGATCTGCGCGGCCTGCGGCGAGTGGGCCGACGCACCCCGGGTGGACGGGAGCGGGGACGCCGCGTTCCTCGTGTGTGACCGGTGCGGGCACCGGGAGCCGTTCCGCAGGCTCCCGGTGTTCGCCCTGACCGGTCCCAGCGGAACCGGCAAGTCCACCGTGTGCCGCCGCCTGGGTCCGCTGCTCGGCGACCGGGCCGTGGTGCTGGAGCAGGACGTCCTGTGGGTCGGCGCGCTGCGCGACCCGGAGGACGACTTCGGCGCGTTCCGCCGCACCTGGCTGCGCCTGCTGGCCATGCTCAACCAGTCCGGCCGCCCCGCCGTGCTCTGCGGCACGGTCGCGCCCCCGCAGTTCGAGCGCAGGCCGGAGCGCGCCCTGTTCGGCGACGTGCACTACCTGGCCTTGGTCGCCGAGGACGACGTCCTGCGCGCCCGGCTGTCGGCCCGCCCCGCCTGGCGGGAGTGGCACGACGAGCGGCGCGTCGCCGACATGCTCGCGTTCAACGCCTGGATCAAGGCGAACGCCGATTCGACCGACGCCCCGATGCGCCTGCTGGACACCTCCTCGGCCAAGGTCGACGAGACGACCGCCGCCGTGGCGAAGTGGGTACTCGACCTGCTGTGAGGCCGTGGGGGTCGCCTTGTGACCGGACGCACCGCCGGGTGCAAGCTCTCCGCTTGCAGTTGCTAGCACTCGGGCGTAGCGTTGTTCCCGTCACGAGGAGGAGATGCTTTCCGATGGGCGACACCGACGGCGAGGCCAGCGCGATCGACAAGGTCGCCGACCTGGGCCGCGACATCGGTGGCTACATCAAGCAGCAGCGCGACACCGCCAAGATCTCGTTGCGCCAGCTGTCGAAGCTCGCGGGCGTCTCCAACCCGTACCTGAGCCAGATCGAACGCGGCCTGCGCAAGCCGAGCGCCGAGATCCTGCAGCAGATCGCCAAGGGACTGCGGATCTCCGCCGAGGCGCTGTACGTGCGGGCGGGAATCCTCGACCTCCCGGTCGGGGGTCCGGTGCCCGACGCCGTGCGCGCCGACACCGAGCTGACCGAGCGCCAGAAGCAGGTCCTGCTGGACGTCTACGAGAGCTTCCGGCGCGAGAACGAGAACACCCGATGGTCCACACCAGAGGAATCCGATGTGGACGGCAAGCGGACCGCGGATTCCACGAGTGAGGAGTGACGACATGACCACCACCGAGAAGCCCGCCACCGAGAAGACCACGCTGCCCGAGCCCGTCCGCACGCCGCTGCTGGCCGTGCTGGGCGCCGGTGACTACGCCGCCAAGGCCGTCGCCGAGGCGTTCGCCAGGGCCAAGGGCCGCGCGGAGAGCACCGTCGAAGAACTCCCCGGCGAGGTCGCGGGCCTGCGCGGCAAGCTGGACCCGGCCGAGCTGCGCAAGCTGGTCGACGCCTACGCCGCCGCCGCCGTCTCGCTCTACCAGAAGCTGGCCGAGCACGGCGAGGACGCGCTGGGCAAGCTGCGCGAGCAGCCCCAGGTCAAGCAGCTCGAGGACGCCCTCGCCCTGGCCCAGCTCAAGGCGGGCGACGTGGCGGGCGACGCCAGGGTGCTGACCGAGGACCTGCTGGCCAAGGTCACCCGCAAGACCCGCGCGGCGGGCGAGAAGGCCGCCAGCGTGACCGAGGACCTCACCGAGCGCACCGCCCTGGCCACCCAGGAGCTCGCCGAGGAGGTCGCCGAGGCCGTCGAGGACGCGGGCGCCGAGCTGGCGCACGAGGTGCGCACCACCTCCCGCAAGGCCGCCGACAAGGCCGACCCGGCCCGCAAGCCCGCGGCCACCACCGCCAAGCCCGCGGCCACCGGCACCGCCAAGCCCGCGACCGCCAAGCCCGCCGCGAAGCCGACCACGGACAAGTAGCCCGCGGCGATCGCGATCACCCGCCCACGACCCCCGGACCGACAGCCCGGGGGTCGTGGCGTGTGGTGGACCTGCCCGGTTCGCACGTAGGGTGGTGCTGTGCCGGTTCTCGCCTACTGGATCTTGCGGGTCATCGACTGGGCCGCCGTGCCCGTCGGTGTCTTCGCCTTCATCCACGCCCTGTTGCAGCGACCGGATGCCTATTCCGCCGCCGACCGGCTCAGCAAACCCGCCTGGCTGGGGATCACCGCCGGGGCGGTGGGCGCGCTGCTGCTGTTCAGCTTCGCGAACTCGGGCTGGTTCTTCTGGACCGCGGGCCTGGTCGCGGCGCTGGTCTACATCGTCGACGTGCGGCCCAAGCTGATCGAGGTGCAGCGCGGCCAGCGCTGGTGATCCTGGCCCGCTCGTACGGCACCGGTGACCCGCGCACCCTGGTGGTCCCCGGGCTGGGGGCCACCGCCGGTGAGGCGCGCGTCCCGGCGTCGGGCCTGCCCGGCACCCGGACCGTGCTGACGCTGCCCTCGCACGCCGACAACACCGACGCCCCGCCCGGTTACTGGCACTACGCCACCCTCGCCCGCGACGTCGCCGCCGTGCTGGGCGGCACCCGGCAGGCCGTGGGGGTCTCGCTCGGCGCCGCCGCGCTGTGCGCGCTGGTCGCCGCCGACCCGACCGCCCTCGACCGGCTGGTCCTGCTCCTGCCCGGCGCGCTGTCGAAGCCGCGCCCGGCCCCCTCGGCGGCGCTGGTCCTCGCCATGGCCGACGCCGCGGACGCGGACGACCGCGCCGGGCTCCGCGCACTGGTCGCGCCGACCGTCCCGCCCGGCACCGGCTCCTACGTCGACGACCGCACCACCGCCCTCCTGCGGCTCGGCCCGGCCCTGCGCGCCGTCGCCACCGAGGTCCCGGTACCCGACCCGGCAGCCCTGGCCGATGTCCGGGCGCAGGTCCTGGTGGTCGCCGCCACCGGCGACCCGGTGCACCCGGCCGAGGTCGCCGAGGAGGCCGCCAACGCCTTCCCGCGCGCCGAGCTGGTCCGCTACGACTCGCCCGCCCCGCTGGTCACCCACCGCCGCGAACTGCGGGCACGCCTCAGCGGCTTCCTGGGCCGCCCGGACTAACCTCGGCGCGGTGACCTGGAGCATCGCCGGAAGCCTCACCGTCGTCCCCGCCCTCGACCGCCCGGACCTGCTCGCCGAGCCGGTGGCCAAGGCCCTCACCGGGCTCGACGCCACCCGCGTCGGCGTCGCCGAGATCGACCCGGACCTGGCCGACACCGCCGAGTTCTGCGCCCACTACGGCTCCCCGCTCGCCGCGTCGGCGAACTGCGTGGTGATCCTGGGCAAGCGCGGGGACACCGAGACCATGGCCGCCTGCCTGGTGCTCGCCACCACCCGGGCCGACGTCAACGGCCTGGCCCGCAGGCACCTGGGCGTGCGCAAGGCGTCGTTCGCGCCGATGGACCGCGCGGTGGAGGGCAGCGGCATGGCCTACGGCGGCATCACCCCGATCGGCCTGCCCGCCGGGTGGCCGCTGCTGGTGGACGCTGCCGTGGCCACCGCCCCGGAGCTGGTGATCGGCAGCGGGGTGCGCGGCAGCAAGCTGCTGGTGCCCGGCGACCTGCTCGCCGGGTTGTCGTCGGCCGAGGTGGTCGAGGGGCTGGGCCGTCCGGTCGGGTGACGTCGGCGGGAACCTACCTTCGTCGGTTGCCCCGATATGCCGGTTTCCGGTCCCATTTCCCCTGACGGTCGGTGGAGCGGGCCCAGGGAGGCTGCGGAGATGACCATGCAGGTCGAGGGTGGGCCGGAGGCGGCGAGAGCCACCATCCGCGTGGGCGTCGTCGACGACGAGGCCATGGCCAGGGCGTTCGTCACCAAGATCCTCGGCGCCGCGCCCGACGTCACCGTGGTCGCCGAGGGCGCCGACGGCACCGAGGCGCTGGAGCTGGTCCGCACCAGCTCCCTGGACGTGCTGCTGCTGGACCTGCGGATGCCGAAGATGGACGGCCTGGACACCCTGCGCGAGCTGCGCCGGGTGCCGGGCGCCCCCGCCGTGGTCGTGCTCACCACCTTCCACGCCGACCAGGCCGTGGCCACGGCGTTGCAGCTCGGCGCCAAGGGCTTCCTGCTCAAGCACGTCGACCCGGCCGAGCTGGTGCGCGCGGTCCGCGTCGCCGCCCGCGGCGGGGCGGTGCTCGACCCGACCCTGACCCACGAGCTGATGGGCCACCTGGCCAGCCACCACCTCGACCGGATCGGCGCGGCCACCGAGGTCGCCCGCCTGTCGGCCCGCCTGCGCGACGTGCTCAAGCTGGTCGGCATGGGGCGCAGCAACGGCGAGATCGCCGAGGCGCTGCGGCTGTCGGACTCCACCGTCCGCGGCTACGTCTCGGAGATCCTGGCCGCCACCGGCTGCGCCAACCGGGTCACCGCCGCCGTCCTGGCCCAGCGGGCAGGCCTGCTCGACTGAGGTCCCCGAGCCCAACCGGAGAATGGCGTTATCTGAAAACCGGCGCACTGCCGAACCGGTAACCTCACGACCCATGAACCAGGTCCAAGCGGTCACCTCGCGCAGCTTCGCCGCGCCCGTCGACGCGGTCCGCGCCGCCGTCGCCGACTACACCGGCACCCGTTCGAAGATCCTCCCCGCGAACTACAGCGAGTACGAGGTCCGCGAGGGCGGCACCGGCGCGGGCACGGTCGTGCACTGGAAGTTGCAGGCCACCAAGAAGCGCGTCCGCGACTGCCTGCTCGACGTGACCGAACCGCAGCCCGGCACCCTGGTCGAGGCCGACCGCAACTCCACGCTGGTCACCACCTGGACCGTCGACGGCTCCGCCGACGCGGCGTCGGTGCGCGTCGCCACCACCTGGGAGGGCGCCAACGGGATCGGCGGCTTCTTCGAGCGCACCTTCGCCCCCGCGGGCTTGCGCACCATCCACGACGAACTGCTCGCCAACCTGGCCAAGCACCTCAACGCCTGAGGCGCGAGCACGGGAAGTGCCGTCAGGGGCGGGAAACCCGCTCCTGACGGCACTCGGTCAGACCCACTCCCGATCGGTCGGTTGTGGATGGTCGATGGTGATCCTGTTCTGCTCCCCCTTGGTCATGGGGAAGACGATGCCCCGTCGATGCCGCCCCGGGCAACCGATATATGCGTGAACCGCAACGGTTCGCGCGGCGGCTCCCGGTCAGAGGATGACGGTCTTGTTGCCGTGCAACAGGATTCGGCTCTCCAGGTGCGCGCGCAGCCCGCGCGCCAGCACGACCTTCTCGATGTCGCGGCCCTTGCGCACCATGTCCACCACCGAGTCCCGGTGGTCGACCCGGATCACGTCCTGCTCCACGATCGGCCCGGCGTCCAGCTCGGCGGTCACGTAGTGGCAGGTGGCCCCGATCAGCTTCACCCCGCGCCGGTGCGCCTGGTGGTAGGGCCGGGCGCCGACGAACGACGGCAGGAAGCTGTGGTGGATGTTGAGCGCCTTGCCCGCCCAGTCCGCGCACAACTCCGGCGGCAGCACCTGCATGAACCGCGCCAGCACCACCGCGTCCGGCTTGGCCGCGTCCACGAGCTGGCGCAACTGCGCGAACGCCGCCCGCTTCCCCTCCGGCTCGCAGGCGGGGAAGGGCACGTGGTGGAACGGGATGCCGTGCGCGCGGGTGATCGCGGCCAGGTCGGTGTGGTTGCCCACGACCGCCCGCACGTCCACGTCCAGCTCACCGCTCTGCACCCGGCCGAGCAGGTCGTAGAGGCAGTGCCCCTCCTTGGACACCAGGATGACCACCCGGCGGCGGCCCCCGGTGTCGGTCACCGACCAGTCCGACTGCGCGTGCAGCCCGCGCGCCACCGCCCCGAACCGCTCCCGCAGCTCGGCGACGTCGAAGGGCAGCGAGTCCGCCCGCACCTCCTGGCGGGTGAAGAACCAGTTGGTCTCGGGGTCGGTGTGGTAGGCGGCCTCGACGATCCACCCGCCTGCCTCGGCGAGGAATCCGGCGATGGCGGCGACGATGCCGGTCCGGTCTGGGCAGGCCAGGCGGATCACGTAGCGGCGTTCGGTTGTGGGCACGCCCCGATTGTGGCAGCCACCGTCCACAAGCGCGCCCCGCTCGCGGCGTTGTCAGCGCCCCCCGAGGTCGGCCATCAGCGAGCGGTCACCGCTCCTGTTGTGAACCCCCAGCCTCTGATCGGGTGAATCGGCGGCTCGATCGGCCCGGACAACCGTTGTGGCGCAGTGGTTCCTCCTATTCTGGTCGTGTTCCGCATGGTGCAACTCCGATTCGACGCCGGGTGTCTGCCGATGACCGCCCCGCCGGATGCGTCCCACACTGTAAAATCCCGGCAACGGCGCACGTGTGTCCTTGCGGGGGTGGAAAGGAAGACGTGTCCGGTCAGAGGAAGAACCCACAGGCGCGCGACCGCACCATCGGCGCCCAGCTCAAGGCTGTCCGCCTGGAGCAGACCCCGCTGAACCTGGAGGCCGCCGCCCGGGCCATCGGCTGGTCGACGGCGACCCTGAGCCGCACCGAGAACGGCAAGCGGCACATCACCAGCGAGGACGTCGCCATGGTCCTGGCCGTCTACGGCGTGCCCATGACCCAGCGCGGGGAGCTGATCGAAAGCGCCCGAGCGGGCGTGCAGGCCGGTTGGTGGTCCCGCCCCCTTCCCGGCGTGTTCCCCGACGTGGGCACCCTGGCCAGCTACGAGGCTTCGGCCAGGGCGATCACGAACTGGTCGCTCAACTTCATCCCCGGGCTGCTGCAAACCGAGCGGTACGCCACGGACCTGATGATCGAGGACGGCGTCGACCCCCACGACGCCGAGATGCGCTGGCTCGCCCGCTTGCGGCGGCAGGCGGTGTTGCCCACCGTCGACTACGTGGCCTTTCTCCACGAAGCCGCGTTGTACATGCCGTTCGGCGGCGTCGATGCGCTCCGGGAGCAGTTGGGCCACCTGGTCCAAGCCTCCACCCGAGGCCACGCTGTCCGCATCGTGCGCGGACGGGTGCCGCACCGATTGCTGCTGCACCCGTGGCTGCTGATGCACTTCCCCGACGCACCCCCGGTGCTGAATGTCGAGCTGCACGGCAGCAGTGTCTACCTGCACGACGATGAGGTGGACAGCTACGAGAACATGCGCTCCGCGCTCGATCGTCTGGCCCTGTCGACTGCGGAAAGCCGCAGTATGATCGAACAACTACGAGAAAGGGTGTGATCATGGAGTGGCGCAAGTCATCCCGTTCCGGCAGCACCGGTGACTGTGTCGAGCTGCGGCAGGACCTCGCAGCCGTGCGGGACAGCAAGCGCCCCGGCGTCACCCTCCCCGTGACCCGGTCCGCCGTCCGCGAGCTGATCACCCGCCTCGCCCGCTGACCCACCGCCCCAAACGAGCCGGGTTGGGTCACCCCGCCACGGTGACCCAACCCGGCTTGAGCGCAGGCATTGTCAGGGCAGTTCCGGTTCGACCAGCTTGGCAGCGTCCAGCACCTTGGGACAGATGACTTCGGGCGGCATCCCACCGCCTGCCCCGGAGCCCAGTACGTCCACTCGTGAGGTCGCGGTCAGTTCGAGTGATACCGCACACGAGGAGCTGGTTGCAGTTCCATGCCATTGGATTGCTCGGTGATCCCCTATTGTCAGCGGTTCTTTCTCGCTGGTGGAGGTTACTTTGTCGATACCGAGCTTGGGAAAGACGGCCACCGCTAAAGTGTAACTTTCCGCTCCCGTTTCTTTGGCGACCTTCCACTGGCAGAGTTTTGCACTTCTGGTTTCGTCGGGTTCTGCTGGCCCTGTCACGCCAAGTGCGGTTTTGGTGGCTGGAGTGAACAGGACGCACGGGTCGAGCGTGTCTGCCCCCTCATCTGAGGTGGGTGGTTGTGATGGGGATGTGGTTGCCTGATCGGATTTGTTCGGTTCCGCCGTCGCAGCAGTGGGATTGCCTGGTGTCTGCGTGGAGCACGCCGTGATCATGCCAAGGGCAAGTATGGCGAGAACCGCACCGATACGGGTGAGTTTCACGATGGTCACTCCTCTGGTGCGAGTTGCCTGGCCGTGTCTTCGTCGACATGGCGGTAGTTGCTCATCGCCACCTTGATGGCCGCCTCGGCCTTGACCAGCGTCTCTTGAAGGGCGGTGAGTTGGGTCAGAAAGCCCTGGTGGTCGGTGGCCACCTGATGAACATACGGCTTCATCACCGTGGAGGCGTTGCTGCCACCGAGCATAGGCTCTTGGCCCAGGACAAGGCGCAGGTTTTGCTGCTTTTCCAGCCAGTCGAGCAACTTGCGGATGGCGGCCAGCAGGGCGTTGCCGCCGTGCTCGTTGACCGCGAACTGGCCTGCCGCTGCCGCGCCCACGAGTGCGTTCATGGACGCGCCGATTTGCTCCAGTGACGCGTTGCTGCCCTCATCGATGTACACCATGCCCCCCGCCGTGCCTGTGGTGACGATGCGTTGACAGGTGGTCACTCTAGGAGCTGTAGGGGTGGTGTGTCTCGGGTTTGAAACAACCCCGGCGAGCCGCTAGTCCAGGTTGGCGTCCGCGTAGACGACCATCGCCGAGCGCAAGTACTCCGCCAGGCGCGGGTCGGTCTTGTCGAACTTGACCCGAAACTTCGGGTCGTCGGCGTACACGTTGGCCAACCCCTTGTATGACTCCCGGTTCGGCACCCAGTTGCCCTGGAGCCACCGGTGGTGTCCGGCGATCGTCTCCTGCACGGCCGGGTCGTCCGGTGCCCGGTTCGCGTCGATGTGCCCGATCAGCGTTTCCAGCGCGGCGACCCAGACCTTGCCCTGTTCGCGCATCCAGTCCTGGCCCTTGGTGCGGTATTCGGCGTTCGCCGCGTCCACGTGCTCGGCGCCCCAGCGCTTCCGCGCTTCGGCCTGCAACGCCTCCTGCTTTTCCGGGTCGAAGCCCTCGAACCAGTGCGCCACGGATGTCGTTGTCATCTCAGCGTTCCTCTCCACCTCGGTGATCGTGCGGGAGACGGTTCGCGCGAGCCGGTCGAACCGGTCTCGCTCGGCCAGGAGTCGGTCGCGGTGTTGGCGCAGGGCCACCACCTGGTCCTTCTCGCGGTCGACGATCTCGGCGATCGCGTCCAGGCCGAGCCCCAGTTCGCGCAGGAGCAGGATTTCCTGCAACCGCAGCACCTGTTCCCGCTCGTAGTAGCGGTAGCCGTTGTGGCCCACGAACGCGGGCGGCAGCAGACCGATGTCGTCATAGTGCCGCAGCGTTCGGGAGGTCACCTTCGCCATTCGCGCCACCTGTTGGATCGACCAGGCCACCGCGCTCATCTCCCCGTCATCTCGCTGACCCGGTCAACGGTAGAAGTTGACGCGGCGAGAAGGTCAAACCCCGTTTTCGGCGGGGGCCACCGCCGCCCAGTCCAGCGTGACCTCGCCCAGGCGCCAGCGCCTGCGGTCGTCGAGGACCGGCCAGCCCTCGGCGGCCAGCAGGCGCGCCGACTCCACCCAGCGGGCGCGCGGGCCGAACGGGGCGAACGCCGCCGCGGTGGCCCAGCAGGCGTCCAGGGCGGCGAGCAGGTCGTGCACCCGCTCGCCGGGCACGTTGCGGTGGATCAGCGCCTTCGGCAGGCGCTCGGCCAGGTCGGACGGCTTCTCGATGCCCGACGGCAGGCAGGACAGGGTGAGCGTCAGCGGCCCGTCCACCGTCAGGGCCACCCAGCAGCAGCGCCTGCCGATCTCGTCGCACGTGCCCTCGACCAGCAGGCCGCCGGGGGCCAGGCGGGCGAGCATGGTGTCCCACGCCGCCGTCGATTCGGCCTCGGTGTACTGGCGCAGGACGTTGAACGCGCGCAGCAGCACCGGGCGGGCGCCCGCGAGTTCAAAGCCGCCGCGGCGGAAGTCCAGCCGGGGAGGGTCGGCGGCGGGTGCGGCGGCGGCGACCCGTTCCGGGTCGATCTCCAGGCCCAGCACGCGCACGCCCGGCTGGACCGCGCGCAGCCGGGCGGCCAGTTCCACGGTCGTCACCGGGGTGGCGCCGTAGCCGAGGTCGACGACCAGCGGGTCCGGGGTGCCCGCCAGCCGGGTGCGGACCTCGGGGGAGCCGGTGAGCCAGCGGTCGACGCGGCGCAGCCGGTTCGGGTTCGTGGTGCCCCGGGTCGGTGCGCCCAGGGCTCGCGCCCGGCCCGCGGCCAGGCGGGGTGCGCGGGCCATCAGCCGCCGTGCTCGGCCAGCCAGGCCGCGGTGAACTCCGCCTCGGCGGCCAGCAGCCTGCCGACCTGCTCGGCGATCACCGACTCGACCTTGCCGCCGACGAACGGGATGCGCACCTTCACCTCGCCCGAGGTGGTCCACACGCTGCCCGAACCGCTGTCGACCAGCGCGAACCGGCCCTTGATGTCGCCGGGGACCCCGGACACGGCGGCGGTGGTGTCCCCGGCGAAACCGGTTCCGTCCGGGCGCCAGCCCTCGGTGCGCTCGACCACCAGGTCGCCCTTGATGACCGTGCGGGCCACCGACGGCAGTCGGGCCGCGTCGACGCCCTGGCGCAGCCGGAACACCACCTCGGCGCCGCGCTCGGTGTAGTCGATCAGCCGCGCGTCCTTGCCGCCGAGCACCCGCAGGCGCTCGGCGAGGAAGTCGCGGTCGACGAACGCCGCGTGCACCGCCTTCGCGGGCACGGGGAACGCGGCACGGTGCTCGATGCGGCTCGCCATGGGCTGGAGGTTACCGTTGGCGCCCGTGACGAGCCTCCCCGTCGGTCAGCCGACCCACCCCCGCGTCCCGCTCAGCGGCTACACCACGCTGCGCCTGGGTGGACCGGCGGCGGCGTTCGTGACCGCCACCACCGCCGCCGAGGCGGTCGACGCGGTCCGCGGCGCCGACGCCGCGGGCACCCCGCTGCTGGTCCTCGGCGGCGGTTCCAACCTGGTCATCGGCGACCCGGGCTTCGACGGCACGGTCGTGCACGTCGCCCACCGCGGCACCAAGATCGACACGGCGGGTCCCGGCCGGGTCCGGCTCACCGTGGAGGCGGGCGAGGACTGGGACCACGTGGTCGCGGGCGCCGTCGAGGCGGGCCTCGGCGGCCTGGAATGCCTCTCCGGCATCCCCGGCCTGGTCGGTGCCACCCCGGTGCAGAACGTCGGGGCGTACGGGGTGGAGATCAGCCAGGTCCTCACCTGCGTCGACCTGCTCGACCGCGCCACCGGTGAGGTCCGCACCCTGGCGGTGGAGGAACTGGGCCTGGGGTACCGCACCAGCGTCCTCAAGGGCACCGACCGCGCCGTCGTCCTCCGCGCCACCTTCACCCTCAGCGACGACGGCCTGTCCATGCCGATCCGCTACACCGAGCTGGCCCGCGCCCTCGGCGTCCGCCAGGACGAGCGGGTGCCGGTCGCCGCCGCCCGCGAGGCGGTCCTGGGCCTGCGCCGGGGCAAGGGCATGGTCCTCGACCCCACCGACCACGACACCTGGAGCGCGGGCTCCTTCTTCACCAACCCGATCGTCCCGGACGCCGACGCCGACGAGGTCCTGGCCCGCATCACCGCCCGGGTCGGCCCGGACGTGCCGGTCCCGCGCTACCCGGCCAACCCGGGCGCCTCCAAGCTGTCCGCCGCCTGGCTGATCGAGCGCGCGGGCTTCACCAAGGGCTACAGCCGACCCCCGGGCCGGGCGGCGCTGTCCGGCAAGCACACCCTCGCCCTCACCAACCGCGGCGGCGCCACCACCGCCGACCTCCTCACCCTCGCCGGAACCATCCGCGACGGCGTCCACAGCACCTTCGGCGTCACCCTGCACCCGGAACCGGTCCTGGTGAACTGCTCCCTCGCCGACCACCCCGAGTAGGTCCCGCGCCGTGCGCCTCGACCTGGCCCGCATCCGCGACGCGGTGTCCGCGATCGACCCGGCGTTCCTGCGCAGCCCGCAGTTCCGGTCGTGGCCGCTCGACGCCGCCCTCGGGTGCTCGGTGACGTTGAAGGTGGAAACCCTCAACCCGGTGCGCAGCTTCAAGGGCCGCGGAACCGAACTGGTCGTCTCGCGGCTGCTGTCCGAGCGCCGGTACCCCTCGGTCGTGTGCGCCAGCGCGGGCAACTTGGGCCAGGCGCTCGCCTACAGCGGCGCGCGGCGCGGCGTGCCCGTCGCCGTCTTCGCCGCCGCGAACGCCAACCCCCTCAAGGTCGAGCGCATGCGCTCCCTGGGTGCGGCGGTGCACCTGGAGGGGGACGACATCGAACGGCCCAGGGCCCTCGCCCGCGAGTACGCCCGGACCGAGGGGGCGTTCCTGGTCGAGGACAGCCTCGACGTCGACACCTGCGAGGGCGCGGCGACGATCGCCCTGGAACTCCTCGCAGGCCCCGCGCGCCCCGACGTGCTGGTCATCGCCCTCGGCGGCGGTGCCCTGGCCAGCGGCGTCGGCTACGTGACCAGGCAGTTGTCCCCGGACACCCGGGTCATCGCGGTGCAACCGGCAGGCGCCCCCGCCATGGCGCTGTCCTGGCGGGCGCGGGCGGTGGTCAACACCGACGCCGTCGACACGATCGCCGACGGCGTCGCGGGCAGGCACCCCATCCCCGAGGTCCTCGACGACCTCCTGGAGGTCCTGGACGACGTCACCCTGGTCGACGAAGACCTCATCAAGCGCGGCATGCGCCTCCTGCTGGAGTGCGCCGGGCTCGTCGTCGAACCGTCGGCCGCCCTCGGGGTGGCGGCCGTCCTCGGGGACCCCGAGCGGTTCGCCGGGCTGGACGTGGCCACGGTCGTGTGCGGCAGCAACGTCGCCCCCGCCGACTTCCGCACCTGGACGGCGCCACCCGGCGCCCACTCGGAGCGGGTCAGCTCGGTTCGCGGTGCGCCCGGGTCGCCGACGCCTGGGCGCGGGGCTTGAGCACGATCTGGTCCAGGTTGACGTGCGCCGGGCGGGTCACCGCGAAGGCGATCACCTCGGCCACGTCGTCCGCCGTCAGCGGCTCGATGCCCTGGTAGACCGCCGCGGCCCGGTCCGCGTCGCCGTCGAAGCGGGTCAGGGAGAAGTCGGTCTCGACCATGCCGGGGAGGATTTCGGTGAAGCGGACCGGCCTGCCCAGGAGTTCGCCGCGCAGCGTGCGGTGCAGGGCCGACTGGGCGTGCTTGGCCGCCGTGTAGCCCGCGCCGCCGTCGTAGACCTCCACCGCGGCGATGGAGGTCACGGTGACCACGTGGCCGTCGCCGGAGGCGACCAGGGGCGGCAGGAGGGCCTTGGTCATCCGGAGGGTGCCCAGCACGTTGGTCTCGTACATCCAGCGCCACTGCTCGACGTCCGCCGCGTCGACGCGGTCGAGGCCCAGGGCACCGCCCGCGTTGTTCACCAGCACGTCGACCCGGTCCAACTGTCCCGCGAAGGCGTCCACCGACTCCTGCGAGGTCACGTCCAACTCCAGCGCCCGGCCGCCGACCCGCTCCGCCACCGCTTCCAGCCGGTCCAGCCTGCGGGCGCCGAGCACCACGGCGAAGCCCGCCCCGGCCAGTGCCGCCGCGGTCGCGGCCCCGATCCCGGTGCTCGCCCCGGTCACCACTGCAACACGTTTCTCCACGTCACCGATAATCCTCTCGGGGGAATTTCGTTCCCTTCCGGGGGGTTGTGAGAACTGTCACCGGGGGTGCACCCCACCGCGCCCCCACCCCGGGCGTCTTTCCCCACGGGACACGATTTCGGACTTGGAGGTCACCGGTGAGAAGCACGGCAACGAAGACCAGGAACTCGACCCTGATCGGGGCGTTGTTCTCGGTTCTCGTCCTGCTCACCGCCTGCACCTCGGAGGGGTCGGGCACGCCCGGTTCCTCCGGTGGCGGGGCGGCGGGCACGACCGCCGAAACCCCACCGGTGGCGAAGCTGACCGCCCTCCCGGCCGCCGACGCCGCGGACGTCTCGCCCGCCGCGCCGGTGCGGGTCACCGTGGCGGACGGGAAGCTCGACGAGGTGGCGCTGACCAACGCCGAGGGCAAGGCCGTCAAGGGCGAGCTGTCCGCCGACAAGCTGACCTGGACCTCCGCGGAGACCCTGGGGTACGCCAAGAAGTACACCTACGACGCGTCGGCGACCGGCAGCGACGGCAAGCAGGTGGAGCTGAAGGGCTCCTTCACCACGCTCAAGCCCGCGAAGACGCCGCGCGCCACCGTCAACCCGGCCGACAACGCCAACGTCGGCGTGGCGATGCCGATCAGCGTGAAGTTCCCCGAGGGCAAGGTCACCGACAAGGCCGCCGTGGAGAAGGCGCTCACCGTCACCACCTCGGTCCCGGTCGAGGGCTCCTGGGCGTGGCTCAACGACCAGCAGGTCGACTGGCGGCCGAAGGAGTACTGGCCCGCGGGCACCAAGGTCTCCGTCAGCGCCAAGCTCTACGGGCTGGCCTACGGCGGCGGCGCCTACGGCAAGGCCGACCTGACCAGCGACTTCACCATCGGCCGCAACCAGGTCACCAAGGTCCACACGCCCGACCACAAGCTGAACGTGTACCGCGACGGCGCGCTGGTCGCCAGCTACCCGGCCAGCAACGGCAAGGACTCCGACCCGAACCTGAACACGCCCAACGGCACCATGATCGTCATGCAGAAGGACCCGGTCGGCGACTTCTCCAACCCGCAGTACGGCTACACCAACGTGATGAAGAAGTGGGCCGTGCGGTTCTCCAACCACGGCGAGTTCATCCACGAGAACAACGACAACGCCGCCAACATCGGCAAGGCCAACACCTCGCACGGCTGCGTCAACCTGCTGGAGGCCGACGCCAAGGCCTACTTCGACAGCGCGCTGGTGGGCGACCCGGTCGAGGTCACCGGCTCCCAGGCGAACATGCCCACCACCTCCGACGTCTACGACTGGCTGATCCCGTGGGCGCAGTGGCAGAGCATGTCCGCCCTCCGGTGACCCGCACCACCGGCGGCGGGCTGTCGCTGCTGGAGCGCGGCGAGCCGGGCAGGCCCGCGATCGTGCTCCTGCACGGCTGGGCGCAGACCGGGGAGGTGTGGTCGGACGCGGTCGACGCGCTCGCCGACGAGTTCCACCTCCTGGTGCCCGACCTGCGCGGCCACGGGCGCTCCGGCGGGGTCGACGGGCCGTTCGACGACGGCCGGGTGTGGGCGGACGACCTCGCCGAGGTGATCGCCCTCGCCCGCGGCCCGGTGACCCTGGTCGGCTGGTCCTACGGCGGGTTGGTGATCACCGACTACCTGCGCTCCCGCGGCTGCGCGGGCCTGCGCGGGATCGTGCTGGTCGGTGCGCTGACCGAGATCGGCCGCGGCAACCCCGGCGGGGCGGTCGGCCCGGCCATGCGCGCCGCCCTGCCGGACGTGCTCAGCCCGGACGACGCGGTCGCCGAGCCCGCCGCCCGGGCGCTCATCACGGCCATGACCGCCGAGCCCCCCGCCCCGGGGGTCGTGGAGCGCGGGGTGGCCACCACGCTGCGCACCCCCGCCCACGTCCGGCGTGGCCTGTTCACCCGATCGGTGAGCAGCGGGGACGTCCTCGCGGGCATCACCGTGCCGACGCTGGTGCTGCACGGCGACCAGGACGCCGTGGTCGCCCCGGCCGCGGCCGAGTACGCGCTCGGGAAGATTCCGGGGGCCTCCGCGCGTTGGTTCACCCGGGTGGGGCACATGCCCTTCGCCGAGCGGGCCGCCGAGTTCACCCACGCCGTTCGCTCGCACGCGGGAGGTCGGAAGGAGTGAACGGCGTGACGCAGCTTCACCGGCCGCGCAGGGTGGCGGTGTTGTCGGTCCACACGTCCCCGCTCGAACAGCCCGGCACGGGCGACGCGGGCGGGCTCAACGTGTACGTGAGCGAGACGACCCGGCGGCTGGCCCGGCACGGCATCGCCGTCGAGGTCTTCACCCGGGCCACGTCCTCGGACCTGCCGCCGGTGGTGGAGCTGGCCCACGGGGTGCTGGTCCGGCACGTCACCGCGGGCCCGTACGAGCCGCTGGAGCGGGCCGAGCTGCCCAGCCAGCTCTGCGCGTTCACCGCGGGTGTGCTGCGCGCCGAGGCCCGCCAGGACCCGGGCCACTACGACCTCGTGCACTCGCACTACTGGCTGTCCGGGCAGGTCGGCTGGCTGGTCCGGGAGCGCTGGGGGGTGCCGCTGGTGCACACCGCGCACACCCTGGCCAAGGTCAAGAACGCCGCGCTCGCCGACGGCGACGCCCCCGAACCGCGGGTGCGGGTGATCGGCGAGCAGCAGGTGGTCGACGAGGCCGACCGGCTCATCGCCAACACCGACGTGGAGGCGGCCCAGCTCACCGGCCTCTACGCCGCCGACCCGGACAAGGTGCACACCATCGCCCCCGGGGTCGACCTCGACCGCTTCCGCCCGGCCGACCGGGCCGCCGACCGCGCCGCCCTGGGCATCCCGGCCGACGCGGTCGTGTTCGCCTTCGTCGGCCGGGTGCAGCCGCTCAAGGCCCCCGACGTGCTGCTGCGCGCCGCCGCCGAACTGCTCGCCCGCGGCGACCTCGCCAGGGACCGACTGGTCGTGCTGGTCGCGGGCGGCCCGTCCGGCTCCGGCCTGGACCAGCCCGCCGCGCTACAGGACCTGGCCGCCGCGCTGGGCATCACCGACGTGGTCCGGTTCCTGCCGCCGCAGTCCGGCGACGCGCTGGCCAGGGTGTACCGGGCGGCCGACGTGGTGGCGGTGCCCAGCCACAACGAGAGCTTCGGCCTGGTGGCCCTGGAGGCGCAGGCCTGCGGCACCCCCGTGGTGGCCGCCGCGGTCGGCGGCCTCCCGGTCGCGGTCGCCGACGGCCGCTCCGGCCTGCTCGTCGACGGCCACGCCACTCCCGACTGGGCCGACGCGCTGACCCGGCTGGCCACCGCCCCCCGGTTGCGGGCCGAACTGGCGGCGGGCGCGGTCCGCCACGCCCGCGCCTTCTCCTGGGACCGCACCACCGACGCGCTGCTGGCGGGCTACGCGGAAGCGGGGCGCGCGCTGCGGCGGTCGCTGCCGCGTGTTGAGGTTGCGGTGTGAGCACTCCACTCGATCAGGTCATCAAGGACGCACTCGACGAGCGCGAGCTCGCCTACGACAACCCGGAACCCGGCCGCTTCCTGGTCGTGCTGCCCGGCATCAAGAAGCAGCAGACCAACTGCTGGTTGAGCGTCGGCAAGCACGCGCTGGTGGTCGAGGCGTTCGTCTGCCGCCGCCCGGACGAGGCGTTCGAGGAGGTCTACCGGTTCCTGCTGCGCCGCAACGCCCGCCTCTACGGCGTGCACTACACCGTCGACAAGGCAGGTGACATCTACCTGCTCGGCCGGGTCGGGCTGAACTCGGTGACCGCCGACGAACTGGACAAGCTGCTCGGGCAGGTCCTGGAGGCCGCCGACGGCGACTTCAACACCCTGCTGGAGATCGGCTTCGCCACCGCCATCCGCCGCGAGTGGGACTGGCGCACCTCCCGGGGCGAGTCGCTGGCCAACCTCAAGGCCTTCGAGCACCTGCTGGAGCCCGCGCAACGGTCGCGTGTCTCAGACGAGGCCGACTCGTGACCGGCTCCCCGGCAACGGGCTGACCCGGATGCCCCGTCCCACCGGTGATCGCACAGCTCACCTGAGGGGACACCGAGATGAACACCACCCCGAGACGGGCCCGCCGCACGGCGGGCCTGCTCCTGGCCGCGACCGCGCTGGCGGCCCTGGCCTCCTGCACCAGCAGCGGTGAGAGCGGCACCTCCGCCGCCGTCGCCCCGGAGCGGGCGGCGCAGGCCCCGGCTGGCGCGGACGCCGCAGGTTCCGCGAACGGCGGGAAGGCCGCCGAGTCCGGACCGGCCGACCGGCAGGCCGCCCAGGTCAGCGCCCCGGGCGTGGACCGCAAGCTCGCCCGCACCGCCACCCTCGAACTGGGCTCGGACGACGTGGTCGCCGCCGCCGAGACCATCCGCGCCGAGGTCTTGGCGGCGGGCGGCTACTCCGGGCAGGAGTCCGTCTCCGAGCGCACCGCCTCGCTGACCCTGCACGTGCCGTCGGACAAGCTCGACGCGGTCCTGGCGAAGCTCACCGACGGCGGCGCGGGCACGGTCCGCAACCGGGGGCAGAACGCCGAGGACGTCACCGAGCAGACCGTGGACGTGGAGAGCCGCATCAAGACCCAGCGCGCCAGCCTCGACCGGGTGCGCGCCCTGCTGGCGAACGCGCGTTCGGTCCCCGAGATCGTCGAGATCGAGAGCGAGGTGACCCGCCGCGAGGCCGAGTTGGAATCCCTCCTCGCCCGCCGCGACCGGCTCGCGGGCAGCGTGGCGATGTCGAAGATCACCGTGCAGGTGGTCCGGGCGGACGCCCCGGTGGTGTCCGAGCCCGCGGACGACAACAGCTTCCTGTCCGCGCTGGCGGCGGGCTGGGACGGCTTCCTGACCGCGGGCGGGTTCGTGCTGCGGGTGGTGGGCTACCTGCTGCCGTTCGCCGCGCTCGCGGCCGCTGTCGGCTGGGTCGTGCTGCGGCTGCGCCGCAGGACCAGGGCGGAGCCGCCCGCGGCGCCCGCAGTGCCCGCGGAGGGCTGAGGGGTGGGGTCGCGGAGCGGACCGGGCGAGGGGGGAGTCGTAATCCCGGTCCGCCCCGCGACCGAACCCACCGGGCCGCCGAGGCGGGGGGCACCTGGGGCCCACTGCGGGTTTCGTGCGGCTCGGCAGGGGAGTCGAGCCGCGCGGGTGGCCCCGGGGATCAGGGAGTGCTTGGGAGCTGATCCGTCGAGGCTGTTGTCAACTTGTCAGATGCGGGACACGGACACAAGGCCGCCAGGTAAGCCGATCGGGGACTCTCGCGCGGTTGGCGTCTCGATTTCATAACGACGCTTGTTCCGCAGGTCAGCGCAACCCCGACCGGCCCCGGCGCGCACCCCCGGACCGGTCGCGGACAGCGGTCCGACCATCCGGGGCGGATCATCCGGGCAGGCCCCGCCGCCGCGGGCGCCGGTACCGCGTGCGAGCGCACCCGTGCGCCCCTGTCAAGCCCACCCCGCGGGTGCGCCCGAACGGGTCTGGCAGGCTCCACCCATGGCCATCGGAACCCTGGTGCTGCTCCGGCACGGCGAAAGCGTCTGGAACGCACAGAACCTCTTCACCGGCTGGGTCGACGTGCCCCTCTCCGAGAAGGGCACCGCCGAGGCGATCCGGGGCGGGACCCTGCTGCGCGAGGCGGGCATCCTCCCGGACGTCGTCCACACCTCCCTGCAGCGCAGGGCCATCAACACCGCGCACCTGGCGCTGGACGCGGCCGACCGCGCCTGGATTCCGGTCAAGCGCGACTGGCGGCTCAACGAGCGCCACTACGGCGCCCTGCAGGGCAAGGACAAGAAGCAGACGCTGGCGGAGTTCGGCGAGGAGCAGTTCATGCTCTGGCGCCGCTCCTACGACGTCCCGCCGCCGCCCATCGAGCGCGGCTCCGAGTTCAGCCAGGACGCCGACCCGCGCTACGCCGGGCTGGGCGCCGACCTGCCGCTGACCGAGTGCCTCAAGGACGTCGTCACCCGGCTGGTCCCGTACTGGGAGTCCGAGATCGTCCCGGACCTGCGCGCGGGCCGGACGGTGCTGATCGGTGCGCACGGCAACAGCCTCCGCGCCCTGGTCAAGCACCTCGACGGCATCTCCGACAGCGACATCGCCGGGCTGAACATCCCGACCGGCATCCCGCTGCGCTACGACCTCACTGAGGACCTGGCGCCGACCACGCCGGGCGGCACCTACCTCGACCCCGACGCCGCCGCGGCCGCCATCAGCGCGGTGGCCAACCAGGGCCGCTGACCCCCGACGACCGACCGAGGCCCCGGCTCACCCGAGCCGGGGCCTCCGCCGTCCCCGGGGCGCCGTCCGGCGGCCCCGCGGTTCACCGGGCGACGCCCCGTCGTACGGGGCGCCACGCGCAGGCGACCGGCCCGTGGCAGCCCCGCCAAGTTCACCCGCCGGGGTGGTTACGGAAGGATCACCGGCGGGTTTCTACCGGCCGGTAGGACACGACAGGGTGAACGTGACCTGACTGCGGTACGAACAACCGCGCGGCAGGTGTCACCACTGTCACGGAAAGCGTGATCAGACTGGTCAAAACCGCTGCCGGGCTGCTTACGATCCCCCTGTGGCCGCCCCGGTCTGTATCGCGTTGTCGCTCGGCACCCTGCTGATCGGCCTGTCCGTCGGTTTCCTGCTCGGCCGCACCCGCGGCGCGGTGGGCAAGCGGAAGCCGGTCGGCCCCACGGTCGCCGAGCTGGTCAGTCGTCTGACGCACTCCTCGCACTCCGGCATCGTCGTGCTCAACCGCTTCGGCGACGTCGTCCTGCACAACCCGCGCGCCGAGGCCCTCGGCCTGGTCCGCAACCACCGCGCCGACGACCGGGCCCGCAAGGCCGCCGAGGTGGTGCGCGAGACCAACGAGCCCATCGAGGTCGACCTGGCGCCGCTGGAGTCGCGCGGCGGGCGCACCCCGGAGGCCGTGGTCGGCGAGGTCCGCCCGCTCGGCGACGGGTTCACCGCCATCGACGCCGACGACCAGTCCGAGGTGGTCCGGCTGGAGGCGGTCCGCCGCGACTTCGTCGCCAACGTCAGCCACGAGCTCAAGACCCCGGTCGGGGCGATGGCGCTGCTGGCCGAGGCCGTCCTCGACGCCGCCGACGACCCGGTCGAGGTGCGCCGCTTCACCACCAAGATCCTGCACGAGGGCAACCGCCTGGGCACCCTCGTCACCGAGCTGATCGCCCTCTCCCGCCTCCAGGGCGCCGAGCGGCTGCCGGACATGAACACCGTCGGCGTGGACGCGGTGGTGGCCGAGGCCATGGGCCGCGCCCGCCCGGCGATGGAGACCGCGGGCATCGACATCACCACCGACACCGACAGCGGCCTGCTGGTCGAGGGCGACCGCACGCTGCTGGTCACCGCGCTGTCGAACCTGCTGGAGAACGCCCTCGCCTACTCCCCGCCCGGGTCCCCGGTGACGGTGAGCAGGCGGGCCGCCGACGGCATGGTCGAGATCGCGGTCACCGACCGCGGCATCGGCATCGCCGAGGAGGAGCAGCAGCGCGTGTTCGAGCGCTTCTACCGCCTCGACAAGGCCCGCTCCCGGGCCACCGGCGGCACCGGCCTCGGGCTGGCCATCGTCAAGCACGTCGCGGCCAACCACGGCGGCGAGGTGCGGCTGTGGAGCAAGCCGGGGCTGGGCTCCACGTTCACCCTGCGCATCCCGGCCCACGTCGGGTCGGAACCCGTCGGGGTCGGGGCACAAGGCGCGCTGTCGACGGTCGACAGCGCCGTTAGCGATCACCACGGAGGACCGGCATGACGAGGGTGCTGATCGTCGAGGACGAGGAGTCCTTCGCCGACCCGCTCGCCTTCCTGCTGCGCAAGGAGGGGTTCACCGCCGCGGTGGCGGGTACCGGGCAGCAGGCGCTGGAGGAGTTCGACCGCAACGGCGCCGACATCGTCCTGCTGGACCTGATGCTGCCCGGGATGAGCGGCACCGACGTGTGCAAGGCGCTGCGCCAGCGCTCGGCCGTGCCGGTGATCATGGTGACCGCCCGCGACAGCGAGATCGACAAGGTGGTGGGCCTGGAGCTGGGCGCCGACGACTACGTCACCAAGCCCTACTCCGCCCGCGAGCTGATCGCCAGGGTGCGCGCGGTGCTGCGCCGCGGCGGCGAGGCCGGTGGCGACGGCGAGCTGCTGCCGCAGGTGCTGGCGGCCGGGCCGGTGCGGATGGACGTCGAGCGGCACGTGGTGACCGTCTCCGGCACCGACGTGGCGCTGCCGCTCAAGGAGTTCGACCTGCTGGAGTACCTGCTGCGCAACGTCGGCAGGGTGCTCACCCGCGGCCAGCTCATCGACCGGGTCTGGGGCGCGGACTACGTCGGCGACACCAAGACGCTGGACGTGCACGTCAAGCGGTTGCGCTCCAAGATCGAGCCCGACCCGGCGGCCCCGAGGCACCTGGTCACGGTCCGCGGCCTGGGTTACAAGTTCGAGTCCTGATCGAGGCCATGTACGGTTCTGGCCGTGCGCCTCGGTGTGCTAGACGTCGGCTCCAACACCGTCCACCTCCTCGTGGTGGACGCGCATCGTGGTGCCCACCCGACCCCCGCCCGCTCGGAGAAGACCGTGCTGCGGCTGGCCGAGCGGCTCACCCCGTCCGGGCTGCTGTCCAAGCGCGGGGCCGACGACCTGGTGCGCACCGTGGCCGAGGCGAAGGCGTCCTCGGTGCGCCTGGGCTGCGCGGAGCTGATGGCCTTCGCCACCTCGGCGGTGCGCGAGGCGGGCAACTCCGCCGAGGTGCTGGCCAGGGTCACCAGGGAGACCGGGGTGGAGCTGCGCGTCCTCTCCGGTGAGGACGAGGCCCGCTACACCTTCCTCGCCGCCCGCCGCTGGTACGGCTGGTCGGCGGGGAACCTGCTGGTGGCCGACATCGGCGGCGGCTCGCTGGAGCTGGCCGCGGGCATCGACGAGAACCCGGACTTCGCCGTGTCGGTGCCGCTGGGCGCCGGGCGCACGACCCGCACCCGGTTCACCGCCGACCCGCCCACCCGCACCGAGGTGGCCGAGACCGCGCAGTGGCTGGTCGAGCAGCTCGCGCCGGTGGCCAAGCGGGCGGCGAAGTTCGGCAGGCCGGACCGGGCGGTCGCCACCTCCAAGACGTTCCGCACCCTGGCCAGGCTGACCGGGGCGGCGCCGTCGTCGGCCGGGCCGAGGGTCCGCCGGGTGCTCACCGAGTCCGGGCTGAGCCAGCTCATCGCGTTCGTCTCCCGGATGTCCGCGACCGACCTGGCCGAGCTGGACGGGGTGAGCCCCAGCCGCGCGCACCAGCTCCTGGCGGGTGCCCTTGTGGCGCAGGCCACTATGCGAGCGTTGTCACTGACCGAACTCGAGATCGGGCCGTGGGCCCTGCGCGAGGGTGTCATCCTGCGACGGCTGGACCAGACGAATGGCGAGGACCACACTGATTCCTCGGACTGACAGGTACTGCTGGGCGGCGACCGACCGGGTGCTGCCGCTGGAGTGTGCGAGCACTGGACTGTTCGGCCCGCACGGGGCACGGTGGAGTGGATGAGTCAAGAAGGTGGACCGGAGCGCACGCAGCGCACCGTGGCCGAGTTGCTGGCCAAGTACGGCGGCAACCCGGACGAGGGCGCGCCCAGGCGACGCCGCCGCAGGGCGGACGACGCCTCGGACACCGCACCCCAGGCCATCATCGAGCGGGTCATGTCCGACAGCGGCACCATGCTCCCGATCCGCGAGGACCAGGAGGCGCCCGAGCGCACCTCGCACCGGCCGCGCCGAGCCCCGCAGCAGCCGCCCGCCGCTGACCGGCAGCAGCCGCCGCAGCGCAGGCAGGCGCCCCCGCAGCCCGAGCAGGCCCCGCCCCCGGCGCACCAGCCGCCGCAGGACCGCCAGGCCCCGCCGCGCCGCCGCACGCTGCCCCAGGGGCCGCCGCAGGCCGAGCCCCCGCAGGACCCGCCGACCGTGCCGCAGGCGGGCCCGCCCGCGGGCAGGCCGACCACGCCGCGCCGGTCGCTGCCGGTCCGCGGCCGCACCGGCGACCCCGGCCTGGAGACCGGCCGGTTCGACCCGGCCGCCCGCCCGGAGCCCGACCGCCAGGAGTTCGAGCAGCAGGCATTCGAGCCGCCGCCCTTCGAACCACCGCCGTTCGAGCCGCAGGGCCGCGCGGACCACGAGCGCCCGGACTACGAGCGCCCGGAGTTCGACCCGCCCGCCCGCCCGGACGTCGAGCCGCCGCGCCCGCCGCGCGGTCGGCCGCGCCCCGGGGTGGACCAGTTGCGCGACCCCGGCCGCCAGCAGGCCGACCAGGGCAGGCGGGAGGCCCGCCGGGACACCCGGATGGAGGGCACCCGCCCGGACCTGCCCGACCTGGGTTCCGCCGAGCCGCCCGCCCCGGACCTGCCCCGCCGCCCGGGGCGGCCGGAACCGCCGCGCGCCGCGCCGGAGCCGATGACCGAGCAGTTGCCCCGCGTCCCGGAGCGCACCGAGCTGGTCGACCCGGTGCAGGTGGACCCAGCGCCGACCGACCCGGTGCCGACCGACCCGCCCCAGGCCGGTCCGGCGCAGGCCGCCGGTCCGCGCCGGGGTGGCCCGCTGCTGCCCCGCCGCGCCCCGGGCACGTCCCGGCGCCCCGGGCTGCCGAACGGCCCGCAGCAGCCCTCGCAGGCCCTGCCGGTGCCGCCTGGTCGCGCCCAGGAGTTCCCCGGTGACGCCGCCGAGACCGCGGTCGACCCGCAGGGCCCGCCCACGGAGTTCCACGAGAAGGTCGAGGGCTTCGACGACAAGGCCGCGACCCGGTTCGACGACTACCAGGCCCACGACGACTACCCCGCCCTCGGCGCGGGCCCGCGCGGCCGCGCCGCGGTCGACGAGCGCCCCTCCGGCGACTTCGACGTCAGCAGGCTCGACGCCCCCGACACGTTCGACGCCGACGACGACCGGCCCGACGACCGCGACGACGAGGACGACCTCGAGGAACTCGAGGACCTGGACGACCTCGACGCCGACGACGCCGACGACGACCGCGAGACCTCGCCCACCCGCGAGTGGCTGATCATGGGCGGCCAGCTCGCGCTCGGCGTGGCAGGCGGCGCGGCGGTGTGGCTGGGCTTCAACTGGCTGTGGCGGGTGCTGGCCCCGGCGGCGCTGATCGGCGCGCTGGCCGTGATCGTCGGCCTGGTGCTGATCGTCCGCAAGATCCGCAAGGCCGAGGACCTCCAGACCACCGTGCTGGCAGTGCTGGTCGGCCTGGTCGTCACGGTCTCCCCCGCCGTCCTCCTGCTGCTGGGCCGGTGACGGTGGTCCCGGTCGGCCTGTCCACCGCGTCGGTGTGGCCGCAGACAGCGGCGACGGCGTTCGCCCTCGCCGCGGACCTCGGCTACGACGGCGTCGAGGTCATGGTGTGGGCCGACCCGCTGAGCCAGGACGTGCCGCAGCTACGCAGGCGCTCGCGGAGCACGGGCGTGCCGGTGCTGGCCGTGCACGCCCCCTGCCTGCTGATCACCCAGCGGGTCTGGTCCCCGGACCCGGAGGTCCGGCTGCGCCGGGCGGTCCGCGCCGCGCAGGACCTCGACGCCCGCACGGTGGTGGTGCACCCACCGTTCCGCTGGCAGCGCCGCTACGCCGACGGCTTCGCCGACCTGGTCGCCGCCCTGGAGGACGAGAGCGGTGTGGCGGTGGCGGTGGAGAACATGTTCCCCGTCCGCCGAGGCCTCGGCGCGGGGCGGGCGGTGGAGCTGTCCGCCTTCCGCCCGTCGACCGACCCGACCGACGAGGGCCACCGGCACTACACGCTGGACCTGTCGCACGCCTCCGCCGCCAGGGTGGACGCGATGGCACTGGCCGGTCGGATGGGCGCGGGCCTGACCCACGTGCACCTCGCCGACGGCAGCGGCCTGCCCAAGGACGAGCACCTGGTACCCGGCCGGGGCGACCAGCCGTGCGCGGAGCTGCTGCACAGCTTGGTCGAACGGGACTTCACCGGCCAGGTGGTGCTGGAGGTCAACACCCGGCACGCCAAGGCGCCGGGGGCACGGGCCGCCGAGCTGCGCGAGTCCCTGGCCTTCGCCCGCAAGCACCTCGTGCCCCGCTAGGGCCAGTCCCCGAAGCCACCCAGCCACCCCGCCAACCGCCCTGCCACGCCGAACCCCAGCGGCGCGGCAGCCGAACCGGCCACCCGCCAACCGGCTGCCCCCGCCGAACCCCACCGGCACAGTGGCCGCCCACCCCACCAACTACAGGCCCGATGGCCAGCCACCCCAACCCCCGCCGCCGCAGCAGGCGACCACCCGACAAACCGCCAGCCCGGCGGCCAGCCACCCGAACCTCACAATGCGCAGCCAGCGACCACCCCGCCAACCCCCGGCCTGGCGGCCCGCCACCCGAATCTCACCGTGCGCAGCCGCCGACCACCCCACCAACCCCCGGCCTGGCGGCCCGCCACCCGAACCTCACAGTGCGCAGCCAGCGACCACCCC
>NZ_AYXG01000241.1 GCF_000564855.1 Actinokineospora spheciospongiae
GCCAGCAGCAGGGCGGCTACGACCAGCAGGGCTACGGCCAGCAGCAGGGGTACGGCCAGGACCCGTACGGGCAGCAGGGCGGTTACGCCCCGCCCGCGGTACAGACCCAGCGGCAGCTCTCGGCCAGCCTGCAGCTCGACGACGGTTCCAACCGCAACTACTCGCTCAAGCAGGGCGGGAACGTCGTCGGCCGGGGCCAGGACGCGGACTTCCGGCTGCCGGACACCGGCGTGTCGCGCAGGCACCTGGAGATCACCTGGGACGGTCAGAGCGCCACGCTGGCGGACCTGGGCTCGACGAACGGCACCACGGTCAACGGCACCCCGGTGCAGACCTGGCAGCTCGCCGACGGCGACGTGGTGCGCATCGGGCACTCTTCGCTGGTGTTCCGTACGCAGGGCTGACCGGCCTGCCCGCAGGGGCGGGCAACGTCCGAGAGGGGCCAGACGTCCTGGGGGGCTGTCCGGGGGTTCGTGGGCCCGGGCAGTCCTCGTGCTGGATCTGGCCCGGTGGGGTGGGTCCGGCGCGAGCGGACCTGCCGGTGAGAAGCGGGAGCGGCAACAACAAGTGCCAGAGTTGGTCATGCAGTTGACCAGAGCGGGGTTCCTTGCCCTGCTCTGGCTCTTTGTGCTTGCCGCGCTGCGGGTGGTCCGGTCGGACCTGTACGCCGCGTCCGGGCTCCGCGTGGCGGTGCCCGGGTTCCGCAGGTCGTCGGAGAAGAAAGTGCGCGGGAAGGCGCCCAGGCAACTGGTGGTGACGCACGGGGCCCTGCAGGGCACCCGGATCACCCTGGACGGGCGGCCGATCATGATGGGCAGGGCGGACGACTCGACGCTGGTGCTCGACGACGACTACGCCTCGACCCGGCACGCCCGGCTGTCGCTGCGCGGAACGGACTGGTACGTGGAAGATCTGGGCTCGACGAACGGGACGTACCTGGACCGGGCTAAGGTCACCCAACCCCTCCGGGTGCCGCTAGGCGTCCCGATCCGCATCGGCAAGACGGTGATCGAGCTGCGCTCATGACCCTGGTACTCCGTTACGCGGCCCGCAGCGACCGGGGCCTGGTGCGCTCCAACAACCAGGACTCCGTGTACGCGGGCCCCCGCCTGCTCTCCCTGGCCGACGGCATGGGCGGCCACGTCGCGGGCGAGGTGGCCAGCAAGGTGGTCATCGCCGCCCTGGCCCCGCTGGACGACGACGAGCCCGGCGACGACCTGCTCGGGCAGCTCCGCGAGGCGACCCTCGCGGGCAACGGCGCCATCGCCGAGCTGGTGGCGGGCGACCCGGACCTGGACGGGATGGGCACGACGCTGTCGGCGATCCTGTTCGCCGGGAACCGCCTGGGCCTGGTGCACGTCGGCGACTCGCGCGTGTACCTGCAGCGCAACGGCCAGTTCACCCAGATCACGCACGACGACACGTTCGTGCAGTCGCTGATCGACGAGGGCCGGATCACCGAGGACGAGGCCGCGGTGCACCCGCAGCGGTCGCTGCTGCTCAAGGCGCTGACCGGGCACGAGGTCGAGCCGACGCTGACCGTGCGCGAGGCCCGCCCCGGCGACCGGTACCTGCTGTGCTCGGACGGGCTGTCGGGGCCGGTGAGCCACGAGACGCTGAGCGAGGCCATCCAGATCCCGGACCCGCAGGAGTGCGCGGACCGGATGATCGAGCTGGCGCTGAAGTCCGGTGGGCCGGACAACGTCACGGTGATCATCGCCGACGTGGTGGACATCGACTACGGCGACAACAACCCGATCGTCGGCGGTGCCGCGGGCAACGGTTCCGACGAGCGGCCGCCGCCGGATTCCCCGGCGTCGCGCGCCGGTGCGATCACCGCGCCGCGCCCGGCGCCCCGGCCGCAGGTCCAGCCGGAACCGCCGGACCCCAAGATCAAGAAGCGCAAGCGGTTGCGCGCGCTGCTGGTCCTGCTGCTGGTGGCGCTGCTGCTGGGCGCGGGCGCGGTGGGGGTCCGGTACTGGGTCAACACGCAGTACTTCATCGGGGAGGGCGGCGCGGGTGAGGTCGCCATCTTCCAGGGCATCCAGGGCAGCGTCCTGGGGTTGTCGCTGAACAGCCAGGTCCAGGGGAGCTGCGGCCCGGAGGACCCGGTGCCGTGCGACCGGCTCTACGTCGACGACCTGAACTCCATCGGCCAGGACGTGGTGCGCTCGGGCCGCAACACCGCCGACAACCTGTCCGACGCCAGGGAGAAGCTCAGCCAGCTCCGCACGAACCGGCTGCCGCTGTGCGAGGACCCGGCCGACCAGGCGACCCCGACGGAGACCCCGGGCGCCCCGCCCGCGGCCCCCCTGCCGAGCACCGGCGTCGCCACGACCACGGCCGTGGGCCCGACCACGACGACCGACAGCGCCACGAGCACCACCGATTCCACCGACCCCGCACCGGCGGGCGCCTGCCGCCAGCCGCGCGACGAGGACAAGGGCGGCGGCTGATGGCATCACCGGCCCAGGGCGCGGTGGGGAGTCCGGCGGTCGGGCAGGGCGCGGCCGCCGAGAGCACCACGCCGACGCGGCGCGGCACCGAGCTGTGGCTGCTCGGCTTCGCCGCGGCGCTGGTGACCGGTGCGCTGATGCTGGTGGAGGCCAACCAGGAGCAGACGCTCACCTTCCGGATCGTCTGGTACGGCCTGGCCTTCCTGGCCCTGTTCGGCGTGGCGCACGTGGCGGTGCGCCGGTTCGCCCCGTACGCCGACCCGCTGATCCTGCCCTGCGTGGCGGTGCTCAACGGGCTCGGGCTGGTGATCATCTACCGGATCGACCTGGCGCTGAGCGAGCGCGCGATCCAGGCGGGCCGGGAGTTCAACAACGACGTCCCCAAGCAGATCCTGTGGACCACGGTCGCACTGGCGCTGCTGCTCGCGGTGCTGATCCTGATCAAGGACCACCGCACGCTGACCAAGTACAGCTACACCTTCGGCCTGGCCGGGCTGGTGCTGCTGGCGCTGCCCGCGGTGCTGCCCGGCTTCATCGCCCCGACCATCAACGGCGCGAAGATCTGGCTGCGGGTCGGTCCGTTCTCCATCCAGCCAGGTGAGTTCTCCAAGGTCTTGCTGCTGGTCTTCTTCGCGGCGTTCCTGGTCTCCAAGCGCGACCTGTTCATGGCCGCGGGCCGCCGGGTGCTGGGCATCGACCTGCCGCGCGCCCGCGACCTGGGGCCGGTCCTGTTCGCCTGGGCGATGTCGCTGGGCGTGCTGGTCTTCCAGAAGGACCTGGGCACCTCGCTGCTGTTCTACGGCACGATCCTGGTGATGCTCTACGTCGCCACCGAGCGCGGCGTGTGGGTGGGCATCGGCGTCACGCTGTTCGTCGGCGGCGCGTTCGTGGCCTACAAGCTGTTCACCCACGTGCAGCAGCGGGTGGCCAACTGGTTCGACCCGCTGGCCACCTACAACGACATCGGCGGCGGCTACCAGATCGCGCAGGCGCTGTTCGGCCTGGGCACCGGCGGGGTCGGCGGCACCGGCCTCGGCGCGGGCCGCCCGGACCTGGTGCCGCTGGCCAACACCGACTTCATCGTCGCCGCCATCGGCGAGGAGCTTGGCTTCATCGGCCTGGCCGCGCTGCTGCTGATCTACGCGGTGCTGGCGCTGCGCGGGATGCGCAGCGCGCTCGCGGTCCGCGACACCTTCGGCAAGCTGCTCGGCGGCGGCCTGTCGTTCCTGCTGATCATGCAGGTGTTCGTGGTCGTCGGCGGGGTCACCAAGCTGATCCCGATGACCGGCATCACCGCCCCGTTCCTGTCCTACGGCGGCTCGTCCCTGCTCGCCAACTACATCCTGGTGGCCCTCCTGCTGCGCATCTCCGACGCCGCCCGCCGCCCGCAGAGCGGTTCCCGGCCCCGGCCGGTCCCGCAGGCCCCGATCGCCGAGGCGCACACGGTCATGGTGGAGCGGCCGTCGTGAACACCCCGCTGCGCCGCGTCGGCCTGGCCATGCTCGGGATGGTCATCCTGCTGCTGGCCAACGTCACCTACATCCAGATCTTCAAGGCCGACGACTACCGCAAGAACATCAACAACAAGCGGATCGCGCTGGAGGAGTACTCCCGCGAGCGGGGCAAGATCCTCGTCCGCTCCGGCGACAACCCCGAGATCCTGGCGACGGTGCAGGCCACCAACGACCGCCTGCGCTACCTGCGCCAGTACACCAACGGCCCGCTGTACGCCCCGGTCACCGGCTTCTACTCGACCCGCTACGGCGCGGGCGGCCTGGAGAAGGCCGAGGACGAGATCCTCAACGGCTCCGACGACCGGCTGTTCGTGCGCAGGCTGTCGGACCTGATCACCGGTCGCGACCCGCGCGGCGGCAACGTCGAGCTGACCATCAACCCGGCCGCGCAGACCGCCGCCTACCAGGCGATGGAGAGCAACGGGTTCAAGGGCGCGGTGGTGGCGCTGAACCCGAAGACCGGCGAGATCCTGACCATGGTCAGCACCCCGTCCTACGACCCGAACCCGCTCTCGGCGCACGACGGCGACGCCCAGGAGCAGGCCTGGAACGGCTACAACAAGGACAACCCGGCCAAGCCGATGCTGAACCGGGCGATCGCCGAGAGCTACCCGCCGGGGTCGACGTTCAAGCTGGTGGTGGCCGCGGCGGCGCTGGAGGACGGCCGGACCAAGGACGACCCGGTCACCTCGACCGACCGGATCGCGGTCGGCGGGTCGGAGCTGCGCAACTACAACCGCGGCTTCTGCGACAACAACCGGGACTCGGTGTCGATGACGACCGCGCTGGCGCTGTCGTGCAACACCGCCTTCGCCCAGCTCGCGCACGACCTCGGCGACGAGAAGTTCCTGGAGCAGGCGGAGAAGTTCGGCATCGGCGAGGACAACCTGACCGTGCCGATGCCGGTGGTGCAGTCCTGCGTCGGCCCGAAGCCGGACGAGTGCATGTCGCTGTCGGACTCGAACGCGATCTACCAGAGCGCGATCGGGCAGCGCGACGTGCGGCTGACGCCGCTGCAGAACGCCGAGATCGTCGCCACCATCGCCAACGGCGGCGAGCGGATGCGCCCGCAGCTCGTGAAGTCGATCCTGGCGCCGGACCTGTCGAAGATCTCCGACTTCGACACCGACAGCCTCGGCGACGCCATGTCCCGCAGCTCCGCCGAGCAGCTCCGCGACATGATGGTCGAGTCCGAGGCGAAGACCGGCGGCGCGGGCAAGCGCGGCGACCTGGTGATCGCCTCCAAGACCGGTACCGCCGAGACCGGCAACGACCCGAAGAACACCCCGCCGTTCGCCTGGTACGTGGCGTTCGCCCCCGCCAACGACCCCAAGGTCGCGGTGGCCGTCGTGGTGGAGAGCAAGGACGTGGCCGCCACCGGCGGCAAGCTGTCGGCCGCGGTCGGCCGGGCGACCATCAACGCGGCGCTGGCCGGGGGGAGCTGACCATGCTCACCTCGGGCCAGTTGCTCGCCGACCGCTACCGGCTCACCCGCCGGATCGCGGTCGGCGGCATGGGCGAGGTGTGGGAGGCCGCCGACACCCGGCTGGACCGGCGGGTCGCGGTGAAGGTCCTCAAGCCGGAGCTGTCCGGCGACGGCGAGTTCCTGCACCGGTTCCGCACCGAGGCGCGCACCACCGCCTCGATCAACCACCCGGGCATCGCCGGGGTGCACGACTACGGCGAGACCGCCGCCGTCCTCGACGGCCCGGAGGACACCGCCTACCTGGTGATGGAGCTGGTCGAGGGCGACCCGCTGGCGGCGATCCTGGCCAAGGAGGGCAGGCTGGCCGCGGACCGGACGCTGGACGTCCTGGAGCAGTCGGCGCACGCGTTGCAGGCCGCCCACGAGCGCGGGTACGTCCACCGCGACGTCAAGCCCGGCAACATCCTGATCACCCCGACCGGCGTGGTGAAGCTGACCGACTTCGGCATCGCCAAGGCCGCCGACGCCGCCCCGGTGACCCGCTCCGGCATGGTCATGGGCACCGCGCACTACATCGCCCCCGAGCAGGCCCTCGGGCACGAGGCGGAACCGGCGAGCGACGTCTACTCGCTGGCCGTGGTCGGCTACGAGTGCCTCACCGGGCGCAGGCCGTTCCTGTCGGAGAACGCGGTGACGGTGGCGATGATGCACATCCGCGACCTGCCGCCGCCGCTGCCGCCGGACGTGCCGCCGGGCACCCGGGCGCTGATCGAGGCGACCCTGGTCAAGGACCCGAGGCAGCGCTACGCCAACGGCGGCGAGTTCGCCGCCGCGGTGGCCGCGGTGCGCGCGGGCCGCCCGCTGCCCGCCCCGTCCGGGCTGGCGATGGCGGGCGCGCAGCAGCACCACGGCGGGCCGGGGGTGGGCGCCCACCCGGGGACGCACCCCGGCATGGTCCCGGTGACCCCGCCCCCCGGTCAGCCCGGCGGGCCGTCCGGCGGCTTCGGGGCGCCCGCGCACCCGCCGCGGGAGTCGCGCACCGGCCTGTGGATCACCATCGCGGTGCTGGCGGTCGCGCTGATCACGGCGCTGGCGTTCGGCCTGCCCGCGATCTTCCGCGGCGACCAGGCCCCGCGCGACGCCGACGACCGGGGCGGCGAGGTCGAGACCACCCAGCAGCCCGAGCCGACGGAGTTCCCCGAGCCCACGGTGGAGGACACCGAGCCGGGCGGCCCCGGGCTGCCACTGCCGACCGCCAACCCGACGACCGGCGGTGGGCCGTTCGTCGACGTGGTCCGCGAGGACTACGTCGGCCGCGGCGCCGCCGACGTGGTGGTGGAGCTGGGCACGCTGCGGCTGCGGTCGACGGTGGTCACCGCGGGCCAGGGCACCACCCCGGAGGACCCGGCGAACTGCCTCGTCACCTCGCTCAGCCCGACCGGGATGGTGCGGGTCGGGACCTCGGTGCGGATCGTCTGCGACCCGCAGCGCGACGGACCGCCTTGATGGTCGGCGCACCGGGCACCACCTTGATGGGACAGGACTTGACTAGGAGCGGGACTACGCACTGATGACCACACCGCGACTGCTCTCCAACCGCTATGAGATCGGCGAGACGATCGGCTATGGCGGCATGTCCGAGGTCCACCGCGGCCGCGATGTCCGGCTCAGCCGCGAGGTCGCGGTCAAGGTCCTGCGCGCCGACCTCGCCCGCGACCCCCAGTTCCAGGAGCGGTTCCGCCGCGAGGCGCAGAACGCCGCCGCGCTGAACCACCCCGCGATCGTCGCCGTCTACGACACCGGCGAGACCCGGATCGACACGGGCCCGCTGCCCTACATCGTGATGGAGTTCGTCGACGGGCGGACCCTGCGCGACATCGTCAAGACCGAGGGACCGCTGCCCGGCCAGCGCGCCATGGAGATCATGGCCGACGTGTGCGCGGCGCTGGACTTCTCCCACCGGCACGGCATCGTGCACCGCGACGTCAAGCCCGCCAACGTGATGATCACCAAGACCGGCGCGGTCAAGGTGATGGACTTCGGCATCGCCCGCGCGGTGGCCGACGGCCAGGTCGCGGTCACCCAGACCTCGGCGGTCATCGGCACCGCCCAGTACCTGTCGCCGGAGCAGGCCCGCGGCGAGTCGGTCGACGCCCGCAGCGACGTGTACGCCACCGGCTGCGTGCTGTTCGAACTCCTGACCGGCGAACCCCCGTTCACCGGTGACTCCCCGGTCGCGGTGGCCTACCAGCACGTCCGCGAGGACCCGCGCTCGCCGTCGCAGGTCAACCCCCGGGTGAGCCCGCAGCTCGACGCGATCGTGCTCAAGGCGATGTCGAAGGGCGCGGCGAACCGCTACCAGTCGGCCGCGGAGATGCGCACCGACATCGTCCGGGTGCTGTCCGGGCAGCGGCCCGCCGCGCCGATGGTGATGACCGACGAGGACCGCACCGCCGTGCTCGGCGCGCGCAGCCCGCAGCCGGAGATGCGCGGGCGCCACCGCCCGGAGTCGATGGCCGACGAGTACGACTACGACGACTACGCCGACGAGGACGAGGAGCGGCGGCGCAGGCAGCGCAAGACCTGGCTGATCGTGCTGGTCGGCCTGATCGTGGTCGGCCTGATCGGGCTGCTGTTCTTCCTGACCAGCGGGGACGAGAAGCAGACCGGCGGGGACAACGTCCCGGTCCCGGACGTGGCGGGCAAGACCGAGGCCGAGGCGTTCGCCCAGCTCAACCAGCTCGGCTTCCAGCCGGTGCGCCAGGGCGTGCCGTGCCAGCAGACCGACGCGGGCACCCCGGGCCCGTGCGGCCCGGACCGGATCGACAAGGTCCTGGGCACCGACCCGGCCGCGGGCGCCAACCTGCGCAAGGGCGAGCGGATCACCGTCCGCATCGGCGAGTCGCCGCAGAAGGTCGCCGTTCCCGACGTGGCGGGCCAGTCGCAGCAGGAGGCGACCGCCGCCCTGCAGGCGGCCAAGCTCACCGTGTCGGCCACGGTCGACGAGGAGCAGACCGACGACGAGGACCTCTACGGCAAGGTGCTGCGGACCAGCCCGGCGGCGGGCACGCAGGCCAGCGTGGGCAGCGAGGTCCGGCTGACGATCGGCAAGCAGCCCGCCAAGGTGGACGTGCCGAACCTGGTCGGCCAGGACTACGACACCGCGGCGGCGAACCTCAAGGCGGTCGGGCTGACCCCGCAGCGCAAGGACGTGTCCTCGGACAAGCCGGTGGGCACGGTCGTCGACCAGGCGCCGAAGACCGGCAGCGTCGCACCGGGGCTGACGATCGTGCTGAGCGTCTCCAACGGCGACAAGATCGAGGTCGACATGCCGAACCTGGTGGGCAAGACGCGCGCCGAGGCCGAGGCCGCGCTCAAGCAGGTGGGCTGGAACGGTTCGTTCAACGTGGTCGACGACGAGACCCTCGACCCGCGCGAGGTCGGCAAGGTGACCGAGCAGGAGCAGCAGCCGGGCGACAAGATCGCCAAGGACGAGACGATCAACGTCCGGATCGGCACGTCCCCGCTCGGCGGTGGCGGCGGTACCTCCACCAACCCGACCCGGTAGTCGAACGCGCGGAGAGGGCCGCTCCCCGAGGTGGGGGGCGGCCCTCTCCGCGTTCCGGGTTCAGGAGGAGATGGCGGCGGTGAGCTTGCGCATCCCCTGCTCCAGCTCCGACACGGTGGCCTCGGCGACCGGGAACCCGGCCGACGCCAGCCAGTTGGCGAGCATCCGGTGACCGCCGTCGGTCAGCACCGACTCCGGGTGGAACTGCACGCCCTCGATCGGCAGCTCCCGGTGCCGCATGGCCATCACGATGCCGGTATCGGTCCGCCCGGTGACCTCGAACTCGTCCGGGATCGTCTCCGGCAGCACGGTCAGCGAGTGGTAGCGGGTGGCGGTGAACGGGTCGGGCAGCCCGGCGAGCACCCCGGCGCCGCTGTGGCCGACCAGGCTCGTCTTGCCGTGCAGCAGCTCCGGCGCCCGGTCGACCGTGGCGCCCCAGGCGACACCGATGGCCTGGTGCCCGAGGCACACGCCGAGCAGCGGCAGCCGGGCCTGCGCGCAGCGCCTGACCACGTCGATGCTCTGCCCGGCCCGCTCGGGCGTGCTCGGCCCCGGGCTGACCAGGACCGCGTCGAACCCGCTCAGCGCGTCGGCGGCCGACAGCTCGGGGGCATCGTTGCGCCAGACCGTGCACTCGGCGCCCAACTGGGCGAGGTACTGCACCAGGTTGTAGACGAAGCTGTCGTAGTTGTCGACGACCAGAACGCGCATACCCACAAGCTACCGCCGCCGTCCACCGCTACTGGGTGGTCACCTGGTTGAACGGCAGCTTCGGCTCCGCCCACGGGAACACCACGAACATCAGCAGCGCGACCACGCCCGCCACGAGCAGCACCGCGGTGATCGCCCGAACGGCGACCGGGCCGGGCAGGTGCCGCCAGATCCACCCGTACATCAGCTCGTCTCCTTCAACTCGGGCGGCGTCTCGCCGGGCTTGTCCGGGTTCTTGGCCCACTGCTTGACCATCACGGCGTGCACGACGAGCCGCTCGCGGTCGGAGAAGCGGGGGTGGCAGGTGGTCAGCGTCATCAGCGACGCGGTCGCGCCCGCGTTGTCGGTCACGTCGTCGCGGTTGGGCACCGGCAGGATCACCGAGCCCTGGGTGGGCGAGACGATCTCCTGGCCGACGACCCGGTCGTAGGGGGCGCCGAGCGGGCCGACCCCGGTGCACCGGGGGTCCGCGGCCCGACTCGCCCAGTCCGCCACCTCGTCGGCCTTGGGCAGCACCCGGTAGACGAACCAGCTAAAACGCGTCTCCACCACTATCGCGTCGCAGGAGTTCAGCAGGTCGATGTCGTTGAACGGGGCGCCCTTGCCGACCCGGTGGCCCGCGACGGCGAAGTTGCCGGGCAGGCCGGGGTCGCCGCTCTCGGTGTAGTGGCCGGGGCCGACCTCGAGGGTCTTCTCGGTGGTGCCCCGCAGGATGGTGAAGGAGTAGTCGGCGCCGAACGCGGGGACGTACATCTTGGCGATGCCGGAGCCCTCCGGGCCGTCGTAGTGCTCCTGGCGCTGCTGCTGCTCCTCGGGGGTGCTCTGCTGCCACTCCTGGTCGAGGGCCGCGGTCGCGTCGCGCTGCTTGGCCGCCGAGGTGATGTCGGTGACGTACACCTCGTAGACGACGAACAGCAGCACCACCAGGCCCGCGGTGATCAGCAGCTCACCGATCGCGCGCACGGCGGTGCGCACCGGGTCGCGCCGGTTGCCGCCACCCGCCGGGCCGACGCGGGTGTCGGAAACCGGGGGATCGCTGTGGTCCACCGTGCTCACGCGGGGCTCCTCCCTGCACGGCCTGCCCGCGGGCGGGGTCAGATCGTTGGCGACTGGTGATTCGCTGCCCTGTCCGTTTACGTTAACGTGTTGCTCCGGCGGGAGTTGCGCCTGTGCTGAACGAACCTGCCGGAACGACCTGCCAGAACGAACCGCACCGCACCCAACGCTCCACGTCAGGCGAGGACACATGCCCAAGTCCAAGGTCCGCAAGAAGGCCGTCTACACCGCCCCCACCACCGACCGGCGCACGCCGGTCAAGGTGAAGCAGGCGGGCCCGTCGCACCCGGTGTACGTCGTGGTGATGCTGGGCGTGATGCTGATCGGGCTCGCCTGGCTGGTCGTCAACTACATCGCGGGCGAGAAGATCGGCTTCATGGCCGAGCTGGGCAACTGGAACTTCGCCATCGGCTTCGCGCTGATGATCGCGGGCCTGCTCATGACGATGCGCTGGCGCTGACGCTCCGACACCCGCTCCGCGGAGCAGGACTCCCCCGTCGTGCGCTCCTCGCACGGACGGGTTGAGCCGTTTGGCCCAGCGTCATTGAACCACACGGATGTAAGTCATCCCCATTGTGGATAACTCCTGTGGACAGCTATGCGGCACCATGGAGGGGTGACCCCCCTGCACTGGTCCCCGCGCCCCGCCGTCGTCGGTGTCGCCTGGGCATCGGCCCTGGTCGCCGCCCTGCTGGCGGTGCTGATCGACGACCCGAGGGGCACGCTGCTGCTCGCCGTGGCCGCCGTGGCGCTGGGCGTGCCCGCGCTGTTCGGCACGCTCGCGCGCCCACGGCTGGCCGCCGACCCCGAAGGGGTGACCGTCCGCGGGCTGACCGGCAGCAGGCACTGGCGCTGGCGCGAGGTCAACGTCCGCCTGGTGCGGACCCGCAGGCTCGGCCGCGAGTCCAGCGTCGTCGAGATCGACGCGGACAACGCCGAGGTGCCCGGCCTGGTGCTGCTCGGGCAGCTCGACCTGGGCGTCGAACCGCACGAGGTGGTCGACGCCCTGCTCCGGCTGCGGACCTAGCCCAGGACTAGCCCAGGACCTGGTAGCACACCCCGGTGGTGGGCTCCGGGCAGAACACCTGCTCGTTGATCTGCGGCGTGCGGACGGCGAAGGCCACCGCCAGCACCACCAGCACCCCCGCGACGACGAGCGACTGCCACAGGGTGCGCCGCGCCGCGGGCGCGTAGAGCATCCCCGCGGTCAGCACCGCGCCGATGACCAGGCCGCCGAGGTGGGCCAGCAGCGAGATCTGCGGGATGGCCACGCTGAACGCCAGGTTCAGCGCGATGACCCCGACGACCTGCATCAGCGCGTGCCGGTCCTGCTTGAGCCGGATCACCGCGACCAGCAGCCCGCCGAGCAGGCCGTAGATCGCCCCGGAGGCACCCGCGCCCTCGGTGCCCAGGGCGCTGAACAGGTACGTCCCCACCGACCCGCCGACCACCGAAACCAGGTAGACGACGCCGAACCGCACCTTGCCCAGCAGCAGCTCCAGGTCGCGCAGGAACCACAGCGCCACCATGTTGACCACCAGGTGCAGCAGGCCGAAGTGCAGGAAGCCCGCCGTCACCACCCGCCACCACTGCCCCGCCGCGATGGACGGCGCGTAGGCCGACAGCGCGTGGAACAGGTCGGAGTTCTCGTTCGACATCGGGTCGCGGGCCAGCAGCGCGGTGATGGCGTACATCACCGCGTTGAGCCCGACGAGCACGGGCACCAGCACCGGCTTCGACGCGAGCGCCGCCCCGGCGACGGTGGTGGGCCGCCGGACGCCCCGGTTGCCCTCCCGCACGCAGTCGACGCACTGGAAGCCGACCGAGGCCTCGACCAGGCATTCCGGGCAGGCCGGGCGACCGCACCGGGTGCAGCTCAGCGCGGTCTGCCGGTCGGGGTGCCGGGCGCAGGCGGGCAGGCCCGCCTGCGCCCCGGGCTGCGGTTGGTGCGGCGGGTTTCCCACTCAGCCCTCGGCGCGCTCGACGGTGATGTTCTTGATCACGACGTCGGTCAGCGGGCGGTCGCCCGGGCCGGTCGGCGCGTGCCCGATCTTGTCCACCACGGTGCGCGAGCCCTGGTCGGCCACCTCGCCGAAGATGGTGTGCTTGAAGTTCAGCCAGGTCGCCGGGCCGACGGTGATGAAGAACTGCGAGCCGTTGGTGTTCGCGCCCGAGTTGGCCATGGCCAGCAGGTAGGGCTTGTTGAACTGGAGCTCCGGGTGGAACTCGTCGGCGAACTGGTAGCCGGGACCGCCGCGGCCGGTGCCGGTCGGGTCGCCGCCCTGGAGCATGAAGCCGTCGATGACCCGGTGGAACACCGCGCCGTCGTAGAACGGACCGGACTTGGTGCCGCTCGCGTTCTCCGTGCTGTAGTCCTTGGTGCCCTCGGCCAGCCCAACGAAGTTGGACACGGTCTTCGGAGCCTGGTCCGGGAACATGTTGATCCGGATGTCGCCCTCACTGGTGTGCAGGGTGACGGTTACCTTCGTCCCAACGAGGGATGCGTTGCTGTCAGCCACGACGCCATCGTGCCATCTTCGGCGAAATCCGTCTGGAACGGGCAGGATTGGGTACGTCGTGGAAGACAACTGTGTTCGAGCACGAGATCGACGAGATGGACGAGGTGAAGCCATGACCCGGGCCGGAGAGACGGTCGGCAAGGCCGTCGGCACCGGCTGGCGCGCGGTGCGAGAGGGCGCCGTTCGCGCCGGTCAGGCGGGTGCCGAGGCGGCACACGTCGCCGAGCAGAAGCTGGCCGCGAAGGGCCTCGCCCCGCAGCAGGTCGCCGGTGCGCTCGCGGAGAGCGCGCAGGTGGCCAGGGAGGAAGCGATGGCCTCGACCCGCAGGGCGCGCAAGCGCTTGGCCAAGACCGCCGAGCAGACCCGCAAGGACCTGGCGAAGGCCGCGAAGCAGGCCCAGAAGGACGCGGCGAAGAACAAGACGGTCAAGAGCGCCGTCGCCGCGACCGCGCCGGTGAAGAAGCAGGTCAAGCAGCTCAAGAAGGACCTCAAGCCGCAGGTCAAGCAGTACCGCGGCGAGTTGCAGGCGCAGATCAAGGCGGCCAAGGTCGCGGCGCGCGCCGCCGCCAAGGACCCGGCCAACAAGAAGAGCCGCCGCTGGCCGTGGCTGATCCTGCTGGCCGCGCTCGGCGCCGGTGCCGCCGCGGCGCTCAAGGGCAAGCAGCAGGTCCCGGCCCAGCAGCCGGTCGTGCCCGCCAAGCCGACGCCCGCCAAGCCCGCGCCCGCCAAGCCCGCCCCGACGGCTGCCGCCCCTGTGGCGAAGCCCACCCCGGCGGCGGCAGCGGCCCCGGCGGCTCCCGTGCCCCCCAAGGCGGCGGAGAAGCCGGTCGGCGCGCCCGAGACCAACGGCCAGGGCAAGCCCACCAAGCCGATCGGGTCCGACAAGAACTAGTCCGACGAGGACCGGCGTAGATCCCACTGGCCCGCACCCCCGCGATCCGGGGTTGCGGGCCAGTGGTCTGCCTACAGGCCCAGGTTCTCGATGGCGGCCTCGGCGATCCGCCTGGCCTTGATCGTCTGCTTCTGGTTGGAATCGACCACCACCGCCGAACCGCCCTTGGCGACGGCGTAGACGGCGTTCTCCTCACCCGAGATGGAGCCGCCCTCCCAGCCCGCGGGCGAACTCGCCGGGTTGGAGGTGTCGATCGGCGCCGCCTGGTCGACCAGCGCCTTCGCCACCGCGGGCTCCCCCTGGTACACCCGGATGGTGAGCTGGACGCTGCCGTCGGGGCGGTAGAAGAAGCACGCCGGGGTCGGCTTGTCCGCCGAGGTGCGCACCTTGGTGACGTGCTGCCCGTTCGCGTCGGCCACGACGGCGCTGGTCAGGTAGGGGCACGGCCCGTCGGCGACCGGCTCCGGCTCGGCGGGCGGCGCCGCCTCCGCCCGCGTGGTCGGCGCCGCGGGCCGGGTCGCCGAGGTCGTCGGGGCGTCCGACGCGGGCGGCGGCGCGGAGTCGGTGGTGCACGCCGCGAGGGCGAGCAGGGGCGCGGCAAGTATCACGGCTCGTCTCATAGCGAGAGCAAGTCAACCAGATCGAGACCCCCTGTGGTCCACAGCACTCTTTGAACCTCACTCACCGCAGAGGCATACACACCGTCGGTGGTCCCCCGCCACCAATGGAAGCCGAACACCTCCCTGCTGATTCGAGTGAGAGAGAGCGAAGATGGACTTGTTCGACCGGACCAAGCCCCACGTGCTCGCCCTGTTCCGGATCGTCGTCGGTCTGCTGTTCGCCGCCCACGGCGTCGCCACGCTGTTCGGCGTCCTGGGCCGGGCGGGTCGCACGCCCGAGTTCGCCGCCTGGCCGGGCTGGTGGGCCGCGGCCATCCAGTTGGTGGCGGGCGCGCTGGTCCTGCTGGGGCTGTTCACCAGGTGGGCGGCGCTGACCGCCTCGGGCTCCATGGCGTACGCGTACTTCGTCGTGCACGCCCCGGAGGGCCTGTGGCCGATGGAGAACGGCGGTGAGCCCTCGGCCATGTTCTGCTGGGCGTTCCTGCTGATCGCCTTCCTCGGCCCGGGCGCCTGGGCCGTCGACCAGTTCTTCTCCCGCTCCTCGTCGAGCCGCCGGGAGACCGTCACCGCGTGACCGACCACGGCCACCACCCGCCCGGACAGTCCCTCACCCGGGCGGGTGGTTTTGGCCCGGACCAGATCACGCGCAGTGTGGTTCCACGTGGAACCTCAGCCCAGCGCCCGCGCCAACCGCGCCAACGCCTCGTGCACCACGTCCACCGGCGCCGCGAACGACAGCCGCACGTACCCCTCGCCGCCCGCCCCGAACGCCACCCCCGGGGTGACGGCGACGCCCGCGTCCCGCAGCGCCCACTCCGCGAACCCGACCGAGCCGCCCTTCCCGGCGCCGGAGATGTCGGCGAACGCGTAGAAGGTCCCCTCCGGCAGGGCGCAGGACACCCCGGGCAGCGCGTTGAGCCCGTCGACCACCACCCGCCGCCGCCGGTCGTAGGACTCCACCATCCCCGCGACGTACTCCTCGGGCCCGCTCAGCGCCGCGATCCCGCCGCGCTGCACGAACGACCCCGCGCAGCTCACGGTGTGCTCCTGCACCTTCACCAGCTCCGCCATGACCGCACCCGGCCCGGCCACCCACCCCAGCCGCCACCCGGTCATCGCGTGGCTCTTGGAGAACCCGTTCACGGTCAGCGTCCGCTCGGCGCACCCCGGCAGCGCGGCCACGCTGAGGTGCCGCCGCCCGTCGAACAGCACCGCCTCGTAGATCTCGTCCGCCACCACGTAGAGGTCGTGCGCCACCGCGAACTCGGCGAGCACCCGCGCCTCCTCCGCGTCCAGCGCCCGCCCGGTCGGGTTGTTGGGCGTGTTGACCAGAACCGCCTTGGTCCGCCCCGACACAGCGCCTTCCAACACCTCCCGGGTCAACCGGAACCCGTTGGCACCACTCAGTTCCGCCTCGACGGGAACGCCGCCCACCAGCCGCGCCATCGCCTGGTAGCTGACCCAGCTCGGCGTGGGCACCACCACCTCGTCCCCCGGGTCCAACAGGGTCAGCAGCGCCGCGTACAACCCGTGCTTGGCCGACGGCGTGATCACGACGTCGGTGGGCGCAACCTCGATCCCGTTGTCCGCCAACAGCTTCGCCGACACCAACTCGCGCAGCTCGGGCAGCCCGCGGCTGGCCGTGTAGTGCGTGAACCCCTCGTGCAGCGCCGCCACCGCCGCCGTCACCACGTGCTCCCCGGTGGCGAAGTCCGGCTGCCCCCCACTCACATCCACAACGGACCGCCCCGCCGCCCGCAACTCCCCCACCAGGTCGAACAGCGACACCGTCGCCGACCGCCCCACCCCAGCAACCCGCCCCGACACCCCGCGCACCACAGCAACCTCCCAAAACGCCAGCGAGGCCGACCCACAGGATGGGCCGACCTCGTTCACGTGGAGATGAGGGGAATCGAACCCCTAACCCCTGCCTTGCAAAGGCAGTGCTCTGCCAATTGAGCTACATCCCCTCAGGCCGACACGGTACCCCGTGCCGACCGGAAGTACGTTCAGGCCTTCTTCGTGCCGTTGTTCGCGGCCGGAGCAGTGGCCTCGCGCCACAGGTCGGCCTCAGCCTTCGCCGCGCTCTTGCGACGAACGACAAAGAGCACACCACCCGCAACCGCAGCAAGCGCGAGGAGCTTCTTCACGTCCGATGCCTCCTTAAGGCACTACAACACACCAACACAACACCAACGCCCCAGAAACCCCCGAGACGCCCCCCACATCCTGCCACACCCCCCAACCCCCCCAGGACGAGGGAGACCCCCAGAAGACAACGAGCGGAAGGAAGCAGCAGCAAGAGAAGAGAGGCAGGCAGCAGGGAGAGGAACAGAAAGCAGAGGCGAGGCGAGGCGAGGCGAGGCGAGGCGAGGCGAGGCGAGGCGAGGCGAGGCGAGGCGAGGCGAGGCGAGGCGAGGCGAGGCGAGGCGAGGCGAGGCGAGGCGAGGCGAGGCGAGGCGAGGCGAGGCGAGGCGAGGCGAGCGAAGCTCCCTCAAGCCCCAAACAGCGGCAAAGCCGCCAACCACGCTGGTTCAGCAACCAACCGCACCGTGGGGGTCTGGGGGGTCGCCCCCCAGAACGAGGACGGACGACCCGGCTCGCGCTTTCCGCGAGCATGGGTCGCCCGAGTCCGTGGGCCTAGGAGGACTTGAACCTCCGACCTCTTCGTTATCAGCGAAGCGCTCTAACCGCCTGAGCTATAGGCCCCTGTGGGAACGCAGGAAGATTACCGCATCCCCCTGCGCGACCCCAAATCGGTATCCCCTACTCGCGTTCGGCGAGGGTGACCTCAAGCCCTCCGGCCAGGTCGGCGGACACGTTGTAGACGAACGCGCCGACCGTCGCCAGGGCGCTGAACAGCACGATGTTGATGGCGCCGATGATCGCGGCGATGCCGAAGACGCGCCCGGCGCTGATCAGCGGGTCGCCGCTGGAGCCCTCGGAGGCGTTGAGGAGTTCACTGGAGATGCCGTTGACCTTGTCCCAGACGCCCATGCCGTCGAGGACGGCGTAGAGGACGCCGACGGCGACGAGCCAGACGAAGAACAGGGAGACGCCCAGGACCAGGGAGAGCTTGAGCACCGACCACGGGTCGAAGCGCTTGACCTGGAGGTTGGCCCGGCGGGGGCCGCGGCCGGGCCTGCGCAGGGCGCTGGGGGGTGTGCTGGAGGCGCCCGTGGCGGTGGGGGTGCCGCCGATGCCCGGGGGGGCCGCGGAGCGGTCGTCGTCGGTGCTGGTGCCGAAGAGCCTGCCCGCCGCGGTGCCGGTGACGACGGGGCGCGGGACGTTGATCGTGGGTTCGGAGTCGGCGCTATAGGGATCGGCACTGTAGGGATCGGCGCCGTGGGGATCGGTGCCGTAAGAGCCGGGGGCGTGGGCGGCTGGGGTGTGGGAGGCGGGGGTGTGGCCGTTGCCGACCGGGGGCAGGGCCTGGGTGGCGTCGCCCCCGGCTTCGGCTTGGGCGTCGGCGGTGACCCTGGCCCACGGCGGCGGGGTGTGGTTGTCGCCGCCGGGTTCGCCCGCGGGTTTCGGTGTCTGCACGGTGGTGTCCGCGTCCGCGGGCTGGGGGTCACCCGCCGGGGCGGCCGCGGCGGGCGCGGTGGCGCCCGCCGCGGTGCCGTCGGTGATGATCGACGTCCGCTCCGATTCGGCTGCGGTGGTGTCCGGCTTCTCGGCTGGTGTCACGAGCGGGTTCCCTACTGCCTTCGTCTGCGGGTCTTACTCGGCGGTCGGTTCGTCGGTGGAGCCGGTCTCTTCTGTCGACGCGTGCTCGGCCGCGACGACCTCGGCGGGCGTCCCGGTGGCCGGGGTGGGGTCCCCGGACTCGATGGCGTCGGCGACGGCCTCCACCGTCTCGACGGCCGCCGCGGTCTCCTCGGCGCTGCGGGCGATGGCCACCAGGGTGGTCCCTTCGCCCAGGTTCATCAACCGGACGCCCTTGGTCTGCCTGCCCGCCTTGCGCACTTCCGCCGCGGTCGTCCGAATCACCCCGCCGGAGGAGGTGATGGCGTACAGCTCGTCCTCCAGCTCGACGATGACCGCGCCGACCAGCCTGCCGCGCCTGCTGTCGTGCTGGATGGTGAGCACGCCCTTGCCGCCGCGGCCCTGCACGGAGTAGTCCTCCATCGGGGTGCGCTTGGCGTACCCGCCGTCGGTGGCGACCAGGACGAACGTGCCGTCCTTGACCACGCCGAGGGCGAGCAGCTCGTCACCGGCGTTGAAGCGCATGCCCTGCACGCCGGAGGTGGCCCGGCCCATCGGGCGCAGCGCCTCGTCGCTGGCGTGGAAGCGGATGGACTGCCCACCGGCGGAGACCAGCAGCAGGTCGTCATCGGCCGAGCACAGCACGGCGCCGACCAGTTCGTCGTCCTCGCGCAGGTTGATGCCGATCAGGCCGCCCGCGCGGTTGCTGTCGAAGTCCGACAGCTTGGACTTCTTGACCAGGCCGTCGCGGGTGGCGAGCACCAGGTACGGCGAGACGGTGTAGTCCTTGATCTGGATGACCTGGGCGATCTGCTCGTCGGGCTGGAAGGCGAGCAGGTTGGCCACGTGCTGCCCGCGCGCGGCCCGGTTGGCCTCGGGCAGCTCGTAGGCCTTGGCCCGGTAGACGCGGCCCTTGTTGGTGAAGAACAGAATCCAGTCGTGGGTGGAGCACACGAAGAAGTGCGCCACGATGTCGTCCTGCTTGAGCGCCGCGCCCTGCACGCCCTTGCCGCCGCGCTTCTGCGCCCGGTACAGGTCGGTCTTGGTGCGCTTGGCGTAGCCGGTGCGGGTGATGGTGACGACCACGTCCTCGACGGCGATCAGGTCCTCGATGGAGACCTCGCCGTCGAACGGGATGATCTTGGTGCGCCGGTCGTCGCCGTACTTCTCGGCGATCTCCTTGAGCTCGTCGCGGACGATCTCGCGCTGCCGCTGCTCGCTGGCCAGGATCTCGTTCAACTCGCCGATGTAGCGCTCGATCTCGCCCAGCTCGTCGATGATGCGCTGGCGCTCCAGGGCGGCCAGGCGGCGTAGCTGGAGTTCCAGGATCGCGGTCGCCTGGACCTCGTCGACCTCGAGCAGCGCCATCAGGCCGCTGCGCGCCTCGTCGGCCGAGGGCGAGCGGCGGATGAGCGCGATGACCTCGTCGAGGGCGTCGAGGGCCCTGGCGTAGCCGCGCAGGATGTGCGCGCGCTCCTCGGCCTTGCGCAGCCGGTAGCGGGTGCGCCGGACGATGACCTCGAGCTGGTGCTTCACGTAGTGCCGGATGATCTGGTCGAGCCGCAGCGTGCGCGGGATCTGATCGACCAGGGCCAGCATGTTGACGCCGAAGTTGTGCTGGAGCTGGGTGTGCTTGAACAGGTTGTTCAGCACGACCTTGGCCACCGCGTCGCGCTTGAGCCCGATCACGATGCGCATGCCGATGCGCCGGTTGGACTCGTCGGCCACGTCGGAGATGCCGGTGATCTTGCCGTCGCGCACGAGCTGCGCGATGTTCTCGATCAGGTTGTCCGGGTTGACCTGGTAGGGCAGCTCGGTGACGACGAGGATGGTGCGCCCCTTGGCGTCCTCCTCGACCTCGACCACCGAGCGCATCCGCACCGAGCCGCGACCGGTCCGGTAGGCGTCCTCGATGCCGCCGGTGCCCAGGATCAGGCCCCTGGTCGGGAAGTCCGGGCCCTTGATCCGGGTGAGCAGCGCGGCCAGCAACTGGTCGTCGTCGGCGTCGGGGTTGTCCAGCGCCCAGACCACGCCGTCGGCGACCTCGCGCAGGTTGTGCGGCGGCAGGTTCGTCGCCATCCCGACCGCGATCCCGGAACCGCCGTTGACCAGCAGGTTCGGGATGCGCGACGGCAGGACCAGCGGTTCCTCGGTCTTGCCGTCGTAGTTCGGCGCGAAGTCGACGGTGTCCTCGCCGATGTCGCGCAGCATCTCCATGGCCAGCGGCATCAGCCGGGCCTCGGTGTTGTGGCTGATGAACCCGTCGGTGACGAACGCGTGGTCCTCGGTGTCGACCCGCAGGCTGAACACCGGCTGGACCCCGGCGTCGGCGACGGCGGTCACCTCGGCGTAGTGGAACCGGCCGTCGACCAGCGGTTCCGCGGCGGCCCGCAGCTCCGGGTCGTCGATGCCCGCCAGCGGGTCGACCGCCTCCACCGGGGCCTCGGCCAGCGCGTGCACCAGCTCGTCGTGCGCGACCGAGCGCAGCCCGACCCGGGCGGCGAGCAGGCTCACGTCGTGGTGGCCGACGACGACCAGCGCGGGCACGCCCTCGCTGGTGCTCAGCCGCGACAGCACGCCGAACTCCAGCAGCATCCGCTGCACGTCCGACACCAGGCCCGCGCTCGCGGCGGTGTAGGTGAGCCGGATCGTGCCGTCGTCGGTGAAGACGGTCCCGCCCGCGGTGAGCAGCAGGCGGAGGAACACCCGCTTGAGCACCGGGCCACCGCGCCACACGTGCTCGGGGGCGCGGTCGGCGTCGGTGGGGTGCTTGGTGAACCGGGCCGCGGCACCGAGGGCGTTGGCCTGCTCGCGCGCGGTCGGCTGGTCCACGTCGTCGATCGGCACCCGCTGGACGGCGACCCGGTCACCCGGCTCGACCTCCTCCAGCAGCTTCCACAGCAGCGTCGGCACGCCCTCGACCGACACCAGCGCCAGCACCGGGTGGTTGCGGGTGCCGGTCAGCTCGAAGCCCTCGGCGGTGCGCAGGGTCAGCGTGGGGTGCTCGCCGGAGTGGAACAGCGCGTCGGCGCGCACGGGGTCGCCGTTGCGGTCGAGGACCTTGAGGTCGACCTCGTTGTCGGAGTTCGGCGCCGCGTCGGGCACCAGGTCGCCGATGCGCGGGGTGGACCCGTCGGCCAGCTTGACCCGCGTGTCGGCCACGACGCAGTAGCGCATGGCGGCGGCGGGGTCGTTGCCCGGGGAGCCGAAGTTGCCCTGGCCGTCCACCAGCGGGTAGCGCATCGACCACGGCTGGGCCAGGCGGACCAGGGTGTCGTAGATCGAGGTGTCACCGTGCGGGTGGTAGTTGCCCATCACGTCGCCGACGACGCGGGAGCACTTCACGTAGCTGCGGTCGGGGCGCAGACCGGTGTCGAACATCGAGTACAGCACCCGCCGGTGCACCGGCTTGAGGCCGTCGCGCACGTCGGGCAGCGCCCGGCTCACGATGACGCTCATGGCGTAGTCGATGTAGGAGCTCTGCATCTCCTGCTGGATGTCGACTGGCTCGATGCGATCGCCAGGCGGCGGCAGGGTTTCGGTCACGACCGGGTTTTCCCTTCGGGATTTCGGCTAGGGCGGTGCGGGGTTCTCGGCTGCCGGGTGCTCAGACGTCGAGGAACCGCACGTCCTTGGCGTTGCGCGTGATGAACGACCGGCGGGCTTCGACGTCCTCGCCCATGAGCACGCTGAACAGTTCGTCGGCCTGGGCGGCGTCGTCGAGGGTGACCTGGCGCAGCAGCCGGTTGGCCGGGTCCATGGTGGTCTCCCACAGCTCCTCGGCGTTCATCTCGCCGAGGCCCTTGTAGCGCTGGATGCCGTCTTCTTTGTTGATCTTCTTGCCCGCGGACAGCCCGGTCTGGAGCATCCCGTCGCGCTCGCGGTCGGAGTAGGCGTACTCCGGGTCGGTCCGCTGCCACTTGATCTTGTAGAGCGGCGGCTGGGCCAGGTACACGTGCCCGTGCTCGATGAGCCCGCGCATGAACCGGAACAGCAGCGTCAGCAGCAGCGTGGTGATGTGCTTGCCGTCGACGTCGGCGTCGGCCATCAGCACGATCTTGTGGTAGCGCAGCTTGGTGACGTCGAAGTCCTCCTGGATGCCGGTGCCCAGGGCGGTGATGAGACTCTGCACCTCGGTGTTCTTGAGCACCCGGTCCAGCCGGGCCTTCTCCACGTTGATGATCTTGCCCCGGATCGGCAGGATCGCCTGGTACAGCGAGTCCCGGCCCTCCTTGGCCGAGCCGCCCGCCGAGTCGCCCTCGACGATGTAGAGCTCGCACTCCTCCGGGTTGGTGGAGCGGCAGTCCTTGAGCTTGCCCGGCAGGCCGCCGATGTCCAGCGCGCCCTTGCGGCGCACCAGCTCGCGGGCCTTGCGCGCGGCGAGCCGGGCCTGCGCCGACGACACCGCCTTGGTGACGATCGTCTTCGCGTCCGCCGGGTTGCGCTCGAACCAGTCGGCCAGCCACTCGTTGCAGGTCTGCTGCACGAACGTCTTGGCCTCGGTGTTGCCCAGCTTCTGCTTGGTCTGGCCCTCGAACTGCGGCTCGGCCAGCTTGATCGACACGATCGCGGCCAGGCCCTCGCGCACGTCGTCGCCGCCGAGGTTGGTGTCCTTCTCCTTGAGCAGCTTCTTCTCCCGCGCGTACACGTTGACCACCCGGGTCAGCGCGGCGCGGAAGCCCTCCTCGTGGGTGCCGCCCTCGGGGGTGTTGATCGTGTTGGCGAAGGTGTAGACCGACTCGCTGTAGCCGGTGTTCCACTGCATCGCGACCTCGACCTGGACGCCCTTGCCCTCGGCCTCGAACGCGATGACGGACTTGTGCACGGCCTCGCGGCTGTGGTTGATGTGCTTGACGAAGTCCTCAAGCCCACCGGGGTAGTGGTAGGTGCGCTCCTTGATCCTGGCGGCCACCCCGTCGGCGTCCGCCTCGGCCTCGGCGTCGGCGACCCGCTCGTCGCGCAGCACGATGGTCAGGCCCTTGTTGAGGAAGGCCATCTCCTGGAGCCTGCGCGCGACGGTCTCGGCGTTGTACTCGGTGGTCTCGAAGATGGTGTCGTCGGCCCAGAAGGTGATCGTGGTGCCGGTCTCGGCGGTCTCCGCGCCCCTGGCGACCGGGTCGACCGGCTTGGAGTCGCGGTAGGTCTGCGTCCAGACGTACCCGTCGCGCTTGACCACCGCCTCCAGCTTGGTGGACAGCGCGTTGACCACGGAGATGCCGACGCCGTGCAGGCCGCCGGAGACCGCGTAGCTGTCCGAGTCGAACTTGCCGCCCGCGTGCAGGACGGTCATCACGACCTCCAACGCGGACCGCTTCTCCTCCGGGTGCTCGTCGACCGGGATGCCCCGGCCGTCGTCGACCACCCGGACACCGCCGTCGGCGAGCAGGGTGACCTCGACCCTGGTGGCGTGCCCCGCCATCGCCTCGTCGACGGAGTTGTCCACGATTTCCCAGATCAGGTGGTGCAGTCCGCGCTCGCCGGTGGAACCGATGTACATGCCGGGGCGCAGCCGGACCGCCTCAAGCCCCTTGAGCACGCCAATGGAACCGGCGCCGTACGAGTTCTCCTGCTTGTCTGCTGCCACGTGCCCGGTGTCTCCTCGTGCGTCGGATCGACTGCGACGGCGGTGCGTGCTCCCGCCAGTCCGGCCGGGGCCCGTCACACCTCTCCCGACATAGTACCGGTGCGGTCCCGCAGAACGGGGTCAAGGACACCCCTGGTTTGCTCACAGAGCGATCGGACGGAACGGGCACGTGTCCGGCCGTCGGCAGGGCAGGTTCGAGGCGCGAGGTTCAGCCGTAGGTGTCCCGGGGTCCGCGTCCGGAGACGTGCCGGGTGCCGAACCGCCAACTCGGCGCCGAAGGGCCCTGCACCTTGAGCCTGCGCACGACGTCCGGACCGACCCCGGCGGCGATCTTGACCAGCAACTGGCGCTGCAACAGCCGCAACTGGGTGGCCCAGGCGGTCGACTCGGCCTGCACGGTCAGCTCGCCGTCCCGGAGCGCGATCGGCTTGGCGTGCTCGGCGACCTCGGAACCGACCAGTTGCGTCCACCGGCCGAAGACCTGCCCACCGGCAAGATTCTCGTGCCAGTTCCGCTCGGCCGCGACCCGGGACGCGAGCCTGCCCAGCGGCTGCGGGTCGCGGTCGTCGGACCCCGCACCGGACCACCGGCGCCGGGCTCGCGAGCCCCCGCCCGCTGTTCCACGTGGAACAGTCCGCCGCTTGGGCTTGGCCCGGGCGACCTGCCGCGCGGCCTCCAGGGCGGCTCTGGCAAGATCTGGTCCCCTGAGCACGGCGCCGCCCTCCGCGGCCTCGGAGCCACCACTCTCCGCAGTCGGATTCCCGTCGCCCACGGGCGCGCCTGTGGATGGATTGCCGAGTTTTCCACCGGGGGCTGTGGATTGATCTGCGCCCAGCGGTCGGTCTGATACTCCAGATGGTGGGCGGCGGACCGAGTTGTCCACACTATCCACAGGTTTATCCCCAGATGTGTGTCGGGGGACGTCACGGTCCGTCACCGGCTGTGACGGGGTCAGCGCACCCCCGAAGAGGTCGTCCTCAGTCACGCTCCACCACCCCGTCCGCCACCGTGTACCGCGCCCCGGTCAGCTCACCGGGCACGTCCTCCGCCACCGCGGCGGTCACCAGGACCTGCTCGGCCGCCACGGCCACCTCGGCGAGCCGCTGCCGCCTGCGCCGGTCCAGCTCGGCGAACACGTCGTCGAGCACCAGCACCGGTTCGCTGCCGTCGGCGCGCAGCAGCTCGTAGGACGCCAACCGCAGCGCCAGCGCGAACGACCACGACTCGCCGTGGCTGGCGTAGCCCTTCGCGGGCGCCTCCCCCAGCACCAGGTCCAGCTCGTCGCGGTGCGGCCCCACCAGGCTCACCCCGCGCTCCAGCTCGTTGTCCCGCCGCCGCACCATCTCCGCCAGCAGGATCTCGGCGACCACCTCGGGGTCCGCGCGCTCCCCGTCGGGCTTGCCGTACCCGGCGGGCAGCGCGTCCTCGATCTTCGAGCGGTAGCCGATCTGCGCCGGGCGCGACTCCGGGGCCACCCCCGCGTACGCGGCCGCCACCCTCGGCCCCAGGTCCGCCACCAGGTCCAGCCGGGCCGAGAGCAGCGCGGCCCCGTGCGCGGCCAGGTGCCCGCTCCACACGTCCAGGGTGACCAGCGCGTCCGGGTCGCTGCGCCGGGCCCGCCGGTTCGCGGCGGCGCTCTTGAGCAGCGCGTTGCGCTGGCGCAGCACCCGGTCGTAGTCCGAGCGCACCCCCGCGTACCGGGGCGCCCGCAGCACCAGCAGGTCGTCCAGGAACCGGCGGCGCTCCCCGGGGTCACCCCGGACGAGCGCCAGGTCCTCCGGCGCGAACAGCACCGTGCGCAGGATTCCCAGCACGTCGCGCGGGCGCGGGACCGGGCCGCGGTTGACCCTGGCCCGGTTCGCCTTGCCCGGGGTGATCTCCAGCTCGACGGTCAGCTCCCGGCCGTCGTTGACCACCGCGGTCCGGATGATCGCCCGGGACGCGCCGAGGCGGACCAGCGGCGCGTCCGAGGCGACCCGGTGCGAGCCGAGCGTGGCGACGTACCCGATCGCCTCCACCAGGTTCGTCTTGCCCTGCCCGTTGCGCCCGACCAGCACCGACGGCCCCGGCTCCAGCTCCAGGTCGGCCTGCTCCCAGGAGCGGAAGTCGGCGACCTGCAAGTGCCGGACGTGCACTACTTGGTTTCGCCGGACCCGGAGGTCGGACCCGCCTTGTGCACCGCGTGCCCGCCGAACTGGTTGCGCAGCGCCGACACGGCCTTCATCGCGGGCGAGTCGGCCTGCCGCGAGGCGAACCGGGCGAACAGCGCCGCGGAGATGACCGGCGCGGGCACCGAGTGGTTGATCGCCTCCTCGACGGTCCACCTGCCCTCGCCGGAGTCCTCGACGTACCCGGACAGCTCCGCCAGGCCCGGGTCCTCGTCGAGCGCCTTGACCAGCAGGTCGAGCAGCCACGACCGGACCACGGTGCCGCGGGTCCACGCCTTGAGCACGGCCGGGACGTCGGTGACCTCGCCCGCGGCGTCGAGCAGTTCGTAGCCCTCGGCGTAGGCCTGCATCAGGCCGTACTCGATGCCGTTGTGCACCATCTTCGCGTAGTGCCCGGCGCCGACCTTGCCCGCGTGCGCGAAGCCCTCGTCGCGCGGACCCTCCGGGCGCAGCGCGTCGAAGATCGGCATCGCCCGCTCGACCAGCTCGGCGTCACCGCCGACCATCAGGCCGTAGCCGTTCTCCCTGCCCCACACCCCGCCGGACACACCGCAGTCGAGGTAGCCGACGCCCTTGGTGGCCAGCAGGTCGGCGTTGCCCCGGTCGTCGGTGTAGCGGGAGTTGCCGCCGTCGATGACCAGGTCACCCTCGCTGAGCACGTCGCCGAGGTCGGCGACGGTCGCCCTGGTCGGCTCACCCGAGGGCACCATGACCCACACGACCCGCGGCGCCTCGAGCTTGCCGACCAGGTCGGCCAGCGACTCCGAGTCGCTCACGTCGGGGTTGCGGTCGTAGCCGACCACGTCGTGGCCCGCCGCGCGCAACCGCTCGCGCATGTTGAAGCCCATCTTGCCCAGGCCGACGAGTCCGAGCTGCACGATGAAGTTCCTCTCCGTCAGGGGGTGCCGGGGATCAGCCCGGCAAGCGCACCGGCATCAACAGGTAGAGATAGCCGGGGGTGACCTCGCCGTCGGCGTTGACGGGCTTGATCAGCGCGGGTCGGTTCGGAGTGGTGAACGACAGCTCGGCGCGGTCGGCGTGCAGTGCGGCCAACCCGTCCTGGAGGTAGCCGGGGTTGAACGCGATCATCACCGGCTCGCCGGTGAACTCCACCGGCAGTTCCTCCTCGGCGCTCCCCTCGTCGTCGCCACCCGCGGACAACCGGAGCACGCCGTCGGCGAACTCCAGCCGCACCTGGGTACCACGGTCGGCCACCAGCGACACGCGCTTGATCGCCTCGACCAGCGGCGCGACCCCGATGATCGCGCTGGAGGTCTGCTCCGACGGCAGTAGCTGCCGGTAGCGCGGGAACTCCGCGTCGAGCAGGCGGCTGGTGGTGCGGCGGCCGGAGCCGGACAGGCCGAGCAGGCCGTCGGTCGGCGACAGCGCCAACTCCACCGAGCGCCCGGCGCTGCCCAGCGCCTTGGCCGCGTCGGCGAGCGTGCGGGCGGGCACCAGCACCGCGGCGTCCTCGACGTCACCGGAGGGCTTCCACTCGAACTCGCGCATGGCCAGCCGGAACCGGTCGGTGGCGACCAGGGTCAGCTTCTCCCCGGTCATCTCCACCCGGACCCCGGTCAGCATCGGCAGCGTGTCGTCCTTGCCCGCCGCCACCGCGACCTGGCTGACGGCCTGGCCGAAGACCTCACCGGCCAGCTCCCCGGCGTGCTGCGGCATCGCGGGTAGCTGCGGGTAGTCCTCGACCGGCATGGTCGGCAGGCTGAACTTGGCGCTGCCGCACGCGATCGCCACCCGGGAACCGTCGACGGAGATCTCCACCGGCTGCGCGGGCAGCGACTTGGTGATGTCGGCGAGCAGCCTGCCGGAAACCAGGGTCCGACCGCCGTCGGCGACCGTGGCAGGCACGCCGACCGTCGCCGAGACCTCGTAGTCGAACCCGGAGACGGTGAGCCCCTCGGAGCCGTCGGTGGCACCGGCGTCCAGCAGCACCCCACCCAGCACCGGAACCGGAGGCCGGGAGGGGAGGCTGCGGGCGACCCAGGCGACGGCGTCGGCGAGGCCGTCGCGCTCGACGCGGATCTTCATGGGAGTCCTTTCCAGGCCCGACGACCCGCACCGCGCACCGTGTCGTGCGAGCCGGGTCCGTCGAGCTGTCCACGCTGTAGGGCCCAACCGTAGAGCGTGGCCCGCCCCGCCGTCATCCCGGGCGGTCGGTGCCCGCACCGCTCCGAGGGCCGCTTGTCCCCAGATCCACAGCTCCCCTATTTCTTTTCTTTTCTTCTTCTGGAGAAGAGAAAAAGACAGCAGTACCAGTAGGTCCTGTGGATTGTGTGGACAACCCCTGTATCAGCAGGTCGGACCACCACCAACCCTGTGGAGAACCCGTGTGTGGAACCCGTGGACAACTCGGGCCCCCCGTGGATGAGTTATCCACAGGCCAGATCCATCCACAGGCAAGCCGAGTTGTCCACAAAACTGTCCCCAGATGTGTGCCAAGTTGCCAACAGGTTGCGCGTCGGCCACCCACAGGCTTGTCCACAGGCAAAGTCCCCCATACCGGTGACGCAGACCACCCAAAACCAGCCCTGGTGCTGGGTTTTTGTGGGTGTGGAGCGGTCTCCCCAACCGGGAAAAACCCGCGCGCCAGCCTGCTTCGAGGGATCGAGAGGCCCACCGGGCCCGAGGTCGGGAGTCCACACCGACCGATCGCGCCGAAGCGCAGACTTTTCTGCCGCTGTGCACCGGCCTCCACGGCGGCAATAAAACCCCCGCACACGCGACCCAACCGTGACCCAGGCAGCGGCCATCCGCCCACCGCGCGCTGCCTGGCCCGCCCAGGCGACCCGGCCTGGCTCAGCCCGCCCCGCCCCGGCCCGGTTCGGCCCGGTTCGGCCCGGCCGAGCTCAGCTCGGCCGGGCCTGGCCCGGCTCAACTTGGCCCGTCGGCTCGGCCCGATTCGGCCAAGTCCAGCCAGGTCGAGCTGGACCTGCGACGAGTCCGCCCGACACCTGGCAGGCAGGCCAGGTGCCGGACCTCGAGTGTGTGACTCGGCGCCGGTTCAGTGCAGAGTTCGGTTGTCCGGCCCGGGTGCCCGGCGCTTGGCCGGGCTGGGTGCCTGACCCCTCGGCACCCGACGGCCACGCAGCGGCCGCGACCTTTTTTGGTTCCGGGGAGGCCTGCGCACAGCGGCAATAAGGACGTGCGGACGGCAGGCGCCCCGCAGAACCGCCGTGCTAGGAGGCCGCAGGCCGGCGTTGCGGGTTGGTGCTGCGAGACCGAGCGCGGCTCACCGCACGCGGACGATCACCGGGCGAAGTCTGCCGGCCCCCGCGGCCGCCCCCGATCGCGGCCGGCATTCTGCGTCGCCGGGAACCGAACGCCCGCACGAGCCCACGACCGCGACCCAAGCGGCCGCGACTTTTTTCGGGTGGTGGAGGCCCGTCCCCAACAGCAAAAAGATCGCGCGCCCAGCGGTGGTCGCAGTGGCGGGCACAACGGTGGGATGCGCAGCCGAACGCGGCTGACCGCAGCCGAACGCGACCGATCGGTGACGCACTGGAGTCTGCTGGCCGCGATGCCCACGCCAACCCGACCCCAGTGGTGCTGAGCAAGTACAGCTCAAGCGGTCGCGACTTTTTTCAATCGGTGGAGGCCCCTCCCCCGGAGCAAAAAGATCGCGCCAACACCGGAGTTGTCGGAGTGCGAGGGACGGCTCCGCTCTCAACCGCCGCTCTCCGCCCTGGCCCGGCCCGGCCCGGCCCGGCCCGGCTGGGCCCGGCCCGGCTGGGCCCGGCCCGGCTGGGCCCGGCCCGGCTGGGCCTGGTTCGGCTGGGCCAGGTTCGGTCTGCCCTGGTTCGGTCTGGTCTGGCCAGAGCGGCTTCGCTCAGTTCGGCTCGACTGATTTGGCCAGGTCAAGCGGGGTCTGGTTCGGCTGACCTTGGTCTTGCGCGGCGGTGCGGCGTGGCGGCCTGGTCCAACTCGGCCGGGTTGATCGGTTGTCGGGTGGGTGGTGGATGCGGGTGCCGTCGGCGGGGACCGGGGTTGCCGGGGGGTTGGCCGGGGCGGGGGTTCGCGGGTTTTTGCCTGCCTGGGGAGGCTGCTCCACGACCGCAATAAAAAGTGCGCCGACTCGTGGGTGCTCGGGGGTGTGGGCGCCGCAGGGGTCAGGGAGAAGGGTGCCGGCTTCCGGTGCCGGCCGGGCGCAAGCGCGCATGACTTTTATTGGTGTCGTGGAGGGTTGTCCACCGGTGCAATAAGAAGACCCCGCACCCGGGGTCGGGTGTGGGGTCGGCAGGGGGCGGGGCGCAGTGGTTCGCGGTGGGGCGGGTGGGTTTGCTGGGCGGGCGGGCCCGGGAAGACCGGCAGGTCAGGGCGGGCGGGCAAGGCAAGGCAGGTGGGTAGGGCGGGGTAGGCGGTGCGGGCTGGGTCAGCCGCGGGCGCGCTGCTTGATGCGGGAGGTCAGTTCCTGGACCTGGTCGTACACGCGCCTGCGCTCGGCCATCTCCTTGCGGATCTTCTTGTCCGCGTGCATGACCGTGGTGTGGTCGCGGCCGCCGAAGGTTTGGCCGATCTTGGGGAGGGAGAGGTCGGTGAGTTCGCGGCACAGGTACATCGAGATCTGGCGGGCTTGGGCAAGCGCTTTCGTCTTGCCGGGGCCGCACAGGTCGTCGATGGCTACGCCGAAGTACTCGGCGGTGACGGCCATGATCGTGGCGGCGCTGATCTCGGGGGCCTGGGAGTCGGGGATCAGGTCGCGCAGGACGATTTCGGCCAGGGTGACGTCGACGGGTTGGCGGTTGAGGGAGGCGAACGCGGTCACCCGGATGAGGGCGCCCTCCAGTTCGCGGATGTTGGCCTCGACCCGGGCGGCGATGAACTCCAGGACCTCGGCGGGGGCGGCCAGGCGGTCCTGGGCTGCCTTCTTGCGGAGGATGGCGATGCGGGTTTCCAGCTCGGGGGGCTGGATGTCGGTGATCAGGCCCCACTCGAACCGGGTGCGCAGGCGGTCCTCCAGCGTCTCCAGGCGCTTGGGGGGGCGGTCGGAGGAGACGACGATCTGCTTGTTCGCGTTGTGCAGGGTGTTGAAGGTGTGGAAGAACTCCTCCTGGGTGCCTTCCTTGCCCTCCAGGAACTGGATGTCGTCGACCAGCAGCACGTCGATGTCGCGGTAGCGGCGCTGGAAGGCCACCTTGCGGTCGTCGCGCAGCGAGTTGATGAAGTCGTTGGTGAACTCCTCGGTCGACACGTACCGCACCCGCATGCCGGGGAACAGGCGCTGGGCGTAGTGGCCGACCGCGTGCAGCAGGTGGGTCTTGCCCAGGCCGGACTCGCCCCAGATGAACAGCGGGTTGTAGGCGCGGGCGGGTGCCTCGGCCACCGCGACCGACGCCGCGTGCGCGAACCGGTTGGAGGCGCCGATGACGAAGGTGTCGAACGTGTACTTCTCGTTCAGCCGGGTCTTGGAGGTCTGCGGCTGGGCGGGCGCGGTGTAGGGCTGCCCGCTGACCGGGGGTTGGCCGGTGAACGTCGGCCAGATCTCGTGGACGGTGGCGAGCGCGTCGGCGGTCTCGTCCACTTCCTCGGAGTCGTCGTCGTCGAGGGAGAGCACCGGGTGGGCCGCGTCGCCCGTGTACTGGCCGGGGGCCTCGGCGACCGGGGTCCCCGCGGCGGCGGCGACGTCCGCGGCCGGGATGGTGATGGTGTCGCCGTCGAGGTTCAGCGGGGGGGCGACCGGCGGGAGGACCGGCGGCGGCACCGCGGTCCGGCTCGGGGCGGTGGGGGCGGCGTCGACCTTGACCGCCAGCGACACCACCCGGCCCAGCCGCCGCGACAGGGCCGCGGTGATCGGCTCGCGCAGCGCGCGCTCGATCGCCTCCTTGGCGAAGTCGCTCGGCGCGGACAGCAGCGCGGTCCCGTCGAGCAGGCCGATCGGCCTGGTCATCCGCATCCACGCGCGCTGCGATGGGGACAGGGTCCCGGCGGACAGCTCGCGCACGACCTGTTCCCAGACCACACCGAGATTCATCTGGTGCTCGGACAACGCCGCTCCCCTCCCCTCGCGGGCATGCTCGATCCAAGGCTCGTGCCGGATGTTGGGTCAGGACCGTGGGTGTCGTCAAACGAGCATCCACAGGGTTGTCCACAACTGTGTACGAAGGTACGGCGAACCTCAGGAGGCACCCGGCGTGGGGCTTCAAGGTACTCAGTGGTTCTGCGGCACCGACCCGGCAGGGGCTCCCATCCCCGGCAGTCGGGCAAGGGACAGCACGGTAACAACGGCCGCCCGCCGCCACAAGGCGCCCCCGTCCGGCGACCCGGATTTGAGCCCCGGCGACCGGGTGCGTACCCTCAACAGGTCTCCCGCTTGCGGCGGGTGGGTTCCGCGTGCCATTCGGCCGCGACCCACCGGGTCGTGGACCGGCAGGGGGGCCGTGGAGACCTGATAGACCAGCCAGACCGGGAGATTGAGTCGTGAGCAAGCGCACCTTCCAGCCGAACAACCGCCGTCGCGCCAAGACGCACGGCTTCCGCCTGCGCATGCGCACCCGTGCGGGCCGGGCCATCGTCGCCGCCCGCCGCCGCCGGGGCCGCGACAAGCTGTCGGCCTGATCCCAGCCCGTCGCCGTGCTCCCCGCGGCCTCGCGGCTGACCGACAGCGCGGACTTCCGCTCGGTGACCAAGCGCGGTCGTCGAGCGGGCCGTCCCCGACTCGTGGTGCACGCCGTGACGGCGGGGACGCGTGACGCCCAACCCGAAGCCGACCCCCGCGCGTCGCGGACCCCCGCGACGCCGAGGGTCGGTTTCGTCGTGAGCAAGGCAGTGGGCAACTCGGTGGTCCGCCACCGGGTCGCCCGCAGGCTCCGGCACGTGGCGGCCGACCGGCTCGGAACTCTTCCCCCGGGCAGCGCGTTGGTCGTGCGGGCTCTCCCCATGGCGGCCGAGGCGAGCAGCGCCGAACTCGGTCGGGACTTCGACGCGGCGATCCGCAGGCTCGGCCTGCTCGGTGGTGGTCGCGGCGGTGATGATCGCGCAACTGACGATCGCGGCACTGGCGGTGGCGGGTGAACGACGGGACGACGGTCGACGACCGGGCGGCCGATGCCGCCCGGCCCGGCCCGGTGGCCGCGGTCCTGCTGCTGCCGGTGCGCGCCTACCGGCGGTGGATCTCGCCGTTCCTGCCTCCCGCGTGCCGGTTCCACCCGAGTTGCAGCGCCTACGCGGTCGAGGCGCTCACCGCGCACGGCGCGGTCCGCGGCTCTTGGCTCGCCCTGCGCAGACTGCTGCGGTGCGGCCCCTGGCACCCTGGTGGGCTCGACCCCGTGCCACCCAGGACACACGACCCCGGGAAGACCGACCCGGCCGATCAGACAGCAGCCGAGGAGTAGTCCGTGCTCGATTTCATCTACTACCCGGTGTCCTTCATCCTCTGGTGTTGGCACTGGGTCTTCGGCCACATCTTCGGTGAGTCCAGCGCGGTCGCCTGGGTACTGGGCATCGTCTTCCTGGTCTTCACCCTGCGCGCGATCATGTTCAAACCCATGGTCAACCAGGTGCGCTCGATGAAGAAGATGCAGGAGTTCGCGCCGGAGATCAAGAAGCTCCAGAAGAAGTACGCGAACGACAAGCAGAAGCTCGCCCAGGAGATGCAGAAGCTCCAGTCGCAGCACGGGGTCAACCCGCTCGGCGGCTGCCTGCCGATGCTGCTGCAGATCCCGGTGTTCATCGGCCTGTTCCACGTGCTCCACGAGTTCAAGCCGGGCAAGACCGAGAACTACTACTTCGACGAGCAGGGGGTGGCCTCCTACATCCAGGCCGACCTCTTCGGCGCCCGCCTCGGCAACTGGATCACCCAGCCCGCCGCCGAGCTGGCGAACTTCGAGGTCTCCCGCAGCTCGATCATCCTGGTGGCCATCCCGCTGCTGCTCACCGCCAGCGCGCTGACCCACCTCACCGCGCGGCACTCGGTCAGCAGGCAGAACCCCGAGTCGGCCACCCCGCAGACCGCGATCATGAACAAGCTGACGCTCTACATGTTCCCGCTGGGCGTCCTCGTCGGTGGCTTCTTCTTCCCCTTCCCCATCGGCCTGATCCTGTACTGGCTGAGCAACAACAGCTGGACCCTCTGGCAGCAGCGCTTCGTCTACAAGCGGATCGACGCCGAGGAGGCCGCCGCCAAGGAGGCGGCGATCGCCAAGCGCTCCGCGACCGCCCCCAAGCCGGGGCAGCGGCCGACCGCTCCCCGCCCGGGGCAGAAGCCGCAGGCGAAGAAGCCCACCGCCCAGCCCGCGGACGCCACCACCGCCGAGGCCCCCGAGTCGGACCCGACGAAGGCGACGTCCGCCGAGAAGCCGACCGGCACCGGCTCGACCGCGTCGACGGGGTCCACCGGCTCCTCCGCGGGCGGCACCGAGATTCCCGGTCTGATCTCAGACCGTTCCCGCAAGAAGTCAGGTCGCAAGAACCGCTGACGCAGTTCGACCTGGAGAGGAGAGACCGTGCCGGAGACGGTGCAGGAAGCGTCCGAGCCGGCCACCACCGAGGTGGCCGGGGACGGGTCCGAGGGGAACGCCGAGCGCTCCCCCGGCTCGACCGAGGAGCTGCTGGTCCAGGAGGGCGACATCGCCGGTGACTACCTGGAGCGCCTGCTCGACATCCTCGACTACGACGGCGACATCGACCTCGACGTCGAGGCCAGCCGCGCGGTGGTGAGCATCGACGGCGGTGAGGACCTGGAGAAGCTGGTGGGCCCCCGGGGCAACGTCCTGGAGTCCCTCCAGGAGCTGACCCGCCTGGCGGTCCAGCAGGAGACCGGCACCCGCAGCAGGCTGATGCTCGACATCGCGGGCTGGCGCGCGGACCGCCGCGAGGAGCTGAAGGACCTCGGCACCGCCACGGCGCAGAAGGTCCTCTCCAGCGGCGAGCGCGTCCGCCTCCAGCCGATGACCCCGTTCGAGCGCAAGGTCGTCCACGACGCCGTCGCGGCGGTCGCGGGTGTGCACAGCGAGAGCGAGGGCGAGGACCCCCGCCGCCGCGTGGTGGTCTTCCCCCAGTAGTCCGCCAGCACGAAGGCCGAGGCGCGGCCCCCTCCCGGTCGGAGGGGGCCGCGCCTTTTTGTGTGCCCACGTTTCACGTGAAACGTGGGCACATGGAGGCGGCGATTCCGGCGCGGTGGTGGCGGTGTGCGATCGCGGCACCCGATCGAGCGCCTACCCGTGAGCCGACGTCGTCCACGCTGCGTCATGGGTGAGAATGGGGACGGACGTTTCACGTGGAACATGGATGGTGTGCTGCATGACCGAGGTCGACCGGTTGGAGGTGCCTTCGGTCGCTGCGGAGGTGTTCGGGGACCAACTCCCCCGGGCTGAGCGGTTCGTCGAACTGCTCGCCGTGCACGGGGTGGAGCGGGGGTTGATCGGGCCGCGCGAGGTCGATCGGCTGTGGTCGCGGCACGTGCTGAACTCCGCCGTCATCGGCGAGCAGGTCCCCCGGGACGCGCACGTGGTCGACGTGGGTTCGGGCGCGGGACTGCCCGGGGTGCCGCTGGCCATCGCTCGGCCGGACCTGCGGGTGACACTCGTCGAACCGATGGCCCGGCGGGTGGCGTGGCTGGACGAGGTCGTGGAGACTCTGGGCTTGTCGATGGTCACCGTGCTGCGGGGGCGGGCGGAAGAGCCCGCCATCGTCGCCCAGGCGGCAGGCGCCGACGTGGTCACCGCCCGGGCCGTCGCCCCGCTCGCCAAGCTCTGCGGTTGGTGCCTCCCACTGGTTCGCCAGGGCGGCGCGGTCGTGGCGTTGAAGGGGGCGAGTGCGGCCGAGGAGATCGAGCGGGACCGGCGTGCCGTGGTGAAGGCCGGTGGTGCCGAACCCCGCGTGGTGACCTGCGGGGCCGTGCTGGACGAACCGACGACGGTGGTCGTCGTCGAACGCGTGAGGCCCGTCGCCGGGCGTGATCGGCCCCGGCGGGCGAGGAAGGATCAGGGTGCACATCGAGCTTGAGATCGGAGCCATGATGTTCCACGTGAAACCGGCGTCGGAAACCGCGCCGCGAGGAGGGTGCTGACCGATGGACCAGCCCTCCCCCTCGTCCGTCGCAGGCTGGACGCCGATCGCCGAGGAAGCCGCCCGGGCCACCCGCCTCAAGCACCCGGACCGGATGTTCCCACCGCCCGCGCACCGCCGGGTCATCACCGTCGCCAACCAGAAGGGCGGCGTCGGCAAGACGACCAGCACGGTCAACCTCGCCGCCGCGCTCGCCATGCACGGGCTCCGGGTGCTCGTCATCGACCTCGACCCGCAGGGCAACGCCAGCACCGCCCTCGGCGTCGAGCACCGCTCCGGCACGCCGTCGGTCTACGAGGTGCTGCTGGGCGAGGTGACCGTGGCGGACGCCGCCCAGGTGAGCGACCAGTCCGACAGCCTGTTCTGCGTGCCCGCCACCATCGACCTCGCCGGTGCCGAGATCGAGCTGGTTTCGATGGCCGCCCGGGAGTCCCGGCTCAAGGAGGCGCTGTCCGACGAGGCGCTCGACGAGCTGAACCCGGACTACGTCTTCATCGACTGCCCGCCGTCCCTCGGGCTGCTGACCGTCAACGCGATGGTCGCCGCCCAGGAGGTGCTGATCCCGATCCAGTGCGAGTACTACGCGCTGGAGGGGTTGAGCCAGCTACTCCGCAACATCGAGCTGGTGCAGGCGCACCTGAACCGCTCCCTGGTGGTCTCCACCATCCTGCTCACCATGTACGACGGCCGCACCAAGCTGGCCGACCAGGTGACCAACGAGGTCCGCCACCACTTCGGCGAGACCGTGCTCAAGACCGTCATCCCGCGCAGCGTCAAGGTGTCCGAGGCCCCCGGCTACGGCCAGACCGTGCTCGCGTACGACCCCGGCTCCCGCGGCTCCCTGAGCTACTTGGACGCCGCACGTGAGGTAGCCGAACGAGGAGCGGAGAAGCCGCAATGAGCGGTTCAGGACCAGCCGGACGCAAGGGCGGACTGGGTCGCGGCCTGGCCGCGCTCATCCCCCAGGGACCGCCCACGGGGAACTCGCTGCCCGGTTCGGGCAGCCTCAAGCTGCCCACCCGGACCGCCGAGGCACCGGTGGACGCCGCCGCCGCTCCCCCGGCCGAACACACCGGCGCGGTGGCGGGGGCGGTGTACCGGGAGATCCCGACGTCGGCGATCAAGGCGAACCCGAAGCAGCCCCGGCAGGTCTTCGACGAGGACGCGCTCAGCGAGCTGGAGCACTCGATCCGCGAGTTCGGCCTCATGCAGCCGATCGTGGTGCGGGAGCTGGGCGACGACACCTACGAACTGGTCATGGGCGAGCGGCGGCTGCGGGCGTCGCAGCGGGCCGACATGGACCGCATCCCGGCGATCGTGCGGCAGACCGCGGACGACGCGATGCTGCGCGACGCCCTGCTGGAGAACATCCACCGGGCGCAGTTGAACCCGCTCGAAGAGGCGGCGGCCTACCAGCAACTGCTGGACGAGTTCGCGGTGACGCACGAGGAGCTGGCGGGTCGGATCGGGCGCAGCAGGCCGGTCATCACCAACACCATCCGGCTGCTCAAGCTCCCCCTCCCCGTGCAGCGCCGCGTCGCGGCCGGGGTGCTGTCGGCCGGGCACGCCCGCGCGCTGCTCGGCCTGGAAGACGCGGGGGCGCAGGAGGAGCTGGCGACCCGGATCGTCGCGGAGGGGTTGTCGGTCCGCGCGACCGAGGAAGCGGTGACCCTGGCGAAGGGCGAGCCCGCGGCGAAGCCGAAGGCGGCCCCGCGCAAGCCGATGCAGGCGCCGGGGCTCCAAGCGGTCGCGGAGCGGCTCTCGGACAAGTTCGACACCCGGGTCAAGGTCGAGCTGGGGCGTCGGAAGGGCCGGATCGTGGTCGAATTCGGCTCAGTGGACGACCTGGAGCGCATCGTCGAGATGATGTCCGACAAAGGGGCAAATCGGACATGAGAAAGGCGCAGGGGATCACCCCGGCGCCTTATGTCACGGTGACGATTGCTCCGCGTGCAGCGGAACTGACTCAGCGTGCGCGGGCCACGGCCCGTTCGACGAGCCCCGCGTAGATCTCCCCGAAGGACAGACCGGCCGCCTCGATCGCCATCGGCACCAGCGAGGTCTCGGTCAGTCCGGGTGAGAGGTTCACCTCGAGGAAGTGCACCGCGCCGTCGGCGTCCACGACGGCGTCGGTGCGCGACACGTCCCGCAACCCGAGCAGCCGGTGCGCCGACACGGCGAGGTCGGCCACCGCCGCCGCGGTCTCCGCGCCCAACCGGGCCGGGGTGTGGAAGGTCGTGAGCCCGGCGGTGTAGCGGGCGGTGTAGTCGTACACCCCGGACTCCGGGGCGATCTCCACCGCGGGCAGCGCTGTCGGCCCGTCGGGCCCGTCGATGACGGTCACGGCCACCTCGACCCCGTCGACGTACTTCTCCGCCAGCACGGCGTCGCTGTAGGCCAGGCAACCGACCATCGCCGTGGGCAGCTCACCCGCCTCCCGCACGACCTGCGCACCCAGCGCCGAGCCGCCCTGGTGGGGCTTGAGCATCATCGGCAGCCCGAGCCGCTCCACCATGGCGTCGAGCACCGGCTGCGCGCCCAGCTCGCGGAACGTGCTGTGCGGCAGCACCACCCAGTCCGGCGTCAGCAGCCCGGCGCGGGCCAGCTCCGCCTTGGCGCTCGGCTTGTCCCACCCGCGGCGGCAGGCGTTGACGTCGGCGCCCACGTACGGGATGCCGAGCAGCTCCAGCACCGTCTGGATCGACCCGTTCTCCCCCTCGCCGCCGTGCAGGGCGATCACCACCGCGTCCGGCCGGGACTCCCGCAGCCGCGGCAGCAGCGACGCGTCGGCGTCCCACTCCTCCACCACGACCCCGGCGGAGCGCAGCGCGGCCGACACCCGGCGACCGGAGCGCAGCGACACGTCGCGCTCGTGGGACAGACCTCCGGCGAGCACAGCGACCCAGCGGTCGGACACGGCGAACTCCTCGGTGTGACCGGTTGTCGAACCGGGCTGCGGGCATCAGGACAGGACCGGCGGCGGGCACCGCAACAGCGACGGGCCCCGCCGCACGGGCACCGGACGGTACCGGGTGCCGGACGTCAGGCCGTGTCGGGGGAAGGCGTCTGCGGACCGGTCAGCGAGCGGCTGGTGGTCGGGCCGAACGTGTTGAGCAGGTCGATCTCCTGCGCCAGCACGCCCGCGAGCCGCCGCACGCCCTCGGAGATCCGCTCCGGCGGCGGGTAGCAGAACGACAGGCGCATCTGCCTGCTGCCGAACCCGTCCGCGTAGAACCCGGTGCCCGGCACGTACGCCACCCTGGCGGTGACCGCGCGCGGCTGCATCGCCTTGGTGTCCACGCCCTCGGGCACGGTCATCCACACGAAGAAGCCGCCGTCGGGGTTGGTCCAGCTGCACCCGGCGGGCATGTGCTGCTCCAGCCCGGAGATCAGCGCGTCGCGCCGCTCGCGGTACATGGTCTGGAAAGACTTGATCTGGCCCTTCCAGTCGTGCGTGGCCAGGTAGCGGGACACGACCATCTGGTTGAGCGTGGGGGCGCACAGCGCGGCCGACTCGGCGGCCAGGACCAGCTTCTCCCGGACCGCGTGCGGGGCCAGCGCCCAGCCGACGCGCAGGCCGGAGGCGAAGGTCTTGGAGAACGAGCCCAGGTAGATGACGTTGTCGCGGTCCATCGAGCGCAGCGCCGGGTAGACCTGCCCGTCGAAGCCGAGCAGGCCGTACGGGTTGTCCTCGACGACCAGCACGTCGTGCGCGGCGCAGATGTCGAGGACCTCGGCCCGCCGGGCGACCGCCATGGTCACCCCGGCGGGGTTGTTGAAGTTCGGGATCGTGTAGAGGAACTTGACCCGCCGCCCGGCCTGCTTGGCGGCGTCCAGGGCGGCGCGCAGCGCCTCCGGGACCAGGCCGTCGGCGTCCATCACCACGTGCCGGACCTCGGCCTGGTAGGAGGCGAAGGTGCCCAGCGCGCCGACGTAGGACGGCCCCTCGGCGAGCACGATGTCGCCCGGGTCGCAGAAGATGCGGGTGACCAGGTCCAGGGCCATCTGCGAGCCGACCGTGACGACCAGGTCGTCCGGGTGCCCGGAGATGCCCTCCAGCGCCATGACCTCGCAGATCTGCTCGCGCAGCAGCGGGACGCCGTGCGCGGAGCCGTACTGCAGGGCGGTGAGCCCCTCCTCCGCGATGATCCGCCCGACCTGCTCCGACAGCGACTCCAGCGGCAGCGCCGCCAGGTTCGGCATCCCACCGGCCAGCGAGACCACCTCGGGCCTGCTCGCCACCGCGAACAGCGCCCGGACCTCGGACGCGGTCATCCCGCCCGCCCGTGCCGCGTAGCGCCGCAGGTGCGGGTCGAGGCTGCGGGAGCCGGTTCTCTCGGGCTGCTGTCCAGGCGTGGTCATGGCTCGCTCCGTCGCTGTCAAGTCCGATCGAGTGTAACCGGAGGGGTGACTTACCTCCGATAATCGGTCCCTGCGGTTCCGGCGCAGCTCACATCGCCCTATTGTTGGACGGGTCATATTGTGTTGGCCGTTGTCACCCATGCAACTCGCCGTCGGCGATCCGTGCGGGCGTTGCGACAGGTCCGCGAGGCATCAGGAGGTTGGGTGTCCCGACGTGTCGTGGGCGTCACCCTGGACAACCTGGAGCACCTGCCGAAGCACTGCCGCGGCTGCGTGTACTGGGAATTGGCGCCGCACCTGAAGGAGCAGGCCGAGGAGTTCGGCACGACCGAGCTGGAGAAGGAGGCCTGGGTCTCCAGCGTGCTGCTGGAGTGGGGCTCCTGCGGTCGGGTCGTCTACAGCGACAAGCTCCCGGTCGGGTTCGTGCTCTACGCCCCGCCGAACGCCGTGCCCCGCGCGTCGGCCTTCCCGACGTCGCCGATCAGCGCCGACGCGGTCGTGCTGACCGGCTTCCACATCGTCCCGGAGTTCCGCGGCGGTGGCCTGGGGCGGATGCTGGTGCAGGCGGTGGCCAAGGACCTCACCCGCCGCGGCGTGAAGGCGATCGAGGCCTTCGGCGACGCGCAGCCGGACGAGGAGCGCTCCTGCGTGGTCCCGGCCGACTTCCTGACCAGCGTCGGCTTCAAGACCGTGCGCCCGCACCCCCGCTGGCCCCGGCTGCGGTTGGAGCTGCGCACCGGGATCACCTGGAAGGAAGACGTCGAGGCGGCCCTGGAGCGCCTGCTGAACACCGTCTCGGTGTCCACCGCGAACCCGGTGCTGCAACGCGGATAAGTCCTGGCAGACGCCCCCGCAAAGGCTTGCGGGGGCGGTCGGTCAGCCCCGGGCCAGCAGCTCGTGGGCCATCACGTCGGCGAAGCTGAACGTGCCGGTCGGCTGGTCGTTCTCCCCCAGCAGGTACAGCCGCTTCACCGCCACGACGATGCCCTCGGCGACCACGTCCCGGAACGCCGGGTCGACCAGCCGGGCCCGGTCCTCGGCGTTGGACAGGTAGCCGATCTCGATCCGCACCGCCGGGCAGCGGGTCAGCCGCAGCACGTCCCACGTCTTCGGGTGGGTGCCGCAGTCGCGCAACCCGGTGCGCATGGCCAGTTCGCGCTGGATCAGCCCGGCCATCGCCTCGCCCAGGGTGGACGTGGCGCCGTTGCCGGTGCCGAAGTGGAAGCTCGCCACCCCCTGCGCGTGCGGGGAGCTGTTGGCGTCGGTGTGCAGGGACAGCACCAGGTCGGCCCCGGCGTCGTTGGCGAACCGGGCGCGCTCGGACTCGTCCGGGCACTGGTCGGGGCCGCGGGAGAGCAGCGCCTCCATGCCGGTGGCCACCATCCGGCCCTCCAGCCTGCTGGCCAGGTCCCACATCAGCGCGGCCTCGGTGACGTCCCCGGCGACGATCCCGGTGTCGGCACCGCCGTGGCCGGGGTCGATCACGATCCGCTTGCCGCGCAGCCGCGGCCCCGAGCGGCGGACCCGCTCCTGCTCGCGCAGCAGCACCGGGCGACCGCCGCGGGCGCGCGGGGAGAGCTGGCGCAGCGCGCGCACCGTCTCCGGGCCGCAGATGCCGTCCACGGTCAGGCCGTAGTCGCGCTGGAAGTTGCGCAGCGCCGACTCGGTCTGCCCGACGAACACGCCGTTCGGGCGGCCCGCGTCGTAGCCCAGCTCCAGCAGCCGCTCCTGCAGCGTCAGGACGTCGTCACCGGTGATCGGCGCGGACACCATGTACGCCAGCGGGCGACCGCCGAGCTGGTGGGTGGCGTCGCGCAGCGCCCGGTAGGTGGCCGGGCCGACCAGCCCGTCGGTGATCAGCCCGCGCTGCTGCTGGAACGCGCGGATCGCGCCCTCCATCAGCGGGTCGAACAGGACTTGCTCGGCCGGGCCGGTGACCGGGGGCAACAGGCCCAACGCTGCGAGCGTGGACCGAACCTCGGCCACGGCCGGTCCCCCATCGCCGCGGCGCAGTACCCGCATTCACGCTCTCGCTCTCCGGACGGGCACCCGCGGGAAGGGACGGGCGCGGAATCGGTGACGACTGACCATTGTGCCTTGTCCACCTGGCTTGCACCCGGAGGGGCGTGCGACGTGCGAACGGGGCCCGTGCGTCGCACACAGGACGCACGGGCCCCGGGTCGGGGTTGCCTCGGTTTGGGCTGATCAGCCCGGCTCAGCCCGGGATCAGCCCGGGATCTCAGCCCAGGTAGTCGGCGAGGTCCTTGAGCAGCACGGCCTTCGGCTTGGCGCCCACGATCGTCTTCACCGCCTTGCCGCCCTGGAACACGATCATCGTCGGCACCGACATGATCTGGTAGTCGCGCGCGGTGCCCGGGTTCTTGTCGATGTCGACCTTCGCCACGGTGATCTTGTCCTTGTTCTCGCCCGCGATCTCGTCCAGCACCGGCGAGACCATCCGGCACGGCCCGCACCAGGTCGCCCAGAAGTCCACGATCACCGGCTTGTCGCTGGTCAGGACCTCGTCCACGAAGGTCTTGTCGGTCACGTCGACGGTGTTGCCAGCCATCTCTTCTTCTCCTCAGACAGGTTGCGGGATGTCAGTTGGTGCCGGGGCCGTAGCCGCCGCCGACCAGCTCGGGGGCCGACTCGGCCTGCGCCGAACCGTGCTCGGCGAGCCAGCGCTCGGCGTCGATCGCGGCCGCGCAGCCCGACCCCGCGGCGGTGATGGCCTGGCGGTACTCGTGGTCGACCAGGTCGCCCGCGGCGAACACGCCGTCGAGGTTGGTGTAGCTGCTCTTGCCCCTGGTCACCACGTAGCCCTCGGCGTCCACGTCGACCTGGCCGGTGACCAGCGCGCTGCGCGGGTCGTGGCCGATGGCCAGGAAGAAGCCGGTGACGTCGAGCACCGACTCCGCGCCGGTCGCGGTGTCGCGCAGCTTCAGGCCCTTGACGGTGCCGTCGCCGGTGACCTCGGTGACCTCGGAGTTGAGCTGCCAGCGGATCTTCTCGTTGGCCCTGGCCCGCTCCAGCATGATCCGGGAGGCGCGGAAGTCCTCGCGCCGGTGGATGACGGTGACCGACCTGGCGAACCGGGTGAGGAAGGTGGCCTCCTCCATCGCCGAGTCGCCGCCGCCGAGCACGGCGATGTCCTGGTCGCGGAAGAAGAAGCCGTCGCAGGTGGCGCACGCCGACACGCCGCGGCCGAGCAGCTCCTGCTCACCGGGCACGTTCAGGTAGCGCGCGGCGGCACCCATCGCCAGGATGACCGCGCGCGCGGCGTAGCGGACGCCGTTGGCGGTGACGTACTTGACCTCGCCGGTCAGCTCGACCTCGTCGACGTCCTCGGCGCGCAGCTCGGCGCCGAACCGCTCGGCCTGCGCGCGCATCTGCTCCATCAGCTCGGGGCCCATGATGCCGTCGCGGAAGCCGGGGAAGTTCTCCACCTCGGTGGTCGTCATCAGCGCCCCACCGAACTGCGATCCCTCGAACACCAGCGGTTCGAGCTGGGCGCGGGCGGCGTACACGGCGGCCGTGTACCCGGCCGGACCGGAACCGACGATGATCAGGTCACGGATCTGGTCCGCTTGCGCAGCCATGCTGCTCCTCCGTCGACAAGTCGCCCGGGCCGTTTCCCTGGCGCTCTGGTGTCAACGCGATCGTATGCGCCGGTTGTTCCGCGCCCGCCGGTGACGGGTCGCACCGGCGCGACCCGGAGGAAAACCGCAGCGGGAGGACCGCCGCGACCGCGTCAGCCGATGACGGTGTCGGCCAGCGCGGAGCAGTCCGGCTCGACCACCAGCACCCGGAACTTCCCCAGTTCGCCGGGCACCAGCAGGATCGCCATCGTCCCCGGCTTCCCGTCGAGGGTCACCGGGCGCACGCCGATCGTCTGCGCCTTGGCCGGGTCGACGTCGTTGGCCGCCAGGCACCGGTCCAGCCCGGCCTGGTCGCCGAGGTCGCCGTAGTCCTTGGTGGTGCCGACCTTGCCGATCGCGCCACCCAGGTCGGAGCTGGAGGCCGCCAGCGGCGGCTGCGCCCCCGGGACCTGGGTCTGCCCGCTGGGCGGCATCGCAGCCTTCGGCACCCCCGTCGTCGACGTGGGCACGACCGCGATCGAGATCGCCACCGCGGCGGCGGCCGCGGTCAGCAGCCCACCGGCCCACGCGGCCATCCGGTTGCGCTTGCGCCGCGCGGCGTCCAGGTCGACCACCGGGGCCAGCCCCGGCTGCGGCGGCAGCGGCGCGACCGCCACCCCACCGCCGGGAGCCCGTCGGGCCTCGGCGTCCAGTGCGGCGTCCAGGCGCGCGGCCAAGTGGGCGGGCATCGGCGCGACCGGGGCCGCGCCGAGGTCACCGAGGTCGGTGCGCACCGATTCCAGCGCGTCCAGGATCGCCCGCGCCGCCGGGTCCGCCTTCACCCGCGGCCACAACCGGGCGCTCTGCTCCCGGTCCAGCACCCCCGCGTGCAGGTCGGCGAGGAGGTCGACAGACCACGGCGGGCCTGAGGGGCCTCGACCGCCCCGAACCTCGTCCGTCATCGTCCCTCCCGCTGGCGCCTGCTCGGCACATCTCGCCCGTCCATACCGCCACCTGGGACGTTCGCATCTGCATCGGGGTTCCGCAGATGTCCGAGAACTTTCGCCAGCTTCGCCCGACCGCGCGCACAACGGCTCTTCACGGTGCCCTCGGCAATGCCCAGCATCTTCGCCGTCTCGGCCACCGAGTAGCCCTCGACGTCCACCAGCAGGATCGGCACCCGCTGGTCCTCGGACAGCTCCTGCAACGCCGTCTGCACCACCAGCCGCGTCTCCCGCTCCGCCATCGCGTCGCGCGGGGTGACCGGCTCGCCCGGCCCGGTCTCCGGCAACGGCACCGTCGGGCGGGCCTGCCTGCGCCGGACCCGGTCCAGGCAGGCGTTCACCACGATGCGGTGCAACCACGTGGTGACCTGGGACTCGGCCCGGAACGACCCCGCCGCGCGGAACGCGGAGATGAACGCCTCCTGCAGCGCGTCCGACGCCTCCTCCGGGTCGCGGAGGGTGCGCAGCGCGACGGCCCACATCCGGTCCCGGTGGCGGCGCACGAGCTCGGCGAAGGCGCGTGCGTCCCCCGCGGCGTGCGCCGCGATGAGGTCGGCGTCCGAACTGGCAGCGGCGGTCACGCGAACAGGGTATAGGGCACTTCCCGGGCGGTGTGACCGGCTCCGACCAGCGGTGACGGGCTGTGCCCGACCGGCGGACCCGCCGTCACCGGGAACGCACGAACCCGACCTCGGTGAGTTCGGACACGTTCCCCTCGCCCAGGGCGGTGATCCAGACCAGCAGGTGCTGGGACGGCTCGGCGCTGTCGAGCTGGAGCTTGTTCTGCCCCGCCGACAGGGTGGCCCGCCCGATCACCCTGGTCTCCTCCAGCGACGGCTTCTCCGACGGGGCCGTGCGGATCTCCACCACGGTGCCCGCGCTCGGCGAGTCGATGGTGACCTCGGCGAAGCGGACCGGCTCGGCGAACGAGGCCATAATCCCCACACCGGGCTTGAGCGCCGGGAACTGCCGCTGGTACCTGTCGGTCTTCCACGCGGTCTGCGCGTCGCCGTCGACCGCGCGGCTGGCCCGGTTGGGGTTGTCGGCGGTGCCCTTGACGTTGAACACCTTCACGCTGGCGGCGTCGATCGGCTGGGCGGGCTGCGGCGGGGCGGGCGCGTTCTCCGGCACGCCGCCCGGGGCCGTGGCCACCGCGACCGGCCCGCCCGCGCTGGGGCCGTCGTCGCCGAAGAAGCCGATGAGCTGGGTGCCGAGCCAGGCCAGCACGCCGACGGTGGCCACCGCCAGCGCGGTCACGCCGATGGCGAGCTTGCGCCGCTTGGTGCGGTCGTTGCTGGGCCGCCGGGTCGTCCAGACCGCGCCGTCGTCCTCGTACTCCTCTTCCTCGTCGACCGCCGCGATGGTCTCGGTGACGTCCGGGGCCGCCTTCGCCCGCTCCAGCACCCGGATCAACCCGGCGCTGGTGCGGATGCCGCCGGTCTCGTCGTCGGACAGGCTGCGGACCGCGGCGGCGGAGAGGTCGTGCGGGATGTAGCCGAACATCGCCCGCGGCGACACGACCCGGCCGTCCGGCCCGGTCGGCGCGGCGGGCACCCCGGCCGGGCCGTCGGGCAGCGGCCAGCGGCCGGTCAGCAGCAGGTACAGCAGCGCGCCGAGACCGCGCACGTCGTCCTGCAGGTCGGTGTCGGGCAGCGGGCCGGGGAAGGCGAGCTTGAGCGTGCCCTCGGGGCTGACCAGCACCCGCTGCGGGTGGTCGACGCCGAGGACCAGGCCGCTGTGGTGGGCCAGTTCGACCGCGGCGGCCAGCGGTTCCAGCAGCCGGGCGGCGGTCGCGGGCGGCAGCGGGTGCTCGGCGATGACGTCGAGCAGGTCGGTGCCCTGGGTCCAGTCGGCCACGATCATGCCCAGCAGGCCCTCGCCGTGGCCGATGCCATTGCCGGGGCTGAGCACGTCGAGCACCCTGGCCTGGCCGGGGTGGGTGATCGGGGCGGAGTAGGTGACCCGCTCCAGGGTGCGCCGGGCCGCCGCGGCGGCCGCGCCGTCCCCCGGGTCGGCGACCAGCAGCGTCAGCGCCACGTCGCGGCGCAGTTGCCCGTCCTGGGCGCGCCACAGCTCGGCGCGGGCGCGCTCGTCGACGCCGAACCGGGCCAGCAGCCGGTAGCGGCCGTCGCCGACGACGGCACCGGGCACGAGGAGACCGTCCTTGGCCCGCAGACCAGCCGATCCCTCGCCCCCTGGGTACTCGGTCCGTCTTGTCGTCACCGTTCTCTCCGCCTGCCGACGCCCCTGCCGACGTTGCTCACGAGGGTACGGGAAATCCGCCGCCCACCGGCGACGAGCGGATCAACCGCGGCGCACCAGTCGGGTGATCCGGTCGGTCGCGGGCTTGAGCTCGGGTACCCGGAACAGCGCGAGCACGCCGAACGCGACCACGCTCGCCACCAGCCCCTGCACCACCAGCGCCACCCACGCGCTGACCCGCCCCTCGACCCCGGCGGGCAGCACCAGCCCGGTGACCAGCCACCCGGCGGCCACCCCGGCGACCCCGGCCACCACGCTCATCGCGATGACCTTGACGACCTTCTTGCTGTGCAGGTTGCCCAGCCGCACCCACAGCCACATCTGGCCCAGGACCGCGCCGACGACGAAGGTCAGCGAGTTGACCAGCATCACGCCGATGACCACCTGGTCGGGGCGCACCACGGCGGCGGTCATGTACAGCAGCGGGACCTTCACCACGGTCATCACGACCATGATCAGCGTCGGCGTGCGCGCGTCCTTCATCGCGTAGAACACCCGGAGCTGCAACATCACCAGCGCGTAGGGCAGCAGGCCGAACGCGGAGAACGCCAGCGCCAGGCCCAGCCGCTGCGCCGCGACGAAGGTCGTCTCACCGGCGTTGAACAGCGCCACGCCGATCGCCGACCCGGTCACCGTCAGCACCGCGCTGATCGGCACCAGCATCACCGTCGACAGCCGCGCCCCCACCGACAGGTCGTCGACCAGCTTCTTCGTGTCGCCCGCGGCCGCGGCCCTGCTCATCCTCGGCAGGATCGCGGTCAGCAGCGAGACGCCGATGACGCCGTAGGGGAGCTGGAACAGCAGCCAGGCGTTGGCGTAGATCGTCGCGCCACCGTCGGCCGCCGCGGTCAGCACCCGCTGGGTGATCACCATGCCCGCCTGGCTGATCGCCACGTACCCCAGAATCCACAGCGCCAGCCCGCCGAACTCCTTGAGCCGGGCGTCGATGCCCCAGGTCCAGCGGAACCGGAACCCGATCCGGCGCAGCGCGGGCAGCAGCATCGCCGACTGCACCACGATGCCCAGCGTCACCCCGACACCGAGGGTCAGCACGTGCGCGTCGGTCATCCGCACCGGGTCGATGGTGATCTCGCCGGGCAGCAGCGCGTAGGCGCCGAGGGTGGCGATGATGACCAGGTTGTTGACCACCGGCGCCCACGCGGTCGGCCCGAACACCTGCCGGGCCTGCAGGATCGCCGAGAGCAGCGCGAACAGCCCGTAGAACAGGATCTCCGGCAGCAGCAGGTAGGCGAACACCGTCACCAGGTCCGGGTTGGCCCGGCCGGTCGAGCCGTCCACGTAGAGCCAGGTGAACAGCGGCGCGGCGGCCACCGCGACCACGGTGCCGACCGCCAGCCCGGTGAGCCCCACGGTGAGCAGCCGGTTCGTGTACTCGGCGCCGCCGTCCGGGTCGTCCTGCGAGCGCACCAGAAGCGGCACCACGATGCTCGCCAGCACCCCGCCGAGCAGCAGCTCGAAGATGATGTTGGGCAGCGTGTTGGCGATGGTGAACGAGTCGGACACCACGTCCGTGCCGACCACCCAGGCCAACATGATCTTCCAGAAGAACCCGGTGATCCGGCTGACCAAGGTGGCGATCGCCATCGACCCGCTGGCCTTCGCCAGCGACGGCGTCGGCGCGGCCGCCCGCTGGGCCGGGGGCACCTGCGCGGTGCCCTCCCCGGGCGCGTCCTGCTGCACGCTGTCCGTCCTCGGTGTGCTCACTTGTACCCCGCCTGAGAGCTGGTCCTGCCCCGAGCCACCGCCGGGGCACCGTCAGAGCTGGTCGGTCACCGCGGTGCCCGCCGTGCGCCGCGCGCGAATCCTGCGGAACAACCGCAGGCCGACCAACAGCACGAGAACACCGGCGGCCAGGAAGGTTACCGCCAGGGTGATGCTGCCGTACGAGGTCGAGTTCAGTTCGACCCGGGAGGTCCCGCCGAGCCGGGTGCCCTGCTCGGTGGTCAGCCAGATGTCGACGCTGAACCGGCCGGACCGGGTGACCTCGGCGGGCAGGTAGCGCGGCAGCGACGCCTTCGCCGGGATCTGCACCACGATCTGCTGCTCCGGCTTGAGCCCGGGGGTGGACCCGAGGTTGATCCGGGCCTGCACCTTCACCGGCAGCCAGTTGGTGATGTAGACCGGGATCGGGCTGTCCGCCGAGGCCAGCGACAGCGGCCTGCCCGGGTCGGTCACCGTCACCTGCGACAGCAGCGCCGACATCTGGTTCGACACCTCGTTGGTGGCCGCCCCCGCCCGCTCCGGGGTGGACCGCCAAGCGGCCGACGACGCCCGGATCAACCCGGCGCGCAGCGGCTGCACCAGCGCGTCCGGCTGCACGAGCTGGGTGTCGTCCTCGAACAGCACGGTGCTGGTCAGCTCGCGCTGCGTCGCGTCGACCTGGGCCACGGCCGCGACCGCCGACGACGGCAGCTCGGCGGCGGTGTCGGCGGCGGAGTAGTCCACCCCGCCCGCCTGCCCCTGCTCGGCGCCGTCGACCAGCGACTGCAACCCCAGCGTGTCGAGGTAGCCCTGGGCCTCCAGCGACTCGATGGCCTGCAGGAACACGGTCAGCTCCGCGCCGGATGCGTTCCACCTGCGCGGCGGGGCGACCAGCTCGACCTGCCCGGGAACGGCCTGGAAGGCGGCGCGGAACACCAGGGTCGCCAACCCGTTCTGCACCGAGGACGTCTTCACCCCGGAGTCGTCGCCGGTGGTCCGCGGGGACAGCGAGTTGGCGATCAACTGGTCGTGGGGGACGGCGTTGAGGTTGTCGCCCAGCCGGTACGGCGCCGCGCCGGAGGTGTCGCGCAGCTTGCCGGAGTCGACCAGCACCGTGGTGCGGCGCAGCTTCGCCAGGTCGCCCAGGGTGCGCGCGTCGAGGGTGCCGGTCTCCGGCCACACCACCCCGGCCAGCGGTTTCGTGCCCAGCGCGGTCTCCACCAGCGCGGCCACGTCGAGCGCGTCGGCCTGCAGGGTCGTCGCCCCGGCCCGCGACAGCGCCGCCAGGTCCGCGTCGGCGTAGGGCAGCGCCACCACGCACTGGCCGCGGGTCAGCTCCTTCACCCGGTCCAGCCACAACTGCGCGGCCCGGCCGCCGCTGCCGTCGACCAGCCGCCCGTCGGCGGTGCGCACCCGGTAGCCGGTGGTCATCACCTGCACGGACTCCAGCAGGTCCGGGTCCACGGCGAAGCACAGCGAGCGCAGCACCGCCGCGTTCGACCGCGCCGCCCGCTGCACCGCGTCGACCAGGTTGAACAACCGGCCGCCGGACACCGAGGAGGACAGGCCGTCGTCGGAGAACACCGGCGGGGTCCCGTCGAGCGGGGTCTGCACCCGGCGCGGCCGGTCGTCGACCAGCGGCCACAGCACGGTCAGCCTGCTCGGCGCGGCGGGCGGGGGAACCGCGCCGCCACCGGGGACCGACAGCACCGGCAGCAGCGTGCTCAGCGCGCCGACCCGCTCGGTGCGGCCGAACTCCGGGTCGCCGTTGAAGTTGAGGGCCACCGGGTACACCCCGGGCCGGTCCAGCTTCAACGCGCCCCTGTCCGCGCCCAGCGGCACGGAGATCGAGAACTCCGCCGACTCACCGGGGTCCAGGCGGTCGGAGATCGGCTGGAAGGTGGAGCTGACCTGCGGGCGGTTCACCGCGTCGGTCTTCTGCGGGTCGTTGAGCGCGCCGCGCAGCGCCGACTCGGTGTCGAGCACCGCGCCGCGCTGCAACCGGGCCTCGATCTGCTCGACGTTGCGGTCACCGGTGTTGGTGATCCGCCCGGTCACGGTGATGGCCTGCGCCGCCGCGTCCACCACCCGGGGCAGCAGTTGGTCGAGGTCGACGCGCAGCCGCCCCGACTGCTGCGCCGCCGCCGAGGGCAGCGGCACCACCAGCGCCGCCAGGACCGCGGTGAGCACCACCAGGCCGGTGCGGCGCAGTCGATCAGTCACGGGTTCGCTCCAGGCATCGCGTTCAGGCCCGTCCGACCTCGGGCAGGTCCGACTCCACCGGATCGGGTGACAGTGGATGCTCGGAGAGTAGTTGGCGGGCTTTGCGCACCAGACGGCGCTCATCGGCGTAGGCCAGCCGGGCGTCGAGCTCGTCGAAGTCCACCCAGGCCACCTCGGTCACCTCGACGTCCTCGTCGGACAGCTCGAAGGAGTGCGCCACCAGCAGGAAGTGGTGCACGGTCTTGTGGATGCGCCGGGTGCCGTCGGCCACGAACCAGTAGTCGATCGTGCCGAGCGGGCGCACCACCTCGCCGTCGATGCCGGTTTCCTCGGCGACCTCGCGCACCGCGGTCTGCTCGGGGGTCTCCCCGGCCTCGATGTGCCCCTTCGGCAGCGACCACAGCAACCGCCCCCGCCGGTCCAACCTGCCGATCAACGCCACCCGGAAGGTGGAGCGGTCGATGACGAGACCACCCGCGGAGGTCTCGTCGACCGTGGTCAGCTTCCGGCCGCGGCGGCGCAACCGGCGGCCGGACCGCGCGCCTCGGGACCTGCCGGAAGACGGGGGCATGGAGGCGATGGTAGTGCGATCGGCGCAGTGGGGGCGGCGGGCGGACGGCGCGCGGGCCGTTGCGGATAACCTCGTCAACCGTGTCCCGAACCTCGGCAGCCCAGAACGCGGTGGTGGAGCTGCTGCGCGTCTCCCCCGTCGCAGACGACCTGGCGGCCCGCTTCGCGCGTGCAGGCCACAGCCTCTACCTGGTCGGCGGCAGCGTCCGCGACGCCATGCTCGGCCGGTTGCACGGCAACGACCTCGACTTCACCACCGACGCCCGCCCGGAGCAGATCCTCGCCCTGGTCTCCCCCTGGGGCGACGCGGTCTGGGACACCGGCATCGCCTTCGGCACCGTCGGCGCCAGCAAGGGCGGCATCGTCTGCGAGATCACCACCTTCCGCTCCGACGCCTACGACCGGGTCACCCGCAACCCCGAGGTCCGCTTCGGCGACACGGTCGAGGCCGACCTGGTCCGCCGCGACTTCACCGTCAACGCCATGGCCATCGACCTGGCCTCACGCGAGTTCATCGACCCCCACGACGGCATGTCCGCCCTGGACGACCGCGTGCTGGACACTCCGGCGACCCCCCAGGAGTCCTTCGCCGACGACCCGCTGCGGATGCTGCGCGCGGCCCGCTTCGCCAGCCAACTCGGCCTCACCCCGGCCCCCCGGGTGCTGGAGGCCATGACGTCGATGTGCGCCGAGATCGCCCGCATCACCCCCGAACGCGTCCAGGCCGAGCTGTCCAAGCTCCTCTGCGGCAAGTTCCCCCGCCGCGGCGTCGAGCTGCTGGTCGACACCGGCCTCGCCGCCCACGTCCTCCCCGAGCTGCCCGCGATGCGCCTGGAGATCGACGAGCACCACCAGCACAAGGACGTCTACGAGCACTCCCTCGTCGTCCTCGACCAGGCCATCGACCTGGAGGAAGAGGGCGCCGAACCGGACCTGGTCCTGCGCCTGGCCGCCCTCCTGCACGACATCGGCAAGCCCGACACCCGCCGCCACGTCGAAGGGGGCGGCGTCAGCTTCCACCACCACGAGGTGGTCGGCGCCAAGATGGTCCGAAAGCGCTTGCGGGCCCTGCGCTACAGCAAGGACCTCACCGAGGACGTGGCCAAGCTGGTGTTCCTGCACCTGCGCTTCCACGGCTACGGCAAGGGCGAGTGGACCGACTCCGCGGTCCGCCGCTACGTCACCGACGCGGGCGACCTCCTCCCCCGCCTCCACAAGCTCGTCCGCGCCGACTGCACCACCCGCAACCGCCGCAAGGCCAACGCCCTCCAGCGCACCTACGACGGCCTGGAGGAGCGCATCGCCCGCATCGCGGAGGAGGAAGACCTCGCCAGGGTCCGCCCCGACCTCGACGGCAACGAGATCATGCGCCTGCTCGGCCTCCCCCCGGGTCCCCTGGTGGGCCAGGCGTGGCGCCACCTCAAGGAACTCCGCCTCGACCGGGGCCCCATGGACCACGACGAGGCCATCGCCGCCCTGCGCGAGTGGGCGCGGGAGCAGGGCATCACCCCCGCTTGATCCCGGGTGCGAGGATGGGCCGGTGAAGCTGAACGAACTCACGGATTGGCTGGACGAGCGCCTGCGCGCACTTGACCACGATGAGATCACCGAGTTCGTGGACATGCGGCGGGGAGTGGAATTGTCCCCGGACGTGGCCTACAACCACGTGCTGATCAAGGCGAACTTCGCCAACGGTGGCACAGGTGCCGTCCAGGTGATGCAGACCAGCGGCCCGGGCATCCCGGACCACAGGGACTACCAGCCGCCGAAGCAGGGGTGGTGAGCCGTGCGCAACAGCCGTTTTCGGGCTCTGGTGAGTGATCTGCTCACGGAGCACCCCGGAGTCTCCTCGGTCGAACCGGTGGACCTAGGCAACCGGGGCCAGGTGCTGCGAGTCACCTGCGCCGACGGGGTCGTCACCGACCTCCTGGTCACCAACATGGCTCCACCCGGGGGCGACAACTACCAGGAAGACGAGCGGATCGTGAGCAAGCGCGAGACGGCACCGGGGAGGTAGCGCGTTAGCAGGTGGTGGCATGCCCCTTATGCACTCACAGCGCGCAGCGACGAACCCGGGTGACACGCGTGCGATGCACCAGGGCTCGACCGGCGCCACGTCCGCGAGCAGCGGCCAGACGGCGAGGTAGCACACGGCCCGGAACGGCTTCGGCACCTGCACAGCACCACAAACCCCGTACCTGAGGTGCGAGGAAACCGCGTCATTCCACCCTGCCCGGATGCGGCTATCAAGGCAGGTCCGCGGCCACCCGCCCGCAAAGCAGCCCCCGCCACTCCCTGGGGGGCGTCCCCGAAGCCAGTCTATCGCTCCTGACCTGCGGGAACAGACCTGCCGAAAACCTGTGGACAACCATGGAGTGACGCGGCGGAAAAACCCTCGCCTGTGGACAACCCGCGTCACCCGTGGCGGGTGACCGCCGTGAAGCCGACCAGGCCCACCAGGTAGCACCCGCCCGCCGCCAGGATCAGCCCCGGCGACGCCCCGTCCGGGGCCACCACCAGCGCGGCCGGCGCCACCGCCGCCACCTGCGTGACGTTGAACAGCGTGTCGTAGAGCGCGAACACCCGCCCGCGCGTGTCGTCCCCGATGTCACGCTGCACCGCCGCGTCCACGCACAGCTTCACGATCTGCCCGGCGAACGAGATCAGCAGTGCCGCCGCCAGCACGGTCGGCATGGCCAGCGGCAGCCCGAGGCCCACGATGGCCACCGCCCCCAGCACCAGCACCCCCTGCACGGTCCGCCGCCGCCCGAACCGGGCGACTATCCGCGCGGTGGTCAGCCCGGCGACCAGGATGCCCACCCCGAACAGCCCGGCGACCAGGCCCAGACCGCCCAGGCCGGAGTCGAACCGGAACCGCATCAGCAGGACCACCAGCAGCAGCGCCACCCCGAACGCCGCCCGGTGCGCCAGCAGCGCCACGAACCCGGCCAGCACCGACGGTGTCCGCACCGCCGCCCGACCGCCGTCGAACAGGCCGCGCGCGATGGCCCGCACGGTTTCCCTGGGCTCGTTGACCTCGTCCGGTCCCAGCGCACCCGCCGCGAACCGGCCTGCGAACCAGGCCGCCGCCACCGAGCCGAGCACCGCGAACGCCGTGGTCGCCCCCGACCCGACGTCCCCGTCGCCGAACACCGCGCGCAGGCCGACCGCGCAGACCGCGCCGAACACCGTCACCACCGAGCCCAGGGTGGTGGCCAGGGCGTTCGCCTCCACCAGCGTCGGCACCGGCACCACGTGCGGCAACGACGCCGACAGCCCGGACCCCACGAAGCGGCTGATCCCCACGACCACCAGCGCCAGCCCGAACAGGCCGGTCGACCCCAGTGCCACGGCCAGCGCCGACACCAGCACCAGGACCCCGCGCAGCAGGTTCGCCACGACCAGCACCCGCCGCCGGTCCCAGCGGTCGAGGAGGGCGCCCGCGAACGGGCCGACGAGCGAGTACGGCAGCAGCAGCGCGGTGAAACCGGCGGCGATCGCCAGCGGGTCGGCCTCGCGCTCCGGGTTGAACAGGACCGCCCCGGCCAGACCGGCCTGGAACAGGCCGTCACCCCACTGGGCGGCGAAGCGGCTGTACAGGAGTCGGCGGAACCCGGCCCCAGCGAGGAGCGCCCGCGCTCCGACCCGGTCGTGCCCGACGGTGCTCACGACGGGACAGCCTAGAAAACCGGATTGGGCGGCCCCGAGGGACCGCCCAATCCGGGGTCGACACCCGGTCGCCTCACGGCGGGTCGCGCAACGTGGCTCCAGCCGAGCGGTATTCCACGAAGGCGGTTCAGGTTGAGCCCGGGGGACACGGTGGTGCCGACCACCCCCTTCAACGCGCGACTCGCCGGTGTTGTTCCCGTCTGCGCCGTGTTGGCTGCCGCCTCCCGCCGCCGAGGTGGGATCATGGCGGGGTGACCTCCGATCCCGAGGTCGAGCCGGGAACGCTGCTCGTCGCGGCGCCGAGCCTGCTCGACTCCAACTTCCGCCGCACGGTGGTCTACGTCATCGACCACCGGGGCGAGGGCACGCTCGGGGTCGTGCTCAACCGCCCCAGCGACGTCCCGGTGGACGACGTGCTGCCGAACTGGGGCCCGCACGTGACCCGCCCCGGCTCGGTGTTCGTCGGCGGCCCGGTCGAGCAGAAGACGGCGCTGTGCCTGGCCGCCATGCGCACCGGGGAGAACCTCGACGGCGTCACCGGCCTGATCAGCGTGCGCGGCCCGGTGGCCCTGGTCGACCTCGACGCCGACCCGGAGGTCCTGGTCCCCAAGTTCCGGGGGATGCGGGTCTTCGCCGGTTACGCCGGGTGGGACGTCGGCCAGCTCGCGGGAGAGATCGACCGCGGCGACTGGATCGTGGTCCCGGCGCTGCCCAACGACGTGCTGGCCCCCGCGGAGGAGGACCTGTGGGGCCGGGTCCTGCGCAGGCAGGGGATGCCGCTGGCGCTGCTGGCCACCCACCCGGGTGACGTGAAGGACAACTAGGCGGTCTTGGTGAACGTCCCGCAGCCGCCCGCGCCGCACTGGCACCCGGCGCAACCCGCGGGCAGTTCCGGCGCGGGCTCCGGCACCGCGTCCGCCGCCCGGTTGCCCAGCACACCGCCCGCCAGGGTGATGGCGACCAGCCCGACGAACGCGATCAGCGCCACCACCAGCAGCCCGCCGGTCCCCGGCATGGCCCACGCCGCGACCGCGCCCAGCACCCCGACCGCGCCCGCGACCAGCGTCGGCAGCCCGGCGACCTTGTTGCCCACCCGGAACGCCTCGTCGCTGCGCAGCGTGGCCGGGGTCCGCACCCCGCCGAAGCGGTTGCGCGGCAGCCGCTCGGTCAGGCCGAGGAATCCGACGGCGAGCAGCGGGAGGCCCGCGACCAGCGGGGCGAGCGGCACGAGGTTCACGGCTCGATGGTAAGCGGCGCGCCGGGATCGCTTGGACGGGGTTCGCCGCAACCGGGGAGCGCTACCGAAAAGCGCTGCACGGGTGCGGTACCCTGTTCCACATGAGTACGGCTCGCCTGCTCCTTGCTGGGCCGCGCTGACCAGCCACTGGTGAGCGCGGCAACCCCTCATGCCATTCGTTGGCTGAGGGGTTTCTTGTTGTCAGGGCAAGCAGGAGACGCAGTGGAAGGAACCCTCGGATGAGCGACACCACACCGGACACGGTCCCGGGGCACCGGTACACCGCCGAGCTGGCAGGCCGGATCGAGCAGCGCTGGCAGGAGTACTGGGAGGCCAACGGCACCTACCACGCGCCGAACCCGGTCGGCCCGCTGTCGGGCGGCGCGGAGGTCCCGGCCGACAAGCTGTTCGTGCAGGACATGTTCCCGTACCCGTCGGGCGCGGGCCTGCACGTCGGCCACCCCCTGGGGTTCATCGGCACCGACGTGTACGCCCGCTACCACCGGATGACCGGTCGCAACGTGCTGCACACCATGGGCTTCGACGCGTTCGGCCTGCCCGCCGAGCAGTACGCGGTGCAGACCGGCCAGCACCCGCGCAAGACCACCGAGGACAACGTCCAGACCTACCTGCGCCAGATCCGCAGGCTGGGCCTGGGCCACGACGAGCGGCGCCGGATCTCCACGATCGACCCGGAGTACTACCGCTGGACGCAGTGGATCTTCCTGCAGATCTTCAACTCCTACTACGACGCCGAGCGGGGCAAAGCGCGCCCGATCGCCGAGCTGGAGGCGAAGTTCGCCGCGTCCGGGGAGACCTTCGACGGCAAGCCGTGGGGCGAGCTGTCCGCGGCCGAGCGCGCCAAGGTGCTGAACGAGCACCGCCTGGTCTACCTGTCCGAAGCCCCGGTCAACTGGGCGCCGGGCCTGGGCACGGTGGTCTCCAACGAGGAGGTCACCGCAGACGGCCGCACCGAGCGCGGCAACTTCCCGGTGTTCCGCCGCAACCTGCGCCAGTGGATGATGCGGATCACCGCCTACGGCGACCGCCTGATCGACGACCTGGACCGGCTGGACTGGCCGGAGAAGGTCAAGTCGATGCAGCGCAACTGGATCGGCCGCTCCAACGGCGCCCGCGTGAAGTTCGCCTCGGGCGCGGAGACCATCGTCGTCTTCACCACCCGCCCCGACACCCTGTTCGGCGCCACCTACATGGTCCTGGCCCCAGAGCACGCCCTGGTGGACACGATCACCACCGCGCAGTGGCCCGAGGGCACCGACGAGCGCTGGACCGGGGGGGCGACCACCCCGGCCGACGCCGTCGCCGCCTACCGCCGCGCCGCGTCGACCAAGTCGGAGCTGGAGCGGCAGGAGAACCGGGAGAAGACCGGCGTCTTCACCGGCGCGCACGCGGTCAACCCGATCAACGGCGAGAGCATCCCGGTGTTCATCGCCGACTACGTGCTGGCCGGCTACGGCACCGGCGCGATCATGGCCGTGCCCGGCCAGGACCAGCGCGACTGGGACTTCGCCACCGCCTTCGGCCTGCCCGTCCGCCGCACCGTGCAGCCCCCCGAGGGCTTCGACGGCGAGGCGTTCACCGGCGACGGCCCGGCGGTCAACTCCGGCTTCCTGGACGGCCTGCCCATCGACGAGGCCAAGAAGGCCGCGATCGGCTGGCTGGAGGAGCACGGCCACGGCGAGGGCACCATCCAGTTCAAGCTGCGCGACTGGCTGTTCTCCCGCCAGCGCTACTGGGGCGAGCCCTTCCCGATCGTCTACGACGAGGCCGGAACCCCGATCGCGGTCCCGGAATCCATGCTGCCGATCGAACTGCCCGAGGTCGACGACTACTCCCCGCGCACCTTCGACCCCGAGGACGCCGACTCCGAGCCCTCCCCCCCGCTGTCCCGGGCCGCCGACTGGATCACCGTCGACCTGGACCTGGGCGACGGCGTCAAGACCTACCGCCGCGACGCCAACACCATGCCCAACTGGGCCGGTTCGTGCTGGTACCAGCTGCGCTACGTCGACCCCACCGACCCCGACCGCTTCTGCGAACCGGAGAACGAGCAGTACTGGCTGGGCCCGCGCCCCGAGCACGGCCCGAACGACCCCGGCGGCGTCGACCTGTACGTCGGCGGCGTCGAACACGCGGTCCTGCACCTGCTGTACTCCCGCTTCTGGCAGAAGGTCCTGTTCGACCTGGGCCACGTCACCGGCGAGGAGCCCTACCGCAGGCTGTTCAACCAGGGCTACATCCAGGCGTACGCCTACGTCGACCCGCGCGGCGTGTACGTCAACGCCGGCGAGGTCGTCGAGCGCGGCGGCAAGTACTTCCACGGCGACCAGGAGGTCCGCCAGGAGTACGGCAAGATGGGCAAGAGCCTGCGCAACGTGGTCACGCCGGACGAGATGTGCGAGACCTACGGCGCCGACACCTTCCGCATGTACGAGATGTCGATGGGCCCCATGGACGTCTCCCGCCCCTGGGCCACCAAGGACGTCATCGGCGCCCAGCGCTTCCTGCAACGCCTGTGGCGCAACCTGGTCGACGAGGAGACCGGCGAAACCCGCGTGGTCGCCGACACCCCGGACGAGGCCACGCTGCGCCTGCTGCACAAGTCGATCGCCGGTGTGCACGAGGACTACGCCAACCTGCGCTACAACACCGCGGGCGCCAAGCTGATCGAGCTGAACAACCACCTGACGAAGAACTTCCCCGGCGGCGCCCCCCGCGTCGTCGCGGAGGCCATCGTCCCGATGCTGGCCCCGCTGTGCCCGCACCTGGCCGAGGAACTGTGGTCGAAGCTGGGCCACGCCGAGTCCCTGGCCCACGGCCCCTTCCCGACCGCGAACGAGAAGTACCTGGTCGAGGACACCGTGGAATACCCCATCCAGGTCAACGGCAAGGTCCGCAGCCGCATCACCGTCCCGGCGGCGGCCACCCAGGACGAGGTCAAGGCAACCGCCCTGGCCGACGACAAGGTCGCCGCCCTGGTCGACGGCGGCACCCCCCGCAAGGTCATCGTCGTCCCCGGCCGCCTGGTCAACATCGTCCTGTAGCCCCAACTCCACCCACCCGGGCGACAACACCCCCGGCGAGTTGTCCACAGGCAAGATCCACAACCCCCCACCCGCACATCCCCGCAGGTAGAATGGCCTCAAGGGCCGCGAATCCCCTCGGGAGGGTGGGGGTTGTGGATGGTGTCGCGCGCGAGGGTGTGGATCTTGGTGACCGGGGTTCGCGCGGAGCCGAGGCGGCGGCGCGGAGCTGCGGGGCCGAGATGGCGGAGCCGAGGTGATGGCGCGGAGCTGCGGAGCCGAGGAGCCGAGGTGGCGGCGCGAGGCAGTGGAGCCGAGGTGGCGGAGTGAGAGTCGAGGCGGGCGGGCTGTGATCGACCCACGGCGGTTGCGGGTGTTGCGGGCGCTCGCTGACCACGGGACCGTGACGGCGGCGGGGCGCGCGTTGCACCTGACGCCGTCGGCGGTGTCGCAGCAGTTGGCCGTGCTGGAGTCCGAGGCGGGGCAGGAACTCCTGCGCCGCAAGGGGCGGCGGGTGTGGTTGACGGCTGCCGGGGAACTGCTGGCCGAGCACGCCGATGCCGTCCTCGCGGAGTTGGACCGCGCGGAGGCGCGGCTCGCGGAGTTGGCGGCGGGGCGGGCCGGGCGGGTTCGGGTGGCCGCGTTCGCCACGGCCATCACCCGGGTGGTGGCCCCGGCTGCGGCGAACCTGCGGCGGGTGGGGATCGAGGTGCACGTCAGTGACGCCGAGGGGCACCACAGCCTGCCGATGCTGCTCGACGGGGAGATCGACATCGCCGTCACCATGCGGCCCGAGGAGAACCCCCGGGTCGCCAGCACGCCGCTCTACTCCGAGCCGTTCGACGCGGTCCTCCCGCCGGGCCACCCGCTCGCGGGGCACGTCGAGGTCGACTTGCGCGAGCTGGCCCGCGACCCCTGGGTGGTCCCCTCGGCGGGCAACCCCTGCCAGGACGTGGTCCTCCAGGCGTGCCAGGGCGCGGGGTTCCGGCCCCGCATCCACCACACCTCCGACGACTTCACCGCCCAACTGGCCCTCATCGCCGCCGGGGCTGTCGCGCTGATCCCGCGCACCGCCCTGCCCGAGGGCCGAGGGGTGGAACTCGCGATCCCGGCCGCCCGGCACGTGTTCGCGTTGACCCGGACCGGCCGCCAAGAGCACCCGTTGATCGCCACTGTCATCCGGGCGCTCGTCCAAGAGGCCTGACGGCCGCTGTGCAGGTGGCCTGACAACGCAGTGCAGAAAGTCCGGATGGACCGCAGTGCCCACCGGCAGCAGACTCACGGGTGAGCGTCCCCATGCGACGGAGGCACCGTGAAGGCACTGGTCAAGACCGCACCCGGCCCCGGGTTGTCCCTGGTCGACGTGCCCGAGCCCGCCGTGGGTCCCGGGGAGGTCAAGCTGCGCGTGCTGCGCACCGGCATCTGCGGCACCGACCTGCACATCGACGCCTGGGACGGGTGGTCGGCCAGGACGATCAAGGCGCCGCTGGTCCTCGGGCACGAGTTCGTCGGCCGGGTGGTGGAGGTCGGGGCGGCCGTGACCAAGGTGCGGGAGGGCGACCTTGTCAGCGGTGAGGGGCACCTGGTGTGCGGCACCTGCCGCAACTGCCGGGCGGGTCGGCGGCACCTGTGCGCGCGCACGATCGGCCTGGGCGTGCACACCGACGGCGCGTTCGCCGAGTACGCGGTCATCCCCGAGCAGAACGCCTGGGTGCACAGCCACCCGCTCGACCTGGACATCGCCGCGATCTTCGACCCGTTCGGCAACGCCGTGCACACCGCGCTGTCCTTCCCCGTCCTCGGCGAGGACGTGCTGGTCACCGGCGCCGGGCCGATCGGGTTGATGGCCGCCGCGATCGCCAAGCACGCGGGTGCCCGGCACGTCGTCATCACCGACGTCAGCGAGCACCGGCTCGACCTGGCCCGCAAGCTCGGCGTGGACGTGGCCCTCGACGTCAGCGGTGCCAAGGTGGCCGACGTGTACCCGGTGCTGGCGATGACCGAGGGGTTCGACGTCGGCATGGAGATGTCCGGGCAGCCGTCGGCGCTGCGCGAGATGATCGCCAACATGACCAACGGCGGCAAGATCGCCATGCTGGGCCTGCCCGCCACCGAGATCCCGGTGGACTTCGCCGCCGTGGTGCAGAAGATGATCACGCTCAAGGGCATCTACGGCCGCGAGATGTTCGAGACCTGGTACGCCATGTCGGTGCTGTTGCAGGGCGGGCTGGACCTGGCGCCCGTGATCACCCACCGCTTCCACCACACCGAGCACGAGCGGGCGTTCGCCACCGCCCGCGCGGGCAACTGCGGCAAAGTCGTCCTGGATTGGGAGAGCTGAATGTTCGGCCGGCTACGCGAAGACCTGCGGACCACCCTCGGCGAGATCCGCGAGGCGGGCCTGTTCAAGGACGAGCGCGTTCTCAAGTCCCCGCAGCGCGCCGCGATCCAGGTCGCCTCGGGGAACGTCCTGAACTTCTGCGCCAACAACTACCTGGGCCTCGCCGACCACCCGGCGCTGGTGGAGTCCGCCCAGCGGGCGCTCACCGACTGGGGCTTCGGCATGGCGTCGGTCCGCTTCATCTGCGGGACCCAGGAGCCGCACAAGGAGCTGGAGCGCAGGCTGTCGCAGTTCCTCGGCACCGACGACACGATCCTCTACAGCTCCTGCTTCGACGCCAACGGCGGCCTGTTCGAGACCCTGCTGTCCGATCAGGACACGATCATCTCCGACGAGCTGAACCACGCCAGCATCATCGACGGCATCCGGTTGTCCAAGGCCCGCCGCCTCCGCTACCGCAACCGCGACATGGCCGACCTGGAAGCCCAACTCCAGTCCGCCCAAGACGCCCGCTACCGCCTCATCGCCACCGACGGCGTCTTCTCGATGGACGGCTACCTCGCCCCCCTCGACGAGATCACGGCCCTGGCGGAGAAGTACAACGCCCTGGTCATGGTCGACGACTCCCACGCCGTCGGCTTCATGGGCGCAACCGGTGCGGGCACCCCGGAACACTTCGGCGTCGGCGACAAAGTCGACATATACACCGGAACCCTCGGCAAGGCCCTCGGCGGCGCCAGCGGCGGTTACGTGGCCGCCCACCAGGAAATCGTGGACGTCCTGCGCCAGCGCTCCCGCCCCTACCTGTTCTCCAACTCCCTGGCCCCCAGCATCACCGCCGCCGCCCTCACCGCCCTGGACCTGATCACCCCGGACCTCCTGGACCGCCTCCGCGCCAACGCGACCCACTTCCGCACCCGCATGACCGAAGCGGGCTTCGACCTCCTGGCGGGCGAACACCCCATCATCCCGGTCATGATCGGCGACGCGGCCGAGGCGGGCCGCATGGCAGACCTCCTGCTGGCCCAAGGCATCTACGTGATCGGCTTCTCCTACCCGGTGGTGCCGCACGGCAAGGCCCGCATCCGCACCCAGATGTCAGCCGCCCACACAGCGGAGGACATCGACCGCGCCGTCGAGGCGTTCATCGCTGCCCGCGCGCTGATGCAGCCTGACAACACCTGATCCCTTGGGGTGAAACCCCGGCCGCGCCCGCCGGAATCGGCCACGGGCGCCCTTAGATTCACGGCATGACTTCCAAGTCCAAGGCCTGTGGCCGGGAACTGGGCGCGGCCCTGCGGGCGCACCGCGAACGGGCGGGCCTCGGTCTGAACGAGCTGGCCCGGGTCCTCGGTTGGGACCCGGGCGTGCTGTCGCGCCTGGAAACCGGCGATCGGACCATCTCCGAGGTGGACATGGTCCACCACCTCGCCCGCTGCGGGGTTTCCTACGAGGGCATCACCGAGCTGGTCCCCTTGGTCAGGGCTGCCAACTTCGCTAATGGCCACTGGCTTGCCCCGCACGCCCCCATGCTGGATGAAGCTGTGCGCTCCCTGGTCTTCCACGAGGCTTCTGCCACCGCCTCGCACAGCTACGAGCCGCAGATGATCCCGGGCCTGCTCCAGACCGAGCGATACGCGCACGCCATGATCGGCGCCGAAGGGGGACACACCCCGGAGGAAGTGAACTTCCACGTCGGCGCTCGGATACAGCGCCAGCGGGCGCTGCACCGGGGAGACGCGCAGTTCGTGTTCTTCATCCACGAACACGCCCTCCACCTGATGATCGGCGATGCGGCGGTCATGCACGAGCAATTGCTCAGCCTGGTCTTCGCCACCGCTTCCCAGCGCGTGGTGGTGCGGGTGATCCCCGCCTCGGCGGGAGAGCGCTCGGTTTTCGGTGGTGCCTTCCGCGTGTTCAGCTTCGCCGAGAGCAGGCCCCTGGCCTACCTCGACGGCTACATCACCGGCCTCTTCATCGAAGACCTCGCCCAAGTCCAGCGGTACTGGAAGCTCTTCCCTCGGCTCGACGCGGTCGCACTCGATCCAGGACAATCCCGGGACGTGCTCGCCAAGCTGGCGAGCAGGTACGACCACCCGGGAGACAGGCATGGCCGACACCACCTGGCGCAAGAGCAGCTATAGCGGCGGTGCCAACAGCGACTGCGTCGAGGTCGCGCTGACCGGCGCCAACACCCTGATCCGCGACTCCAAGAACCCCTCCGGTCCCCGCCTGAACCTGCCCGCCCCCGCATGGCGAGGTCTGCTCGCGAAAACCATTGCCCCGGCTATCTCTACATAGCTAGAGTTGGCCCATGGCCGGTCCACCGTTCCGCATCACCGCGGCGACGCTGGACGTCCTGGAGGCCCTGCTCGGTCCCGATGACCAGCTCTACGGCCTCAAGATCGCCCAGAACGCGGGCCGCAAGACCGGCAGCGTCTACCCGATCCTGGCCCGGCTCGAAGAGGCCGGCTGGGTGGTCAGCGAGTGGGAGCTGGACGAGCCGAGCGCGCGCGGTCCCCGCCGCCGCTTCTACCGCCTCAGCCCGGACGGCCTCGGTGGTGCCCGGGCGTTGCTGGTCGAGCGCCGGGGGGCGGTCCGGCAGCGGACCTCCACCCCGTCCCGGGGGTTCGCGCCCCGGCCCGCGCCGGAGTGGAGGGGGTGGCGGTGAACCCGGTCATCGCCTTCATGTTGGGCGGTCTGCTGGTGCCGATCGTCGTGGCCGAGTGCGGGGAGGTGTCCCCGGCGCTGGCCAAGGCCCTGCTCAGGTGGGGTGCTCGGCGGCTGCGCTCGGCGCAGAAGACCGAGCGCTACACCGAGGAGTGGCTGGCCGACCTCGACCAGGTGCCCGGCAAGCTGACCAAGCTGCTCTGGGCCTTCGGCGTCGTCTTCCTCGGCGTGGTGCGCCTGCGCGAGGCCCGCCCCGGCCTGGACTGGACACCGCGCGAACCGGCCACCCCGTTCGCCACCGACTCCCTCTTCGGCCGGGGAACCCCGCAGGTTCGGCACCGCCCGTTCGCGGTGCCCGCGCCCCGGGTGCCCCGACCCTCCCCGCCGCCCGCGCACAGGTGCACCGCGCGCTGCGACTTCTTCTGCTCCGAAGGGCGGCGGGCCTGCATCCCCGTCCTGGGTGAGCAGGCGCCGGAACCGGTCGTCCGGCCGCAGCCGCTCCCACCCCGGGCAGGCGGTCCTGGTTCACCGGGCAGCGACCAGCGGTTCGGGAGTCCACCCGCCGGGTACGGCTTCCAGGACGACTTCTACAACGAGCTCCTCTACGGCAAGCCGGGCAAGGCGGCCCCGCCGGTCATCGGGCTCTGACCCGCCTCAGTGCAGGCCGACCTCGCGGGTGAGGTCGGCCAGCATCGACTCGAACAGGGGCTCGGCGTTCGTCAGCGGGAACGGGACCTGGCCGAAGACCTCCAGCGCCACCTGACCGTAGAGCCGCACCCAGAACTGCAACAGCGCGTAGGCCATGCCCGTGCCCAGCAGGTCGGCGGGCAGGTCCACCCCGCTCCCGTTGATCGTCGCGAGAAGGTCGTCGCGGAAGCCGGTCAGGTCTGCGCGCAGCGGGTCGGGCACCGACTCGTCCGGCCTGCCCAGCAGCAGGCCGGTGGCCAGGACGCGGCCCGCGACCGCCAGGAAGACGCGGCCGAAGCTGTCCTTCTCGACGCTGTGCTGCTCGGCCGGGCTGCCCGAGGGTGAGGCGAAGACCAGGGCGAACTCCTGCGGGTGGGCCAGCGCCCACGCCCGGAACCCCCGGCACAGCGTCAGCACCCGGCCGAGGTGGTCTTCCTGGGGCACGTCGGTCAGCGCCGACTCCAGGTCCGCCGCCAGGTCGGTGCACACGTCTCGGCGCAGGTGGTCGATCAGGTCTTCTCGGGAGGCGTAGTAGCGGTACAGCGCGGGGGCGGTGATGCCCAGCTCCCGGGCGATCGCACGCAGGGTGACCGCTTGGGGGCCGTCGCTCACCAGGAGTGCTCGGGCCTGGGAGCGGATGTCCCGGTCGGTGTCGGCTCGGCCACGGTCACGTCTTGTGGCCTGCGTCATCTCTGGTCTCCGGAATCTTGTGAACGGTGTTAATCAATAGTTACCGTGAACAGTGTTAACTAAGAGCGTTGTTATCCAGACGGTAGCGGCCCTTCGTGGGGATCACCACCGACAAGAGCCATCAGGGGGAACGCCGTGTTCCGTGCGTGGGGTTCGGCCGTGCACGTCCACCGCTGGTTGGTGCTGACGATCGCGTTGGTGCTGACCGTGGGCGGTGGGCTGTGGGGGCTGGGCGTCTTCGACAAGCTCACCCAGGGTGGTTACGACGACCCGGCCAGCGAGTCCTACCGCGTGGACCAGGTCGTCGAGCAGGAGTTGGGGCAGAAGCCCGCCGAGGTCGTCATCCTCTACACCGCCGCGAACGTGGACGACCCGGACGTGGCGCGGAAGGTGACCGCGAGCCTGGACGCGCTGCCCGCGTCGGCGGTCGCGCAGCGGGTCGACTACTGGTCCACCCGGCAGGCCGCGCTGGCCACGCCGGACAAGACCAGGGCGCTCGCCACCATCTCCCTCGCGGGCGACAGCACCGACGCGCGGCAGAAGGCCTACGAGCAGATCGCCGACCGGCTGGAGGTCGACGGTGTGCGGACCGAGGTGGGCGGGCAGGTGCCGACCGAGGTCGCGATGACCGAGCAGTCCACGTCGGACCTGGTGGTCGCCGAGGCCATCTCGCTGCCGATCACGCTGATCCTGCTGGTGGTCATCTTCGGCACGGTGGTGGCCGCCTCGCTGCCGGTGCTCGTCGGCGGGTTGTCGATCTTCGGGTCGCTGGCCGTGCTGCGGCTGCTGAGCCTGGGGCTGGAGATCAACACCTTCGCCGTCAACGTGGCGACCCTGCTCGGGCTGGGCATGGCGATCGACTACGGGCTGTTCACCGTGGGCCGCTACCGGGAGGAGCTGGCGGCGGGCGCCACCCCGCAGCAGGCCGTCGCGCGGGCCATCGCCACGGCGGGGCGCACGGTCGCGTTCTCGGCGACGCTGCTGGTCATCGCCCTGGCGGGACTGCTGGTCTTCCCGATGGACTTCCTCCGGTCCATGGCCTACGGCGGCATGTCCGCCGTCGCCATCGCCGCCCTGCTGTCGCTGACGCTGCTGCCCGCGCTGCTGTCGATCCTCGGGCACCGCGTCGAGAAGGGCGCCGTGCCGTGGCGCAAGAACAACGGACCGTCGGAGAACGGGCTTGTCGGCAGGCTGGCGGACGCGGTGATGCGCAGGCCGGTCTGGTTCGCCGGGGCGATCGTCGCCGTGCTGCTCGTGCTGGCCGTCCCGTTCACCGGCGCCACCTTCGGCACCGCCGACGAGAAGCAGCTCCCCCCGGGCGACCCGCACCGCGCCACCGCCGAGACCATCGCCACGAACTTCCCCGCCGCCTCCAACAACACCGCCACCGTCCTGCTGCGCGGGGTCGACGAGGCGGGCGTGCAGGCGTTCACCGCCGAGGCGAGCAAGATCCCCGGTGTCCTCGGCGTGGCGCCCAAGGGCGCCAAGGACGGCGTCGTGGCCCTCACCGTGCCGTTGCAGGGGGACGCCGCATCGCCGCAGAGCCACGACGCCGTGGTGGCCCTGCGCGAGCTGCCGTCCGGCGGTGAGGTGCTTGTCGGCGGGTTCCCCGCGCGCACCGCCGACCAGTTCACCTCGATCAGCGACGGCGTGCCGTGGATGGTCGGCACCCTCGTCCTGGCCACGCTGGTGCTGATGTTCCTGGCGTTCGGGTCGGTGCTGCTGCCGGTCAAGGCCGTGGTGATGAGCGCGCTGAGCCTGTCGGCCACCTACGGCGTGCTGACGTTCGTGTTCGAGGACGGGCACGGCGCCGGGCTGCTCGACGTCACCCCGCAACCCATGCAGGCGGGGATGCTCGTGCTCGTCGGCGCGGTGGTGTTCGGGCTGTCCACCGACTACGAGACGTTCCTGCTGTCGCGGGTGGTCGAGGCCCGCCACACCGGCCTGTCCACCCGCGACGCCGTCCGCACCGGACTGGTCCGCACCGGACCGATGATCACCGCCGCCGCCCTGCTGCTGGCGGTCGTGACGGGCGCGTTCGGCCTGTCGAGCCTGCAGAGCATGCGGCTCATCGGCGTCGGCATGATCGTCGCCCTGCTGCTGGACGCCACGGTCGTGCGGCTGCTGCTGGTGCCCGCCGTCATCCGCCTCTTCGGCGACCGGGCGTGGTGGGCACCCGCCCCGCTGCGCAGGCTCCAAGAGCGGGCGGGGCTGTCGGAAGTGGAGACCCCGAACCGCGAGCTGGAACGGGTCTGAGGAGGACGGGGCCGCGCACGGACCGCGCCACCGGCGCCGATCGCTCGGGGGGCTACGCGACCGACGCCGGTGGACACGGAAACCGACCCGGGTGCGAACACCCGGACCGGCACCCGGGGCGGGCCACGGGGGCCCGCCATCGGGACTCACGTGCGACCGGTTCCCCGGGCGCACAAAACAGTGACGCACATTGTGGCACCGCGGCTCCCCGGTACCCCGATATCGTTCACACTTGCGTACGTTCGCAATTGGCAACGGCCGCTGACTAGGCTCGATCCGTGGACGACACCGTGGTGGTTCTCGGCTCGGCGAACGCGGACCTGGTCGTGGCGGTCCCCGCCAGACCCGCCGGTGGCGAGACCGCCCTCGGCTCCGACGTGGAGACCATCCCCGGCGGCAAGGGCGCGAACACCGCCGTCGCCGCGGGCAGGCTCGGCGCCCCGGTCGCCTTCGTCGGAGCCCTCGGCACCGATGCCCACGGCGACCTGCTGCTGGATTCCCTGCGCTCGGCCCACGTCGACACCACCCGGGTCCGCCGGGTGGACCGTCCCACCGGGACCGCGTTCATCACGGTGACCCCGGACGGGGAGAACTCCATCGTCGTCTCCCCCGGCGCGAACGCCGCACTCACCCCCGAGGACGTCGACCTCACCGGCGCGGCGGTCCTCGTGGCGTCCCTGGAGGTCCCGCTGCCGGTGGTGGAGCACGCGGTGGCGCTGGCGGCGGCCGGGGGTGTCCGGCCCGTCCTCAACCTGTCCCCCGTGGCGGACCTGAGCCCGCGGACCCTCGCCGCCCTGGACCCGCTGGTCGTCAACGAGCACGAGGCCCACGCCCTCACCGGCGGCACCGGCGACCTCCTGGCGCTGGGCCCGCGCACCGCGATCATCACGCGCGGCGCCCGGGGTGCCCGGGTCCTCACCCCGGAGGGCACGACCGACATCCCCGCCCCCGCGGTCGCCGCCGTGGACACCACCGGCGCCGGGGACGCCTTCGCGGGCGCGCTGGCCGCCTCCCTCGCCACCGGGACCACCCTCGAAGAGGCGGCGCGCACGGCGGTCCTGGTCGCCGCCATCTCCGTCACCCGCCCCGGCGCCCAACCCTCCTACCCCACGGCCGACGAACTGGGCCGGGGGTAGCGGCCGTGTCCACCTGGCGCGAGTGGCAGGACAGCCCGTGGGGGCGCCTGCGGTACGCGGTGGCGGAGGCGAACCTCGCCCGCCACCTCCCCCCGACCCCGCTGCGCATCCTGGACCTGGCGGGCGGCGACGGCGCCGACGCGATCCGCCTGGCCGCCCGGGGCCACCACGTCACGATCGTCGACCACTCCCCGGACATGCTCACCGCCGCCCGCGCCCGAGCCCACGGGGCGGCCCTCACCACCCGCATCACCTGCGTCGAGTCCGACATCCACGCCCTGCCACCGAGCGAGTACGACGCCGTCCTCTGCCACAACGTCCTGCCCTACGTGGACGACCCCGGCGCCACCCTCGCCGCGGCCCTGACCCACCTCCGCCCCGGGGGCGTGCTCTCGGTCATGACCGTCAACCGGCACTCCGCCCCCCTGGTCGCCGCAATCCGCGACCTGGACCCCGAGGCAGCCCTGGCCGCCCTCGACAACCCCCGCGCGCGCACCGAACTCTTCGACCGGCACATCACCCTGCACACCGCCGAAGAGATCACCGACACCCTCGCCGACCTCGGCTGCCCGCCTCCGTCCCACTACGGCATCCGCACCACCAACGACTACATCACCGACAACGCCAAGAAGTCCGACCCCACCTTCTTCGCGGCCCTCGAACGCCTGGAACTGGCCCTCGCCGACCGGCACCCGTACAAGCACACCGCCCGCCTCTTCCACCTGGTCACCACCAAGCCCCACCGCTGATCCCGCCGAATTCCGCGGCACAGTCTTACTCAACCGTGTTAATATTTACTCATGCAGGTAAATGAGCAGACGGCGACCGAGCTGGCCCGGCGCAAGCAGATCACCGACGCGGCCATCGAGGTCATCGCCGACCTCGGCTACGGCAAGGCGTCCTTCGCCCGGATCGTCGAGCACGCGGGCCTGAGCAGCACCCGGATGATCTCCTACCACTTCGCCGACAAGTCCGACCTGGTGATGGCCGTGCTGGTCAGCGCCATCGCCGCCGGGGACGAGGTGCTCGACGCCCGCATCGCCGGGGTCGTCGACCGGGTGGAGTTGCTGCGCGCGCACATCGAGGCGCGGGTGGAGTACCTGCGCACCCACCCCAAGCACCTGCGGGCCGTCGTCGAGATCGGGACCGGCGCGCGCGAGCCGATGTACGCGGTGGTGCTGCGCGACTTCCGCGTCGGGCGGTTGCAGCGCCAGTTGCACCAGGGGCAGCGCGAGGGCGTCTTCGGTCAGTTCGACACCGCCGTGGTGGCCGAGGCCGTCGCGAGTGCCCTCGACGGCGCCGCCCAGCGCGCCGCCGCGGAACCGGACCTCGACCTCACCGCGTACGGGCGTGAACTGGCCGACCTGTTCACCCGCGCTGTCCGCCCTTGATCCGCATGCTGAGAACTGTCGTACCCCCCGGCTAGCGTCCCCGATCGACGTCCACCAGGGGGAACGACATGAGCACCGCACCGAACACAGCACTCGGGGCGCTCACCGCGCACCTCCAGCCCGCCGACCGCGAGCGCGGCGAGAACCGGCTGCGGCCGCGGTGGCGCCCGGCGAGGCGCCCGCGCACGGGCAACCCGGCTACCTGGCCAAGTACACCGAGCGCATCGGGGCCATGTTCGGCACCCCGGAGCGGTTCGCCGAGCTGTTCTCCACCCCGGTGGTGATCACGCCGACCCGGCTGCACGTCGTCTAGCGCCCAGGGGCTACCCGAGGCGGCGGCGGTCCGGGCGGTCGGTCCAGGTGAGCTTCCAGTGCCTGCCGATGACCAGCGGGCCGATGCGGGCCACGGTCGGGCGGCGGATGTTCAGGTTGCCCGCCTTGACCAGGCCCGTCACCACGAACCGGGTGCCGCCGCCGGTGGCCCGGCGGGCGCCGCGGTCGCTGACGGTGCCGCCGACGACGGTGTCGACGTGCAGGTCGCACGCCGCCTCGTCGGGGACCACCAGCTCGACCGTGCCCATGGAGACGTCCACGTCCACGGTGACGACCGGGTCGGTGATCCGGGCCTCGGTGAAGTCGAGCTCGACCGTGCCCGCGCGGTTGCGCACCGACAGGGCGCGCGGGACGTCCCACGCGCCGCGGCGGCGGACGGTCGACATGGAGGCCCGGATCTCCACCGGTTTCGGCTCGGGCGCGGCCGGGGCCTCGGCGCTGACCAGGCCGGGGAGGTCCACCAGGACGGCGTTCAGCTCACCGCGGGTGCGGGCGGCCAGCGCGGTGTCGGCGCGGGCGGTGAAGTCGTCCAGGGACAGCAGGCCCACCCCGATCGCCTTCTGCAGCACGCCCACCACGTGCGTGCGCTCGGCGTCGGAGACTCGGAGTTCACGGGGGTCGATGGGCGTGGTCACACGTCCACTTTACGGTGATCCGTCGAGGCCGTGTTCGATCGCGTACCTGGCCAGTTCCACCCGGTTGTGGAGCTGGAGCTTGCGCAGCGTCGACTGCACGTGGTTCTCCACCGTGCGGTGCGACAGCACGAGCCGGTCGGCGATCTGCCGGGCGGTGAGGCCCTTGGCCACCAGCCGCAGCACCTCCGTCTCCCGGTCGGTCAGCCTCGGCGGGGACGGTTCGGCGGCCATCCGGCGGTACTCGCCGAGGACCAGCCCGGCCAGGCCCGGGGTGAACACCGCGTCGCCCGCGGCGGTGCGCTCGACCGCGTCCACCAGCTCCGCGGCGGAGGCCGACTTGACCAGGTAGCCCGAGGCGCCCGCCTTGACCGCCTGGAGCACGTCGTCGTGCTCGCCGCTGGCGGACAGGACCAGGACGCGGGTGGTGGGCAGCGACGCGGTGATCTCCCGGGTGGCGTCCGCGCCGGACTCGCTGCCCAGGTTGAGGTCCATCAGCACCACGTCCGGGCGCACCGCCGCGGCGATGCGGACCGCGGCGGCGGCGTCGCCCGCGGTGGCCCGCACGTCGAAACCGCGCTCGGCCAGGTCCCTGGCCACGCCGTCGCGCCACATCGGGTGGTCGTCGACCACCATGACCGAGATCGTTCTCACGTCCGGCTCCCCACCGCGTCCCGCTCGTCGCACACCAAGTCCCGCGTCAACCCGCCCGTCACCACGTCCTGGGCACCCGCAGCTCCCACTCCACACCCTGCCCCGGCGCGGTTTCCAGGGTGATGGTGCCACCCAGGTCGGCCACCCGGCCGCGGATCGACCGGGCCACCCCCATCCGCCCCTGCGCCGACGCCTCCGCCAACCGGCCCTCGGGAATCCCCACCCCGTCGTCGCGGACGCTGAGCACCACCGACGACCCCAGGTCCTCCAGCAGCACCCACGCCCTCGCCGACGGACCGGCGTGCCGCGCCACGTTCTCCAGCGCCTCCCGCACCAGGAACGACAGCTCCGAGGCCACCGACCCCGGCAGCGGCACCGGCGTCCCCGGCGCCGACACGTGCACCCGCTCGGTCGTCAACACCTGGAGCAGACCGCGCAGGTCCACCTCCCCGGAGGACGACTCCAGCGGCGCCGCCGACACCAGCGCGCGCAGCGCCACCTCCTGCCGACCGGCCAGCTCGCCCAGCTCCGCGGCCTCCCCGCCGACCTCCAGCCCGCGCTTGCGGACCCGGGCCAGCACCTGCAGCACGCTGTCGTGGATGCCGCGGGCCAGCCGCTCCCGCTCCGCGGTCGCCGCCTCGATCCGCTCCGCCGCCGCCAGCCGCAGCGCCGACTGCCGCGACGTCGTCGCCGCCAGGCCCAGCACGAACCCGATGCCGACCAGCAGCACCATGTCCCGCAGCAGGTCGATGTCGACGAACCCGCGCACCGCGAAGTTGCACAGCGACACCACCAGCCCGAACGCGGTGCCGCCGAGCATCCCGGCCCGGATCGCGCCGAACGCCACCACGGCCGTCACCCACACCGTCGGCACCAGCGGCACCTCACCGGCGAGCTGGGCGGGCGTCAGCGCCCACCGCGACAGCGCCATCAGACCGCAGCAGACCGCGAGGTCGACGAGGGTGAACCACAGCCCGGCGCCGCGCCGCGGGTAGTACAGCCCGGTGGCGAGCGTCCACACCGCCATGCCGCCGACGACCGCCCACGCCAGCCAGGTCCGCGCGTACTCGCCGTGGTGCGCGGCCACGACCACCCCGGCGAAGCACAGCGTGATCACCCGCAGCAGCACCCCGGCCCGCCACAGCGGAGCGGCCGGGTCGCGGGGGACCCGGGCGGTCACTCCACCCGCTCCACCCCGTCGTTGGGCTGCGACGCCTCGTCCTCCAGCGGTTCGACCTGCTCCGGGTCCGGGGCCGACTCGTGCAGCAGCGACCGGATGCCCGCGTTGAGCACCGCCAGCAGCGGCACCGACAGCAGCGCGCCGGAGATCCCGGCGGCGAGCAGGCCCGCGGCGATCGCCAGCACCACGGCCAGCGGGTGCAGCCGGACCGCCCGGCCGAGCAGCCACGGTTGCAGCACGTGGCTCTCCAGTTGCATCACCCCGACCAGGATGATCAGCACGACCAGCGCCGCCAGCGGCCCGTTGGCCACCAGCGCCACCAGGATCGCCACGCTGCCCGCGATCAGCGCGCCGATGATCGGGATGAACGCGGTGAGGAAGACCAGGGCGGCCAGCGGGATCACCAGCGGCACCCCGACGAAGTAGAGGCCGATGCCGACGCCGACCGCGTCCACCACGGCCACCGCCGCCGTCGCCCGCACGTAGCTGACCAGCGAGGAGAACCCGCGCTTGCCCGCCACGTCGACCCGGTCGCGCACCGGCGAGGGGACGCCGCGCACGACGAACCCCCAGATGGCGCCGCCGTCGTGCAGGAAGAAGATCAGCACGAAGATCGTCAGCAGCAGCCCGGTGAGGACCTCGCCGATGGTCGCCGCGGTGGTGATCGCCCCGGAGGTGATCTCCGCCTGGTTCGCCTTGAGCGAGTCGATCGCGTTGGTCAGGAAGCTCTGGATCTGGTCCTGCCGCAGGTGCAGCGGCCCGTTGGCCAGCCAGCCGCGGATGGTGTCCAGGCTGGAGCTGACCTGGGTCTGCAACTCCGGCAGGCCGTTGACGAACTCGGTGATCACGAAGGTCAGCACGCCGCCGAGCACGGCGATGCCGCCGACCATCACGATCAGCGTGGCCAGCGCCCTGGGCACCCGCCACTCCACCAGCTTGCTCACCCCGGGGGCCATCAGCGCCGCGAGCAGCAGCGCGATCGCGATCGGCACCACCACCGCGGCGAAGTAGCCGAGCAGCCAGATGATCACGTACAGCGCGCCGATGATCACCAGGAAGCGCCAGGACAGCGCCGCGCTCACCCGCATGCCCCTGGGCACGAACGGGGTCACGTCCTCGGTCAGCGGTACCGACCGGTGCTTCAGACCTGCGACGCGGTTTCTGCTCACCGCGATCACGGTATCGGGCGAAACCGCCTGCGGCGATCTCTTCATCTGATCTCATGGGAGCCGTGACCGCCCGGATACCGCCTGCTCAGCTCACCGAAACCGAGCGCGAGGTGTGGGCAGCGTTCGCGGGCGGGACCGTGCTGGACCTCTCGGCCCACGACGACCGCCGCGTCCGCGGCGAGGTGCTGACCGGGCTGCTGCTCGGCGCCTACCCGCTCGACGACGGCGCCATGCCCGCCCTGCGCCTGGACAACGCCCACGTCACGGGCGAGTGGGAGCTGGAGGGCCGCGAGGTCGGGCACGTGCTGAGCCTGCACGGCTGCGCCTTCGAGCGGCCGCCGGACCTGCGGATGGCGCGGCTGGTCACCCTCAGCCTGCGCGGCTGCGCGCTGCCCGGGCTGCGCGCGCGGAACCTGCGGGTCGGCAGCGACCTGCGGCTGGAACTCGGTTTCCACTGCACCGGTGTGCTCGACCTCACCGACGCCACCGTCGAGGGCACGCTGCGCCTGTCGGGGGCCACCCTCACCCACCCCGAGGGCGTCGCGCTGCGCGCCGAACGGCTCCGGGTGACCGGGTCGGTGCAGGCGATCGCGCTGCAGGTGGCGGGCGAGCTGCTGTTCACCGGCGCCGATATCGGCGGCGGCGCGCACTTCTCCGACGCCGAGCTGCGCAACCCCGGCCGGGTCGCGCTGGAGGCCTCCGGGCTCGTCGTCACCGACAGCCTGTTCTGCGACAACGGCTTCGACGCCACCGGCTCGGTCCGCTTCGCCGGGGCCCGCATCGGCGGCGACGCGGTGTTCTCCGGCGCGCTGCTGTCCGAGGCGCCCAGCCGCGACAAGCACGTGCTGGTGCTCACCGGCGACGCGGACGCCGACGGGTACGTGCTCGACGCCGACCGGCTGCGCGTCGACGGCGACCTGCGCCTCGACGCCGGGTTCACCGCCGCGGGCACCGTGGGCCTGCGCGGCGCCCGCATCGGCGGCCACCTGCTGCTCTCCGGCGCGGTCCTCGGCTCCCGGGGCGTGCTCCCCGGGCTGGAGGCGGCCTTCGCCTCGGGCACCCCGGTGACCACCGTCCCGTTCGCCCTGGTCGCCGACGGCATCGAGGTCGGCGGCGACGTGGAGGCCCGCGACCGGGTGCGCGGGCGGGCCGGGGACGCGCTGCGCGCCCACGGCCAGGTCCGCTTCGTCGACGGCGTGGTGCACGGCAGCGCCAGCTTCTCCCGGGCCCGGCTGCGCGCCCCCGGCCTCGACGCCCTGTTCGCCGACCGGCTGCGCGTGGCGGGCACCCTGTTCCTGCGCCACATCCGGGTCAGCGGCTCGGTGCGGTTGCAGAACGCGCACATCGGCTCCAGCCTCGACTGCTCCGGCGCGCACCTGATCAAACCGCGGCTGCGCCCGGACGGCACCGTCAAGCCCTCGCTGGACGCCAGGGTCGCCACCATCGGCAAGGACCTGCTGTGCAGCCGCGGCTTCCGCGCCCTCGGCGGCGTCCGCATCCGGCTGTCCGAGGTCGGCAAGCGGGTCACCTTCCAGGGCGCCCGCCTCGGCGGTCGCACCAAACCCGGCCACCCGGTGCCGACCAGGGTGTTGCAGGCCTACGGGCTGATCGCGCAGGAACTGGTGCTGCTGTTCGACGAGCGCCACCCGCCCGCCGGGTCGGTCGCGCTGACCAGGGCCACCGCCGCGTCGGTCACCGACGGCCCCGGGCTGTGGGCCGCGCGCGGCGGGGTCGAACTGGAGGACTTCACCTACTCGGCGATCCGCGCCGACCCGGAGGTGACGGTCCGCACCCGGTTGCGCTGGCTGCGGCAGGTGCAGCCCGACTTCGCGCCCGGCCCCTACGAGCGGCTGGCCGCGGTGTACGCCGAGGGCGGTGAGGAGGAGATGGCGCAGGTGGTGCAGCTCGAGCGGCAGCGCCGCCGCTACTCCGAGCTGCACGTGGCGGGCCGGATCTGGGGGAAGTTGCAGGAGTGGACCGTCGGCTTCGGCTACCGGCCGTGGCTGGCGATCGTGTGGCTGGCGCTGTTCTGGCTGGTCGGGCTGGTGTGGTTCGCCACGCACCGGATGGTGCGGCTCAACTCCGACACCGACCCGGTGTGGAACCCGCCGCTGCTGGCCACCGACCTGCTGCTGCCGATCATCGACCTGGGCCAGGACAACATGTGGCGGATGGCCGGGGTCTCCCAGTGGATCGCGGGAACGCTCATCGCCGTCGGCTGGATTCTCGCCACCACGGTGGCCGCGGGCGCGACCCGGGTGCTGAAGCGCGGCTGAGCCGACCCGCCGCGCGGCTTGTGGACAGCTCTCCCGGATTGGCGGTCCAACCTCGGGATCATGACCGAGGGTTACCTGTGGAAACACTCTGTGTTGACCACACGATGTGATGAGGCTCGGTGGTCACGCTCGCATCACGGACCCCTCTGGTGACAGTGTCTGCCGGGCACGGACCCGACCGTGCGCACCCGATCGGAAGGCTGATCCGAAGGCGATGCGGAACCGAACCGTGGACCAGGAGCAGAGGGAGCCGTCCGCCGCACTGCGGCGCGCGCTCTCGCGCACCCTCCTCGTCCTCGGTGGCGCCGTCGCCACGACCGCCGCGGCGTGGGCCGTCTCCACCGCCACCGCCAGCGCGGACGCCCCGCTCGTCCCCCCGACCCTCCCCTCGGTGGGGATCACCCAACTCCAGGTCCCCAGCGTGGTCGGGGCCCCCGAACTGGTCGAACAGCTCGCCGACGGGGTCGGCAGGTTGCTCGACCCGGACCGGGCCAAGACCGCGGTCGAGGACCTCGGTCGTGATGTCACCCAGCACCTGACCCCGCCGCCGACCGCCCCCGCGCAGGTCGACGACGCGGTCGTCGGCGAGATCACGGCGCCGGTCGAGCAGCAGCCCGCGCCCCCGGCGACGACGGCACCGCCCGCGGTCGAGGTCGCCCCCGAGGCGGTCGCCCCCGCGGCGACCCCGACCCCGGTGGTCGAGACCGCGGCGGCCCCCGCCGCCGAGGAGCGCGCGCCCGCCGACGGCACCACCCGCCGCGGTTCCCCGCGCGCCGCGACGTCCACCCCGCTCCTCCCCCACCCCCAGGCCCCGAAGAACCCGTTCACCGCGCCCGCGCCGGTGAACCCGGGGCACACCACCGGGTCCGGCGGCACCGACGCCCCGACCCTGGGCCTGCTCTCCGCGGTCCCGGCCGACACCGAGCTGCTCCCCGTCGGCGCGCTGCGCACCGACGGCATCCGGCTCCCGGTGGTCGCCCAGACGCAGCCGGGCGTCATCCCCGACTGATCCCACGGCGTGACCCGGGAGCCCCCGCGCTCCCGGCCGGTCATGCCCGCGGTCGGCACGGCCCGCGTCCAGCCACACCCCCAGGGCTCCGCCCTACCGCAAGTCAGGGCGGTTCTCGCCCTGCGATCCCCGACGGGCCGACCCGTTGTTCCGACGCCCAGCGCGTCCGGTGGCCCGTGCACCTCCCGCCAGGGAAACCCCCGTATGGGAAAAACACTGAAGGAGAACACCAGAATGCAGACCTGGGCGAAGCGCGGAATCCACACCGCGCTGGTCACCGGTGGTTTGCTGATGCTCGGTACCGGCATCGCTTCCGCAGACGAGGACGTCAACCCCGACCGGCCCGCCTCCCCGCTGGACGCGGCGATCGCCGTCCCGATCCACCTGGACAACAACGTCATCGGCACCCCGGTGGGCCAGCGGGCGCTGCCCGCGGTCGACGCCGAGGTCCCGGTCGCCCCCGGCGCGCTGACCAAGCGGCTGCCGCACACGGCGACCCCCGCCGCGAACGCTGCCACCGCCAAGGCCACCGCCCTCGGCGGCACCACGCTGCGCGGCAACCGGGCGGGCGGCGAACTCGCCGTCCCGGTCGACGTCTCCGGCAACGCCGTCGCCCTCGGCGGCGGCGCCGAGGCGGAGAACACCTCCGGCCAGACCGCGGCGGGCACCACCGGGCCGATCACCACCGACGGCTCCACCCGCGCCCTGGCGGGCAACGTCGTCGCCCTCGACTGGGCCGCCCCGGTCCAGGTCACCGGCAACGCGGTGGGCGCCGTCGACGACGCCGACGTGGTCAACACCGCCGACCAGTCCGCCACCGCGGGCGGCGGCTCCACCACCTCCGGCCGCGGTCGGGTGCTCGCGGGCAACACCGGCGCCCTGCACGGCGCCACCCCGCTGCAGCTCAACGGCAACGCGGTCGCGGGTGCGGGCAACGCCACCACCGACTCCGCGACGTCGGCCACCGCCGCCTCCGGCGGGGTGCTCACCACCGACGGCACGGGCGCCGTCGCCGCGGGCAACGCGGGCGCCGTCCCGGTGGCCACCCCGGTGCACGCCAGCGGCCAGGCGCTCAGCGTGTTCGGCATCGCCGAGTCCACCTCGCACAACACCGCGGGCGCCCAGGCGGGTGCGGAAACCCCCGACTTCGCGGGCTACCCCACCTACGTCACCACCTACGCGCCGGACTCGGTGGTCTCGGGCAACGTCCTGCAACCCGCCGCCGCCACCCCGACCACCCTCGACTGCGCCACCGCCGGGGTCGTCGGCAACTCCGACGCCACCTGCGCGGCCACCGCCACCGCGGGCGCGGGCGGCGGCACCCGCACCGACGGCGCCGACGGCGTCCTCTCCGGCAGCACCGCCACCGCCCCCGCCGCCACCCCGGTCGAGGTCATCGGCACCGCCGCGGGCGTCGCGGGCAACTCCACCGCCGCCGACACCCACAGCTCCACCGCCGACGCGGGCGGCCACACCCACACCCACGGCCGCGACAGCACCCTCGGCGGCGCCCTGGTGAGCGCCCCCGTGGCGGGCCCGGTCGACCTGTGCGGCAGCGGCCTGGCCGGTGCGGGCGACACGTCCGCCACCTGCGACCACGCCGTCAGCACCCAGGCGGGCGGCGACGCGGGCAGCACCGGCGACAACTCCGTCGGCGGCGGCAACGGCGTGGTCGTCCCGGTCGCCACCCCGGTCGAGAGCATCGGCAACGGCGGCGGCGCCCTCGGCACCGTCGACTTCTCCGGCTCGCAGCGCAAGGACACCGTCGCGGGCGGCAGCGCCAACACCGCCGACGACGGCGCGGTGGCGGGCGCGAACCTGGTGCAGGTCCCGCTGGCCACCCCGGTGCAGTTCTTCGGCAACGCCCTCGGCACCGGCGCCAGGACCGGCAGCACCGCCGCGCTGCACGACACCACCCGGGCGGGCGGCACGTCCACCGCCTCCGGCGTCGGCGGCGTCCTCTCCGGCAACATCGCCCAGACCCCGAGCGCGCTGCCCGCCCAGGGCTTCGGCGCCAACGGCGTGGTCGCGGGCATCGGCTCGGCCGACGCCACCAACACCACCAGCGCCGTGTCCGGCAACGCCGCGGGCACCGACGGCTCGAACGGCTCCGGCTCGGGCAACATCATCTCCACCCCGACCGCGGGTGCCGCCCAGGGCGCGGGCGACTCGGTCGCCGTGTTCGGCCGCGGCACCGCCCTGGCCGCCAACACCACCGCCACCACCGCGGGCGGCACCACCGCCACCAGCGGGCAGTCGGGCAACGCGTCCGGCAACGTGGTGAGCCCGGCCCTGCTGCCGGTCGTGCAGCCCGCGGGCACCCCCGTCGCGGTGGCGGGTGCCGACAGCGCGTCCAGCTCCACCAGCCAGACCACCGGCACCTCCGGTGGCAACGCGACCACCGACGGCCGCGGCGGCCACGTGTCGGGGAACCTGTTCGACGTCCCGGCCGCCTCGCTGGCCCAGGTGCACGGTGACGCCGTCAGCGCGGGCGCCGCCCAGGCGGGTGGCACCTCGGACCACACCACCACCGGCTCCGCCGGCGGCCACTCCGAGACCAGCGGGGAGAACAAGAACCTGTCCGGCCTGCACGGCGTCCGCCCGATCGGCGTCAACGCCCCGATCTACAACGTCCCGATCAAGGTCTTGGCCGACGCCGTCACCGACGCCAAGCACACCAACGACGTGGCGGTCGGCGAGGAGAAGCCGCTGGAGCTCCCGCCCGTGGGCGCGCTGCCGCTCACCAAGCCCCCCACGGTCCTCAACCACGCCCGCAGCAACCCGCTGGGCACGCTGGGCCGCCCGCTCGGTGGCCTGTCCAACCCCGGTGGCCTGCCGCTCGTCGGCGGCCTCCTCAGCGGCGGCAACGGCGGTGGCGGCCTGCTGGGCGGCGGCCTGCTCGGCGGCCTGACCCGCGCGAGCGACGGCGGACTCATCGGCAGCAGGCCCGCGGGCCGTGCCGCGGGTCGCGCCGACCACCCCACCATGCCGATGCCCGCGATGCCGAGGCCCGCCATGCCCACCTCGTACGGCAACCCGGCCCACGCGCCGTACGGCCAGCCCGCCTGGCCCACGGGTGCCCCGGCCGGGGTGCCGGTGCGCGGCGTGCCCACCATGCCCACGGACGGCGTGCCCAACGTGCCCGCGGGCACCGCGGGCAGGCAGCAGCCCGTGGGATCGGTGGGGAACATCCCGATCGACGGCGCGATCGGCCTCCCGGTGGGCAAGCTCACCCAGATCGCGGGCCGTGGCGTGAGCAGGGCGGTCACGAACAGCATGGCCCCGTTGGCATCCCGCGACCTGCCGCAGCTCCCGGCGGGTGTGCCCCAGCTCCCGACCGGCGTGCCCCAGCTCCCGGCGGGTGTGCCGCAACTCCCGACCGGTGGGCTGCCCCAGCCGCTGACGGGTGGTGTGCCGCAGCCGCCCAACGGTGGGGCGGTCCCGCTGCCCACGGGCGGTGTGGCGCAGCTCCAGTCCGGTGGCCTGGTGCCCCAGTTGCTGCCCGGCGACCCGGCCCGGTCGGCGGGTCGTGGCCTGCCCCAGCCGCCGATCGGTGGCCTGCCGCAGCTCCCCAACGGCGGCGCGCTGCCCGCCGGTGGCGTGGCGCACCTCAACAACAGTGGTCTGCTGGCCCAGGACCTCACCCGCTTGACGGGTCGCGACCTGCCCCCGAAGCCGGTGGGTGGCCTGCCGCACCTGCCCAACGGCGGGTCGACCCCGCTGCCCACGGGCGGTGTGGCGCAGCTCCAGTCCGGTGGTCTGGTGCCGCAGGACATCGGCGTGCCCCCGCTCCCGGTCGGTGGTGCGCCCCAGTTGCCGGGCCGGGACCTGCCGCAGCTCCCGATCGCGGGGGTGACCCAGCTTGCCACCAACGCCCTCGCCCAGCTCCCGTCCAACGGCCTGCTGCCGCTCGGTGCCGTGCCCCAGCTTTCCGGGCGGGACCTGCCCGCCACCGGCGGTGCCGAGCCGGTCGCCGGGGTGACCCGGCCTGCGGGCAACGCCCTCGGTCACCTCCCGACCGACGCCCTGCTGGACACCGTCGTGGGTGTCCTCCCGGCGGGCCTGGGCGACAACCTCCCCGGCCGCTTCCACACGATGGACCCCCGGGACTTCCGCACCGACGTCTTCACCATGCCCGGCCTGGACGCCGCGTCGGGCATGTTCGCCGGTGACCTCTTCGAGGTGCCGGAGGTGCACACCCTGCCCGCGACCGGTGCGTCCGGTCTGACCTCCCTGACCGACACGCAGTCCAAGCTCGCCGACCTGTTCGGCACCTTCCCCAAGATCGGCTGACCGCCGCTCGAACGGACGGAGGACCCCGGGAGCACCCGCTCCCGGGGTCCTCCGCTGTCCGCGGCCGGGCTTGACCGTGCCGCAGCGGCATGGTTTCCACTGGTCGACAACCGGTACGCCGACCAGGAGGAACAAGATGCGCAGGAACCTGTCCGTGGCCCTCGCCGCCGCCGCGGTGGCGACGGCCGTGCTCCCGGGGGTGTCGGCAGCGGCCCCACCGAGCAGCCTGGACTGGGGTCCGTGCCCGGCGGGGGTCGCCGAACCGGGGCTGGAGTGCTCGACGCTCCCGGTCCCGCTGGACCACCGGAACCCGGGCGGCCAGACGATCGAGGTGGCGATCTCCCGCCTGCTCAGCAAGAACCCGGCGCAGCGGCGCGGCGTGCTGCTGGTGAACCCCGGTGGCCCCGGACTGGCCGGGCTGCACTTCCCGGTCGACCTCGCGCCCCTGCTGCCGCAGAGCGTGCTGGACACCTACGACGTGATCGGGTTCGACCCGCGCGGCACCGGTCACAGCGCGCCGGTGACGTGCGACCTCACAGCCGAGCAGCAGGTCGCGGGCCTGACCCCGCCGTACGCGCACGACGCGGCCGACGTCCGCGAGCAGGCCGGGGCCGCGCGGGCCGTCGCCCGGCAGTGCGCCGCCGCGCCGACGGCACCGCTGCTGCCGCACATCACCACCGCGAACACCGCGCGCGACATGGACCGCATCCGGGCGGCGCTGGGCGAACCGAAGACCTCGTACTACGGCGGCTCCTACGGCAGCTACCTCGGCGCGGTCTACACGACCCTGTTCCCCGAGCGCAGCGACCGCGTCGTGCTCGACAGCAACGTGGGCCCCGGCGGCCTGGACAGCACCGCCGTCCGCAGGTACGGCCGGGGCATGCAGGACCGGTTCCCGGACTTCGCCGCGTTCGCCGCCGCCCGCCCCGAGTACGGGCTGGGCACCGCCCCGGAGCAGGTGACCGCGAAGTACTTCGACCTGGCCGCGCGGCTGGACCGGGCGCCGGAGCAGGGGTTCGACGGGTCGCAGTTCCGCAAGCTCACCTTCGGCCTCCTCTACCTGAACAGCCGACTGCCCGCGCTGGCCGAGATCTGGCAGGCGTTCGACACGAGCACCCCGCTGACCGGGCCGACCCGCGACACCGCCGCGCGGGCCGCCGCGCAGGACGACGACAACACGTTCTCCAGCCACTTCGCCGTGATCTGCGGCGACTCCCGCTGGTCCAGGTCGGTACCGGCGTACCAGTGGGACGTCGCGCTCGACCGGGTTCGCCACCCGATGCTCGGCGCGGCCACGGCCAACGTCCGGCCGTGCGCGTTCTGGCCGTTCGACCCGGTCGAGCCGAAGGTGCGCATCGGCGACCGGGGCCCGTCGAACGTGCTCATGGTGCAGAACCTCCGCGACCCGGGAACGCCCCTGGTCGGCGCCCGCGAGCTGCGGTGGGCCTTCGGCGACCGGGCCCGGATGGTCACCGCCGACCAGGGCGGCCACGGCGCCTACCGGACCGGCGGGAACACGTGCGCGGACAACGCGGTGACGGCGTTCCTGACCACCGGGCAGCGCCCGGCGCACGACCTCGCCTGCGCGGCCGAACCCTCCTGACCGGGGGTGTCGCCACCGGCAGCGCTCAGGCCGGTGGCCAGTTGCGCAGTGCGGTGTCGGCGACCGCCTGGAGGTCGTCGCGGCTGGTGCCGCTGGCGGCTTGGACGGCCATGCCGAACGAGACGGCCATGACGTACCGGGCGAGCCGACCGGCGTCGGCGTCCCGTGGCAGGTCACCCTCGTCGATGGCCCGCCGGAAGCGCCGTTCGAGGTGCAGGCGCGCGTCGTTGCGCCACGCGGTCAGCACGTCGCGGGCGGGCCTGCCCAGGTCGCCGGACGCCAGTGATCCCTGTACGCCCAGGCACCCGGAGGGGCAGTCGGGGCGGGTGGTGGCCTGGACCGTGCCGTTGAGGAAGGCCGTGGCCACCGCCTTGGCGGTCGGTTCCTCCAGAGCCCGCAACCCGTATGAGGCGGGTCCCCCGGTGTAGAGCTCCACGGCTCTGCGGAACAGTTGCTCCTTGTTGCCGAAGGCCGCGTACATGCTGGTCCTGGTGATGCCCATGGCGCCGGTCAGGTCGGTGAGGCTGGCCCCCTCGTAGCCCCGCTCCCAGAAGACCAGCATGGCGCGCTCGAGCGCCTGCTCGACGTCGAACCCCCTGGGCCTGCCGATGGGGGCCTTCCGGTGATCGGTCACCCCCGGAGCATACGCCTTTGGTACCGAACGGTCTGGAAGTGCTACGGTCGCTTTCAGTACCGATCGGTGCTGAACTTTCAGGAGGTTGGGACATGGGGCAGCTCGAAGGCAAGACGGCAGTGGTGACCGGCGGCAGCAGCGGGATCGGCCTGGCCGCCGCCGTGCGCCTCGCGGCCGAGGGCGCGCACGTCTTCATCACCGGCAGGCGCGAGGGCGAACTGGACGCGGCGGTGGAGGCCATCGGCTCGGCCACCGCGGTGCCGGGGGACATCTCGGACCCCGCCGACCTGGACCGGCTCTACGACGCGGTCCGCGCCCGGGGCGCGGGGCTGGACGTGCTGTTCGCCAACGCGGGCACGGCGGCCTTCGCGACCCTGGAGCAGACCACCGAGGAGCACTTCGACCGGATCTTCGGCGTCAACGTCCGGGGCACCCTGTTCACCGTGCAGAAGGCCCTGCCGCTGCTCAACGCGGGTGCCTCGGTGATCCTGAACCTGTCCGTCCGCGCCGACGACGGCGTCGAGGCGTTCGGCACGTACGCGGCCACCAAGGCGGCGCTGCGCTCCTACACCCGGACCTGGGCCAACGAGCTCAAGGGGCGGGGCGTTCGGGTCAACGCGATCTCGCCGGGCGCGATCGACACCCCCGCGATCGTCGGCATGGTCGGCGAGGAGGACGCCGAGGCGGTCAGGGCGGGCTTCGTGGCGGCGGTCCCGCTGGGCCGGGTGGGAACCGCGGCGGAGGTGGCCGCCGCCGTGGCCTTCCTCGCCTCGGACCAGAGCAGCTTCGTCCTCGGCGCCAACCTCTACGTCGACGGCGGTGAGAACCAGCTCTAGGGGGACTCGCCCGCGGCGGCTGCTACGAGGCCGCTTCGAGCCGCGGGCCGTCGCGCCACGCGGCGGCCAGGTCCTGGATCGGCAGGTCGAGCACCTCGCTGAGGCAGGCGATCGTGCCGAAGGAGGGGGACGGGAGCCTGCCGGTCTCGATCTTGCGCAGCGTCTCCGGCGACATGCCCGCCGCGCGCGCCACGTCGGCGGGGTCGCGGTCTGCCCGCGCTTCGCGCAGCAGCCGCCCGAGGCGCCTGCCTGCCTCGACCTGTTCGGGGGTGAGCGGGTTGCGGACCACGGCACCAGGGTACGGCTGGTATTTTAATACCGCAAGTGCTACGTTGGTATTATTATACCAACGAACGGCACGGGGGTACCCATGATCGAGTTGAAGTCGCCCGCGGAGATCGAGCGGATGCACACCACCGGGCGGTTCGTCGCCCAGGTCCTGACCGAGCTCGGTGACCTGGCCGACGTGGGGGTCAACCTGCTCGACCTGGAACACCACGCCCGCAAGATGGTCGAGCAGCGCGGGGCGCAGTCCTGCTACTGGGACTACGCCCCGTCCTTCGGCAACGGCCCGTTCCGCAACGTCATCTGCCTGGCGGTCAACGACGCGGTGCTGCACGGGCTGCCGCACGACTACACGCTGCTCGACGGGGACGTCCTCACCCTGGACTTCGCGGTCGGCATCGACGGCTGGGTCGCGGACTCCGCCCGCACCGTCATCGTGGGCACACCCGCCGATGAGGACCTGCGACTCGTCCGCGCGACCGAGGAAGCGCTGGCCGCGGGCATCGAGGCCGCGCGGACGGGCAACCGGCTGGGCGACATCTCGGCGGCGATCGAGGCGGTCGCCACCGGGTACGGCTACCCGATCAACACCGAGTTCGGCGGCCACGGGCTCGGGCGGACGATGCACGAGGACCCGCACGTCTCCAACCGGGGTCGTGCGGGCCGCGGCCTCAAGCTCCGCGCGGGCATGACCCTGGCCCTGGAACCCTGGCTCGCCCGCACCACCGACAAGATCGTTTTTGACCCGGACGGCTGGACCATCCGCTCGGCCGACGGCTCGCGCACCGCCCACTCCGAGCACACCATCGCGATCACCGACGACGGCCCCCTGGTGCTCACCGAGCGCCTGTCGCACCCCGCGGCCCCGACCTCGGCGTGAGGCAACCCGGGCAGAGGGACTGATGCCTGCACCGCTCCGGTCCTCGGTCGCGCGTCAGCCCGCGATGCGGGCCCCGATGCCGTCGAGGAGGAAGTCGAGGCCGGCCCGGAAGGTCCGGTCGGCGTCGAGGTGGGGTCCGTCGTGGACGACGGCGGCCAGCGCGGGGAACCGGCCGGTGGCGAAGGTCCGCCGCAGGTAGGGCCCGAAGGTGGCCTGCCACTGCCTCTGGTCCATCCCGGAGGCCCGCTCGGCACGCCGCTCGGTGATCTCCCGGCGCACCGCCCCGATCACGTACGCGTTGACCGCGGCGATCGCGGGCACGACGGTGCCCAGGTCGACACCGCCCATCCCGGCCGCCACCGCCTCCCCGCTCGCCAGGGTGTTCGGCCCGAGCTGGGGCCGCCCGCCGATCAGGTCGGCGAGCCACTCGTGCCGGTGGGCGGCTCGCCGGGTGGTCTCGGCGAGGGAGCGCAGCACCTCCCGCCAGCCGTCGCCGGTCGGCCGGATCTCCGCGTGGACCGCGTCGACCATCAGGTCGAGCAGTTCCTCCTTGGTGGCGATGTAGCCGTACAGCCGCATCGGTCCGACGTCCAGCGCCCCGGCGACCTTGCGCAGCGACACCGCGTCCAGGCCGTCCGCGTCGGCGAGTCGGACCGCCGCCCGGACGATCCGCTCCCGGCTCAGCGGGGCGGGCGTCGGGCGGTCCGGCGGCTCCGGCCGCTCCCACACCAGCATGACGGGGACGGTACAGCGCCGCTCTTGATACAGTGTATCGACAGATACAGTGAATCGAGGCAGCCATGACCATCGCCATCGTCGGAGCGGGCTTGGGCGGCCTGACCCTCGCCCGGGTGCTGCACGTGCACGGCGTCGACGCCGTCGTGTACGAGCGTGAGTCGTCACGCGGCGCGCGCGGTCAGGGCGGGATGCTCGACATCCACTCGGGGCAGCGGGCGCTGCGCGAGGCCGGTCTGTTCGACGGGTTCCTCGCGATCGCCCGTGGTGAGGGCCAAGACATGCGCCTCTTCGAGCCGGACGGCACCCTGCTGCTCCAGGAGGACACACCCGACGACGCCCCGCTCGACCGACCCGAGGTCGACCGCGCCGACCTGCGCGACCTGCTGCTGGACTCCCTCCCCGAGGGCGCGGTCCGCTGGGGGCACGCGTTCGACTCCGCCGACAACGGCGTGCTGCGCTTCGCCGACGGCAGCCGCGCGGCGTACGACCTGCTGGTCGGCGCGGACGGTGCGCAGTCGCGGGTCCGCGCGCTGCTCACCGACGCCCGGCCCGCGCACCTCGGCCAGAACGTCGTCGAGGTCGGCATCCCCGACATCGACCGCACCCACCCCGACCTCGCGGCGATGGTCGGGCGCGGCAACCACTGGGTGCTCGGCGACGGGAAGTCGCTGGCGGCGCAGCGCAACGGCGACGGCCGCGTGCGCATCGGCCTCAGCTTCCACAACACCGGCGAGGACTGGTTCGCCACCAGCGGCATCCCGTTCGACGACCCGCCCGCCGCCCGGGCGCGGCTGGTCGACCTGCTCGCGGGCTGGGACCCGAGGTTCACCGCGCTGATCGCCGCCTGCGACGACGTGGTCGTGCCCCGGTCGATCACCGCCCTCCCGGTCGGCCTGACCTGGCCGTCGACCCCGGGCGCCACGCTGCTCGGCGACGCCGCGCACCTGATGCCACCGGTGGGTGAGGGCGCCAACATGGCGCTGCTCGACGGCGCCCTGCTCGGCCTCGCGCTGGCCGCGCACCCGGACGACTTCCCCACCGCCGTCGCGGAGTACGAGCGCGAGATGTTCGAACGCACCAGCGCCGCCGCCCGCATGTCCGCGGACATGCAGGAGCTGCTGATGTCGCCGGACGCCGCCCGGAGGTTGCTCGCCTTCTTCCGACCCGGCTAGGCCGGGACGGGGTCAGCCCTGGGCCAGGTCGGCGAAGCGGCTGTAGTGGAGCTGGTGGGCGACCACCACGGTTGCCGTCGGGCCCGCTCGGTGCTTGGCCAGGATCAGGTCCGCCTCGCCCGCCCGGGGGTCGTCGCGCTCCCAGGCGTCGGGGCGGTTGATGAGCAGCACCATGTCGGCGTCCTGCTCCAGGGAGCCGGACTCGCGCAGGTCGGAGAGCATGGGGCGCTTGTCGGTGCGCTGCTCGGGCCCGCGGTTGAGCTGGCTGATGGCGATGACCGGGACCTCGATCTCCTTGGCCAGGAGCTTGAGCTGCCGGGAGAACTCCGAGACCTCCTGCTGGCGGGACTCGACGCGCTTGCCCGAGGTCATGAGCTGGAGGTAGTCCACCACGACCAGCTTCAGGTCGTGGCGCTGCTTGAGCCGCCGCGCCTTGGCCCGGATCTCCATCATCGTCAGGTTCGGGGAGTCGTCGACGAAGAGGGGGGCCTCGCTGATCTCGCTCATCTTGCGGGCCAGGCGGGTCCAATCGTCGTCGCTCATCCGGCCGCCGCGCATGTCGCCGAGGCGGATCTTGGCCTCCGCGGACAGCAGGCGCATGACGATCTCGGTGCGGCTCATCTCCAGGGAGAACACGGCGCTGGTCATGTTGTGGGCGATCGAGCAGGAGCGGGCGAAGTCCAGGCCGAGGGTCGACTTGCCGACACCGGGGCGGGCCGCGACGATCACCATCTGGCCGGGGTGCAGGCCGTTGGTGATCTCGTCCAGGTCGGCGAAGCCGGTGGGGATGCCCAGGGAGTTGCCGCCGCGGGAGGCGATGGCGTCGATCTCGTCCATCGTCGGTTGCAGCAGGTCTTCCAGGGCGACGTAGTCCTCGCTCATGCTGCGCTCGGTCACGTCGTAGATCGCGGCTTGGGCGCGGTCGACGATCTCGGTGACGTCCGCGCCCTCGGCGCCCTGGTAGCCGAGCTGCACGATCCTGGTCCCGGCCTCGACCAGCCTGCGCAGGATCGCCTTCTCCGCGACGATCTCCGCGTAGTACCCGGCGTTGGCCGCCGTGGGCACCGTGGCGATCAGGGTGTGCAGGTACGGGGCGCCGCCCACGCGCAGCAGCTCGCCGCGGCGCTCCAGCTCGGCGGAGACGGTGATCGGGTCGGCGGGTTCGCCGCGGCCGTACAGGTCGAGGATGCAGTCGTAGATGTTCTGGTGCTTGGGCCGGTAGAAGTCACCGGGGCTCAGCGCCTCGATGACGTCGGCGATGGCGTCCTTGGACAGCATCATGCCGCCGAGGACGCTCTGCTCCGCGGCGAGGTCCTGGGGCGGCTGCCGGTCGACGCCCCCCTGCTCCGACGGCATCGGCGGCAAGGAACGGTCGTCTGTCAACGCCATGGGCGGCCCCCTCCCTGATCACGTCTTCCCGACCACGTGTTCGAACACCTGTTCGAAGGGAACGATACGGGTCCGGTACGACGAACGAGACGCTATGACCCCCGAACGGTCGTATGCAAACGACGCTGGGGACACACCTGTGGATAACTTGGGGATGGTTCTGCCCACCTGAGCACAGGTCCCGTTCTGCCTGTGGACAACCTGGGGACAACTTGCGAACACCTCAAAAGAAGCGCAGGTCAGACCCTGTGTACAAGCTGTGGAAAATTTGCCCCGGCGTGTCGTGGGAGACACGGTTGTCGGCGTGTCGTGACGCCCGTGGCTCCGGTGGGTGACCCATCCCTGTGGACAACCCTGTGGACAACGCAACAGCCCCGCCCGGGATGCCCGAGCGGGGCTGTTGCGGGTACGAGCGTCAGCTCGCGGCGTTCACCTCGACGGTGAACGCGGCGGTGACATCCGGGTGCAGCCGCACCGAGACCGGGTGCTTGCCCACGGTCTTGATGTGACCGGCCAGCTCCACGGCGCGCTTGTCCAGGACCGGACCACCGGCGGCCTTCACCGCGGCGACGACGTCACCGGTGGTGATCGAACCGAACAGCTTGCCCGAGCCCGCTGCGGCCTTGGCGGCCAGCGGAACGCTGCCGAGGTTGGCGAGCTGGTTCTTGACCTCCTTGGCGTGGTCGAGGTCGCGAATCCGGCTGGCCTCCTGGGCCCGGCGGATGACCTGGACCTGCTTCTCCGCGCCCTTGGTCGCCAGGATGGCGAAGCCGCGGGGCAGCAGGAAGTTGCGGCCGTAACCGTCCTTGACCTCGACGGCGTCGCCCGGACCACCCAGGCCGTCGACGTCAGTGGTGAGGATGAGCTTCATGATTTCGTCCTCTCCTGGTCAGCGGGCGGTCGAGGTGTACGGGAGCAGGGCGACCTCGCGCGCGTTCTTGACCGCGATGGCCACGTCGCGCTGGTGCTGGCTGCAGTTGCCGGTGACCCGGCGGGCCCGGATCTTCCCGCGGTCGGAGATGTACTTCCGCAGCAGGGTGGTGTCCTTGTAGTCGATGTTCACCGGACGATCTTTCTTCTCGTCCTTGCAGAACACGCAGACCTTCTTCTTCGGCTTGCGAATCGGTGGCTTTGCCACTGGGTACTCCTGGTCTTATGTCGAGAAAGAGTCTGGGGGATCGGTGCGCGGTGCCCTGGTCAGAACGGGGGCTCGTCGTTGAAGCCGCCGCCGCCACCGCCGCCACCGGCGGGCGGAGCGGAGCCCCACGGGTCGTCGGCGGGCGGAGCGGAGTTGCCGCCACCGCCACCGCCGTAACCGCCACCACCGCCGCCTCCGCCACCGGAGCCGCGGCTCACCTTGTTCACCTTGGCGGTCGCGTAGCGCAGGGACGGGCCGACCTCGTCGACCTCCAGCTCGATGACGGTGCGCTTCTCACCCTCGCGGGTGTCGAAGGACCGCTGCTTGAGCCGCCCGCTCACGATCACGCGCGCGCCGCGGGTCAGCGACTCGGCCACGTTCTCCGCGGCCTGCCGCCAGATGTTGCACCGCAGGAACAGCGCCTCGCCGTCCTTCCACTCGCCGCTCGCGCGGTCGAACGTCCGGGGGGTCGACGCGACGGTGAAGCTCGCCACGGCGGCGCCCGACGGGGTGAAGCGCAGTTCCGGATCGGCGGTCAGGTTCCCGACCACCGTGATCGTCGTGTCGCCAGCCATCGTGGTGCCTCCCCGGCTGTCAGGCGGTCTCGCGGCGCATGACCTTGGTCCGCAGCACGGACTCCTGCAGGGAGAGCTGGCGGTCCAGCTCCTTCACCGCGTCCGGCTCGGAGTTGATGTCGAGCACGGCGTAGATGCCCTCGGCGTGCTTCTTGATCTCGAACGAGAGGCGGCGCTTGCCCCAGATGTCGACCTTCTCGACGTTCCCGCCCGAAGTGCGGATCACGTTGAGGAACGTGTCGAGCGACGGAGCGACGGTGCGCTCGTCGAGCGTGGGGTCGAGGATGACCATAACTTCGTAATGACGCATGAAGACCACTCACCTCCTGTGGGCTCACGGCCGCGGAGGTTCCGCGGCAGGAGGGTCTGCGCCGACCAGGCTAACAGTCGGCGCAGGTCAGCTCTTGCGCAGTACCCAGGTGCGGACCAGGGCGCCGGTGACGACGGACAGGAACAGGGCCGCGAGCACGATCGGCACGCCCACCCCGCCGGTCCGGCCGAACGCGGGCAGCGCCTGCGCGCCGCCCGCCGCGGTGCGCACGTCGACGCCCCCCGCGTCCTGGCCCAGGATGCCGAACCGGGGCGCGTAGCCGGGCACGCCCGTGGCCGCCGACGGCCGGTACGCGCCGCCGGGGCCCGCGTAGGGGACGGCGCCGTAGTCGCGCGGCGGGGCGGTGCCGGTGTTCGCGGCGGGCCGCGGCGGGGTGAACCGCACCGGCGGCAGCGGGGTCGCCTCGCCGACCGGTGTGCCCGGGGGTGTGGTCGTCGGCGGCTTCGCGGTGGTCGGGGGTGCGGGCGGGGTCGTGGTGGGGGTGCTCGGGTTCAGCGCCCGCGCGGTCATGCCGCACCCGGCCACGACCTGCTCGGCCACCTCGGCCGCCACCGCGTCGGCGGCGCCCCGGAGCTCCCGCATCGGCCGCACCTGGGCGACCACCGCGTCGGCGATCGCCCGCGGGGTGATCCGGCCGGTGCCGTCGGGCACCGCGCCGACCTCGATGCCGGGGCCGAGCGGGAAGGTCAGCCCGACCGCGGTCGCGGTGAGCGCGCCGAGGCCGGGGGTGTCGGCGACGGCCCCGGTGACCATGCCGTTGACCGCGAGCCGGGCCAGCACGATCGGCTGGCCCTTGAACGCGACGACGTCCTGCCTGCAGCTCAGCGCGAGGAACGGCAGCGGGTTCAGCGGGTCGGCCGCGGCCGGGCTCGCGCCCACCAGGCACGCGGACCCGACCACCAGGCCGAGGAGGGACGAACTGGCGATCCGCCGAACCCCGATGCGCACGCGCTGACACCCTCCGTCATTCCCTCACTCACCTGTGTGGGTGAACGATAGACGGAAAAAGGAAGCGTTTGGTTGTCAGGCGACTGTTCGGCGCAGCACCCAGGTCCGGACGAGGGTCGCGGTGACCCCCGAAAGCGCGAGGACGGCCAGGAGAACGGGCACCGCGATCCGGTTCGAGCCGACGCCGTCGAGCGCCTCGGCGTGCCCCGCCTGCTCGACGCCGTCGGTGTCCTCGGTGCCGAGGATGCCGAACTGCGGCGAGTACCCGGGCACCGAACCGCCGTAGCGGACACCGGGCGACGGGCTGAACAGCCCGGCCTTGGCGAACGGCAGCGAGGCGTAGTCGGCCATCGGTGAGCGGCCGGTGCCGCTGCCCGCGCCGTAGAGCGGGACCAGGCCGTTCGGGGTGAGGCTCTGCCCGATGCCGGTCGTGGTGCCGGGGGTGGGCGCACCCGGGGCGGTGCCGCCGGGGGGCGGGGTGGTGCCGCCGTTGCCCGTGCCGCCGCCCGGGGGGTTCCCGCCGCCGGGCGCGCCCGGACCGGGCGCGGTGGGGGCGCCGGGGAGCAGGTCGGGCAACTGCGGGATGGCGGCGGTGCCCGTTTGCAGGCTCCGGCCCAGGTCGGTCGCGCCGTCCTGCACCGGGGCCGTGATGGCGTTGACGCCCCGCACGGTCACCGCGCAGGTCCGGCCCAGCAGGTTCCCGACGTCCTTCGCGATCGCGCCGAGCGGGGTGCCCTCCAGCGCCTTGGTCGCCGCCGACCCGATGGCGGGACCGCCGATCGTGCCCGCGCCGTCGGGCAGCACGCCGATCGGGATCGGGCCGAGGGTGCCGACCACGCCGCCGACCAGGCCGCTGAGGGTCCGCCCGAGCAGCGGCACACCCTTGATGACCTCGTTGACCGGACCCACCAGGGCCTGCGCGTTCAGCGTGACAGGCTGGCCGGGGGTGCCCTGCACGGAGGCCCCGCAGTCGCCCGCCACCAGCGGTTCGGCGGCCACCGCCGTGCCCGGGCTGAGCACGAGACTGGCAGTGGCGGTGCCGAACATCAACACCAGTCCGGTGGCGAGGGTCTTGGCGCGGCGCTGCATCGAGGTCCTCCAGGTGCGGAGAGAGCTGTCTACTAGCAGGAACGACGGTAACCCGACTCCGTGACGCCAACGCCGGGCATTGCCCCGAAATTCCTTCACGATCGCCCGTCCGGCCCAACCGGTGCCCGCCCACCCGGCTCCGACGGTGGGCGAGGGGGCTGGTTGTCACCCTCGCCGACTACTCTCGCTGACCATGAGCATCGGCGCCCACGTCCGCGACGACGACCCGCTCGCTGCCGCGCGGGAGCGCGGTGCCGAGGTGGTGCAGTTCTTCCTCGCCGACCCGCAGGGGTGGAAGGCGCCCGCGCCGCACCCGATGGCGGACGCCCTGCTGGCCTCCGACCTCACCGTGTTCGTGCACTCACCGTACGTGGTCAACCTGGCGTCCACGAACAACCGCGTCCGCATCCCCTCCCGCAAGCTGGTCACCCAGCACGCCGAGGCGGCGGCCAAGGTCGGCGCGCAGGGCCTGGTCGTGCACGGCGGGCACGTCACCAAGGGCGAGGACCCGCAGGCGGGCATCACCAACTGGCGCAAGTTCTTCGAGCGGCAGCACGCCGAGGGCGGCTTCGCGGTGCCGATCCTGATCGAGAACACCGCGGGCGGCGACAACGCCATGGCCCGCCGGTTCGACGTGCTGGCCCGGCTCTGGGACGAGGTCGGCGAGTTCGGCGCGGGCTTCTGCCTGGACACCTGCCACGCCTTCGCCGCCGGGGAGGACCTGGTCGGCATCGTCGACCGGGTGCGGGCCATCACCGGCCGGATCGACCTGGTGCACCTCAACAGCTCCCGCGACGAGTTCGGCTCGGCCCGCGACCGGCACGACAACATCGCCACCGGCACCATCGACGCCGAGCAGCTCGTGGCCGTGCTGGCCGCCGCCGACGCCCCCGCGGTGGTGGAGACCCCGGGCGACGGCCAGGCCGCGGACATCGCCTTCCTGCGTGAGGCGCTCGGCCGGTGAAGGCGGTGCCCGCAGACGTGCCCGCGGACACGGCCCCCGACCGCCCGGACGGCGCACCGGTGCCGCGCACCCGGACCGGCGCCGCCCGGCTCGGCCGCTCCGCGCTGGCCCTGCTGGTGCTGCTCTGCGGCGTCACCCTGGTGCTCGGCTTCGCCAACAAGAACCGCTGCACCGGCCCCGAGTTCGACCAGTGGGGCCGCAGCCAACCCGACTTCGCCGACCGCAAGTACGCCGAGGCCTGCTACTCCGACATCCAGTTCCTGTGGATCGGCCGCGACGTCGACCGGCACGTCTTCCCCTACGTCGACGGCGGCATCAACTCCAGCGGTGAGCTGAGCGGCGGCACGGTCGAGTACCCGGTGCTCACCGGCCTGCTGATCTGGCTCGGCGCGATGTTCGTGCACACCGACGCCGGGTTCCTGCTCGCCTCGGCGCTGCTGATGGCCCCGTTCGGCCTGCTCACGGCCTGGTTGCTGGGCAGGCTCTCCCGCTGGCGGGCGCTGCTGTGGGCGCTGTCGCCGCCGCTCGTCCTCTACGCGTTCCACAACTGGGAGCTGCCGGTCGTGCTCTGCGCGACCGCGGCCGTCTACGTGGTGCACCGCGGCTGGGGCAGGCGGGGCGTCGAGCGGCCCCTGCTGCACCGCGCGTACGCCGCGGCGCTGCTGCTCGGGCTGGGGTTCGCCTTCAAGCTGTACCCGGCGATCTTCGTCCTCCCGCTGATGCTCTACGTCCTCACCGGCGGGCGCGGCGGCGCCGAGCTGGCCGCGGGCAAGACCCGCGAGGTGGCGGGCGCGGTCAAGGTCGCGCTGATCGCGATGGGCACCGCGGTCGCGGTCAACGTGCCGTTCGCCGTGGCCGGTTTCGACGGCTGGCTGGCCTCGTTCGTGTTCCAGGGGCAGCGCAAGGCCGACATCACCGCCAACTCGATCTGGTACTGGGGGCTGCGCCCGGAGTCCGACCCGCAGAACGAGGCCGTGCACCACGTCATCGGCATCGCCTCGCCGCTGCTGGTGATCGCCTCCTTCGCCGCCGCCTGCGTCGTCGGCTGGGTCCGCCACCGGCGCGAGGGCACCTACCCGTGGGTGGCGGTGTCGGCGGCGATGCTGTGCGGGTTCCTGCTGCTGCACAAGGTGCACTCGCCGCAGTACACGCTGTGGCTGGTGCCGATGTTCGTGCTGCTGCGGGTCCGCTGGGGCTGGATCGCCGCCTACGCCGTCGCCGACCTGGCGATGGGCATCGGCATCTTCCTGTGGTTCGCCGAGATCGCCGAGAACGAACCCGCGGGCGTCTACGAGGGCTTCGCCGCCCAGGCGGTCATGATCGGCGTCTGGGGCCGGGCCGCCCTGCTGGTCGGCCTGTTCACCGCCTTCCTGAACGCCCGCAACACCTTCGACGGCCAAGACGACGGGGACAGCCCGCCGGACGGGCTCAGGCGACCGGTTGCGGCTGCCGGTCCGCGACCCGCGCCCCCGACCGACGGCGGTGCAGCAGCGACTCGGTCGTGATCACGACCAGCGCCAGCCACACCAGCCCGAACCCGACCCACCGCGCGGTCGTCATCGACTCGTGGAACACCAGCAGCCCGATGGCGAACTGGATGATCGGCACGAAGTACTGCAGCAGGCCCAGCGTGGTCATCGGCACCCGCACCGCCGCCGCCCCGAACAGCAGCAGCGGCACGGCGGTCACCACCCCCGTACCCGCGAGCAGCAGCGCGTTCGCCCAACCGGCGTGCCCGAACGTGCCCCCACCGCCCAGGTTCAGCACCACCAGGAACCCCAGCGCCACCGGCGCCAGGATGACCGTCTCCAGCGCCAGCCCCTCCGAGGAACCGACGTCGGCCTTCTTCTTCATCAGCCCGTAGGTGCCGAACGTGAACGCCAGGGTCAGCGCGATCCACGGCAGCCGCCCGTAGTCGAAGGTCAGTTCGACCACCGCCGCCAGCGCGATCCCCAGCCCGGCCCACTGCCCGGCCCGCAGCCGCTCCCCCATCACCAGGACACCGAGCAGGATCGTCACCAGCGGGTTGATGAAGTACCCGAGCGAGGTCTCCACCACCTGGTTGGAGTTGACCCCGTAGATGTACATCCCCCAGTTCACGGCGATGGTGAACGCCCCCACCGCGATGAACCCCATCCGCCGCCGGTCGGCGAGGACCGCCCGCAGGTGCCCCCACCGCCGGGTGACGGCGATCAGCGCCCCCACCGCCACCAACGACCACACGATCCGGTGAGCCAGGATCTCCACCGCCCCGGCGGGGGCCAGCAGCGGCCAGTAGAGCGGGAAGAAACCCCAGGTCAGGTAGGCCAGAAACCCCAACCAGAACCCGCGCCGCGCTCTGTCCACCGACAGCCTCCGATCATCCCACCACCAGCCGGGGGCAGTGTGTCACCCGAACGGGCGATCCAGCGATCGGGTTCTCTGGCGTCTACATCTTCACGACAACCGGTTCCAGAACCTTGATCAGTTCGCCGGTCTCGGCGGTCGCGAGGTTGTGGTACGAGGCATTGATGTTCAGCTGGCGGTTCAACTCCGACCAGTCGAGACGCCACCCGGCTGAGGCGGCGAGCTGCCGGAGAAACGCGCGCAAGGTTCGACCGTTGCCTTCCCTGAAAGGGTGTCTGGCGTTCAGTTCACCGTAATAATGCGCCAGTCTCCTGACGAATTCGCCTCGGGCAAGCCCGGCGAGATGGTTGTCATTTTCCAATTGGCTCATCACTGACGAAACTTCATCGTTCAGATAATTCCAGTTCGCGAAGAAGATTCCGCCCTTTCCGATGTCCACCGTGCGAAATTCTCCTGCCCAGTCATAGACATCTTGGAAAAGATGACGGTGAAAGGATTGAAGATGCTGCGAGTTGTACTCCCCGGGAAGGGTGGAGCGAGCAACTGCGACATCCCGGATGCTGACAATCCTGGCTTCTATTGTCTTCAGCTTGGCGTTGTCGCTGATGCCCAGTTTATTGCGAAGGCAAGTGCCGTCGGCGTTCAAGTAAGGGTCGGTCACGAACGCAGAGCTCGCTCGATCTCTTCGCGAACCGCCTGATCGGGGTCGACCATGGAGGTCGCCACCGATCGGAGGACGTCTTGCCAGTCTGAATCGAGATCCACACCCTCGATGGACGAATTGGCGGCTGCATGTGCCACGGCTGATTCGACGTCAGCGACCTGGCGAGAGTGGTAGTCGCGCATGAAACTTGTGGAAATTGTTGCTGAGCTCTTCTCGCCGAGCGGGGTGAGCCCCCTGGCTATTTTCCATGGCTGTTCGATGTGGGTCATGTTCGACAAAGACTCGGCAGACATCTGTGCATACTTGTCATGGACCCAGTCCACTGTTTCACGCTCGGACTCTGTCAAGTTCTGCGCATCGCCGGGCCACCCGGAGACGGTGTACTGCTTTCGGTGCCTCTCGTACAGCGCCCTGACCACAGGACCCTCGCGCCAGGCTTCGATCCGATCGTCGAACATGGTGGTGCGGGTTCGCACCAGATGCCACGCTTGGCAGTAGTAGACAAGTTTCTGCATCTTCATGGCGGTCACGGTGCCGGTTTTCTTGAGGATGGCTGCCGCGAGGTCGTCCACGCTGGCCATTTGGCAACCTCCCCAGTGATCTCGGCACTCACGAGTATACCGACTTGTCGGTACTGAACCGAGGATCTTCTCAGCCTTGAACCCGGTTGTGTTGCACGCCCTCCAAGAGCTCAGACCAGTTCAGGTTCCCTGGTGGTCCGGGCGGGCAGGACCACCTTGTCCGGGGCGCCGTCGAGCACACCGCCAGCCGGGTCGTCGTCGCCCAGAGCGCGGACCAGGTCGCGGGTCGGGTGGTAGATCTCGTAGACGACCAGGGCGCACAGGGCGATCACCGCCAGGTCGCGCACCACCACCGTGCCCAGGAACCACTCCTCCGGCAGGCCCTTCTTCGAGTCGCCCATGAAGTAGAACATCCGGGGGGCCCAGACCAGGGCGTCGACGGTCATCCAGGCGAGCAGCAGCTTCCAGCGCGGTACGGCCAGCACCGCCAGCGGGATCAGCCACAGCGAGTACTGCGGGCTCCACACCTTGTTGGTCAGCAGGAACACCGCGACCACCAGGAACCCCAGTTGGGCGAACCGGGGCCGGGTCCGCGCGTGCAGGCCGATGAACGCGATGCCCGCGCAGCCGAGCAGGAACAGCAGGGCGCTGACCAGGTTCAGCCAGAACGGCGACTCGCCGAAGGGCAGGTTCGGGTCGAAGCCCGACCAGCCGGTGAACTTCATGATCACGTTGTAGATCGAGTCCGGGTCGGCGTCGCGGGTGGAGTTGAGGGTGAAGAACTGCCACCAGCCCTCGCGGGTCGCCGCGGGCAGGAAGATCGGGGCGTTCACCGCCGCCCAGGTCAGGGCCGCGGCGGCGGTCGCCTGCCACCACGAGCGCATCTTCCCCGCCCGCAGGCACAGGATCAGCAGCGGGCCGAGCAGGAACAGCGGGTAGAGCTTCGCCGCCACGCCCAGGCCGAGCAGCACGCCCGCCAGCACGGGTTTCCTCCGCGCCCAGGCCAGCATCCCGGCGGCGGCGAACGCGGTGGCCAGGGTGTCGAAGTTGGTGAACGCGTGCACCAGGACCAGCGGCGACAGGGCGATGAACGCCGCGTCCCACGGTCTGCGCTTGGCCGTGCGCAGCGTCGCCCAGATGGTGACCAGCCAGGCCAGGGCCAGCCAGAACGCGCTGATGTCGAAGTAGACGACCACCGGCAGCCCGCTCGGCAGCCACCCCTGCGCCGCGAGCTGCACCCACCCCTGGGCCATCTTGGCGTTCGCCCACTGGAACAGGCCGGTGAGCACCGGGTACTCCATGTACCGCTTGGTCTCGTTCGGCTTGCCCTCGTGCTCGACCCAGCTCGTCAGGTACGGGAAGCCGCCGCGGTCGAGCCGCTCGGCGGAGTACAGCGGGACGACGTCGGAGTAGCACATCGCCACGTACGGGCGGTTCGAGCGCCAGTCCAGCGCCAGCCGCCCGTCGCCGGAGTCGTACTGCTGCACGCACGCGGCCTTGCCGAACCAGGCCAGCGACAGCGCGACCACCGCCAGCAGCAGCGAGACCCGCAGCGGGGTCCAGAACCAGTGCCTGCCCACCACGGCGTGCTCCCCGAGCGGCCCGCCGACCGGCGTGCTCGCCGAGGCGGCCAGGGACTCCGTCCAGCTCGGCCGGACGCGCTCCTCGGGACCGAGGGTGGCGGTGTCGCCGACCCGCCCGTCCCCACTCGGTGACTCAGACACGCGCGCGATGCTACGGGCAGCGGTGTGCGAACGGGGTCAGCCCGCGGTGAACACGCGGACGGCCCCCGGGGAATCCCCGGGGGCCGTCCGTGGTCAACCGATCAGGCCGTCACCCGGCCCGCCACCTCCGCCGCCGCCACCGCCCGGCAGCGGGATGTCGGTGCCCCCGCCGCCCGGCCTGGTCCGGGTGGACCTGGTCGTGGTCGGCTCGTCGGTGTCCTCCGGGGGCGTCGTGGTCGTCTCCGGGACCGACGGCGCGGTGGTGGTCGTCGGCGTGTTGTCGGCCGGTTCCTCGCGGGGCTTGGTCTGGGCGGGCCTGTTGTCGTTGTCGCTCTGCCTGGACTCCGTCTTGCCGATCGGCACGTACTTGCCGAACGTGGCCTTGGGCAGGTTCTGGTGGTAGGAGTCCATGAACGCCTTCCAGATCTTGCCCGGCAACCCGCTGCCGTAGATCTTGCCGCCCTCCGCGTCGTGCAGGATGCGGCTGGTCGGCTTGTTCGTCTCGTCGCCGCTCATGGACACCGCGGTCGAGAGCTGCGGGGTGTACCCGACCATCCACGCCTTGGCGTTGTCCGGTGTGTCCGCGCCGGACGCGTCGACGTACTGGTGCGTCCCGGTCTTGCCCGCGCACTGCCTGCCGCCCGCGCAGCCGATCTTCGAGTACTCGGGGATCGGCAGCAGCGCCTCGGTGACGTTGCGGGCGATCTGCTGGTTGCGGGTGGCGTCCTCGGCGTCGAACGCGGGCTTCTCGGCCAGCTCCGGCCGGGCCGCCGCGTCGAAGACGACGCCGCCGTCCGGGTAGGTGACCTTCTGCACCAGGTGCGGCTTGCGGTAGGTGCCGTTGGCCGCGAAGGTCGCGTACGCCGAGGCCATGTCCACGGTGGTGACCAGGGTGGAGCCACCGCCGATGGCGATGTTGATGTCGCCTGCGGCGGCCTCCAGCGGGGACTGGATGCCCGCCTGCTTGGCCGCCTCGGCCACGCCCGCGGGCTTGACGTCGTTATAGACCATGTCGCTGAACACCACGTTCAGCGACTCCTTCATCGCCTCGGCCACCGTGCAGGACTTGCCGCACTTGGGCGTGGAGGCGTTGCGGACGATCTTCTTGTTCGAGCCGAACGCGCGCGGGGTGGTGTCGTACACCTCGCCGAGGCCCTTGCCCTGCTCCAGCAACCCGACCAGGTCGAACGGCTTGAACGCGGAGCCGGGCTCCTGCTTCGCCGCACCCGCGTAGTCCAGGTCGAGGCCCTTGGCGCGGCCGTAGTAGGCCCGGATCGCGCCGGACGCGGGGTCGACCGCGACCAGGGCGGGGTGCAGGTTCGCGGGCTGGCCCGCCATCACGTCCGCGACGGCCTTCTCGGCCATGGTCTGCGCGTTCTGGTCGATGGTCAGCGTGATGACGTAGCCGTTGCGCTTGATCTGCTCCTCGGTGATGCCGTAGGTGTCCAGCTCCTCGGTGACCAGGTCCGAGAAGCCCTGGCGCGGCCCGGGCAGCGCCGCGAGCTGGCCCTCGCTCGGCGGGATCGGCTCCGGGAACGGCTGGGCGGTCTTCTCCGCCGTGGTCATCCAGTTGTTGCTGATCATGCGGTTGGTGACGTAGTCCCAGCGCTGCTTCTGGTACTCCACCACCTTGCCCTTCGCGGGCGTCTGGATCATGCCCGCGAGCACCGCGGCCTGCGACTTGGTGACCTGGTTGACGTCGGTGATGCCGTAGTAGGCCTGCGCCGCCGCCGCGATCCCGTACGCGCCCCGACCGAAGTAGATCGTGTTCAGGTACGCCGCGATGATGTCGTCTTTGCTGTAGGTCTCGTTCATCTTGTAGGACTTCACGACCTCGACCCACTTGCGGGTCAGCGTCGGGTCCTCGTTGCCGGAAGCCTTCTTGATGTACTGCTGGCTGATGGTGGAACCACCACCGCCGCCGCCGGTCGCCTGGTTCCACACCGCGCGCATGATGCCCATGAGGTCGAACCCGGAGTTCGTCTCGAACGTCTGGTCCTCGGCGGCGTACACGGCGTGCAGCAGGGTGTCGGGGATCTCCCCGGACTTGAGCATGATGCGGTTGCCGCCGGACTCGGCCAGCCGCGCCATCGGCGTGCCGTCGGCGTAGAGCATCGTGACGACCTTGTCCTGGGCCAGCGCGACGTCGTTGGGGTTGTCGACGTCGACCATCTGGTAGGTGATGAAGAACGCCAGGACCGGGATCACGATGCCCAGGGCGGTCAGCACGTACAGGGTCCGCCGGACCCGCCGCCAGGTCTTCTTCTTGCGCATCTTCCGCTGCTCGTCGGTCAGCGGGCCGTCCTCGTCCTCGTCCGGCCCGTGGTCGTCGTCCGCGTACTGCCGCTCGGCGGAGAAGTCGTCGTCGAACTCGCGGTGCGTGATCAGCTCCGGCTCGGCCTTGGCCTGGCCGGGGGTCTTCTTCAGGAAGACGGTCGGGCCCTCGCCGGGGGCGGGCTTGCGGCCGGTGATGGCCGTGCCGGTGATCCCCGCCGCGCTCAGCGCGACCGTCGCGTCACCGAGCGGCGGACCTGCCGGGCCGGGTCCACCCGGCCCACCGGGCCGCCGCCCACCGGGACCACCCGGACCACCGGGACCACCCGGACCACCGGGACCACCGGGTCCGCGCCCCGGGCCGCCCGCCGGGACCGGACCGCCGTTGGGGCCGGTGCCACCGGGGCGCCCACCGGGCGCCGGGGCGCCACCGGGACCGCTACCCGGCCCACCTGGCCGCACCGGCCCGCCGTTGGCGAAGTCACCACCGCCACCGGGACCACCAGGGCCACCGGGGCCGCCCGGTCCACGGCCGCCCGCGCCGGGTCCGCCCGCCGGGCCACCGGGACCGCCTGCCTGACCACCGGGTCCACCGGGGCCGCCTGCCGCAGGGCCGGGCCTGCCGGGTCCGCCCGCGCGGCTCCCCTGGCCGGGGTCACCGGCACCGGGCCACGCGGGTCCGGCCTGCGGCCCACCCGCCCTGCCAGGGCCACCGGGACCGCCTGCCGGCCCTGGCCCGCCATGGGGACCAGGTCCGCCGTTGAGACCAGGGCCGCCGTTGGGACCGGGGCCGCCGTTGGGACCGGGGCCGCCGTTGGGACCGAGGCCACCATTCGCGCCAGGTCCACCGCTGGGACCGGGGCCACCGTTCGGGCCGGGAGCGCTGCCTGGGCCTGGGCCGCCGGGTCGGGCGGGTCCGCCGCGACCCTGACCGGCGGGGAAACCGCCGTTGGGGCCGGGGCCGCCGGGGCCGCCCGGCCTCCCCTCGGGGCCGCCCGGCCCGCCACCCGGTCTGCCCTCGGGACCGCCAGGTCCGCGTCCACCCATCCCGCCACCCATGTTCACATCACCATTCGAGCCAGGCCCGGTCGGGCCGCCGCGTCCACTGCCGTTGCCACCCCGGTCGCCCACCCGCTCCCGCGGTGCGGGTCGGTCTCCCCCGGGCTCGTCGTCGTCCCACAGCGGGCTGTGGAAGCCCGTCTGCTCCTCCTGCGGGGGTGCGGCGGGTTCGCCGGACGGCCACCCGGGGTCACCGGATCGCCGCTTGTCGCCGTGGTCGTTCACGAGAAAGGGCCTCCCAGACCGGCCGCACCCCGGGGTGCGCCGTTCGGTGGTCTTGCTGTGCTCGGTCGAGCGGAGAAAGCGCTGGTCACTCCGCCGCCGTCCTCCTGCGGGGCTTGGGCGTGCGAACGCCCCCCTTCCCCAGGACGTATGACTGGACCAAGTGGTTCCACGAACACGTCCGGCAGACCTCGACCGCGTGGACGGTGAACTCCTCGAACAGCCCCGCCATCCGCTCCAGCTCCTCGACCGCGCGGGCCGAGCCGGAGACGTGCTTCAACTCGTCGCCGTAGACCCAGCTGACCCGGGTCAGTTGCTCCTTGCGGCAGACCGGGCAGGTCACGTCGGTGGCCTGGCCGTGGAACTTCGCGGCGCGCAGCAGGTACGGGTTGGCGTCGCACACCTCGTTGGTGCCGACGCGACCCGAGTGGACCTCGGCGAGCAGCGACCTGCGCTGCAACGCGTAGTCGACCACCTGCCGCTGCGTTCGCACGGGAACAGCGTACTTGCCGCTGATACCACGGCGATGGGCCGATCGGGCCAGCCGACGTGCACCGTGCGTCACGTTTGTGATCCGAACGGTTCCGGAACGCTTCCTGACCGGCCACGACGCGCGGTCTCCCGGCTACCCGCCCCACCTGCGCAGTTCACGTGTCCATGGACACACGGTTCCGAGTTGTCCACCGAGCTGATGTATCGGCACGATATAGTCATCCAGTAGGTCAGCGATCGGTGCGACGGGAGGTGTCCGTGCTCGAGTTCGCGATCCTCGGCCTCCTGCACGAGGCATCGATGCACGGGTACGAGCTGCGCAAGCGCTTGCACGACCTCCTCGGCACCCTCCGCGCGTACTCCTACGGCTCGCTGTACCCGACCCTGCGGCGGCTGCTGCGGGCCGGGCTCATCGCCGAGGAGGCCCCGGAGGCCGAACCGGCGAGGTCGTCGTGGGGCAGGCGCGGCAAGCGCGTGTACAAGCTGTCCGCCGATGGCAAGGAGCGGTTCGCCGAACTCCTCGCCGACGCGGGCCCGCAGACCTGGGACGACGAGGGGTTCAACGTCCACATGGCGTTCTTCTCGCGGACCCCGGCCGAGGTGCGGATGCGCATCCTGGAGGGCAGGCGCAGGCGCGTCGAGGAGCGCAGGGAGGGCCTGCGCAGCTCGATGGCCAGGGCGGGTGAGCAGATCGACCGCTACACCCGGGAGCTGCACCGGCTGGGACTGGAGACCAGCGAGCGCGAAGTGCGCTGGTTGAACGAGCTGATCGCGCACGAGCAGCGCGAGCAGCGCGGACCGACTGAGTGACCCCCGGCAGGCGTAGCGGCCTGTGACCGAGTCCCGCGTGCACTGCGCGGCTTGAATCGAGAAGGAGAACCGGCATGGGCGAGAACCGCCAGAGCGTGCGGGTGGCCATCGTCGGCGTCGGCAACTGCGCCGCGTCGCTGGTGCAGGGCGTGCACTACTACCGCGACGCCGACCCGGCCACCCGCGTCCCCGGGCTGATGCACGTCCAGTTCGGGGACTACCACGTGCGCGACGTGGAGTTCGTCGCCGCGTTCGACGTGGACGCGAAGAAGGTCGGCAGCGACCTGTCCGAGGCGATCGGCGCCTCGGAGAACAACACGATCAAGATCTGCGACGTGCCGCCGCTGGGCGTGCCGGTGCAGCGCGGCCACACCTACGACGGCCTCGGCGAGTACTACCGCGAGATGATCACCGAGTCGGACGACGCCCCGGTCGACGTCGTCGCCGCCCTCAGGGAGGCGGAGGTCGACGTCCTGGTGTCCTACCTGCCGGTGGGCTCCGAGGAGGCGGACCGCTTCTACGCGCAGTGCGCCATCGACGCGAAGGTGGCGTTCGTCAACGCCCTGCCGGTGTTCATCGCCTCGGACCCGGAGTGGGCGCAGAAGTTCACCGACGCCGGGGTCCCGATCGTCGGCGACGACATCAAGTCCCAGGTGGGCGCGACCATCACGCACCGGGTGATGGCGAAGCTGTTCGAGGACCGCGGGGTCGAGCTGCAGCGCACGTACCAGCTCAACTTCGGCGGCAACATGGACTTCATGAACATGCTGGAGCGCAAGCGCCTGCAGTCGAAGAAGATCTCCAAGACGCAGTCGGTCACCTCGCAGATCCCGCACGAGATGGCCAGGGCGGACGTGCACATCGGCCCGTCGGACCACGTGCCGTGGCTCGACGACCGCAAGTGGGCCTACGTCCGGCTGGAGGGCCGCTCGTTCGGCGACACCCCGCTGAACCTGGAGTACAAGCTCGAGGTGTGGGACTCGCCGAACTCGGCGGGCGTGATCATCGACGCGGTGCGCGCGGCCAAGATCGCCCTGGATCGGGGCGTCGGCGGCCCGATCCTGTCGGCGTCGAGCTACTTCATGAAGTCCCCGCCGGAGCAGTACGCCGACGACGCGGCCCACCGCGCGGTGGAGGACTTCATCAAGGGCGTCATCGAGCGCTAGGACCGGACCGGGAGGCGGCGCGCGGGAACCCCGCTCGCCGCCTCCGGCGCGTCCGCGACCCGACCACCCGCCCGGATCGCCCGGGTGTTCGTCTGCCGTTCACCTCGATGTCCGTCCCCCCTGGTCTTGGACTCCTACGGTCACGCCGTTCCCCACCGCGACCCATGGCTTGTCCGTGTCCGGGCAGACCGAGGAGGCACCTTGTCCACCACCGACGGCCGGATCGACCTGCCGCTGCTCCCGCCGAACCACCCGCTGGGCCGCTCGGCGCTGACCTGCCAGTACCGCTGCTCCAACGCCTGTTCGCACGAGGCCCCGAACTCCTCGGAGAACGCGTACTTCGGCGACGTCGTGCGCTCGATCGTCAGCAGGCGCGGGATGCTCCGCGCGGGCGCCGTCCTGGCCGTCGCGGGTGCGGGCGCCACCGCGCTCGCGGGCACCGCCGCCGCCGACCGCGGCAGGCCCGACAAGCCCGGCAAGCCCGCCCCGGCGCCGAAGGGCCTGGACTTCCAGGCCGTCGCCGCCAACCGCGAGGACGAGCTGGTCGTCCCGCCCGGCTACCAGTCGAACGTGGTCATCCGCTGGGGCGACCCGGTGCTGCCCGGCGCGCCGACCTTCGACTTCGACAACCAGACGGCCGCCGCGCAGGCCAAGCAGTTCGGCTTCAACAACGACTTCTGCGGCCTGGTGCCGTTCGGCCACGACCGCTGGCTGATGGGCTCGAACCACGAGTACACCACCGAGTCGGCGATGTTCCGCGGCTACAACGCCGCCGACCCGACCGACGAGCAGATCAAGATCGGCTGGACCGGTCACGGCTTCTCCGTCGTCGTGGTGGAGCGCGAGCACCGCACCGGCAAGCTCGTGCCCAAGCTCGACCGGCGCTACAACCGCCGCATCACCGTGCAGACCGAGTTCGAGTTCGCAGGCCCCGCCGCGGGCAGCCGGTTCCTGCGCACCAACGCCGACAAGACCGGCCGCAAGGTGTTCGGCACCTTCGGCAACTGCGCCGGTGGCGTCACCCCGTGGGGCACGATCCTGTCGGGCGAGGAGAACTTCAACGGCTACTTCGCCAACGGTGAAGCCGTCACGGACCCGGCGGCGCAGGCCCGCGTCGCCCGCTACGGCACCCCGAAGGGCGCCAGCCTGCGCAAGTGGGAGCGCCTCGACCCGCGCTTTGACCTGTCGAAGGACCCCAACGAGTTCAACCGGCACGGCTGGGTCGTGGAGATCGACCCGCTGGAGCCCGACGCCAAGCCGGTCAAGCACACCGCGCTCGGCCGCTTCAAGCACGAGGGCGCCACCATCCAGATCGCCCGCGACGGCCGCGTGGTCGCCTACCTCGGCGACGACGAGCGCTTCGACTACGTCTACAAGTTCGTGTCGAAGGAGCGCTTCGCCCCCGGTTCGAGCAAGCGGGCCCGCGCGCACAACAAGACCCTCCTGCACGAGGGCACCCTCTACGTCGCCAAGTTCACCGGTGACAGCCCCGCCGCCGAGATCGGCACCGGCACCCTCCCCGCCGACGGCCAGTTCGACGGCTCCGGCCAGTGGATTCCCCTGGTCTCCGGCGACCGGTCCCACGTCGAGGGCTTCACCGCGGAGGAGGTCTACGTCTTCACCCGCCTCGCCGCGGACAAGGTCGGCGCCACCAAGATGGACCGCCCCGAGGACGTGCAGCCCAACCCGGTCACCGGCCGCGTCTACGCCGCGCTGACCAACAACACCGATCGCGGCAAGCCCGGCAAGGAGGGCCCCACCGAGATCAACCCCCGCAACGGCAACCGGCACGGCCACGTGCTGGAGTGGGAGGAGAACCGGGGCGACCACACGGCCACCGCGTTCGCCTGGCGCCTGCTGCTGGTCTGCGGTGACCCCGCCACCTCCGACACCTACTTCGGCGGTTACGACAAGACCCAGGTCAGCCCCATCAGCTGCCCCGACAACCTGGCCTTCGACCGCTACGGCAACCTCTGGATCTCCACCGACGGCAACGCCCTCGGCTCCAACGACGGCCTCTTCGCCGTCCCGACCACCGGCGCCAACCGCGGTCAGGTCAAGCAGTTCCTGACCGTCCCGCTCGGCGCCGAGACCTGCGGACCGGTCATCGAGGACGACTTCGTCCTGGTCTCGGTCCAGCACCCGGGCGAGCTCGACGGCGCCAGCGCCGACAACCCGCTCACCCACTGGCCCGACGGCGGTACCTCCCAGCCCCGCCCGTCGGTGGCCCAGGTCTGGAAGCCCGGCCGCCGCGTCGGCTGCTGAGCACCGGGCTGCCCGGGCCGCACCGGCCCGGGCAGCCCCCGGCCCCGCCACCGGGGCGCGGCCGTGTCCCCGGTTCCGCCGCGCCCGCCCCGGTGCCCCGACCCGGGTGTGCCCCCGGCCCCGGCGCGCCCGCCCCGGTGCCTCGATAGGTTCGTGCCATGACCGCCCGACCGCTCGCCCTCGTCACCGGCGCCTCCCGGGGGATCGGTGCCGCCATCGCCCGCGCGCTCGCCCCCGACCACTCGCTGCTCCTCGGCGGCCGCGACGTGGACACCCTGCACGCCGCCGCCGACCGGCTGCCCGACGCGCGGGCGTGGCCGGTCGAGCTGACCGACCCGACCGCGCTCGCCGCCGCCACCTCCGGCATCCCCGCCCTCGACGTGCTGGTGCACTCCGCGGGCACCGCCGAGGTCGGCCCGCTCACCGAGGCGACCGCCGAGCGCTGGCGCGCCACGTTCGAGCTCAACGTGGTCGCCGTCGCCGAGCTGACCCGGCTGCTGCTGCCCGCGCTGCGGCAGGCCCGGGGGCACGTGGTGCTGATCAACTCCGGGCAGGGGCGCGCCGCCTCCCCCGGGTGGGGCCCGTACGCGGCGAGCAAGTTCGCCCTGCGCGCCTACGCCGACGTGCTGCGCGGCGAAGAGCAGACCTCCGGCCTGCGCGTCACCACCGTCTACCCCGGCCGCACCGACACCGACATGCAGAAGGCGGTCCGCCGCGACGAGGGCGGCGACTACCGCCCCGAGGACTACCTGACCCCCGACTCGGTGGCCAAGGCGGTCCGCGCGGCCGTCACCGCGGACCCGGACGCCCACCTCACCGAGGTGGTCATCCGGCCGCGGTGACGCCACCGCCCGGTCGGGATCAGGCCGACAGCAGCCGACCGGTCACCTTCCCCGCCCGCTCCTGGGCCGCCCGCCGGTCCACCAGGACCGGTTCCCCCTCGGTGACCACCGGGGCGCCCGCCACCCACACGTCCGTGACGCTGCGCGAACCGGCCGCCCACACCAGGGTCGAGAGCACCTGCTCGTCCGGCACGTCCAGGCCCGCCGCGAAGGCCGGGTCGTCGACGCCGACGTGCACCACGTCCGCCCAGCGGCCCGCTTCCAGGGCGCCGATGTCGGTGCGGTGCAGCGCGTCGGCGCCGCCGCGGGTGGCCAGTAGCAGCAGGTCGGCGGCCTTGACCACGGTCGAGTCCAGGGTGGCGACCCTGGCCAGCATCCCGGCGAGCCGCACGTCCTCCCACAGGTCGAGGTCGTCGTTGGAGGCGGGGCCGTCGGTGCCGATGCCGGTGGCGACGCCCGCGGCCCGCAGGTCGCGCAGGCGGGCGATGCCCGAGGCCAGCTTCATGTTGGAGCCGGGGCAGTGCGCCACGGACACGGAGTTCGCCGCGAACAGGGCGATGTCGGTGTCGGACAGGTGCACCGAGTGCGCTGCCAGGACGCGGCCGCCGTAGACGCCCGCCTGCTCGAGCAGCGCCGGGACCGAGCCGAACTCCTCGCGCTGCTTGACGTCCTCGGGCAGGGACTCGGCCACGTGGATCTGGACCAGCGCGCCGCGGGCGCGGGCCTCGGCGGCCACCTCGGTCAGCGCGGCGGGGGGCAGGGTGTACGCAGAGTGCGGGCCGTAGCCGACCTCGATCCGCTCCCCCGGGCCCGAGCGCAGCCCGTCGGCGTCGATCCAGGCGTTGACGCCCGCGAGCATCTTGCGCCAGTCCCAGCCGGGGACGTCCATCACCGCCGGGGCCAGCACCGCCCGGGCGCCGGTGTCGAGGACCGCGCGGGCGACCTCGTCGGCGTGGAAGTACATCTCCGCGCTGGTGGTGACACCGGCGCGGAGCATCTCCACCGAGCCGAGCACCATGCCGTCGTAGACGTCGGACGGGGTGAGGCGGCCCTCGGCGGGCCAGATGACCTCGGTCAGCCAGCGCATCAGCGGCAGGTCGCCGCCCATGCCGCGGAGCACGGTCATCGGGCTGTGCGCGTGCGCGTTGACCAGGCCCGGCAGCAGGATGCCGGTCAGCTCGCGGATCGGGCCGGGGTGCTCGGGCGCCGAGTGGAACGGGCCGCAGTGGACGATCCGGCCCGCGTCGTCGAGGTCGACGACGGCGTCTCGCAGCACGGTGCAGGCTGGGTCACACGGGAGGACGACGGGGGCGCGCAGACGCAGACTCATGCACCCGGATGATGCCACGTCACCGCTGGCGGACCGGCGCCTGGCGCAGGAAGGCGGGGCCGCCGGTGGGCTCGATGGCGGGCAGGTAGGCGTCCGCCGAGTGCTCGACGCTGACCCCGGCCCGGTCGAACGAGTGCAGCACCGCGCGGTTGAACTCCAGGCCCACCCGCTCGCGCCACAGCGTGCGGTCGCTGGAGGTGTCCAGGCCGAGCCGCTCGGCCACCCCCCGGCCCAGGCCGTACGCGGCGTCGTCGGCGAAGGACTCCTCGCCGATGCCGCGGGCCAGGTAGACGCCGTTGAACGGGGCGGACGGGTAGTCGATGCCGCCGATGTGCAGCCGCATGTTGCTGACCACCGGCACCGCGTGCCAGCGCAGCGCCAGCCCGGCGAACCAGGGCAGCTCCGGGTGCGCCAGCGGCACCTCCAGCACCGCCGCCCTGGGCACCTGGTGCAGCCGCACGCCTTCGTGGCCGGTCTCGACCACCAGCGGCAGCAGGTCGAACGGGCCCTGGTCGCCGGGGGACAGCCAGCCGAGCCTGCACACGGCGGTGGTGAAGTCGACGAACCGCCGGTCGCCGTGCACCCGGTCGCCGTCGCGGTACCCGGCGTAGCGCACGAGCTGGTCGTTGCGGATGCGCGGGCCCGGCCGCCACGGGGTGTCCGGGGCGAACACGCTGACCATGGGGCGGACCGTGCCGCCGCCGGTGGCCATCCGCAGGTGCCGCACGCACTCCTCGGCCACGTCCTCGGCGTCGCGCACCGACCGCAGGTCGCGCACCAGCAGCCCGCGCCAGGGGACCCCGTCCGGGCACCAGCCGCTCTCGCGCAGCGCGATCCGGGCGCCGAAGGCCAGTTCGGCGGGGGTGTGCCGGTAGGTGCCGGTGGCGGCGATCTCGGCCCGGACCTTGGCCAGCCGGGTCTCCAGCTCGCCCGCGCGGGGCCGGGCGCCGTGGAACCGGCGCAGGAACCGCTCGGCGACGTCGAACAGCCCCGGCCGCCCCACAGCCGGGAGCAGACCTCGGTCGTCGCGCAGAGCGGTCACTTAGGCTCTATCGGCCCGAATGGGCCCGTGCTGGAGTACTCGTATGGGTGGTTTTTTGGAATCTTCTACTACGGAGAGTCAGCGCTACCGGACGGTCACACTCGCTCGAACAGCAGATCACGGCTGATCCGGCCCTCCACCTCGGCCCGCGCCTCGAACTTCGTCAGCGGGCGCCAGTCCGGCCGCGGCGCCCACCCGTCGTACCGGTTGCGCAGCAGCGGCTCGGCGGAGAGCACCTCCAGCATCTGCTCGGCGTAGTCCTCGACGTCCGTGGCGCAGTGCAGCACCCCGCCGGGGGCCAGCCGGGACGCGGCCAGGGCGACGAACCCGGCCTGCACCAGGCGGCGCTTGTGGTGCTTCTTCTTCGGCCACGGGTCCGGGAAGTAGATGCGCACGCCGTGCAGCGAGCCGGGGGTGATGTGCTCGCCGAGCAGCACCACCGCGTCCCCGCGCAGCAGCCGCAGGTTCCGCAGCTCCATCGCCTCCGCGCGCAGCATGAGCTGGGCCAGGCCGGGCTGGTAGACCTCGACCGCGAGGTAGTTCAGCTCCGGGGCGGCGGCGGCGAGCTGCGCGGTGGTCTCGCCCATGCCGGAGCCGATCTCCAGCAGCAGCGGCGCCGGTCGGCCGAACCAGGAGTCGGCGTCCAGCGGCCCGGGCGGCAGGTCGGGGACCTGCCTGCCCAACTCGCCCCAGCGCCGCTCCCAGGCCCGCGCCTGTCCGACGGTCATCCGCCCGCCGCGGTGCACGAAACTGACGACGCTGCGCTTGCGCGGCTCCTGGTCCGTCGGTGTCACGGCGGACAGCCTGCCACCCGCCCCCGGTCAGGGTGCCAGGGACTCCAGCCGGGCCAGGTTCTTGCGCAGGTCGACCAGGCCGCCGACGGCGATCGGCGCGGGCGTCGGACCGGCGTGCACCGGCACGACGTCCAGCCAGCCGGGGTGCCGGTGGGTGTAGGCCAGCGTCGTGGGCATGCCCGGTTCGCTGAGCCTGCGCTCCGACGGCATGTACTCCCAGTAGCCGGTGTCGCCGTCCACGCCCCACGGCACGAACACCCAGCCGGGGCGGGCGTCGAGCAGCTTGGCCGTGCGGTCCTCGACGGAGAACCCCTCGCGCCGCGAGGACAGGCCGCCCCCGTCGACCGCGCGGAGCCACCACGGCGCGGGCAGCTCGCTGTGCGGGGCGGCCAGGACCGCGGCCCGGAACAGCGCGAGGACCTGCGCCTCCGGTGCCCGGTGCACCCAGGCGCGGCGGGCCTCCGCCGGGACTCCCGCCGAAGTGGTGTCGGGCTGCTCGAGCGCCTCCGACCACTCCAGTTCGATCAGGGGCTCGACGAGCAGGCCGCGGTTCTGGCCGCGCTGCTCGGACGGCTGCCGCGTCGAGCGTGTGCCGGAATCAACCACCGTCAAGGTCCACCTCCAGGGCTCCGAGACGGGTTTCTCACGTCCATCTGACCCCGGGACGGCGAGCGGCGTCCGCAAGCTGTGGGCCGCCTCACAGGCTCTTAACGCGGTCTTAATCCGGATGGTCGATCCGGGAAACGCGGCAGCGGCGCGCGGGCGGAAATCGGCCTCCCGCAACAGGATCGGTTCAGTGTGATGTCCACTGCGGACTGCTCGCACCGCTCCCGGCGCCGCACGCGCGCGGGCCCTGGGCACCCCCCGAAGGTGCCCAGGGCCCACCGCTCCCCGAGGGGGTCCGGCCGTTCCCCGAAGACCGGCCGGACCCGTGGTCCTACGCGTCCCGCTTGTTCACCACGACCAGCGCCGCGGCCAGCAGCGCCGCGGCGATCGCGGCGAAGTAGGCCAGCGACGGCCACGGCCCCATCACCGGGTCCGGCCCGGGGTCGCCCAGGAACCGGTTGACCGCCATGAACGGCAGCCAGTCCTGGATGTCGTCGCCGACCCTCGGGATGATCCCGACCAGGTTCTCCAGCAGCATCGTCCAGATCAGCAGGATCGAGATCGCCCCGGCCGACTGCCGGACCAGCGCGCCGACCGCCACCGCGATGACGGCCGCCACCGCGAACACCAGCCCGATCCCGGCCACCGAGCGCCACCCGGCCTCACCCGCGATCGCCAGGTCCGCCCCCGGGGCGAGCACCTTCGCCGTGCCCCAGGCGCCGAAGGCGGCCACCTCGCCGATCACGCCCGCCAGCGCCGCCACCACGCCCGCCTTGGCCAGCAGCACCGCGGTGCGGTTGGGCACGGCCTGGAACGCGGTGCGGATCGTGCCGAACCGGTACTCGGTGGTGATCGCCAGCGCGCCCATCACCAGCACGACCATCAGGCCGAACTGCCAGCCGAACAGCGTGGAGCGCAGCCCGAGGGTCGTCGGGTCGTCCTCGGCCAGCGCCACCAGACCCGCGAAACCGATCACCATCCCCAGCGCGAGCACGCCGCAGAACCAGGGCGAGCGGGTGCTGAACAGCTTCATCCGCTCCGTCGCGAGCAGGGTCATCAGGCGTCCCTCCGGTTGGTCGTGACGACCGCGGCGGCGAAGACCAGCGCGGCCACCCCGGCGAAGTACAGGAGCGCGGGCCACGGGCCCAGGGCGGCGTCCGACGGCGGCGGGCCGTAGACCACGTCCCGTCCGGACGGGTCCGGGTCCCCGGTGATCAGCTTGTCGGCCATGGTGAACGGCAGCCACCGGTGGATGTCGTCGCCGACCCGCGGGATGAGCTGGACCAGGCTCTCCACCAGGAAGCTCCAGATCAGCAGGATCGAGATGGCGCCCGCCGACTGCCGGACCAGGGCCCCCACCCCGACCGCCAGCACCGCGGCCACCGCGTAGACCAGGCCGACCCCGGCCACCGCGCGCCACTCGTAGGGCGTCTGCAGCGCCAGGTCGGCGTTCGGCGCGAGCAGCTTGGTGATCCCCCACGAGCCGAACGCGGCCACCTCGCCGATGACCCCGGCGACCAGGGCCACCACGGCGGTCTTGGCGAACAGCACCGGGGTCCGGTTGGGCGCGGCGAGGAACGTGGCCCGCATCGTGCCGAACCGGTACTCGGTGGTGATGGCCAGCGCGGCCATCACCATCACCACGACCATCCCGAACGTGTAGCCGAACTGGCTGGCGCCCACGGTCACCGGCACCCGCGCGTCGGCGGTGGCCGCCATCAGCGCGGCGAACCCGATGGTCAGCGCCAGCGCCAGCGCGGCGCACCACCACGGCGAGCGGGTGGTGAGCAGCTTCATCCGCTCGACGGCGAGCAGCGTCATCGCTTCACGCCCTCGGTGCTCAGCAGCGCGGCGGCCTCGTCGGCGATGTCGGTGTGGTACTCCACCGAGTCGCCGGTCAGCCGCATGAACGCCTCCTCCAGCGAACCGCGCTGCGGGCTCAGCTCGTGCAGCACCGCCCCGCTGCGCGCGGCCAGCTCTCCGATCTCGGCGATGTCCATCCCGGACACGACCAGGCTGTCGCCCTCGTCCCGGATGGACACGCCCGCGCGGCCGAGCGCGGCGCGCAGGTCGGCGAGCTGCGGGCTGCGCACCAGCACGGTGTTCTCGGTGGCCTGGGCGACGAAGTCCTCGGTGCTCGACTGCGAGATCAGCTTCCCGCGGCCGATCACCACCAGCTCCTGGGCGGTCAGCGCCATCTCCGAGAGCAGGTGGCTGGAGACGAAGACCGTGCGGCCCTCGTCGGCCAGCCGGTGCATGAACTTGCGAATCCAGAGGATGCCCTCCGGGTCCAGGCCATTGACCGGTTCGTCGAACAGCAGCACCTGCGGGTCGCCGAGCAGCGCCCCGGCGATGCCCAGCCGCTGCGACATGCCCAGCGAGAAGCCGCCCGCGTTCTTGCCCGCCACCGCGGTCAGGCCGACGATGTCGAGGACCTCGTCCACCCGCTTGGCGGCGATCCGGTTCGACTTGGCCATCCACGCCAGGTGGGCGCGGGCCGAGCGGTTCGGGTGCACCCACTTCGCGTCGAGCAGCGCGCCGACCGTGCGCAGCGGGTTCTTGAGGTCCCGGTAGCTCTTGCCGCCGATGTGCACCGACCCCCCGGTCGGCGTGTCCAGTCCCAGGATCATCCGCATCGTGGTCGACTTCCCGGCGCCGTTCGGGCCGAGGAAGCCGGTGACGCGTCCGGTCGGAACGGTGAACGACAGGTTGTCGACCGCGACCGTCTTCCCGTACCGCTTGGTGAGGCCCACTGCCTCGATCATGCTGATCTCCCCTTGTTGTCCTGCGTGTCCCCCGGGCTGACCCGACCAGCGTGTCCCACCGCCGGTCGTGGGCGCGTCGTCCTGTGGTCGTGCGCGCCCGTCATCTTCAGGAGGTAGCTTCCCGCCCCCTGGATACCCCGCGGCATCGGTGAGCACCCTGAGTCGACCCTGATCCGTCGATGACAGGGTTTCTGAACCATGGTTCAATAACCGGTGTGGCCCGCCCGAAGACGATCACCGACGACCGGCTGCTCGCCGCCGCCGCGGTGGTCACCGGGCGGATCGGCCCAGCGTTCACCCTCGCCCAGGTGGCCGGGGAGGCGGGGGTGTCGGTCGGCACCGTCGCCGGGCGGTTCGGCTCCAAGCTCGGCCTGCTCGCGGCGCTGACCCGGTACACCACCGCGAACGCGGTCGCGGCCATGCGCGCGGCGCGGGTGGCCGAACCGGACCCGGTCGCCGCCCTCCGGGCCGCCGCGGTGAGCACCCACGGCGGCCTCGGCGACGCCGAATCCGCCGCCAACCACCTGCGCCTGCTCGGCGTCGACCTGGGCGACGCGCGGCTGACCGCCCTGCTCGGCGAGCACTTCGCCGCCCTGGAGGTCGAGCTGCGCGCCGCGGTCGAAGCCGCCGACCTGCCCGCCGCGCCACCGCCACCGGTGGCCGCGCGGGTGCTGCTCTCGCTGGTCAACGGCGCATCGATCGACTGGTCGATCCGCCCGAGCGGACCGCTCGCCGACCGGCTCACCGAGGACACCGACGCCGTGCTCGACGCCTGGCGCCGGACCACTGAACCGACGAGGGGGAACTGACATGGCACGCCCACTGCAGGGCAAGGTCGCCGTGGTCACCGGGGCGACCCGGGGCTGCGGCCGCGGCATCGCGGTCGAACTGGGCGCGGCCGGGGCGACCGTCTACGCCACCGGCCGGACCACCCGCGACACCGCCTCACCGATGAAGCGCACCGAGACCATCGACGAGACCGCCGAACTGGTCGACGCGGCGGGCGGCACCGGCGTCGCCGTCCGCTGCGACTTCACCTCGGTGTCCGACGTGGACGCCCTGCGCGACCGGATCGCCGCCGACCACGGCCGCGTCGACGTGCTCGTCGACGACGTCTGGGGCGGCGACCAGTTCGTGGAGTTCGACACCGACTTCTGGGCGTCGGACCTGGACAAGGCGCTCGGCGTGGTGCGCAACGGCCTGGAGACCCACCTGATCGCCCTGCACCGGTTGCTGCCGCTGGTCGTCGCCCGCCCCGGCGGCCTGGTCATCGAGGTCACCGACGGCGACGACGACGAGTACCACTACCCCGGCGTCGGCATCCCGTACTTCCTGGTCAAGTCGGGTGTGCGGGCCATCGGCCGGGTGCTGGGCAAGGAACTCGCCGCGCACGGCGCCACCGGCCTCACGGTCACCCCCGGCTTCCTGCGCTCGGAGATGATGCTCGAGCACTTCGGCGTCACCGAGGACAACTGGCGCGACGGCACGGCCAAGGACCCGAACTACGTCATGGCCGAGTCCCCGCACTACATCGGCCGGGCCATCGCCGCCCTCGCCGCCGACCCGGAGGTCTCCCGGTTCGCCGGGCGCACCATGGCGAGCTGGACCCTGATGCGCGAGTACGGCTTCACCGACCTCGACGGCTCCCGCCCCGACTGGGGCCGCTGGTTCGACGAGGTGGTCAAGCCGGGCCTCGACCCCACCGCGGTCGACGCCTCCCGGTACCGCTGACAGCCTGCGCCGCCGGGTGGTCGGCCCGCGGGGTCCTCAGAGGTCGCCCGGGCGGACCAGCCCGGTCTCGTAGGCCAGGACCACCGCCTGCACCCGGTCGCGCAGGTCCAGCTTGGACAGCACCCGGCCGACGTGGGTCTTCACCGTCGCCTCGGACAGGAACAGCTTGCGGGCGATCTCCGCGTTCGACAGGCCCTGGGCGATGAGCACCAGCACCTCCCGCTCCCGCTCGGTCAGCACCTCCAGCGCCGACGGGTCCCGGGGTTCCCCGCCGCCGGGGCCGAGGAACCGGTCCAGCAGCCGCCGGGTCACGCTCGGGGAGACCACCGCGTCGCCCGAGGCGACCGAGCGCAGGGCGGAGACCAGGTGGCTCGGCGGGGTGTCCTTGAGCAGGAACCCGCTGGCGCCGTTGCGCAGCGCCGACAGGGCGTACTCGTCCAGGTCGAAGGTGGTCATCACCAGCACCTTCGCCGTGCCCGCCTCGGTGATCGCCCTGGTGGCCTCGACGCCGTCGAGGACCGGCATCCGCACGTCCATCAGCACCACGTCCGGCCGCAGCGACGCGGCCAGCTCGATCGCCGCCCGCCCGTCGCCCGCCTCGCCGACGACCTCCATGTCCTCCTGCGCGCCGAGCACCATGCGGAAGCCGACCCGCATCAACTCCTGGTCGTCCACCAGCACGATCCTGATCACGGCCTCAACCTAACCTCTCCGCCACCGGCAGCACGGCCCGCACCCGCCAGCCGCCCTCCGGGCGCGGTCCGGCCTGGAGGGTGCCGCCGAAGACGTTCGCCCGCTCCCGCATCCCGATCAACCCGTTGCCGCCGCCGGTGGTCAGGCCGGGCGCGGTGCCCAGCCCGGGGCCGCGGTCGGTGATGTCCAGCTCCACCCGGTCGCCGACCCGGGAGACCAGCACGTCCGCCCGCGCCCCCGGACCGGCGTGCTTGATCGTGTTGGTCAGCGCCTCCTGCACGATCCGGTAGACGCCCAGGCCGACGCCCGCGGGCAGCGAGTCCAGCTCCCCGGCCAGGTCCAGCCGCACCGGGACACCGGTCGCCCGGACCCGCTCGGCCAGCTCCGAGATGGACCGGGTGCCCGGTTGCGGTGCCCGCCCGGACCCGGTGCCGTCGCTGCGCAGCACGCCCAGCAGCCTGCGCAGCTCGGTCAGCGCCTCGCGGCCGGTCGTGGAGATCACCGCCAACGCCTGCTCGGCCGCCTCCGGCTGGGTGCGCACCGCGTAGGCGGCGCCGTCGGCCTGCACCACGATCACGCTCACCGCGTGCGCCACCACGTCGTGCAGCTCGCGGGCGATGCGGGTCCGCTCGTCGGCGACGGCGATCCGGGCCTGCTGGTCGCGCTCGGTCTCCAACAGGTCCAGCCGCCGCTCGACCTCCACGTGGTAGGCCCGCCGGGCCCCGGAGAACTCCCCCAGCGTCCAGCACAGCGCGAACACCACCGAGAACACCGCGGCCGGGACCACCCCCTCCGGCAACCCCATCCGCCACACCGCCCAGGCCACCGTCCCCACGGTCAGCCAGGCCGCGTACAGCGTCGCCTGCCTGCGCCCGACGTAGGCCACCAGCGTGTAGAGGCAGATGCCCAGCGCCAGGTCCGCCATCCGGACCCGCATGTCGCCGCTGCCGGGCTCCGCGCCGTGGGTGAACAGTTGCAGGAACCCGGCGGCGAGGACGAGGTACGCGGCGAGCACCGGCCGGTGCCTGCGGACCAGCAGGGGCGCGAGCAACCCCACCCCGACCACCCAGAACCAGACCGACAGCGCGCCGTCGGGCAGGCCGCTGGTGACCAGCAGCTCCAGCCCGGCCAGCGCCAGGGCCAGCACGGTGTCACCCGCCGTCGGGTGCGCTTTCAACCACAGGCTCAGCCGCCGCACCCGCCCAGCGTAGGTTCCGCGGCCGTTCCCGCGCGTCAGCCCGCCGTCGCACCCCGTGTCCTCCCCGAGGCTGACCGGCCGCCGCGTAGCGGCAAGCGGGGGACGCGGCGGAATCGACCATGGCACGATTCCCCCATACCGAGGGGAGGGACGGCCGTGACGACCGCGACCGAGCAGCAGCACCTCGCCGGACCGCTGTCCGCGGCGGTGGCGAACCTGTGCCAGCGCTTGCAGCCGCAGGTCTCGGCGCGGACCGCGGCCGGGTTCCGGGAGGTCCTGCGCAGGCTCTCCGCCCCGTTGCAGGTCGCGGTGGCCGGGCGGATCAAGTCGGGCAAGTCCACCCTGGTCAACGCGCTGATCGGGCGGCGGGTGGCGCCGACCGACGTCGGGGAGTGCACCCGGCTGGTCACCCGGTTCCAGTACGGGACGGTCGACCGGGTGGAGCTGGTGTTCTTCGACGGGCGCAAGCAGGTGCTCCCCTTCGACGTCGGCGGGATGATCCCGAACGACCTGGAGGTGGACTTCGACCAGGTCTCGCACCTGGAGGCGTACCTGACCAACGCCGTGCTGCGCGACCTGACCGTCATCGACACCCCCGGCCTCGGTTCCCTCGACGCGGCGTCGGTCAAGCGCACCGAGCAGCTCCTGGGCGCGGCCAAGCACGCCAAGCCCGACAGCGAGGACGAAGCCGGGGCGGGCGGCGACGAGCTGGACGACACCTCGCGCAACGCCGTGGCGGGCGCCGAGGCCGTCCTCTACGTGGTCACCCAGGGCGTGCGGGCCGACGACCAGCAGGCGCTCGCCGCGTTCACCGCCGCCACCGCCAGCCGCGAGGCCGGACCGGTCAACGCGATCGCCGTGCTCAACAAGGCCGACACGATCACCCCGGAGTCGGTCGCGGGCAGCGACGGCGACGTGTGGAAGGCCGCGACCATGCTGGCGGAGAAGCAGGCCGCCACCCTCAAGCCCCGGGTCGCCGACGTCATCCCGGTCATCGGGCTGCTGGCCGAGTCCGCCGAGTCCGGCGGGTTCACCTCCGCCGACGCCGACGCCCTGCGCAGGCTGGCCGACCTCGACGACGCCACCTGGGAGACGATGCTGATCTCCGCCGACATCTTCACCACCTGGGACTGCGAGGTGCCCACCGGAACCCGGGTGCGGCTGCTGGAAACGCTCGACCTGTACGGCATCCGCACCGCCGTCGACGCGCTGCGCGCCGAGCCGGAGCTGACCGCGGGCGCGCTGCGGCGCAGGCTGCTCGACGCCTCCGGGCTCGCGGGCGTGCGCAACCGGCTGGACGCGGTCTTCCGCGCCCGCGCCGACGGCATCAAGGCCGCCGCCGCGCTGGCCAGCGTCACCGCGCTCGCGCACGCCTCCGGCGACCCCGGCGAGCGGCAGCGGGTGCACGACGCGATCGAGGTGCTGCTGGCCAAGCCGGAGGCCCACCAGCTCCGCCTGCTGGAGGCGCTGACCCTGGTCACCTCCGGCGCGGTGTCGATGCCCGACGACCTGGCCGAGGAGGTGCTGCGGGTGGGCAGCAGCGCCGTCGTCGGCGAGCAGCTCGGCATGAAGGGGCGCCCGCACAAGGAGCTGTCGGCGTACGCGCTGGAGCGCGCGGGCTGGTGGCGGTCGTTCGCGTCCTTCGGTGCCACGCCCGCGCAGAGCCGGGTCGCGCACGTGGTGCACCGCTCGTACTTCCTGATCTGGCAGCAACTCCGCGAACAGGCTGGGTGAGATGGCTTCCTGGTTCAAGGGCAAGCGCAAGGACTCCGGTGAGGACAACACCGTGGAGGTCCGGGCCCGGGTCATCGCCGACGCCGTGCACGCGGGCTCCTACGTCGAGCAGGCCCCGTCGGGGATGCTGCCGGTGCAGTACCCGCCCGCCACCGAGGCACCGCAGCAGCAGCCCCCGCAGCAGCAGGCACCGCAGTCGCCCCCGCAGGAGGAGGTCGAGTTGGAGAACGACTTCCGCGTCGAACCCGCGCTGGTCAGCATCGCCCCCGAGGTCTACGACCAGGTCCTCGACGAGCGCCGGGCGCTGGTGGCGCTGGCGCTCTACGCGCACGACCGGGCGCGCAGCTCCGGGGTGGCCGAGCGGATCGAGGCGGGGCTCGCCGAGGTCGGGGTCACCGCGCTGCGCCCCGACGGCGACGCCTTCGACCCGGCCGTGCACGAGGCCGGGGGCACCCTGGACACCGGGGACACCGCGCTCGACGGCACGGTCGCCGAGACCGAGGTGGTCGGGTTCAGTGACCGCGGCCTGGTGCTGCGGGCGCCGATCGTCACCGTCTACCGAGCGGGGGCGAGCACCGCGTGACCCAGGCCAAGGCGCAGCCGCTGTCGCTGCCCAAGCAGGTCGCCCAGGCCCGCGAGGCGCTGCTCAAGCTGCTGCGCGAGTCGGCCCCGGAGTCGGCGGCGTGGGTGGAGGAGCTCCGCGGAAAGCGCCGCAAGCTGCCCTCGGTGGTGGTCGTCGGCGAGACCAACCGGGGCAAGAGCTCCCTGGTCAACGCGATGATCGACGCGCCGGGCCTGTCCCCTGTGGACGCCGACGTCGCCACGGCGACCTACCTGGTGTTCGGGCACGCCGAGCAGTGGCAGGCGCGCGCCTGCTACCCCGGGCAGCTCGCGCCGGTGCCGGTGCCGCTCGACCGGCTGGTCAACTGGGTCTCCGCCGCGCACGAGCTGCCCGACGGCGAGCTGCCGCCGCGCCACGTCGAGGTCGACGGCCCGGCGCCGCTGCTGGAGAAGCTGGTCATCGTCGACACCCCCGGCGTCGGCGGGTTGGACTCGGTGCACGGCGAACTGGCCGTGGAGGCCGCCGCCACCGCCACCGCGCTGCTGTTCGTGGTCGACGCCTCGGCGCCGTTCACCTCCGGCGAGCTGGACTTCCTGGCGGGCATCGGCGACCGGGTCGAGACCGTCGTCTTCGCACTGTCCAAGGTGGACGCCTACCGCGGGTGGCGGCAGGTGCTGGAGGCGAACCGGGCGCTGCTGGCCGAGCACGCGCCCCGGTTCGCCGACGCCACCTTCCACCCGGTGTCCTCGCGGGTGCACGACATGGCCGCCAAGGCACCCACCCCCGAGGCCGCGGGCATGCTCCGGGAGCGCTCCGGCGTGCCGGAGCTGCTGGCCGCGCTGGAGTCGCTGCTGGTCGGCCGCTCCGCCATGCTGGGCGAGGCCAACACCCTGCGCGCGCTGTCGTCGGCCCTGGGCGAGCTGAAGGTGCTGCTGGACAACGAGCGCCGCGCGCTGACCACCGGCGAGGCGGAGGCGGAGGCGCTGCGCGCGCGCAAGGACGAGCTGACCGCCGAACGCCGCTCCTCCACCCGCGGCTGGCAGGTGAAGCTGCGCAGCGAGGTCCAGCGCGCCCGGCTGGAGAACGCCCACGAGGTCAGCCGGGAGATGCGCGACCTGCAGTCCTGGTTCCGCCAGGCCATCGACAACGCCGACCGCGACCAGCTCAAGCTGCTGCCCGCCCACGTCGACACCGCCATGCAGATGGTGTCCGGCCGGGTCAGCGAACGCGTCGGCGCCCGGCTCAACCAGGTGGCCGACACGGTGCTCGCGGAGTTGTTCTCCGCGGACGAACTGGAGGTGATCCGCTCCCAGTTCGCGCGGTCCGGGCACTCGCAGGTGATCCTGCGCGGCGCCGAGAAGCGCACGCCCACCGCCGAGGACAAGCTGCTGGTGTTCATGGGCGGGGTCAGCGGCATCGGCGCCGGGAAGATGGCGGTGCTGCCGCTGGCGGGCGCGGTCGCCGCGCCGATCCTGCTGGTGCCCACGATCATCATCGGCCTCGGCGCGGGCTGGTGGATCGCGCGCACCCGCAAGCACACCGCGGACAAGGCGCACATGAAGACCTGGCTCAACGAGTCCATCGCCGACTCCCGGTCCACCCTGGACCAACTGGTCACCGAGCAGCTCATCGACGCGGAGTCGCAGTTGTCGCTGGCCCTCGACGAGGCGCTGGGCAAGCGCATCACCGGGATCGAGGAGCAGTTGCGCGAGGTGGACAAGGCGCTGCGGCTGGACGTGGCCGAACGGCAGAAGCGGACCACCTCGGTGAACAAGCGCCTCGCCGAGGTGACGGCCGGGCGGGAACGCGCGGAGAAGCTCCTCGCCGACATCCGCGCGGTCCGGGACAAGAGATGACCCGCACGCCGGGCACAAGAACCCCCGTAACGGCGGGAACCGGGCCGACGAATCGTCAGTCATACCCGCAACAAGCAGCTGAAGCCCGTGAGGGACGAGTAAGGGGTACGTCATGTACGTGGACGAGACCGGCGCGGACGACACCACCGACACCACCGCCGACGAGCAGGGCCACGACGTCCTCACCGTCGAGGTCGGTGGCGAGGAGTACGAGGTCAGCGAGAACTACGACTACGACGGCGACGGCGACAACGACGCGGCGGTCGTGCAGACCGAGGACGGCTACATGGCCTTCTCGGACTCCGACGGCGACGGCAACGCCGACACCGTGGTCGAGCTCGACAGCGAGGGCAACGTGACCGCCGCGGCCGAGTACGACGAGAGCTCCGGCGAGTGGACCGAGGCCGAGCCCGGCTCGGTGGCCAACCCCTCCGGCGACGGCGCCGACGACTCCGGCTCGTCCGCCCCCACCGCCGCCGACGACGACAGCGCCACCGACAGCGGCACCTCCTCCGCGGGCGGCGGCGAGATCCTCGTCGACACCCCCGAGGGCGACATGACCGCGGGCACCGCCGAGTACGACTCCGACGGCGACGGCGTCAACGACACCGCCGTGGTGACCGACGAGTCGGGCAGCACCTACGCCTTCACCGACACCGACGGTGACGGTTCCGCCGACCAGGCCGTGGTGATCGAGGCCGACGGCGACGTCACCGTGGCCCAGCACACCGGCGACGACGAGTGGACCACGGTGGAGACCGGCCACATCGGCGCGGACGGCGGCTACGAGGCCGACGGCACCGGCTCCACCGGCGGCGACTCCGCGGGCGGCGAGCAGGGCGCGGGCGCCAGCACCGGCTCCGACGCCGCCTGGCAGGCCTGATCCCCGCACGGCAGGACCCCAGGACCCCCGGTGCCGCTCGCACCGGGGGTCCTGTCCGTCTCCCCCGGTGGACGTGGGGGATTTCACTGCCGGTGATGGTTGTTCCGGAAACGAACACCCACCAGCCGCAATCACCGCAGCGTTCGAGTTCTGAATCGATTCCCTGATCGGTCTTGTGAGGGAGCCGACAGGACAGACATCGGTTACCTGCGCGTCACTTCGCTAACCTCGATGTATTCCTTCACGGCCAGCACCCGCTCCGTCCTGGGGCGGGTACCGAGCCCATTCGATGAGGACACCGACGTCCGGTCGGGACAAGGGCGTCCTGATCGGCATTTCGGCGTTCAGTCAGGAGACGAGGCGAGATGACGGCAGTGACTATCCCTGGCGTTGACCAGGCACCGACCACGCACAAACGGCTCCTGGCCTGGGTGCGTGAGGTGGCCGAGCTGACTACTCCGGACGCCGTGGTCTGGGTCGACGGGTCCGAGGAGGAGTGGACCAGGGTCACCGACAAGCTGGTGGCCGCGGGCACCTTCACCCGCCTGGAGAAGAAGCCGAACTCGTTCTACGCCGCCTCCGACCCCAACGACGTGGCCCGCGTCGAGGAGCGCACCTACATCTGCTCGGCCGACGAGGCCGACGCCGGTCCCACCAACAACTGGATGGACCCGGCCGAGATGAAGGCCATCATGACCGAGCTGTACCGGGGGTGCATGCGCGGTCGCACGATGTACGTGATCCCGTTCTGCATGGGCCCGCTGGACGCCGACTCGCCGATGCTGGGCGTGGAGATCAGCGACTCCGAGTACGTCGTGGCCTCGATGCGGATCATGACCCGGATGGGCGCGCAGGCCCTCGACCGCTTCATCGACGCCGACGGCACCGAGCGCGACTTCGTCCCGGCGCTGCACTCCATCGGCGCCCCGCTCGAGCCGGGCCAGGCCGACGTCGCGTGGCCGTGCAACGACACCAAGTACATCGTGCACTTCCCGGAGGAGCGTCTCATCTGGAGCTTCGGCTCCGGCTACGGCGGCAACGCGCTGCTGGGCAAGAAGTGCTACTCGCTGCGCATCGCCTCGGTGATCGGCCGCGACGAGGGCTGGCTCGCCGAGCACATGCTGATCCTCAAGCTGACCTCCCCCGAGGACAAGGTCTACTTCGTCGCGGCCGCGTTCCCCAGCGCCTGCGGCAAGACCAACCTGGCCATGCTGGAGCCGACCATCCCCGGGTGGAAGGTCGAGACCATCGGCGACGACATCGCCTGGATGCGCTTCGGCGAGGACGGCCGCATCTACGCGGTCAACCCGGAGAACGGCTTCTTCGGCGTGGCGCCGGGCACCGACTACCACACCAACCCGAACGCGATGCGCACCATCGCCAAGGGCAACTCGCTGTTCACCAACGTCGCGCTGACCGACGACGGCGACATCTGGTGGGAGGGCATGAGCGAGCCGCCCGCCCACCTGACCTCGTGGAAGAAGGCGGACTGGACGCCGGGGTCGGAGGAGAAGGCGGCGCACCCGAACTCGCGCTACTGCACCCCGATCGACCAGTGCGACACCAAGGCCGCGGAGTGGAACGACCCGAAGGGCGTGCCGATCTCGGCGATCTTCTTCGGCGGCCGCCGGGCCACCACCATCCCGCTGGTGACCGAGTCCCGCGACTGGCAGCACGGCACCTTCATGGGCGCCACCCTGTCCAGCGAGACCACCGCCGCGGCCGTGGGCAAGACCGGCGTGGTGCGCCGCGACCCGATGGCGATGCTGCCGTTCATCGGCTACAACGCCGGTGACTACTTCAACCACTGGATCGAGACCGGCAAGCGCGCCGACGCGACCAAGCTGCCGAAGATCTTCTACGTCAACTGGTTCCGCCGCGCCGAGGACAAGTCCTTCCTGTGGCCAGGGTTCGGCGAGAACTCCCGCATCCTCAAGTGGGCGATCGAGCGCATCGAGGGCAAGGCCGCCGCGACCGAGACCCCGATCGGCTTCATCCCGAGCGCCGACGAGCTGGACCTGTCCGGCCTCGACGACGACCGGGCGGCCATCGAGGCGGCGCTGCGGTTCGACGCCGACGAGTGGCGCGCCGAGCTGCCGCTGATCGACGAGTGGTTCGACAAGATCGGCGACAAGCTGCCGACGCCGCTGCGCGACGAGCTGGAAGCGCTCAAGCAGCGCCTGGGCTAGTCCACGCGGTTCCTGGGTCCAGCGGAAGGCCACCACGCTCCGGCGTGGTGGCCTTCCGCCGTTCGCGGGACGTCGAGCCGGGCGGCACTCGTACTCGACCCGCCCGTTGGTCACCGGGAACCGGTCGCGGAGCGCATCTGCGCCTGCCTGTGGATTGATGCGGGTTCACCTGTGCACAACTGCGGCACGCGGACGCCCTAGGCCATTTGCCTGGTCCAGAGCTTCCTCTCGCTCCTCCGCAGCCCCACGGACCCCAGGTGTTCCGAAGTTGTCCACAGGTTGTGGACAAGGTTGTGCACAGCCTGTGGAAACAACGGCCGGACAGCCGTCGGTGATCGCCCGTTCATCTCGAATCGGCGTTGACCAGTGACGGGACGGGTCGGACGTCCTACTGTTTCCCGGCACCACTTCGCGACACGATCGAGGTCCGCCGATGGCACCGCCGAAGAAGTCGGCATCCGGCATCCGCTGGAGCCCCTGGAACCTGCTGCTGCTGGTTCCCCTCCTCCTGCTGATCACACCGTTCTTCAACCGGTCCGGCCCCGAGTTCATCGGGATGCCGTTCTTCTACTGGTTCCAACTGCTCGGCGTCGTGGTCGGGGTGGCCGCCACCTCGACCGTGTTCGCCATGACCAAGGACAAGCCGACCACCCCGCCCGGCCCCGGCCGCGACGTGGACGAGCTGGATGAGGGGGCCACCCGATGAAGTGGACCGAGCTGGTCATCTTCGTGCTGCTGTTCGGCGTGGTCACCGTGCTGGGCTTCGTCGCCGCGAAGTGGAAGGCGGGCGGCACCCTCGACCACCTGGACGAGTGGGGCCTCGGCGGCCGCAAGTTCGGCTCCTGGGTCACCTGGTTCCTCATCGGCGGCGACATCTACACCGCCTACACCTTCGTCGCCGTCCCGGCGCTGATGTTCAGCTCCGGCGCCCTGGGCTTCTACGCGCTGCCCTACACGGTGGTGCTGTACCCGATCATCTTCCTGCCGCTGCTGCGCATGTGGTCGGTGTCGCGGGCGCACGGCTACGTCACCCCGGCCGACTTCGTCCGAGGCCGCTACGGGTCCTCGCTGCTGGCGCTGCTGATCGCGGTCACCGGCATCGTCGCCACCATGCCCTACATCGCGCTGCAACTGGTCGGCCTGGAGGCCGTGCTGCGCACCATGGGCATCAACGGCAGCGGCATCGTCGGGCACCTGCCGCTGCTGATCGCGTTCGTCGTGCTGGCGGTCTACACCTACCAGTCCGGCCTGCGCGCCCCGGCGCTGATCGCGTTCGTCAAGGACATCCTGGTCTACGTCGTGATCATCGTCGCGGTCGTCTACCTGCCGATCAAGCTCGGCGGCTGGTCGGAGATCTTCTCTGCGGCCGACGACAAATTCACGACGGCCAAGAGTGGTGGCGTGCTGCTCAACGCCAACAACCAGCTCCAGTACGCCACGCTGGCCCTGGGCTCGGCGCTCGCGCTGTTCCTCTACCCGCACTCGGTCACCGGCGTGCTGGCCTCCAAGGGCCGCAACGTGATCAAGCGGAACATGTCGGCGCTGCCCGCGTACTCGCTGCTGCTGGGGCTGCTGGCGCTGCTCGGCTTCGTCGCCATCGCCGCGGGCGTCGCGCCCATCACCAACCAGGCCACCGGCCAGCCCGACACCAACACCATCATCCCGGTGCTGTTCCAGAACGAGTTCTCCTCGTGGTTCGCGGGCATCGCCTTCGCCGCCATCGGCATCGGCGCCCTGGTGCCCGCCGCGATCATGTCGATCGCCGCGGCCAACCTGTGGACCCGCAACATCTACAAGGAGTACTTCCGCAAGGACGCCACCCCGAAGCAGGAAGCGAAGCAGGCCAAGCTCGCCTCGCTGGTGGTCAAGTTCGGCGCGGTCGCGTTCATCCTGTTCATCGACCCGCAGTTCTCCATCGACCTGCAGCTCATCGGCGGCGTGATCATCCTGCAGACGCTGCCCGCGGTGGCCATCGCGCTCTACACCCGGTGGCTGCACGTGTGGGGCCTGATCGCCGGGTGGTTCGTCGGCATGGGCTGGGGGATGGTGCTGCTCTACAGCATCCCGAGCGCCAACGGCAAGCGCGCGCACTTCGGCGGCTCCGCGCTGGCGCTGGACAAGCTCAGCCTGTTCGGGTGGCACCCGTTCGCGGGCTCAACGGTGCAGATCTACGTCGGCATCGTCGCCCTGGTGGCGAACCTGCTGGTCGCCGTGCTGGTGACGCTGATCGCCCGCAAGCTCAAGGCGTTCAACGGCATGGACCAGACCCGCCCGGACGACTACCACGTCGACGACGGCGACAAGAAGCTCCGCCAGATCGGCGCGCACTGACGCGGCCCGACCGCGAAGAGGCCCCGCACCAGCAGGTGCGGGGCCTCTTCGCGTCGAGTGGACCGCTCAGCGGTTGCGGGTGGTGCTGATGACCGCGGCCAGCGCCCCCGCGCCGATCAGCGCGGGCAACGGGCCGGTGGCGAGCGCGATCAGGACCAGGGCGCCCACCATGCAGGCCAGCATGGCCAGGGCCATCCGGAGCGTGGAGGCCCAACTGCCGACCAGGTGCTCGGCCAGCACCAGCAACCGGTCGCGCGGGGTGCGCCGAGGGGCGGGCAGGTCCGCGGTGGCCCGGCCGGTGTCCGCGGCGGCGGTGTCGGCCTGGTCCGGCGCGGTGTCAGCCGGTGCGGTGTCGGTCTCTGCGGTGTCGGTCGCCGCGGTGCGGGCTGGTTCGGTCTTGCGGTCCGGTTCGGGTGCCCCGAGAACCTCCGGGGCGAAGGTCAGGTGCAGGGTTCGGCGGTCGTCCACACGGGCGGACTCCGTTCCTGTCACAGCCAAAGCGACGAACTCCTTCGTGGTACTGCGGTTACTCCCAGTCTGCACCCATCGCTCCCCCGAACGCGCGCCTACTGCGTAGTAGACGATAAACGGAGCGTGTTCAGCGCCGAACGGCACCGTGCCCGCGTAATCGCCGATCGGGTGAGGTAAACACCAGGTGCTATGGCAGATACCGCTTCCGGGGCGGAGTCGGGCGGCTGTAGCGCCCAACGGGTGAAGTCACGATTAGTCAGTTGCGCGCGCAATCTCACCGGCACCCGGACGGCCCGGGAACAGCCCACCGATCCCCCGCGTAGTAACCCTCTGCTTACATCTCCCGAAACGGGCAGAACCCCAACCCGCCCTGCCAAAGACTAGTTTCGGGGTATGACACTGAGCCGCTTCCCGGTCGCCGACCTGGCCGACCTCCCCGAGGACCTGCGGGACCGGATCGGCGCCATCGCCGAGAAGTCGGGCTTCGTGCCGAACGTCTTCCTCGGCCTGGCCCACCGCCCCGCCGAACTGCGCGCCTTCCTCGACCACCACGACGCGCTGATGGACCGGGAAGGCGGGCTGAGCAAGGCCGAGCGCGAGCTGGTCGTGGTCGCCACCTCCGGCGCCAACAACTGCACCTACTGCGTGGTCGCGCACGGCGCGATCCTCCGCGTCCGCGCCAAGGACCCGCACCTCGCCGACCAGGTCGCCACCAACCCGTGGGCGGTCGACCTGCCCCCACGCGCCCGCGCCATCGTCGACCTGGCCCTCACCCTCGCCCTGGAACCCGCCACCCTCACCGAAGCCGACCTCGACGACGCCCGCGCCGCGGGCCTCACCGACGACGAGCTCTGGGACGTCGGCGCGATCACCGCCCTGTTCGCCATGTCCAACCGCCTGGCCCACCTGATGGCACTCACCCCGAACCCGGAGTTCTACCTGATGGGCCGCACCCCCAAGCCGTAATCCCACCCACCCACCTCCGCCCAATCCGCTCGCCCAGTCCGCCCTGCCCGGCCCACCCGCCTGACTTGCCCGGCTGCCCGGCTGCCCGGCTGCTCGATTGGCTCGTCTGATCGGGCGAGGGAGCGATCCGCCTGGGCAGCCCGGCTCGCCTGAGCGTCCCACCAGTCAGCCGGGCAGGTCGGTTCGGGCGGGTCAGCCGCGCGCCACCAGGGCGGCGGCGCCGACGATTCCCGCGTTCCCGCCCAGGGTCGCGGGTACGACGACTGTGCCCCGGGTGAAGTCCATGGTCGCGTACTCGGCGACGGTCGCCCGGATCGGGTCGAACAGCAGCTCCCCGGCCTGTGCCACCCCGCCGCCGACGACCGCCAGTTCCAGGTCGCACAGCGCTGCGGTGCCCGCGATGGCCAGCCCGACGGCCCGTCCGGCTCGGGTGAAGGCGGCCAGGGCGATCTCGTCGCCGTGCCGCGCCGTCTCCGCGAGGTGCGCCGCGTCGGCGTCCTCGGGGGCGGACCAGCCGCGCGCCCGTGCCCAGCGCACCAGGTTGGGGCCGCTGGCCACGATCTCCACGCAGCCCCGGCCCCCGCACGAACACGGGTCGCCGTCGGGTTCCACGACCATGTGCCCGATGTGGCCCGCGTTGCCGGTGCGACCGCCGAACAGCTCCCCGCCGTGCACCAGGCCGCCGCCGACACCGGTGGACACCACCAGCCCGACCATGTCCGAGACGCCGCGCCCGGCCCCCACCCAGTGTTCGCCGAGCGCCATGCACGGCCCGTCCCCGGCCAGCACGACCGGCCGGTCCACGACCTCGGCCACCCGGGCCCGCAGCGGGAAGCCCCGCCACGCGGGGATGTTGAGGGGCGACACGGTGCCGTTCGGGATGTCCACCGGCCCGGCGGACCCGACCCCCACCGCCTCGACGTCGTACCGCGCCAGCGCGGTCCCCACCAGCCCGGCCACGACGGCGAAGATCTCCTCGGCCGTGCCGTGGCGGTGCGTGCTCCGCTGCTCCCGCCAGACGACCTGCCCAGCCGGGTCCACCACACCGACGGCGATCTTGGTCCCGCCCACGTCCACGCCTAAGAACACGGCGGAAGTATGCACGCCGACAGCACCCGGACAAGACAGCGGAGGACCCCCGCCACCCCCCCCCCGACAACCAGCACCGAACGCCAGGGATGCCCGCGAAGCCACCCTGGCGGCCAGAGACCCGCCCACGCCGGGCCACCAGTTCGTGGGGAGCTGGCTTGGGAACAAGCCCCAGCGGGGGTCCGGCGGCATCACCCGCCGACGGGTGCAGCAAATGACGAAGGCCTGCCCACGAAGCTGAGGGGCGGCTGGCAGGTGACGAACGTGCCCACCGGCGGGGGTCCGGGGGCGTAGCCCGCCGGCAGGGGCCTGGGGCTCGGCCCCAGAGAAAATGACGAAGGGGTCCCTGCGAAGCCGCGAAGCGGCGAGCAGGGGTGTGGAAACCCCGTAGTGCTGCCAGGTCGGGGGTCCGCCAGCACTACGGGGTCAACCGGTTCATCGTCAGACGAGCCGGGGGTGTTACAGGGTCACAAATTGTGACCCAGACCACTCATCCGGTCAGCGCCAGTTGTGTTGCTGGTTCTGGGCGAGGGTCATCAGTTCGTGGCGCATCGAGGGAGTGGCGGCGGTCTCGATCGCGCGGGTCACCGCCTTCCGGTTGCGGGCCTCGACGCGGCGGGCACGGAACTTGGCAGTGAGGTTCATCGGACTTGCATCTCCTTCGGAGGTCTTCGGCTTGTGCCTCAAGTATGCGCGTTGCCCACTCGGAATGCCAGTGATTGGCCGGTGAAGTGGCGCACAGGCCGGCGAATCATCGGCCGTAAATCCAGACGAGCCGCTATCTGTCCGGTAGAGACGGTCACGCGAGGTGTTCATGTGGCTCTCTAGCGTGTGGCCTAGAGCCCGCGAGACAAGCCGAGATCGCCTACTCCTCCATGCCGAGCAGGTACCGGCCGAAGTGCGGCACGGTGAAGGCGATCCGGCCGCGCTCGGCCGAGTACACCAACCCCTTCTTGATCAGGCTGTCCCGCGCGGGCGACAGCGACGACGGCTTGCGGCCCAGGAAGACCGCCACGTCCGAGGTGCCCGCGCCCTCGTCGCGGCCGTGCGTCAGCTCCGCCATCGCCCGCAGGTACTCGCGCTCGGCCGGGGTGGCCCGCTCGTACCGGGAGCCGAAGAACCCCACCGCCAGCTCGCCCTCCGCCTCCGGTGCCGCCACCAGCACGTCCTCGGCGGTGATCGGGTCGGTGGGGGCGGCGTCCCAGGCGGCCTTGCCGAACGCCTGGATGAAGTACGGGTAGCCGCCGGAGCGCTCGTACAGCGCGTCGAGCGCCTCCGGGGTGATGCCCGCTTCCTCGCGGTCGACCGGGGCGAGGACCGCGCGGTCGGCGTCGGGGCGGTCCAGGCGGTCGATGCGGACGTAGCGGAACAGCCGCTCGGAGTACGACTTGCTCGCCGAGAGCACCGCGGGCAGGTGTGGCAGCCCGGCGCCGACGACGACCAGCGGTGCGCCGGACTGGGCCAGTTCGTGGCAGGCGGCGCACAGCGCGGAGATGTCGTCGGCGCCGATGTCCTGCATCTCGTCGATCAGGACGGCGACCCCGGTGCCGACGTCCTTGGCCAGTTCGGCGACGTCGGTGAACAGCTCCACCAGGTCGATCTCGATGTCGCCGGAGTCGGCGCGGCCCACCGCGGCGGGCACGTCGATGCCGGGTTGCCAGCGCTCGCGCAGCTTGGCGCCGTCCGGGTTCGACTTGAGCGCGAACGCCTTGAGCACGCCGAGCACGTGCTCGACCCGTTCCGGTGCCCGGTGCCGCACCGCCAGGTCGCGCACCGCCCGGTGCAGGGCCGCCGACAGCGGCCTGCGCAGCGCGGCGTCCGGCCGGGCCTCGACCTTCCCCGCGCCCCACCCGCGCCGGACGGCCATCGACCGCAGTTCACCCAGCAGGACCGTCTTGCCGACCCCGCGCAGCCCGGTCAGCACGAGGCTGCGCTCCGGCCGCCCCCGCGCGACCCGTTCCAGCACCACCTCGAAGGCGGTCAGCTCCTTCTCGCGGCCCGCCAGTTCCGGGGGGCGCTGACCTGCGCCGGGGGCGAACGGATTGCGCACCGGGTCCATTCTCGGACGGTATCGGCGTCTCTAGCGCAGATCCGATATTCGGCGAGATCCCGCTACGGCGTGTCGGCCGCGATCCGGTTCGCCTCGTCCTGCGCGGGCGCCTGGCCGATCCGCCGCCGGTCCGCGGTCCGGAAGTGGCGCAGCACCGCCGCGTCGGCCCGGGCGTCGCCGCACAGCAGGTCGGTCAACGGACCCGCGGTCCGCCCGTCGAGGTGCGTCGCCGTCGCACCCTCGCGCAGCACCAGGTCCAGCCGCCCGCCGTCCGGGACCACCTCGGCGAGGTCGGCCCACCGGACCCGCACCCACTCGGGGACGTACGTCGAGGAGTTCCGGAAGACCACCCGGAAGTCGTCCTGCTCCAGGGCGAACGCGTGTTCCCGCCGGGACAGCTCGCGCACCGCGCCCACCCCGAACCCCGCCCCGACGACCACGAAGAACAGCGCCGCGCTGAGCGAGAGCCAGGCCGGGCCGCACCCGCGCGAACCGACCGACCGGCACACCCGGTCGTTCCAGCCGCCCGCCAGCGCGACCTCCACCGCGTGAACGGCGACGAACACCGCGGGCACCAGCAGCACCAGCCCGGCGACCGCCAACCCGACCATCGACCGGACCCTGGTCCGCCGCGGGGACAGCCCGACCAGCATCCCGTGCCGGGCCTCCCACTCGCACGCCCGCTCCATGCGTTCACCTTAGGGCCGTACAAAGCTCTACGGCTCTCTAGCTGGTGAGCTAGAGAGCCGTAGAGGGTGCTACCGAGGTACTACTTGGCGGCGGGTGCCGCCGCTCCCGGCTTCTCCATGATCGCGGTGACGCCCTGGCCACCGGCGGCGCAGATGGAGATCAGGCCGCGGCCCGAGCCCTTCTCGTTGAGCAGCTTCGCCAGCGTGGCCACGATCCGGCCGCCGGTCGCGGCGAACGGGTGACCGGCCGCCAGGGACGAGCCGTTGACGTTGAGCTTCGAGCGGTCGATCGAGCCGAGCGGGGCGTCCAGGCCCAGCTTCTCCTTGGCGAAGTCCACGCTCTCCCAGGCCGCCAGGGTGGCCAGCACCTGCGAGGCGAACGCCTCGTGGATCTCGTAGAAGTCGAAGTCCTGCAGGGACAGGCCCGCGCGGGCCAGCATCCGCGGCACCGCGTACGCGGGCGCCATCAGCAGGCCCTCGCCGCCGTGCACGTAGTCGACGGCCGCGGTCTCGGTGAAGGTCAGGTACGCCAGCACCGGCAGCCGGTGCTCCTTGGCCCACTCCTCGGTGGCCAGCAGCACCGCGGAGGCGCCGTCGGTCAGCGGGGTCGAGTTGCCCGCGGTCATGGTGCCGTCGGCGCCGCCGAAGGCGGGCTTGAGCTTCGCCAGCTTCTCCGCGGTGGACTCCGGCCGCAGGTTCTGGTCCCTGCTCAGGCCCTGGAACGGGGTGATCAGGTCGTTGAAGAAGCCGCGGTCGTAGGCGGCGGCCAGCTTCTGGTGGCTGGAGGCGGCCAGCTCGTCCTGCGCCTCGCGGGTGATGCCCCACTCCTTGGCGGTGAGCGCCGCGTGGTCGCCCATCGCCAGGCCGGTGCGCGGCTCGGCGTTGCGCGGGATGTCCGGGACGATGTGGCCGGGGCGGATCTTGGCCAGCAGGGCCAGCCGCTGCGGGACGGTCTTGGCGTTGTTCAGCGCGATCAGGATGTGGCGCAGGTCCTCGTTGACCGCCAGCGGCGCGTCGGAGGTGGTGTCGACGCCGCCCGCGATGGCCGAGTCGATCTGGCCGAGCGCGATCTTGTTGGCGACCTGGGCGATGGCTTGGAGGCCGGTGCCGCACGCCTGCTGCACGTCGTAGGCGGGGGTCTCCGGGGAGAGCCTGCTGCCCAGGACGCACTCGCGGGCGAGGTTGAAGTCGCGGCTGTGCTTGAGCACCGCACCCGCGGCGACCTCGCCGAGGCGCTCGCCCTGGAGGCCGAAGCGGGCGACCAGACCGTCGAGCGCGGCGGTGAACATGTCCTGGTTCGACGCCTTGGCGTACTTACCGTTGGACCGCGCGAAGGGGATGCGGTTCCCACCAAGGACCGCAACTCGGCGCACGCGACTGGGGGCCATTCCGTCCTCCAAAGCACAGGTTTGCATCTGAGGTAGCATCCTAACCTACTCTTGAGTAAGTTTACTAGCGAGTAGGGAGGCGCACACAGATGACTGACCGCTATCAGCAGTTCACCACCTCCGGCGTCGGAAAGCTTCTCGTGAAGCGTCTCGGACTGCCGAACCCCCCGACGCTGCGGCGCCACAAGCCCGGCGCGCCAGCGCTGGACGGCCCCGCGCTGGTGGGCGGTGCCCCCGGCGGGCGGTTGGGCGACGCGCTCGCCACCACCGCCAAGGCCGCGGGCATCGACGTGTTGACCACCCCCGCACCCGCCCCCCAGGGCGAGCGCGGGGTCGCCTACGGCGGCCTGGTGTTCGACGCGACCGGGATCAAGGCACCCGAGCAGCTCCGCGCGCTGTACGACTTCTTCCACCCCGTGCTCCGACAGCTCGGGGCCTGCGGCCGGGTCGTGGTGCTCGGCACACCCCCGGAGAACATCGAAGACCCGCTGGAGCTGATCGCCCAGCGCGCGCTCGAGGGCTTCGTCCGGTCGCTCGGCAAGGAGATCGTCCGCGGCGCGACCGCCCAGCTTGTCTACGTGCAGCCCGGCGCGGAGGGCGAGGCGGAGTCCACGCTGCGCTTCCTGCTCTCGGCCAAGTCCGCCTACGTCGACGCCCAGGTCATCCGGGTCGGCACGCACGGCGGCGCCGGGGTCGAGCCGGAGGACTGGAACGCCCCGCTCGCGGGCAAGGTCGCGCTGGTCACCGGCGCCTCCCGCGGCATCGGCGCGGCCATGGCCGACGTGCTCGCCCGCGACGGCGCGCACGTCGTCGTGCTGGACATCCCAGCCCAGGGCGGCGACCTGGCCAAGGTCGCCAACCGGGTCGGCGGCTCCTCGCTCCAGCTCGACATCACCGCCGCCGACGCCCCGGCCAAGCTGGTCGAGCACCTCAAGAGCAGGCACGGCGGGGTCGACATCGTCGTGCACAACGCGGGCATCACCCGCGACAAGAAGCTGGCCAACATGAAGGAAGGGCTCTGGGACTCGGTGATCGCCGTGAACCTGAGCAGCCAGCTCCGGGTCAACGACGCCCTGCTCGCCGAGAAGGTGCTGCGCCCCAACGGCCGCATCATCGGCGTGTCCTCCATCGCGGGCATCGCGGGCAACACCGGCCAGACCAACTACGGCGCCAGCAAGGCGGGCGTCATCGGCATGGTCAACGCCTACGCGCCCAAGCTGGCCGAGTACGGCGGCACCATCAACGCGGTCGCCCCCGGCTTCATCGAGACCCAGATGACCGCGGCCGTCCCGCTGTTCATCCGGCAGGCCGGTCGCCTGATGAACTCGATGTCGCAGGGCGGCCTGCCGGTCGACGTCGCCGAGGCCGTCTCCTGGTACGCCAACCCGGCCTCCGGCGCGGTCAACGGCAACGTGGTCCGGGTCTGCGGCCAGTCGCTGCTGGGGGCCTGATGTCCACCCAGGCCCTGCGGGAGTCGCCCAACCTGGGCGTGCTGTACCCCAAGGCGGTCGTCGCGGGCTTCGGCAAGAAGGGCGGCCGGGAGCTGCCCGACCGCACCTACCTGCGGCAGTCCGTGCCCGTCGACCCGGCCCACCTCGCCGCCTACAACCGGGTGTGCGAGTTCCGGCTGGGCAACGAGCTGCCGGTGACCTACCCGCACATGCTCACCTTCCCCATGCAGGTGAAGCTGATGACGGACCCGGACTTCCCGTTCCCGCTGATCGGCTCGGTGCACGTGGCCAACGTGATCACCCAGCACCGGCCGCTGCTGGTCAACGAGAAGTTCGACCTGCGGGTGCACGTGGAGAACCTGCGCCCGCACCCCAAGGGCAGGCAGTACGACATGATCAGCGAGGTCGTCGTCGGCGAGGAGGTGCTCTGGCACGAGGCGAGCACCTACCTCTGCCGCGGCGGCGGCTCCGACGACTCGGCGAAGTCGTCGGAGTCCGGTCCCGGGCAGCGCGGTGAGCTGCCCGCCCCGTCAGCGGTCTGGAAGGTCCCCGGCGACATCGGCAGGCGCTACGGCGACGTCTCCGGCGACCGCAACCCGATCCACCTGTACGGGCTCACCGCCAAGCTGTTCGGGTTCCCGCGGGCGATCGCGCACGGCATGTGGACCAAGGCCCGCTGCCTGGCCGCGTTCGAGGGCAGGCTGCCCGACGCCTACACCGTCGACGTCCGGTTCAAGCTCCCGGTGCTGCTGCCGGGCAAGCTCGGCTTCCACGCCGAGCAGGTCGGCGCGGACTGGAAGTTCGACCTGTTCGACGCGCGCAAGCCCAAGCCGCACATCGAGGGCCTGATCACCGCGCTGTGACCCGTGCCGGTGTGGTCCCGTCCGACGCGGCGGGACCACACCGGTCCAGGATTGACTCATGACCGACCCGCTCGACTGGCCGATCGTGGTCACCGACCGCTGCGCGGACGCCTGCGCCGACGCCTTCGGCTTCGGCGACCGGGAACGCGCCCGCGACTGGCTCACCGACGCCATCGCCGACCGGGGCGAGGTCACCGACACCCTCCCCGGCCCGGTGCGCGGCAGGCGCAGCCCGTCCGGGTACTTCCTGCTGGTCCCCGGCTCCTTCGTGCTCCCGCTGGCGCCGTACCGGCGCGCCCCCGAGCACTGGGCCGCGACGAACTGCGTCCCGTTCCCCCGGTCCCGCTCCCGCGAGGACCCGCTGACCCTGCGCGGCAACGCCCTGCTGTCGCTGGTGCACTTCCTGCCGCACGCGGTCGAGCGGTTCCAGGAGCGCGCGGGCGCCGACCCCGACCCCGCGGTGGCCCTCGCCCAGCTCCTCGACCGCATCTCCCCCACCGTCCGGGCCACCCGCCGGTCCCCGAGCTGGTCGGGCACCCGCGACGCCGACTTCTACCTGGTCGCGGGCCCGGGGGACGAGTACTGCCTGCCCTGCCGGGTGGGTGCCCACGAGACCCGCCCGTACGACGTCATCACCTGCATCATCCGCGACTCGCGGACCGAAGGTGTCCGCAACGGTTCCTAGGCTGCCGGTATGGACATCAACTGGACCGGCGAACTCGTCGAGCAGCTCGACCTGCACTGGACCACGCAGTTGCGCCCGCGCCTCGACGGCCTCACCGACGACGAGTACCTGTGGGAGCCCGCGCCCGGTTCGTGGAACATCCGCCCCAGGGGCGCCGGGGGCGGACCGGGCACCGGCGGGTTCACCGTCGACTTCGAGTACCCCCAGCCCGACCCGGCGCCGGTCACCACCATCGCCTGGCGCATGGCCCACCTGGTCGTCGGCGTCTTCGGCGCGCGCACCGCCGACCACTTCGGCGGTCCGCGGTACGACTACCCGACCCACGCCTACGCCGGGGACGCGGCGGGCGGGCTGGCCCAGCTCGACGAGACCTACGCGGCCTGGGTCGAGGGCGTGCGCGGTCTGGGCGTCGACGACCTGGCCCGCCCGTGCGGTTCCGCCGAGGGGCCGCACGCCGAGGCCCCGATGGCCACCCTCGTGCTGCACATCAGCCGCGAGGCGATCCACCACGGCGCCGAGATCGCCCTGCTCCGCGACCTGTACGCGCGCCGGTAGCGGTCACTCGGGGGTGGGCACCCAGGACGTGCCGTCGACGAGGTCGCCGAGGCCCATCCAGACCAGGTTCATCAGCCAGGAGGCGACGGTCTTCTCCGGCACGTCCGGGTGGTCCAGCCACCAGTCGGCCAGGGACTCCCCCGCGCCGACCAGGGCGACCGCCATCGCCTCGGTGGACTTCGTCGGCACGCCGTGGCTGGTGGCGGAGCGGACGAGCAGCGCGTCGACCAGGTTGATCGCCCGGCCGCGCATCCCCATCAGCTCCTCGCTGAACGGACCGCCCTGGGAGGTGGCCTGGCGGTGCAGCACGCGCCAGCTCTCGCGCTGCTCGCCGACGAAGCGGAAGAAGGCGCGCAGGCCGTGCCAGAGCTGCATGTCCGGGGGCGCCTCCGCCCGCACGCCCCCGGCGATGGCCTCCACCAGGAGGGTGGCCTCGCGCCGGATGCAGGCGGCGAACAGGTCCTCCTTGTGCCCGAGGTAGGCGTAGATCATGGGCTTGGAGACGCCCGCCACCTCGGAGATCTCGTCCATGGACGCGTTGTGGTACCCGTGCTCGGAGAACACCCGCACCGCCGCGTCCAGGATCTGGCGCTCGCGGACCTCGCGCGGCAGGCGCTTCACGCGCGCAGGCCGACGCTGTTCGTCGACGCTCACGCCAACCTCCTGTGCCCCACTTGCCGGAAAACCTACCCACCCGTAGCCTACTGGTGAGTAGGTCCTGGAGGTGTCCATGCCCGAGTCAAGTCACACCGGTGAGGCCATCGGCGCGCTGAAACCGCGGGATCTCGTGGCGATGCTCGAACGCATCGACGTGGCTGATGTCGCCGCGTCGAACATCGACGTGGATGCTATCGGTCGCGCAATCGATCCGAGAAAACTTGGCACAAATGACCTGACTTCGGTGCTCTCCGCGGTCAACCGGCTCGCCGAGGCGGGCGCGGACATCGGCCTGTCCCGGATGGGACCGACCACGTTCGCCCGCCTGATGGCCCACGCCACCACCGACCAGGTCGAGGCGATCATGGTCGACCCGGTGCTGCGCGAGCGCGTACTGGGCGAGATCTTCCGCCGCATGGGCGCCCACCTGCGCCAGGACCGGGTCAAGGACCTGCACGCGGTCGTGCACTGGCGGCTCACCGGCGGCTCCGGCGAGGGCGGCTTCGACCGCTACGAGACGGTCTTCCGCGGCGGCACCTGCGCGGTCGGCCGCGAGATGGCGGAAAAACCCCGCGTCACGGTCACCCTGACCCCGGTCGACTTCCTCAAGCTCATCAGCAACAACGCCTCCGCCCCCGTCCTGTTCATGACCGGCAAGCTCAAGGTGCGCGGCGACCTCGCGTTCGCCGCGAACCTGATCGGCCTGTTCGACCTGCCGCGCCCATGAGCCGCTCCAGGGCGCACACTGCCGGTATGACCGGTTCCCGCAGGCGCCGCGGCGAGAAGTGGCACCGCCTCGAACCCACCGCCGTGGTGGACCTCGACGGCTTCGCCGCCACCATCGACCCCACCAGGCTCGACCCCGACCAGTTCGTCCAGCTCATCGCCACCCTGGACATGCTCGGCACCGCGGGCACCGGCATCGAACTGGCGGGCATGTCCACCGAGACCTTCGCCCACTTCTTCGCCCGCACCAGCACCGACCAACTCGAAGCCCTGATGGCCCACCCCCGCCTGCGCCACGTCGTCTTCGACGAGGTCTTCCGCCGGATGTCGGCCCACCTGGACCTGACCAAGGCCGCCGACCTGCGCGCGGTCGTGCACTGGCGCTTCACCGGCGGCTCCGGCGAAGGCGGCTACGACCGCTTCGAAACGGTGATCGCCCGAGGCACCTGCACCACCGCCGACATCCCCACGGCCGACCCCCGGGTCACCATCACCGCCGACCCCCCGGACTTCCTCCGCGCGGTCACCGGCGGAGCCACCCTCCCCAAGCTCTTCATCTCCGGCAAGGTCAAGGTCCGCGGCGACATCGCCTTCGCCGCCACCCTGACCAACTACTTCGACCTGCCGCAGGTCTGACCGGCGTGGTGGGAGCCCACCCGGGCCCCCACCACGCGCGGGTCAGTACGTCATCGCCACCGCGGGATCGGCCAGCAGCGCGCCGACGTCGGACAGGAACTCCGACCCCTGCTGCCCGTCCACCAACCGGTGGTCGAAGCTCAGCGCCAACTGGCACACCTTGCGCACCACGACCTCCCCGTCGACCACCCACGGCGTGTCCCGGATGGCACCGAAGGCCAGGATCGCCGACTCACCCGGGTTGATGATCGGCGTCCCGGTGTCCACACCGAACACGCCGACGTTGGTGATCGTGATCGTCCCGTTGACCATGTCCGCGGGCGGCGTCTTGCCGTCGCGGGCGGTGACCGTGAGCGCGTCCAGGGCCTCGGCCAGCTCGCGCAGCGACAACCGCTCCGCGTCGCGGACCTTCGGCACGATCAGCCCGCGCGGGGTCGCCGCGGCGATCCCGAGGTGCACGTAGTCCTTGTAGACGATCTCCTGCGCGGCCTCGTCCCACGCCGAGTTGACCTCCGGCGTGCGCTTGACCGCCATCGCCACGGCCTTGGCGCAGAATGCCAGCGGCGTCAGCTTGACGTCGCGGAAGTCCCGGTGCGCCCTCAACCGCGCCCGCAGCTCCATCATCGGCGTCACGTCCACGGTCAGGAACTCCGTGACGTGCGGTGCGGTGAACGCGCTGCTGACCATCGCCGCCGCGGTGACCTTGCGGACGCCCTTGATCGGCACCCGCCGCTCACCGCCGGAGGACGCCACCGCCCGAGCGGCCGGGACCTCCGTCGGAGCCTCGGCCACCGGTCCGGCCGCGGCCTGCTCGACGTCGGAGCGGGTGATCACCCCGCGGTCGCCGGACCCGGCCAGCGACCGCAGGTCGACGCCCAGCTCCTTGGCCAGCTTGCGCACCGGCGGCTTCGCCAGCGGCACGTAGCCGCCCGGCTGGTCGTCCGGCGCGGCGGGCAGGGCGTTGGGCACAGCGGCGGCGGAGACGGCCGAAGCGGCGGTGGCCGTGTTCGCGGACGCGGGTTCCTCGCCCACCGGCAGCGGCCCCGGCGCGTGCTCGAACGCGGCCGCCACCGAACCCTGCGCCGCCGCGGCGGCGGGCTCGGCCGGGACCGCGGGGCCGCGGCGCGCCCGCCGCTTCGCGGTGACCGCCTTGGAGCCGTAGCCGACCAGCGGCTTCATCTCCTCCTCGGCGGGCGCCGCCACGGCGGAGCCGTTCAGCGAACCGTTGATCGAGCCCACGTCCGGTGCCGCCGCGCCGCCGGGGTCGACGTCGACGGTCAGGATCGGGGTGCCGACGTCCACCGTCTGCCCCGGGTGCACGTGCAGCTCGGTGACCACCCCGGCCCACGGGCAGGGCAGCTCGACGGCGGCCTTGGCGGTCTCGATCTCGACGATGATCTGGTTCACCACGACCACGTCGCCCGGCTTGACGTGCCAGGACAGGATTTCGGCCTCGGTCAGCCCCTCCGCGGTGTCCGGCAGGGGGAAGCTCTTGTACTCAGGCACGGGTCACCACGCCAGCGAGCGGTCGACGGCCTCGAGCACCCGGTCCAGGTCGGGCAGGAAGTGCTCCTCCAGCTTCGCGGGCGGGTACGGGGTGTCGAACCCGGTCACCCGCAGCACCGGCGCCTCCAGCGAGTGGAAGCACTCCTGCTGCACCCTGGCGGCGATCTCGGAGCTGAGCGAGGCCTCCGACGGCGCCTCGCTGACCACGACCAGCCGCCCGGTGCGGCGCACCGACTCGAACACCGGCCCCAGGTCGAGCGGGGACAGCGCGCGCAGGTCGATGACCTCCAGCGAGTGCCCGTCCTCCTCGGCGGCGGTGGCCGCGTCCAGCGCCACCTTCACCGACGGCCCGTAGGCCACCACGGTCGCGGTGCTCCCGCGGCGCAGCACCTTCGAGGCGAACAGCGGTTGCGGGGTGGCCGCGGTGTCGACGTCGGCCTTCATGAACCCGGAGTGGTAGAGCCGCTTGGGTTCGAAGAACAGCACCGGGTCGTCGCACGCGATGGCCTGCTGGATCATCCAGTAGGCGTCCACGGCGTTGGAGCAGGCGACGACCTTGAGGCCCGCGGTGTGCGCGAAGTACGACTCCGGGGACTCCGAGTGGTGCTCGACCGCGCCGATCCCGCCGCCGAACGGCACCCGGATGACCATGGGCACCTTCACCCGCCCCAGGGTGCGGTTGTGCAGCTTGGCGACCTGGGACACGATCTGGTCGAAGCCGGGGAAGATGAACCCGTCGAACTGGATCTCGCACACCGGGCGGAACCCGCGCACGGCCAGGCCGACCGCGGTGCCGATGATGCCGGACTCGGCCAGCGGCGTGTCCAGCACGCGGTGCTCGCCGAAGTCCTTCTGCAGGCCGTCGGTGATCCGGAAGACGCCGCCGAGCTTGCCGACGTCCTCCCCCATCACCAGGACCTTGGGGTCGGCCTCCATCGCGGTGCGCAGGCCCAGGTTGAGCGCCTTGCCCAGGGTCAGCGAGCGGACCGACGACGCGGTCGCGGACCGGTCGATCACGGGTGCGGCCATCAGTGCTCACCTCCGGCGAACCCGGCCTGGTAGGCCAGGAACTCCTCGCGCTGGGCCGCCACCAGCGGGCTGGCCTCGGCGTAGACGTGGTCGAACATCTGCCCCACCGGCGGTTCGGGCATGGAGAAGCAGAACTCGCGCAGCTCCGCGGCCAGCTCGTCGGCCTCGGCCTGCACCGAGTCGAAGAAGTCCTGCTCGGCGTGCTCGTGCCGGACCAGGTTCACCCGGACCCGCTCGATCGGGTCCTTGAGCTTCCAGGCCTCCAGCTCGTCGGAGAGCCGGTAGCGGGTCGGGTCGTCGGTGGTGGTGTGCGCGTCCATCCGGTAGGTGAACGCCTCGATCAGCACCGGCCCATTGCCCTGGCGGCAGACGTCGAGCGCCCAGCGGGAGACCGCCAGGGTGGCCAGCACGTCGTTGCCGTCGACCCGGATGCCGGGGAAGCCGTAGCCGCGGGCGCGCTGGTAGAGCGGGAGCCGGGTCTGGCGCTCGGTCGGCTCGGAGATGGCCCACTGGTTGTTCTGGCAGAAGAACACCAGCGGCGCGTCGTACACCGACGCCCACACGAAGCCCTCGTGCACGTCGCCCTGGCTGGTGGCGCCGTCGCCGAAGAAGCACATGGTGGCCTCGCCGTCGGCGTCGCCCACCTTGCCGTCGAACCGCTGCCCCATGGCGTACCCGGCGGCGTTGAGCACCTGGTTGCCGATGACGATCGTGTACGGGTGGAACCGGGTCTCCACCGAGTCCCAGGTGCCGTGGTCGGTGCCGCGGAAGATGCCGAGCAGCTCCGTCGGGTGCACGCCCTTGCACCAGGCCACGCCGTGCTCGCGGTAGGAGGGGAAGGCCATGTCGGTCGGCCGCATCGCCCGGCCCGCGCCGATCTGCGCCGCCTCCTGGCCCAGCAGCGGGACCCAGATCCCGAGCTGGCCCTGGCGCTGCAGCGCGTTCGCCTCGCGGTCGACCCGGCGCACCAGCACCATGTCGCGGTAGAGCCCGCGCAGGTCCTCGGCGGTGACGTCGGCGACGTACCGGTCGAACTCGGCGTTCTCCACCCGTTCACCCTCGGGCGTCAGGAGCTGCACCAGCTCCGGACCGCCCTCGCTGGTGGCACGCAAACCCGCGATCACCTGCTCTGCTGTGGGCGCGGCGGCCGTGGCCGCCGGGCCACCCCGGGGCTCGGGGTGCGTCCACTGTTCTGGGGACGACATGTGCGATCTCCTCGTGGTTCGAGCCGTCCGGCCGCTCGTGGCGGGCGGGCGGCCGCGCTGCGTGGGCACGCCACGGGTAGTGGCGTTGGCCACCGTCAGCGCAGACGGTTTCCTCCCACATCCTGACACGGCACAGCATGGCGGAACGAGGCGCCGAACGTCGGAAGTTGTCCACAGGGTGGGTCTGAGCTGGGATAACGCTTGGACTCCCGATGTTCGGGGGTCAGAGCAGCCGCCGATCGGAGCAGCTCAGCGCGACCGGCGCCGAGCGGCGGCGAACCCGGCCGTGAACGCGGGTGAGCTACCTCACCTTGTCCCACGACGTCGCGATCCGGTCACGGCGGGTCGCCCGCGCCGGGTGGCAGGATCGGGGGGTGGACAAGACAGCAGCACACGAGACCGTGACGCGCCTGTGGGAGGCGGAGATCCTGCCCAGCCTGCGGGAATTCGTCGCCATCCCGGCTCTCTCCCCGAACTTCGACCGGAACTGGGCGCAGACCGGTCACCTCGACGCCGCCGTCGAGCACCTGCGCGGGTGGATCACCGGCCGCGCCGTGCCCGGCGCCCGGGTGGAGGTGGTGCGGCTGCCGGACCGCTCACCGCTGCTGGTCGTGGACGTCCCGGCCACCGAGGGCGCCCCGGACACCGGCACCACCCTGCTCTACGGCCACCTGGACAAGCAGCCACCGGTCGGCGGCTGGGGCGATGGCCTCGGCCCGTGGACGCCAGTCCTGCGCGACGGCAGGCTCTACGGCCGCGGCTCGGCCGACGACGGCTACGCGGGCTACGCCGCCACCGCCGCGATCGAGGCCGTGCGCGCCGCGGGCGGGGCGCACGGGCGCTGCGTCATCCTGCTGGAGACCGGCGAGGAGTCCGGCAGCCCGGACCTGCCCGCCTACCTGGAGCACCTGGCCGAGCGCCTGGGCCGGGTGTCGCTGGTCATCTGCCTGGACTCCGGCGGCAACGACTACGAGCGGCTCTGGCTCACCACGTCGCTGCGCGGCCTGGTCTCGGTCGACCTGACCGTGCGGGTGCTCGACGCCGGTTCGCACTCCGGCCTGGCCAGCGGGGTCGTGCCCAGCTCGTTCCGGATCGTGCGGGCGCTGCTGGACCGCGTCGAGGACTCCGAGACCGGTGAGATCCGGATCAAGGACATGCACGTCGACATCCCCGACGACCGCGCCGCCGAGGCGGCGGCCGCCGTCGCGGCGGCGCCGGGCGCGATCACGGGCGCGTTCCCGCTCACCGCGGGTGCCCGCCCGGTGTCCGACGACGAGGTCGAGCTGGTCCTGAACAACAGCTGGCGCCCGACGCTGTCGGTCATCGGCGCCGCGGGCTTCCCGGAACCGGTCGACGCGGGCAACGTGCTGCGCCCGTTCACCACGCTGACGCTGAGCTTCCGGCTGCCGCCGACGGCCGACGGCGAGGCGGCGCTCGCGGCCGTCGCGGAGGCGCTGACCAGCGACGTCCCCTACGGCGCGAAGGTCGAGCTGTCGCGCACCGAGGTCGCCGACGGCTGGAACGCGCCCGCGCTCGCGCCGTGGCTGCGCGCGGCCCTGGACGCGGCGTCCGACGAGGTGTTCGGCGCCCCGTGGCGCACGGTCGGGCTGGGCGGGTCGATCCCGTTCATGGGCCTGCTCGCGGAGAAGTACCCGGACGCGCAGTTCGTGATCACCGGCGCGCTCGGCGCGGACTCCAACGCCCACGTGCCCGACGAATGGCTTCACGTGAAACAAGCGCAGCGGGTCACCGAGGCCGTGGCGCACGTCCTCGACGCCCAGACCCGCTCCTGACACGCCCGGTGGGCGGGGTCGGCCCCGCCCACCGGTGCGTCAGCGGCGGGTGAGCTTGCCCGCGACGAGCTGGCTGTAGGTCAGCCTGCCGAGCAGCAGCTCGCACGCCGCGCTCTCGTCCGGCAGCTCGACCAGGTGGTTCTTCTGGCCGCGCTCCATCCAGTACACCTGCCACGGGCCCTCGGGGGTGCCGTGGATGCACCAGCACTGCTCGTCGCGGGAGCCCAGGGCCACCACCAGGGGCTCGATGCCGATGTCGTCGAGGGCGGTGCCGAGGCCTTGCAGGTTCACAGCGGGATCTCCCTGAGGTAGCCGGCGTTGATCAGGTCGACCACGGAGTGCGGCAGGACGTACTGGGTGCCGCCACCGGGCTGCCCCATGGCCGGGGCGATCGGACCCTCCCACACCGGCAGCGGCCGGACCACCTCGTACTGGTGGTAGCCGTTGTTCAGGTTGTCCGGCGGCAGGCCGCGCTGCGGGTAGGGCGTGTCCGCGGGCGAGACGAAGTCACCGCGGGCGGAGCCGAAGCGGTCGATCGTCTGGCCGGGTTGCAGCACCCCGGGGGTGCGCGCCTCCGGGGAGTCGAAGCCCTGCGGGTGCGCGTCGCCGTCCGGCCACTCCAGCAGCCGGTTGCCGTAGCGGCCGGTGTCACCGCTGGGCCAGTACTCCTGGTTCCAGCCCGCTTCGCCGAGCCCGGCGTGCGGGTCGTAGTCCGGTGGCATGAGGTCGCGGACGGCGGGGTGGTCGGCGGGCACGCCGTTGGTGTTGATGATGGCGTCTCGATTCGGGTTCGCCCGCGCCTGGGCGATCAGGTCGTCGTCGAGCAGGTTGGCGTTCGGGTGCTGCAACTGGTTGGTCGGGATGGTCCTGCCCGACGCGTCGTAGTCGCGGGTGTTCACCGGGTGCGTCGGGGTCGACGGGTCCACCGGGGTGGTGGGCGGCGCGCTGCTCGGTGTCGTGGTCGAGCCCGCGGGCGGGTCGACGCGCGTCGATGTCGGCGTGCTGGTGGGTGGGGCGCTGCTCGGGGTGGTGGTCGAGCCCGCGGGCGGGTCGACGCGGGTGGGAGTCGGTGTGCTGGTGGGCGCGCTGCTCGGCGTGGTCGTGCTGCCCGGGGAACCGGTGGGCGCGTCGACGCCGCTGGGCGTGGTGGTGGGGGCGCTGGTGGGCGTGGTCGGCGCGCCGGTCGACCCGGGGGGCGCGTCGACGCCGCTCGGCGTGGTGGTCGGCGCGCCCGGGGCGGTGGGTGCCGCCGGGGTGCCGCTGGTGGGGGCGTCCACGGGCGGCGGGGTGGAGCGCACCGGGCTGGGCGCGTCGGGGGTGCCCGCGCCGGTCGGGCTGGTCCGCAGGCCGCGCAGGCCGGACTTGATGGCCTCCCAGATCTCGCCCAGCTTGGCCATGATCGGCCGCAGCTTCTCCACCGACCGGGTCAGCTTGGTGATCACGTCGGTGATCCGGCCGACCCACTTGGCGATCAGCGCCGCCGCCGACGCCACGACGTGCGGGGTGGCCAGGCCCAGCGTCAGGCCCGCCTCGGCCAGCCACTGCGGGATGCGCACCAGCAGCGTGGAGACGCACTCGGCCACCAGGTCGCGCACGATCCCGCGGACCGTGCCCACCAGCACCCCGACGACCTCGACGACGGTGCCGATGGTGCCCGCGCCGGACGCGGCGGCGGTGATGTGCTCGTTCTGCCCGGCGGTGTTGCGCCGGTAGGCGTCCGCGGCGGGCCCGGCCCAGCCCGCGGTGCCGTTGTCCACCTCGGTCTTGAACTCCGCGGCGACCGCGGCGACCGCCTCCGACACGTTCTTCCAGGTCGCCGCGTACGCCGCGATCTGGTCCGCGTCGCCTGCGAGCCAGTTCAGCGCGTCGCGCAGCGGCTTGATGTGCTCGATCAGCCAGGACACCGCGTACTGCCCGAGCGTGCCCACCGGGTCCAGCGCCAGCGACAGGATCTCCAGCCCGCCGCCCACCACCCCGAGCCCGCCCTCGACCCAGGACCCGTTGTTGACGCCGTTGTAGACGTCGACGGCGGACTCCACCACGCCGATCCCGGTGTAGGACTGCGTGGAGTCCTGCCGCTCCGCGACCAGCGGGTTCGTCACCGCGCACCCCCGGCGAACGGCGAGGTGTTGGCCTGCTCGGTGTTCGCGTACGAGCCCGCGGTGTCGCGCACGCCCTGCGCGGTCGCGTCCATGGTCTGCGCCGACTCGCCGATCGACTCGACCGCGGGCGTGCTCACCGACTGCACGATCGGGACGAAGAACTGGCAGATCTGCCCGTAGGCCTGCGACCCCAGGTTCACCTGGTCGGCCGCCTGGAGGGCTTGGTCGAGCTTGTCGTGCAGGGCGGCGAGCTTCGCGGCGTGCGCGCCCAACTCGTCGACGAGGACACCGTAGCCGTCGGGCACCGGGGGCTCCTTCGATCAGGGGGTCAACTCAGGGTGGAACCGCCGCCCCACGGGTTGTCGTCGTCCTCGGGATCGGGGCTCGTCGAGCCAGCCGAGGGGCAGCTCCCCGACGTGGCCCCCGCTGTGACGCACGTCCCCCGGCTCCGGTTCCCCACCGGGGAACGGCGGGCTCACCGCGTGCCTCCCGGAGTCGCCACCGGGAACGACCTCACCAGGCCGGGTACCGCTGCTGCCAGTCCGCCACGTCCAGCGAGTTGGTCTGGCTGAACTCCACCAGCGAGTCGCGGCCGATCCGCTCGATCACCTCGCGCAGCTCCAGGTCCGCCAGCCAGTGCTCGGGGATCGCCCCCACCCCGTGCACGGCGCCGAGCAGGTTGCCGCAGATGGCGCCGGTGGAGTCGCTGTCCCCGGAGTGGTTGACCGCCAGCAGCAGCCCGTCGGCCAGGTCGGTGGCGGTCAGCGCGGCGCACACGCCGATCGCCAACGCCTCCTCCCCGACCCAGCCGCCGCCCAGCTCCGCGGCGATCGCCTCCGGCGTCGGCCGCCCGACCTCGGCCAGCTTCACCGCCTTGTCCAGCGCCTCCACCGTCTCCGCCGAGTCGTCCCAGGTCACCAGCTCCGTGCGCACCTCGACCAGCGCCGAGGGCAGGTCCGCGCCGTCGAGCAGCCGGTGCACCAGGAACGCCAGCGCACCCGCGGTCAGGTAGCCGCTGGGGTGCCCGTGGGTCAGCGCCCCGGCCTGCGCGGCCACCACGAACGCGTCCAGCGGGTCCTCCGACCACAGCGCGCACGGCGCCGCCCGCATCACCGCCCCGCAGCCCTTCGAGTCGTTGAGCCGCTCGGACAGCGTCCCCCGGTCCCGGCCGTCGGCGAAGCCCTTCAACGCGGTCAGCACCGTCGACCCGGGGGCGCGGCGGTGGAACAGGCCCGGCTCGCGGACCAACCAGCCGTCCGGCTCCGCCTCCATCGCGTACGACCCGCCCGCCCTGTGCCACGGGACGCCCTGCGTGTGGTACCAGCGCTGGTAGGCGTGCTGCACCACGGACGCGGGCTGCTGCTCGAAGTACCCCAGCCGCCGCCCCACGTGGCCGCGGACCATGGCCTCCAGGGTGAACAGCGTCATCTGGGTGTCGTCGGTGATCCTCCCCGGCCCGCCGTAGGCGTCGGCGTAGCCGGTGGCCCCGCGCGGGCCGAACCGCTCGCGGATCGTGTCGATGTGCAGGAACTCCACCGGCCCGCCCAGCGCGTCGCCCACGGCCCCCGCCAGCAGGGAGCCCAGCCACCTGTCCGCCGGGATCACACGTTCGTAAGGAAGGTCGCCGTCCACGACCGGCAGGGTAGTAGTTCGGTCAACGCCCCTGCTCGAGGGCGTTGAGCTGACGCAGCAACCCGTCGAGGAGGTCGCGCAGGGCGACCAGGGCGGTGATCGCGGCGCCGAGCACCGTGTCCAGCTTGGCGATGGTCCTGGCCACCGTCGACACCACCTGGGCGATCTTCGAGGTGGCCTGCGCCACCACCAGCGGCGTGGCCGTGCCCAGCGAGGCGGCGATCTCGATCGCCCAGCTCACCAGCGACCCGGCGATCGCCGACAGCACGTCGCGGACCGCCGTGCGCACCCCGTTGACCACCTCGGCCATGCCCTGGGTCAGCGTCGCGATCCCGTGCGCCGCGCCCGCCACCCCGCCGCACACCCCGGCCGTCTCGGCGGCCTTGTCGCGGTACGCGGAGGCGGCCTGCCCCGTCCAGCCGGGCGCCTCGCCCGCCGCCGCGTCCCGGTAGTCCTGGGCCACGGACAGCATCTGCTGCTCGACGTTCGTCCAGGACTGGGCGTACCCCTTGACCATGTCCGGGTTGCCCGACAGTGCGTGCAGCGCGGCCCGCGCGGGCTCGATGTGCTCCAACATCCAGGAGAACAGTTGCCCCGCCACGTAGGCGATCGGGTCGAGCGCGGCACCGGCCACGTCCAGGGCGCCCGCGGCGAGACCGCTCAGCGCCAGCTTCCAGTCGCCCTTGTCGATGCCCTCGGCGATGGCCCACCCGGCCTCGAAGGCGGTGATGCCCGCCATGAACCCCGGCCCGCCGTCGGCGCTGGGCAGGCCGACGTTCTCCACGGGGTTCCAGTCCTGCAGGTAGTTCTCGCGCAGGTCCGACCGCTGGTCGATCAGCGGGTTGTCGGACCTGTTGTCGACGTCGACCATCAGTTGCCCCCCACGCTCGGGATCATGCCCGCGGCGGCGTCGAGCTGGGCGACCAGCGCGTCCAGCACGGCGGTGACCTTCTCGTCCACCGCCTGGTACTCGGCGGCGGCCTGCTCCAGCGACTCGGTGAGCCCGTGCAGGGCGGCGGCGGCCTTGGTGATCGCGTCGGTGCCGCGCTGCTGCGGCTCCACGAGCATCTGCCCGAACGGCTGGCAGAACAGCCCGTAGGCGTCGTCGAGGCTGCTCAGGTGCGCGCCCGCCTCGGCGGCCACGTCGGCCCTGGCCGCCTGGGCCTCGGCGGTGGCGGCGTGCGCGAGCACCTCGCCGATCGTCACGGTGAAGCCGTCCATCAGTCGTCCCACTCCTGCTCGGCCAGGGTGTTGTCCCGGCGCGGTCGCTTGGCGAACTCGTTCTCCGGCGGGTCCGGGAACCGCTCCCGGTACTGCGCCAGGATCGCCTCCCCCGGCCCGTCCTCGCCGACGGTCTCCCTGGTCACCTCCTCGACCCGGGCGCGCAGCTTCGCCTGCGCCGCGGCCAGGCACGCCATCAGCGCGGCGGACAGCTTCGCCGGGTCGGCGCCGCGACCGCGGTCGGTCACCGTCAGCTCGGTGGGCAGGCCGTTGCCGTCCACGCTCACCCGCACGGTCCCGTCGGCCGAGGTCTCGGTCTCCGACAGACCGCTCATCCGCCGGTGCAGTTCGGTGTAGCGGGTGGACCGCTGCCGCAACTGCTCCGCCCACTTCTCCATCTCTTGTGCCGCTTTGCCCGGCTGTGCGCTGACCATGTCAGCCTTGCTACCAGATGTCGCTTTCAGGCACGCGCTCTTCGGACTCTTCTGTCGACGATCCCGGCGACCTGCCGCGCGTCGTCGCTCGGGATGAGCACCGCACCCCGCGCGGTCCGCACCACCACGACCGGCCCCGGCCTGGCCAGCAGCGGCGTCCCGTCGGCCAGCGACAACCACGGCCGGAGCTGGGCGAGCAGTTCCACGTGGACACCCAGCACCCCGCCCCACGGCACGGCGACCTCGGCGGGCGACCCCGCGCTGTTGGGGACGTGCCTGCGGGCGTGCAGCACCAGGTGCGTGCGCCCGACCGTCGCCCCGGCGGTGATCAGGTCGGCGTGCTCGACGGCGATCCGCACCCCCACCCGCACCTCCAGGTCGGTCGACCCCAACTCCGCCACCAACGGCAGCATCAACTCCCGGTAGGCGCCGCGCCCCAGCAGGAACCCGGTCGGCAGCGCCACCCAGGCCACCAGGAAGAACGGCAGCGCCGCCACCCCGCCCGCGACCCCGTACGCCGGGAACGCCCCCAGGACGAGCGACCCCGCCGCCCCCAACCAGGCGACCTTCGCCCACGACGGCGGATCGACCCGAACCGCCAGCGGCACGACCGCGGGCACCAGCGCCCCGACGACGGGCAGCACCGACCACCACCCCACCGGCCGGTCCCCGACCAGCGCCATCGCCACGCAGGCCAGCACCACCGCGCCCGGCACCCACCCGAACGCCGCCGCGAGCAGCGCCCGACTCCGCCGCCACCGCACCGCCAGCCCCGGCTCCACACCGCGTGCGGGCAGCGACCTCACCGGACCGCTCCCGCCGACAGCGACCTCCACCGGGACGCCCGCGCGAACAGCGCGGGCACACCGCACGCCTGCGGCGGCCTCCACCAGACCGCCCCCGCGGGCAGCACCGGCACACCGCGCGCGGGCAGCGGCCTCACCCGATCGTCGCGTGCAGCTCGGTCAGCCGCTTCCGGATGAACTGGGGCGTCCCCGGTACGGCGCTGATCGACCGCTCCCCGCGCCCGGAGGTCCGGTAGAGCGCCCACCGCCCGTCGGGGAGGTCGATGAAGCTGAGCCAGTCCGCCGCCCGCACCCGGGTGCCCCGGTGGTCGCGCCGAGCGGTGTACAGCTTCCCGCCCCCCACCCGGGGAGCCCGCACCAACGCCTCCAACCGCCGGGCCTCCGGCGCCCGGGCGGACCGCGGCCTGCTCATCCGGAACCCACCGGCGTCGACCGCCGAGGCCCCGTCCGCGTAGTCGCCCTCCCGCACCGAGATCGCCTCCCCGCGCGCGGCGGGCACGTTCGGCAACCGGAACACGAAGGACTCCACCAACCGAGCCGGATCGATCCGCTCGAAGGCCACCTTCTCCCCGACCCGCTGCGCCAACACCCCGACCCGCCCGGCAGCGGCCACCAACACCGAGTAGGGCCCCTCGGCGTCCTGCAACCACCCGTAGTACTCGACCGCGCCCCGCTGCACCACGCCGAGCAGGTCCAGGAACTCGGGATCGATCCCCCTGGCCCCGTTCACCCCCGCCGCGTCCAACTCCCGCCGCAACTGGGCGTCGGCCTCCTGCTGGTGGCGCTGGGGGTAGTAGCGCGCCCCACCGGTGAACAGCGTGTGCGGCTCCCCCAGCCCCTGCGCCGCGCACAACCGGTGCAACGACTCGACCGACAACTCCACCCTGTCCCGCGTGCGCACCCGCTACCCCCCGATCACCGGCGGCGCGGTGACCTCGTCGGTGCCGAACACGGCCTCCGGGTCGTCCTCGATCAGGAAGGAAGCGCGCTCGTGCTCCTCGTCCTCCCCGCCCTGACCACGACCGCCACCGGCACCGCCACCCGCGGGCTGCCCACCGCGCCCACCAGCGCGTTCGTCAGCCGCCGCCCCGAACCCGCGCGACCCCGGCCCGTGCTCACCGGCGCCGGCGCCCGCGCCGGCCCCGGCCCGCGCACCCGGCCCGTGCTCAGCCGCCCCGGCACCACCGGCACCCATTCCGCCCGCACCGCCGCCGAAGCCGCCCCGGGCACCGAACCCGCCCGCGCCACCCCGGCTCCCGGCTCCGCCGCCGTAACCCTGACCGCCCACACCACCCTGACCGCCGAAGCCCCCCGAGGGGTCCCCGCCGGGCCAGTTGATCGGCCGCTGCACCCCGTGCTCCCCCGGCCGCGGCACCCCCGGCGGGTACTGCCGAGGCGGCGTCGGGACGTACTGGGCGGGCTTGGTCCCGATGTTGCCGTTCTGGTGCTCGTTCCCGTTCTGCCCCTGGTTCCCCGGCCCGGGCGGCGGCGGGTCCAGCGGGTACGTCGGAGTCGGCTGCCCCGGCTGCTGCTGCCACTGCTGCGCGGTGGTGGTGTCCCCGGACCCGTTCACCTGCGGCGGGCTCACCGTCCGCGGCGGGCTGACCGGCGGCGGACCACCCGGCTCGTCCGGCTTGTTGACCGTGATCTCGCCACCCGGGTCGGTCAGCGTGGAGTAGTCCGTGGGCAGGTCCTGCGCGTTCGCCTGGCTGTTGGCGTCGTAGGCCCGGTAGACGTCGATGTTCTTCTGCGACTTCTGGTTGTACTCGTTGAGCTGGTCTTCGGTGTCGGTGTCCCACGGGGTCATGTCGTCCCAGATGCCGGTGTCCGGGGGGCTGGCGTCCATCGGCTCCAGCTTGCTCGACAGGTCGCCGAACGTCTCCGCCTGCATCCGCAGCAGCACGTGCGTGCGCTCCAGGTTCTCCATCCCCAGCAGCGTGGCGTCCGCGATCGGCTTGGCGCCGCCGTAGGCCGCCGACCCCGCCTCGCCCTCCCAGCCCGCCTGCATCTTCTCGGCGAGCCGTTTGATCAGATCGGCGCGCTCGGCTTCCCGCTTGGCCTCGGCGTCGGCGATCCGGTAGCCGTTCTGCAACGTCTCCGTGCCCGGCCCGGTGGTCATCGCGACGTAGATGTCGTGCCCGGTCATGCCAGCCATGTCAGCCCCCAGCCTTCACGGTTTCCAGAACCTGCTTGATGACGTCGACCGTGACCTGGCACGGGTCGCCGTGCCCCACCTTGTCCATGGACTGCGTCGTGCCGACGGACAGGGTGGTGTCGTCGGCCACGCCGACGGCCACATCGCAGTCACCGTCCTTGCGCCCGTCCCACAGGCTCGCGATGACGGCCGGGTACCCGGAGATGTCCGGCAGCTCCTGGAAAAGCCCGAACTGACCGACCTCGTTCCCCCTGTACACCCCGCCCAATCCACCTTGGCCCACGACGAAGGCCAAGTTGACGTACCCGCCGCGGCCGTTGGTCCACCTGCAGTACTCGCCCGTGGCCTCGGTGTCCTGCTTGCCGTTGCCGACACCGAGTCGGTCGAGCTGGGCCTGGGTCAACCCGGTGCACGGCTTGTCGACGAACTCGCTCACGTCCAGCGGGCTGTCCACCTTGGGGACGCCACCGCCCTGCCCCGAGGTGGTCGAGTTGTCCGGGGCCGTCGTCGGGGGTTTCGCCGGGCCGGGCGTCCCGGGTGTGGCTGTGGCGCTGCCGCCCTCCTTGGTCATGCACCCGGTGAGCAGCACGGTGCCCAGCACAGCGATCGTGGCGAGTTGCCCGCGCATCTCAGATCCCCCCTGTGGTGGGAGCCGTGTCCCCTGGTGAAAGGAGGCGCAGGATGCTGTCCTGATCGGTGCCGCGGTAGGCGGCGAGAGCGGCCGCGCACTTCCTGGCCTGAGCCATGCTGTAGTTGCGCTTCTCGTGCAATGACCGGACATAGGTGGTCCACGACTGCATGGCCGCCTGTGCTTGGCCGTCACTGGCTTCTTCGAGACCCGGGCCGTCGATCTTCAGACGGCCCCCGGAGGCGGCTGAGTCGCGGTACTCCCAGGCCAGCGTGAGCCAGTCCTTCGCGATCGATTCCAGTTCGTCCGGGTCGAAGGCGAACTGGCCCCCGCCCGCGGTGCCGCCCCCCGGCGCGCTGGTCGAACCCGGCGTACTGGAAGCGATGTCGCCCAGTGAGTTGCCGATGCTCTGGAAGGCAGACGTCATTGCATTCCCCCCGTGCCCCGTACCTACCTCTGCGTGACCGCAGGATACGCCAGTCGGCCGGACGGGTGGTCCGGAATTGACCGATCCGCCGCACGACAGGTCACTGCCCGCCAGGGTCGGGGGGTGACACACTCGGTTCAGTGAGCGAACAGGAGCGGCTGGCGGCATCCCCCGATCCGGACTCGCCGTGGCGGTTGTGGGGGCCGTACCTGGCGGCCCGGCAGTGGGGCACGGTGCGGGAGGACTACTCGGGCAACGGGGACGCGTGGGGTTACCTGACGTTCGACCAGGCTCGGTCGCGGGCGTACCGGTGGGGGGAGGACGGGATCGCCGGGATCTGCGACCGGCACGGGTTCCTGAACGTGGCGGTGGCCATGTGGAACGGGGCGGACGAGATCCTGAAGGAGCGGTACTTCGGGCTCACCAACTCCGAGGGCAACCACGGTGAGGACGTCAAGGAGCACTGGTGGATCACCGATGGCACGCCCACGCACTCGTGGATGCGGATGGTGTACCGCTACCCGCAGCGGGCTTTCCCCTACGCGGAGTTGCGGGAGCGGGCGGCGCGGGCCAGTCGGGACGAGCGGGAGCCGGAGCTGTCGGACACCGGGGTGTTGGCCGAGGACCGGTTCTTCGACGTGGAGACGACCTGGGCGAAGGCGGGGCCGGATGACGTCTGCGTGAGCATCACCGCCACCAACCACGGGCCGGAGGCGGCGCCGCTGCACCTGGTGCCGCAGGTGTGGTTCCGCAACACCTGGACCTGGGGCCGGGACGCGCGCAGGCCCGCGCTGATCGCCTCCACCGCCGACGGGTGGACCCGGGTGCTCGCGGAGCACCAGCAGTTGGGGCGCTACACCGTGCACTTCGACGGCAGGCCGCGGTTGCTGGTGACCGACAACGAGACCGACGAGGCCGCGTTGTTCGGCCGGGCGGTCAACCCCAGCCGCTACACCAAGGCGGGGATCGGTGACCACATCGTCGCGGGGGCGGTGGACGCGTGCCAGGTGGTGCCGATGGGTGGGGCCTCGCACCCGGGCACCAAGGCCGCCGCCTGGTACCGGTTCGACTCGGTGGCGCCGGGTGAGCGGGTCACCGTCCGGTTGCGGTTGATCGCCGGGGACGGGCACGGCAGCGCGTTCGGCCCCACCTTCGACGAGACCGTGCTCCGGCGCGAGCGGGAGGCCGACGACTTCTACGCCGGGGTGGTCCGCCGGGGGACCGACGAGGAGCGGCGGGTGGCGCGGTTGGCCTTCGCCGGGTTGCTCTGGACCAAGCAGCACTACCGGTTCCGGGTGCGGGAGTGGTTGGAGGGCGATCCGGCGCACCCGCCCGGCCCGGCCGAGCGGCACGCCCCGCACGCCCGCAACGTGCACTGGAAGCACATGGACGTGGCCGACGTGCTGTCCATGCCGGACGAGTGGGAGTACCCGTGGTTCGCCGCCTGGGACCTGGCGTTCCACATGGTGCCGTTCGCGCTGGTCGACCCGGCGTTCGCCAAGGAGCAGCTACTGCTGCTCTGCCGGGAGTGGTTGATGCACCCGGACGGCCAGTTGCCCGCTTACGAGTGGGAGTTCGGTGACGTCAACCCGCCCGTGCACGCGTGGGCGGCGTTGCAGGTCTACTACGCGGAGGAGAACAGGGACCGGGTCTTCCTCGCCAGGGTGTTCCACAAGCTGCTGCTGAACTTCTCCTGGTGGGTCAACCGCAAGGACCCCTACGGCAACTACCTGTTCGAGGGCGGCTTCCTCGGCATGGACAACATCGGGCCGGTCAACCGCTCGGCCCCGCTGGGCGACGGGTGGCGCTTCGAGCAGTCCGACGCGACGTCGTGGATGGCCGCCTACGCGCTGCACCTGATGCAGATGGCCCTGGAGCTGGCCCGGCACGACGAGGCCTACGAGGACGTGGCGACCAAGTTCGTCGAGCACTTCCTCAGCATCGCCCAGGCCAGCACCCACTTCGGCTCCGCTGGCCGCCCGATCTGGGACGAGGAGGACGGGTTCTGCTACGACCTGGTCTCCCGCACCCTGCCCGGTGGGGCGGTGGAGTCGCAGCCGGTGCGGGTGCGGTCGATGGTGGGGTTGCTGCCGCTGCTGGCGGGTGCGCCGCTGGACCCGTGGGTGTTCGAGGAGCTGCCGGGGTTCGCGGGCCGGTTGGACTACCTGCTGCGCCGCCAGCCCGCGTTCGGCCAGTTCCTCACCTGGCACACCGACGCCGGCGGTGAGCGCAGCGCGCTGCTGTCGCTGCTGGACGAGCGGAAGCTGCGCCGGGTCCTGAGCCGGATGTTCGACGAGGGGGAGTTCCTCTCCCCGCACGGCATCCGCTCCCTGTCGGCGGCGCACCGGGGCGGGTTGCAGGTGGAGATCGCGGGCTGGCACCACCCCATGGAGTACGAGCCGGGCGAGTCGCGCACCGCGATGTTCGGCGGCAACTCCAACTGGCGGGGCCCGGTGTGGTTCCCCACCAACGCCCTGCTCGTGCAGGTCCTGCACGCGCTGGAGGCCTTCCACCGGGGCGCGGTCACGGTGGAGCTGCCCACCGGGTCCGGCAACGTGGTCAGCGCGGGCGAGGCGGCCGACGAGCTGTCCCGCAGGCTGGCCGCCCTGTTCCTCCCCGGCCCGGACGGCCGCCGCCCCGCCGACGGCGACCGGGTGGAGGCCACGGACTCGCCGCTGTGGTCACGCCACGTCACCTTCAACGAGTACTTCGACGGCGACACCGGCGAGGGCCTCGGCGCGACCCACCAGACCGGGTGGACCGCGCTGGTCGCGGTGCTGCTCGCGGGCTGGCCCGCGCAGCGCTGACCCGGTGCCGGGCGCTGGTGGCCGGTCACCGAGCGTCATGCTGCATCACCAGTGCACAACGAACGAGCTGCGTACTTGTGACAAACCGGCGGAATCCTCGTAATCGATGAAGACGGTGGCAGGATGCGGGCACCGATTCGCCCATCAGCTTCGAGGAGTGACACCGTGCTTCGATCCAAGTCCCGGGTGTTGGCCCTGGTCCCGGCAGCGGTGCTCGCGCTCGCCGCCGCGGGGTGCGGGTCCTCCGACTCCAGCGGCGGGACCGGCGCCCCCACCCCCGGGGGGGTCACCCTCATCCAGTCGGGCAAGGTGCTGACCTGCACCGGCCTGCCCTACGAGCCGTTCCAGTTCGAGAAGGACGGCAAGGTCGTCGGCTTCGACGTGGACCTCGTCGACCTGGTGGCGAAGAAGCTCAACGCCACCCAGGAGGTCATCGACACCCCGTTCGAGGGCATCCAGTCCGGTGTCGACCTCAACTCCGGCAAGTGCGACCTGGCCGCCGCGGGCATGACGATCGACGACACCCGCAAGGAGAACTTCGACTTCTCCGACCCGTACTTCGACGCCACCCAGGTCCTGGTCGGCAAGAAGGGCGCCGGGCTCACCGGGCTCGACAAGCTCCAGGGCAAGAAGCTGGGCGTGCAGAACGGCACCACCGGCGCCAAGTACGCGAAGGAGAAGGCCCCGGACGTCGAGCAGGTCGTCTTCGAGGACCTCGGCCTGCTGCTCAGCGGCCTGGAGACCGGTGCGGTCGACGCCGCGATCAACGACAACGGCGTGGTCTACGACTGGGTGAACAAGCACGCCGACTACGAGGTGGGCACCGAGTTCGCCACCGGTGAGCAGTACGGCATCGGGGTCAAGAAGGGCAACACCGCGCTGCTGAAGGTCATCAACGAGACCATCGCCGAGACCAGGGCCAGCGGCCAGTACGACACGATCTACGAGAAGTGGTTCGGCAAGAAGCCGGAGAGCAAGTAAGGGCTTTCGCAGTGGGGCCGGTGCCGGGAGGCGCCGGCCCCACCGTCGTACCGAACACTTCTCCTGGGAGCGACACATGGCATTGAGCAAGCGCCAGAGGGGAAAGGCCATCCGCGGGACGCAGTACGGCGTCCTGGTGGTCGTCCTCGTCATCTTCGCCTTCACCGCGAACTGGACCAAGCTCCGGGAGGCGTTCCTCGACGGTGAGGTCGCGGCGGGGATGTTCCCCGAGGTGATCACCGTCGGCCTGCTGAACACGCTGATCTACACCGGGCTCGGCTTCGGCTTCGGGCTGGTGCTCGGCCTGCTGGTCGCGCTGATGCGGCTGTCGTCGGTGCCGGTCTACCGCTGGCTGTCCGGCCTCTACGTCGAGTTCTTCCGCGGCCTGCCCGCGCTGCTGGTCATCCTCGCCATCGGCAACGGCATCCCGCTGGCCTTCGGCACCCAGATCGACCGGTACGTCTCGATCATGCTGGCGCTGGGCATCGTCGGCTCCGCCTACATGGCCGAGACGATCCGCGCGGGCATCCAGGCGGTGCCGAAGGGGCAGGTCGAGGCGGCCCGCTCGCTGGGCATGTCGCAGACCAGGGCGATGCTGTGGATCGTGGTGCCGCAGGCTTTCAAGATCATCCTGCCGCCGCTGACCAACGAGCTGATCCTGCTCACCAAGGACTCCTCGCTGGTGCTGTTCCTGGGCTCCAGCCAGTTGCAGTACGAGCTGACCCAGTTCGGCCGCACCGAGCTCAACCAGTCCCGCAGCCTCACCCCGGTGCTGGTCGCGGGCATCTGCTACCTGATCATCACCATCCCGCTGTCGTACCTCTCCCGGTACCTGGAGCGGCGCACCGGCGGCAAGAAGATCGCCTCACCCACGGCGACCGAGGTGGACACGGAGGCGGTCAAGTGACCACGACGACCGGGCCCGCGGTGGTCATCACCGGGCTGACCAAGCGCTTCGGCGACCTGGAGGTGCTGCGCGGCATCGACGTGCGGGTCGGCGCCGGGGAGGTCATCTGCATCATCGGCCCGTCCGGGTCCGGCAAGTCGACCCTGCTGCGCTGCGTGAACCTGCTGGAGGAACCCGATGAGGGCTCGGTGGTGGTCAACGGCGTCGAGCTGACCCACCCCGACGTCGACCTCGACGCGGCCCGCCGCCGCATCGGCATGGTGTTCCAGTCGTTCAACCTGTTCGGCCACCTCACGGTGCTGAACAACCTCACCATCGCCCAGCGCAAGGTCCTCGGCCGGTCCAAGGCGGAGGCCCAGGCGGTCGCGGTGGAGAACCTGGCCAGGGTCGGGCTCGCCGACCGGCTCAACGCCCTGCCGTCGCAGCTCTCCGGCGGGCAGCAGCAGCGGGTGGCCATCGCCCGCGCGCTGTCGATGAACCCCGAGGTGATGCTGTTCGACGAGCCCACCTCGGCGCTGGACCCGGAACTGGTGGGGGAGGTCCTCGGGGTGATGCGGCAGCTCGCCGACGAGGGGATGACCATGCTGGTGGTCACGCACGAGATGCAGTTCGCCCGCGAGGTGGCCGACAAGGTGCTGTTCATGGACGGTGGGCACGTGGTCGAGGAGGGCCCGCCCGCGCAGGTCATCGGCGACCCGCAGCACGAGCGCACGCAGTCGTTCCTGCGGCGGGTGCTCAACCCCACGCAGGCGGACTAGTGCGTCCTTGAAAGCTTTGAAGAGCCCGGTCGTTTGTTGGGCGTGCCCGGGTGGGTGGTTCTGCTTGGGCGGGGCCCCTACGGCGATCACGTGCCCGGCGTG
>NZ_AYXG01000242.1 GCF_000564855.1 Actinokineospora spheciospongiae
GGGGGTGTGGGGTGGTGGTTGAGAGGGGTGTCTGAATTTGTTGCTGTGTGTGGTTGGTCGGGTGCTTAATGGAGTGTTGTTGTGGGGGGTGGAAATTTGGGGGGTGGATTGGCTGTGGGGGCGGAAAACGGGGGATGAGTGGTCGGCGGGAGTGGGAATGTGGGTGGGGTGGCGGTGTCGCGTAGCCCGATTGGGGGACTCTGTTTTTGCGGGTTTTCCTGGGGGTTGGCGAGTGATGATCTAGGTCACTGCACTGTGGGTAGTTTTTGTTGTCGTCGCTCAACCTGGTGCTCACCCGGATGGCGGGACAGTGGGGGTGAAGTCGGATTACCGGTCGTCGACCGGTCGCCGACGATGGATGGCCGCCGGTCGCAGGGGTGGGTGTCGAGGGTCTTATCGGTGGGGGTCGGACTGGTACTCAATTGAAGTACCAATCGACACCGCCCGAGCGGGGAACGCGAGTTCACCGGAGCGGGGGGAGAGAAGGGCGGAAGTTTGTGAGCGGCATTCCAGGGCGCACGGCGGTAACCGAGACTCTCAAGGCGCTGCCCGCTCAGCTCACCCCGCCGGTGGAACTCCCCGCCAGTGTGGACGAGTTGGCCGTTGGCGCGGTGGCCGCGCTCGGCTGGGTGGGGACGGTGCTGCCGGAGATGACGCTCTTCGGCCGCCGCGTCTGCCTGGTGGCCGACCTGCTGGCCGACGTGCACGCCGAGCGGATCTGCCTCGGGCAGGAGCCGGTGACCGACCGGGCCAGCGTCTCCACCTGGGCCTGGCCGGAGCTGGCCGGGCGGGTGCCCGAGCCCGCGGTGCGCATCGTGGGCGCCGTCGCGGTGGCCCGGCACTGGCGCACCGGCCTGGCCAACGCGGTGCCCTTCCTGCGCTACGGCGAGGCCGCGATGGTGCTGCCCACCTCCGCCGTGCTCACCCACGACTACCTGGCCAACTGCCTGCCCCGGACCCGCGCCTACGGCGTCGCGGTGGCCAGCGCCGAGCCGGACGGCCAGGTGCAGGTCGACCTGCCCGCGCGCACCGAGCGGGCGGTCCCCGAAGCCGACAGCCTCTACCGCTGGGTCAGCGAACTGGCCTACGACCAGATCCTCGACTCTGCGGGACCGGCGCCCCGGTCGTAGCCTCGGCCCCATGCGCATCGTCATAGCGGGTGGCCACGGCAAGATCGCGCTGTTGCTCACCCGGCTCGCCGCCGGGCGCGGCGACACCGTGGTCGGGCTGGTCCGCAACCCCGACCACGTCCAGGACGTCCGCGACCACGGTGGGGACGCCGTCGTGCTCGACCTGGAGTCGGCTTCCGCCGAGCAGGTCGCCGCCGCCCTCGCCGGTGCCGACGCCGCAGTGTTCGCCGCGGGCGCCGGGCCGGGCAGCGGCACCGCCCGCAAGGAGACCGTCGACCGCGACGCCGCCGCGCTGCTCGCCGACGCCGCCCTCATCGCGGGCGTGCGGCGCCACGTGCAGATCAGCGCCATGGGCATCGACCGCGCCGACGACCCCGGGGTGGACGAGGTCTTCGCCGTCTACCTGCGCGCCAAGGACGCCGCCGAGCGCGCCCTGCGCGACCGGGACCTCGACTGGACGATCCTGCGCCCCGGCAGGCTCACCGACGACCCGGCCGTGGGCGCGGTGGCCCTCGCCGAGTCCGTCGAACCCGGCGCGGTGAGCCGGGCCGACGTGGCCGCGGTCGTGCTGGCGCTGCTCGACGACCCGGGCACCGCCGGGCTCACCGTGGAACTCGTCGGCGGTGGCACCCCGGTCGCCGAGGCGGTTCAGTCGCTGCCCAGGACCCGCGCCGAGTAGGGGTTGCAGAACCGGCCCTCCGGGTCCACTTCGGACCGCACCCGGCGGAAGTCGTCGAACCGGGGGTAGCGCCCGCGCAGCGCCTCGGCGTCGAGGGTGTGCACCTTCCCCCAGTGCGGCCGACCGCCGACCTGGGCGACGACCGCCTCGAACAGGTCGAAGTACGCCCGGTACGGCATCCCGACGTACTGGTGGATGGCCAGGTACGCCGAATCGCGACCGTACGCGGTGGACAGCCAGATGTCGTCGGCCGCGGCGACGCGCACCTCCACCGGGAACATCACCGGGTCGGCCAGCCGGGGCACCCGGGCGCGCAGCTCGCCGAGCACGTCGGCCAGCGCCTCGCGCGGGATCGCGTACTCCGACTCCACGAACCGCACCCGCCTGCTGGTCACGAACACCCGGTGCGAGACGTCGCTGTAGGCGCGCGGGGACAGCGCCGAGGCCGAGAGCCGGTTCAGCGGGCGCACCAGCCGCGGCACCGCGCGCCCGACGCGGCACAGCGCGCCGAACGCCACGTTCTCCATCACCTCGTACTCGGCGAACCTGCGCACCGGTCCGAGCGGCCGGGGCCGCGCACCCTCGGGCAGCCGGTTGTTGCGCTTGGTCAGGGCCTTGTGGCCGTAGGGGAACCAGTAGAACTCGAAGTGGTCGTTCTCCGCGCAGTGCTCGTCGAGCCGGTCGAGCACCTCCGGCAGCGGTTCGGGCCGCTCCTGCGCGGAGAGCACGAACGCGGGTTCGGTCCGCAGCGTCACGGTGCTGATGACCCCGAGCGCGCCGAGGCCGACGCGGGCCGCGGCGAACAGGTCCGGGCGCTCGGTGTCCGAACAGGACACCGTGGAACCGTCCGCCAGCACCAGTTCCAGCGCCGACACCTGGGTGGCGAGACCGCCGAGCGCGGCGCCCGTGCCGTGCGTCCCGGTGGAGATGGCGCCGGAGACGGTCTGCGCGTCGATGTCGCCGAGGTTGGCCAGCGCCCGGCCGAGTCCGTCGAGTTCGGCGTTGAGCGCGGCGATCGTCGTGCCCGCGCGGACGGTCACCTCGCCGGTGCCCAGGTCGGCCGCGCACACCCCGGTCCACCGCGACAGGTCGAGCGCCAGGCCGTGCGCGGCGCCGATCGCGGTGAACGAGTGCCCGCTGCCGCGCGTGGTCACCGTCGTCCCGCGCTCGGCGGCCCACCGCACCGCCTCGGCGATCTCCCCGGGGTCGCGCGGGGAGCGCACCGCGGTCGCCGTGGCGGTCTCGGTGCCCGCCCAGTTGCGCCAGGCGAGTGCCGTGCTGCGGCCCATCCGAAACCTCCCGGTTCGACGTGAATGCTGTTCGCTTCACAGTCTGACCCATGTCGTACGGTGATCGGGTGGACCCCGAAGCCCAGCGCGCCCGGCTCGACACCGCCACCGCTGACCTCGACCCCCCGGTGGCGGTGGTCGACCTCGACGCGTTCGACCGCAACGCCGACGACCTGGTGCGCCGCGCGGCCGGGCGCCCCATCCGGGTGGCCAGCAAGTCGATCCGCTGCCGGTCGCTGCTGGAGCGGGTGCTGCGCAAGCCCGGCTTCGCGGGTGTGCTGGCCTACGCGCTGCCGGAAGCCATGTGGTTGCACGGGAACTGGGCGGGCACCGACCTCGCGGGCACCGACATCCTGGTCGCCTACCCGACCGCCGACCGCGCCGCCCTGCGCGCCCTGGCCGCCGATGAGAGCGCCCGGGAAACCGTTGCTGTCATGGTCGATTCGACCGCGCACCTCGACCTGATCGACGCCGCGCTGGGCGCCGACCACCCGCCGATCCGCGTCTGCGTCGAACTGGACGTGTCCTGGCGCCCGGTCTTCGGCGACCGCCGGGTGCACATCGGCACGTTGCGCTCGCCGGTCTTCACCGCCGCGCAGGCCGCCGCGCTCGCGGCGGGAATCCGCGCCAGGGCGGGTTTCCGGCTCGTCGGGGTCATGGGCTACGAGGGGCAGATCGCCGGTCTGGGCGACGCGCCGGTGGGCAACCCGGTGCTCGGCGGGCTGCGCCGGGTGCTGCGCCGCGGTTCGGTGCCGGAACTGGTGCGCAGGCGCGGGGAAGCGGTGCGCGCGGTGGCGGCGGGCGGTGCGCTGGAGTTCGTCAACGGCGGTGGCACCGGCAGCATCGAGGAAACGGGGACCGATCCGGCCGTCACCGAATTCGCCGCCGGTTCCGGGCTGATCGGCCCCACGCTGTTCGACAACTACCGCTCGTTCACCCCGGACCCGGCCGTGCTGTTCGCGACCCCGGTCGTGCGCAGGCCCGCGCGGGGCGTCGCCACGCTGCTCGGCGGCGGGTTCACCGCGTCCGGCCCGGCGAATTCGTTGCGGTTGCCCAAACCCCACTTGCCGCGCGGGTTGAAGCTGCTGCCGATGGAGGGCGCGGGCGAGGTGCAGACGCCGGTGACCGGCCCGGCCGCCGACGCGCTCGCGGTCGGTGACCGGGTCTGGTTCCGCCACGCGAAAGCCGGTGAACTCGCCGAGCGGTTCACCGGCTACCACGTGCTCGAGGGCGACCGGATCACCGGCACCACCCCGACTTACCGCGGTGAGGGGCAGAACTTCGGCTAGGCGGCGGCCGACGTCGTCTTGCCGGACAGGTAGCTGCGGACGACCGCCTTCGCCTCGGCGATGACGGTGTCCTCCGGGAACAGGCCGCGGCGGAACGCCAGGTTCAGTATCCCGTCGGCGATCTCGTTGGCGACCGCGACCGGCAGGCGGATCTCCTCGAACGCGACGTCGAACCGGTCGGAGAGGAAACCGGCCATGCCGTCGGCGATCACGGTGTTGTTGTCCCGCTCGCCGTCGATCAGCCGCAGGTCCACCACGTCGCCGAAGCGGAGCCTGCGGAAGCCGGGGATCTCGCGGTACATCTGCACGTAGATGTCGAAGATGAGGTCGGCGCCGTCGTACCAGTGCGCCAGGTCGGCCTCGTCGAGCCTGCGGCCGATCTCGGTCATGAAGTAGTCCAGGTTCCGCTGCGTCAGCGCCTGCACGACCGCCCGCTTGTCGGGGAAGAACTGGTAGAGCGAGCCCACCGCCACTCCGGCGCGCTCGGCGATCAGCGTGGTGGTGACCCCGTCGTAGCCGAGTTCACCGACCAGCTCGGCGCACGCTTCCAGCATCTTCTCCACCCGCTTCGCACTGCGCTGCTGCACGGGTTGACGGCGAAGGGGGGTAAGGGTGGCCACCGTGTCTCCTCCAGGTCGCTGAGGTGGGTTGACTGACTGCTCACCGTGTTCAACGACCGAGTGGCGCGGGGGAAGCGGGTTGTCCCGAGATTTCCGGAACTGATTTCACATATTACCCAGCGGTAACCTGGTTGTCCGGGTGGTACCCGCGGGCGGGCGCCGATCGCGGGTGGCACCCACACCCGCTCTGACGCCCGCCCGCGGTGCCGAACCCCCGTCGCGAGGCCACGTGCTCGCCTCGCGGGGGAAACTCGCGAGCGGCGGATCACCCGGTCCGCCCAGTTCGGGGGAATGCGCGGACCGGGTGACCAACCATCCGGCGACCGGGTCTCCGACGTCCGGGGGAACGGCGGAAACCCCGGTGCCAGCTCTTACCTGGCCGCCGCGGGCATCCGGCGCGGGAACGCGTCGAGCGCGTGCCGCGCGGGCTTCTCCGGGGCCAGTCCACCTGCGACGAGGTGCTCGTAGGCGGCCCGCCACACCGAGCACGGCGCCTTCTGCTGGCGCCAGCGGCCCGAGCAGGTCGGGCAGTTGCCCCGGTCGTCGGGCTCGTGCGCGGCGAGCATCGACCGCCAGCCCTCCGTCAGCCGGGGCAGTTCGGACCGGGCGACCGACAGCAGGGACGGTGCGTCCGCGCGGTCCGCCAGTTCGGTGAGCATGTCCAGGCGCTCCCACACGGCGCTGCGCAGGACCTGGCCGAGTATCTCGTCCACCTCTACACCGTCACCTCTCCGCCTGTTCGGCGGCTTCGCGGAGGGCGGCGCGCAACTGGCCGAGCTGGCCGGTCGTCAGTACCGCCGTCTCCCCCGGGGGTCCGACCAGGACCACCTTGTTCCTCTCCACGAGCACCGTCAGGCACCGGTCGCGGTTGACCACGTCGCCGCAGCCGATCCGCCACACCCGGCGCCCGCCGACAGATCCGGCGAGCGGGCGCGCGTCCTCGGGCGGGCGACCCGGCGCCGCGGCGCCCGGGTTGTGCACCGTCCTGAGGAGTTCCACGTCCGCTGTCCCTCTCCGTGCTCGTACGCTTACAACGAACTACATTGGGGCTTGAGAATCGGGAGCGGGTCGGCACAGCGCCGATCGGCGCCCGATCGCCGTTAAGCGGTCGCGGGAGTTCGGTCGGGCCGATCAGGCTCACCGATCCACTCTTCTCGCGGCTCGTGAACTGCGCTTACGCTGCGTTCGACGCCCAGCGGAACTGTGAGGGGCCGGAATGAACTCGATCGGATCTCCAGGTTCTCCCATCCCTCCGGACACGTGGGAAGAACCCGAGATGCGAGCCGCGCTCGCCGCGCGGGAGGTCAGCTCCGTCTACCGGCTCCTGCGCCGGACCGGTGTGTCGCAGCGCCAGATCGCCGCGATGACCGGCCAATCGCAGTCCGAGGTGTCGGAGATCCTCAAGGGCCGCCAGGTCATGGCCTACGACGTGCTGGCGAGGATCGCCGACGGGCTGGGCGTCCCGAGGGGATACATGGGTCTCGCCTACGACGAGGTGACCGCGGTGCGAGTCGCGGTTTCGCGCGAGGCCTCACAGCCTGAGGAGAGCGAAGAGGTGAAGCGTAGGGAGTTCCTGGCGCACGCCGCGGCCGTCACGGTCGGGGCCAACGTGCTGGGCACGAACTCCGGGTCGTGGGTCGCCAATCCGGTGCAGACCCCCGCGCCCGGGCGCATCGGCATGACCGATGTGCGACAGGTGGAGGCCGCCACGCGGGCGCTGCGCTCGCTGGACTACCAGTACGGCGGCGGCTTCTGCCGCGACGCGGTGGTGGCGCAGTTGTCCTGGGGGCAGCAGATGCTCGGCGCGTCGGGCCCCGAGCACGTCAAGCAGCGCCTGCACGTGGCCCTGGCCGACCTGCACAACCTGGCCGGGTGGACGTCGTTCGACATCGGACTCACCGACTCCGCCCGCAACCACTTCGGCAAGGCGCTGGAGCTGGCCAAGGCGGGCAAGAGCGAGCCGCTGGTGGCCAACATCCTGTATCGGATGGGCCGGGTCTACCTGCACAAGGACTCCCCGGACGACGCGTTGAAGATGTTCCAGCTCGGCCAGATCGCCGCCCAGGAGTCCGGCTCGGAGCTGGCGGTCGCGGTGATCTGCGCGAACCAGGCGTGGGCGTACGCGCTGATGGGGCACCGGGAGCAGACGATGAAGCTCATCGGCCGCACCCGCGACGAGTTCGCCCGCGCCAACCACGCCGACGCCGAGGACTGGGTCAAGTTCTTCAACGAGACCGACGTCTACGCCATGATCGGCACCGTCCACACGGTGCTGGCGCAGACGGTCGACCCGAACCACACCAAGTTCGCCATCCCGGCGCTGTCCAAGGCGATCGACACCTACGGCGACGAGATGAACCGCAGCAAGGCGTTCAACCTCGGCGCGCTCGCCACCAACCACCTGTTGGAGGGCGACATCGACCACGGCGCCCGGGTGGGCCGCCAGGCCGTCGACCTGGCCGAGACGCTCAAGTCGAGCCGGGTCAAGGACCGCCTCCAGCCCCTGCTCGACGAGGCGAACAAGCGGCGCAACAACGCCGACGCCCGCGACCTCGCCGAGCAGATCACCAACCTCAACGTGGCGTGACGACCGCGCCCGTGGCCGGCGACGGGCTGTTCACCAGGGAGAACCTGGATTCGACCCTGGCGCGGGTGTGCGCGGCGACGGGCCTGGACCCCGGGGGCGCGCGGCTGCTGCGGTTCACCAACAACGCGGTGTTCCTGCTGCGGTCGCGGCCGGTCGTGGTGCGGATCGTCGGGTCGGTGTCGCTGCGGCACCGGGTGGACAAGGTGGTGCGGGTGGCGCGGTGGCTCGCCGAGCACGACGTGCCCGCCGTCCGGCTGCACGGCGGCGTCGAGCAGCCGGTGCGGGTGGGCCCGTACGCGGCGACGGTGTGGGACGCGGTCCCCGGGGGCGGTGCGCCGCCCCGGCCGCGCGACCTGGCCCGGTTGCTGCGGCGGGTGCACGCGCTGCCCGCGCCGGACGGCCTGCCCGCGTGGGACCCGCTCGACGACGTGCGGCGGCGGGTCAGCGAGGCCGAGGGGTTGGACGAGGAGTCCCTGGACTTCCTGCGGCGGCGGCTGGCCGAGGCCGCGGAGCGGGTCGCCGCGCTGGACTTCCCGCTGGCCACGGGGTCGGTGCACGGCGACGCGCACCTGGGCAACCTCATCCCGTCGCCCGCCGGGCCGGTGCTGTGCGACTTCGACTCCAGTTGCGTCGGCCCGCCGGAGTGGGACCTGACGCCGTTCGCCGTCGGGGTGCTCCGGTTCGGGGAGTCCGCGGCCGACTACCGTGAGTTGTGCGACAGCTACGGTTTTGACGTCACCCGGTGGGATGGTTTCGCCGTGCTGCGCGAGGTGCGCGAGTTGAAGCTCATCACCAGCGTGCTCCCCATCATGGGGAGCAGCCCCGAAGTGCGGCCTGAACTGCTCAGACGGTTCCGCGACTTCCGGGCGGGCGACTCGGCGGCGCAGTGGGCGCGCTACACCTGAGTCGGGTGGTTGTTCGTTGAAATTGGTAACGCAGAGTTCATCACGGACGAAGAGAGGACATCGGGGCCGACGGTGACCCCGCGCGTCGTCCGAGGTGGCTCATGATGGTTTTCACCCGCAAGGCCGTGCGGCAGCGCCGGGCCCTGGCGACCGCCTCGTCCATCGAGCGCCTGGTCGGCGACCGGGTCGGCCAGGTCCGGGACCTGCCGGAGGACGCCCGCGGCAGGCACGCCGACCACATGGCCGAGCTGGTCCTGCTGGCGCAGGCCTACCGGCACTTCGGCCGGGGCTGGATCAGCAAGCGCGAACTCGACCGCCGGGCCGCCGCGGCGACCCGCGAGCTGACCCGGTTGCGCCGTGCGGCCGCCCCGGCAGCACACCTCACCGATCGGGACTGACCACTCGCCGTTGCCCCATTCGGGTTACGTGGGGGCGGTTCCGGTTGCGCGGGGCACCGTTCAGCGCGGTGAACGGGCACTTCGCCGCGCTGAGCGTGAGTTGTCCCCGGTTGCCTGTGGACAACTACCGCGATCCATCCACAGGTGTGGACAACCTGGGTGGAGATAACCACGTGTAGCTGGGCGAACACCCGATCCAGGGGTTGTGGACAACTTCTGTGGACCACTGGGGACAACTCAGTTGATCGGTGCCCTGGTCAACACGGTGGCGAGGCCGAAGGCCAGGCCCATCACCCCAAGCTCCACCGCCGCCCAGGTCACCAGGGCGGTCGGCTTGTGCGCGGTGACCGCGGGCAGCAGCCTCCAGCGGATGCGGGCGCCGAGCGCCGCCAGGGTGAGCAGGCACAGCGTCTTGAGCACCAGCAGGATGCCGTAGCCGGTGGTGAACAGACCCCCGAGCACGGTGAGGGTCGGGCTCACGGCCAGCTCGACGAACCCGTTGAAGGCGCCGGTCACCGTCACCAGCACCAGGCAGACCGTGGCCAGTTTCGAGAACCGGGGCAGGGCGTGCGCCAGCAGCGCGCGGTCGGCCGCCAGCACGACCACGACCGCGCCCAGCCCACCCGTCCAGGTGGCGGCGCTGAGCACGTGCAGCTCCATCGAGATCATCGTGAAGTCGTGCATCCGCCAGTTGGTGGCGTGCCCGGTGACCGGCAGCGGCAGCAGCGCGAACAGCGCCACCGCGGCGCGCAGCTCGGCGGGCACCGACTCGCCCGCGACCACCGCCCACAGCGCCAGGCCGAAGCACAGCAGCGCGAACACCGCGACGAACACCAGCGCCTTGCCCGCGCCGATCGTCGACACGTACTCCGCCACCGCCGCGGCGGACACGTCCGTGCCCGGCCGCAGCTCCGCGGTCTGCATGACCAGGGTGACCAGCGCGGCGACCAGCCAGACCAGCGAGGAGTACATCGAGGCCCGGCGGGCGCCGAGCATCAGCGGCTCGGTGAGCCGGGGCCGGTCGAAGCCGACCAGCAGCGGCAGCAGGCACAGCCCGACGGTGACCACGGCGGCCACGTCGAGCAGCACCCGCACCACCGGCAGCCCGACCCGGACCACCTCGGCGGGCTCCGGCAACCCGGGGACGGGGCTGGTCGCGGTGAGCGCGAGGCCGACGAGGACGCCGACGACCGCACCCGCGACCAGGACCGCCACCAGGTGGTACCGGTTCCCGACCGGGGTGGTCCGGGTGGTGCTCACTTCTCCGTGCCCCCGACCCGCGCGGCCAGCACGATGCCGCCGCCGAGCAGGACCACGGCACCCGCGATCCACACCCAGATCGGCACCCCGCCGCTGTCCTCGGTGTCGGTGCCCGCCTCGGCACCGTTCCCGGCGCCACCGGCCGGGGCCGCGGCGTCGGCGGTGGCCTCGGCCGGGGTGCCGGTGCCCGCGGTGGTGAGGTCGAACTTCAGCTCACCGGTGACCGAGTGCCCGTCGGCGGAGAGGATGCGGTAGCCGATGGTGTAGGTCCCGGCCGGGCCCAGTTCGCGCAGGCCGACGCTGACGACGTTGCTCTTCACCACCGCCGCGCCGTCCTGCCACCTGCCCTTGCCGTCGGGGCCGACGACGACGATCGTGTTCAGGTTCTCGCCCGCCTGCACCGGCTGGTCGAACGTCAGCTCGACCTGCTTCGGCCCGACCGCGACCGAGGAGCCGTCAGCGGGGTTGCTGCCCACGAGCTGGTTGTGCGCGAACGCCGTCCCCGCCAGACCGACGAGGGCGAGCAGTGCCACCACGGCGGTGGCGAGAACCCGACCGAGGGTGCGCATCGGCTACTCGCCCGCCTTCGCGGCCGCGATCGCCTTGCGCGCGCGCAGCGTGGCGCCCGCGGCCAGGCCCAGGCCCAGCGCGCCGACGACGAGCCCGGCGCCGCCCAGCCAGCGAGCGGTGTTGTCCGCCCTGCCCGCCGCGGAGGCCTCGGTGGTGTCGCCGCTGTGCTCGGCGTGCTCGCCCGAGGCGCCGTGCTCGCCTGCCTGGGCGGCCGAGAGGGCCAGCGCCGGGGCCGGGTGCTCGGGCTCCTCGGCGCCCTCGGCGGGCGGCGGGGCGTCCCAGGCCACGACCTTGCCGCTGTCGTAGGTCTGGATGGCCGGGGTGACCAGGGTGTCGGTGTTGTCGGGCAGCTTGCCGACCGACAGCTCGAACTCCTCGAACTGGCCGGGGGCGATCTTCGCCGGGGACACCGCGGTCCAGGTGACGGTGCTGAACGCCTCGGTGATCTCGGTGTTGCCGGACTTCACCGGCTGCGGCAGCTTGATCTTGGTCAGCTCGGAGGTCCACCCGGCCATCGGCTTGGTGCGCACCGAGGTCAGCGGGTACTCGGCGGGCAGCTTCACCTCCACCTTGATGGTGCTGGCGGCGGCGTCCTCGTTCGGCACCCGATAGGTGATCTTGGTGTAGCCGCCCTTGGCGGCGGCCTCGCCGAGGACGCGGGCGGTGACGTGCGCGGAGGCGACGCCGGAGGTGAGCAGGGCGGCTGCGCCCACGGCGGCGAGCAGCACGCCCGCGCGCGCTGCGGTGCGGGAAGACCGGGATGACATGGTCGGGTTCTCCTGGAGGGCGAATTCGGGGAGGCCCGGGTCGCGGGGCGACCGGGCGTCGGGGGGTGTTCGGGTTCCTCAGGAGAGGACGGGTGGGCCGCGGCGCCCCAGGGACCGGCGCAGGACCGCGCTGATCAGGTGTTCCGGGTCGGGTTCCACCGGCGCCGGGGACGGTGCGGGCGACCACGTGGAGAGCACCACGGCGATCGCCCGGACGAGCCCGCGCAGCGCCGCCGCGACGGCGGCGAAGGCCGTGGACGCCCTGGTGAGCAGGACGGCGGTGAGCAGCGTGGCAGCGGCGTGCGTGGCGAGCATGAGCGGCGTCGAGAACGCCGGTCCGCCCGGTTCGCCGGGGTGCGCGTCGGCGACGTCGGTGAGCAGCACGTGCAGGCTCAACTGGCTGGTGCCGAGCAGGGCCAGCATCGGGACCAGCCCGTGGTGGCGCTCGGCGACCGCGGCACCCGCCCACCCCACCAGCACGGTGAGCGCGGCGGTGACGGCGGCGTCCGGGACCCGCCCGCCCGCCATGCCGTGCGCGGCGACGGCGAGCGCGGTCGAGGAGAACCCGAGCAGGACCGCACGCGGCGCGCGGAAAGCGCGGGCGTTGCTACCTGCTGCGATGGTCACGGTCAAAGGGTATGCGGCGCTGTCTAGACCCCCCGCCCACACTTCGGGAATTTGTAACCCCGAGCACCCCTCAAACGCCGAGCGCGGCCAACAATTGCTCTTCGATGCGGTCCAGCTCACCCGAGACGGCCCGGTGCGCGGCCTTGCGGCGGGCCTGCGGCATCCGCTCGGCGGCGCGCACGGCCGCGGCCAGCTTGCGCAGGTTGCCCTCGGCCTCGTCGGCGAAGGCGAGGTCCGCCGGGGTGGCGCCGCCCTGCTTGGCGCGCACCTCGGCGAGGCCGCTCGCCGCACCGGCGATCCGGGCGTGCAGCGCCCCGCCCCGGCCGGTGTAGTGCCCGAGGTCGTCGACCTCCACCCCGAGCCTGCGCGCCTTGCGCCGCTCCAGCCGCTCGCGCACCACCGCCGCGCCCTGCATGACGTACGGGGTCACCACCGGCAGCACCGCGGGTCCGAGGACCTTGGCGAGCGCGAGCGCGTTCTTGGCCCTGGCCGGGGTGAACCCGCCCGCCTCGACCGCTTTCGCCGCCTTCTTCCGAGCCACCTGCGCCTCCCCGGATATCTGTTGGTCAAGAACCTAGCGGCGCCGCCCGACCAGGGCACGTCGGACCTGCCGTAGTCCGTGGCGCGGTGCAACTAAGCTGCACTGCGTGACGACAACGGTGCTCCTGGAATCCGGCGTGGTGAGCCGGTGCAGGCGCCGAGTGCACCTCGAGCACGACCCGGACTTGCGCGAGGCCCGACGCGGCGCCCCCGACCCCACCGCCGAGCTGCGCAAGGCCGACGCGGCGGCGCACCGGCGGGCCATCGCCGACCGGCTGGCCGCCCACTTCGGCGCCGACTGGTTCGAGGTCCCGCCGGGCCGCGGCGCCGAGCGGGAGGCGGCCACCACCGCCGCGCTCACCGAGGGCAGGCGGCTGATCTGGGGCGCGCAGCTCCCGCGCGACCCCGACGGCGGTCGTCGCGGCTCGATCGACCTGCTGGTGCGGACCGCGGGCGGGTACGTCCCGGTGCTCGTCGTCCGGCACAAGGTGCACGACCCGGGGGTGGGCGCGCGCACGTCCCCGCTGTTCGGGGTCCTCGACGTCGGCGGCGGCACCGACGCCAAGCGCAAGGTCCGCCCGCAGCCGCGCGACCAGCTCCGGCTCGCGCACGCCCGGCTGCTGCTCGGCGCCGCCGGGTACGCCGACGAGCGCACCGGGCACGCCGGGGTCGTCGGCATGGACGGCGACACCGTGCTCTGGCACGACCTGCACGCCCCGACCTGGCCGGGCGGGCGGACCGCGCTGGCCGAGTACGAGTCCCGCTTCGCCGACCGGCTGGCGGTGGCGACCGCCGCGGCCACCGGCGGCGAGCCGCTGGCCCAGCCGTCGCGGATCGTCGAGTGCCGGAGCTGCCCGTGGTGGGCGGTGTGCGACCGGCAGTTGGTGCAGGCCAGGGACGTGAGCCTGGTGGTGCGCGGCGAGGACGCCGGGCTGCTGCGCACGGCCGGGGTGCGGACGGTGGACGAGCTGGCCGTGCTCGACCCGGACGACCGGGAGGCCCCGCCGCTGGTGGGGATGCCGATGGCCGACGCGGTCGGGTTGGCGAAGGCGTGGCTGGCCGACCTGACCCTGGTGCGGCGGCACCGCGAGGTGGCCGTGCCGCGAGCCGACGTCGAGGTCGACGTGGACATGGAGAGCTTCGGCGACGCGGGCGCCTACATGTGGGGCACCCTGCTCAGCGGCGCCGACGTCGGCCAGGCCCCCGGCTACCGCGCCTTCGTGAGCTGGGACCCGCTGCCCACCGACGACGAGGCCCGCTCGTTCGCCGAGTTCTGGCAGTGGCTCGACGGCGTGCGCGCCGCCGCCGCAGAGCGCGGCCTCACCTTCCGCGCCTACTGCTACAACGAGCTGGCCGAGAACCGCTGGCTGCTGGCCTCGGCGAAGCGGTTCGCGGGCAGGCCGGGCATCCCCACCCGGCGCCGGGTGCTCGACTTCATCGAGTCCGACCAGTGGTTCGACCTGTTCGGCAGCGTCCGCGACAGCTTCCTGTGCTCGCACGGCAAGGGCCTCAAGACGATCGCCCCGGTCGCGGGGTTTCACTGGCGCGACCCGGAGGCGGGCGGGGAGAACTCCATGCGCTGGTACCGCGACGCGGTCGGCATGGACGGCTCCGAACCCGACCTGCCGCAGCGCACCCGGCTGCTGGAGTACAACGAGGACGACGTGCGGGCCACGGCGGTGCTGCGCTCCTGGATGTCCTCGCCCGCCGTGGGCGAGATCCCGTACGTGGGCGATATCTGAGCGATTTCGCGGGTCGTGCGCTCGCATGCGCATGTGACCTCGAATACGGTTGGGGCAGCAACCGGCTCAGCGAGGAGTGTGCGCATGGCACAGCAGGTCAGGGGCGTGGTGGCGCGTTCGAAGGGTGCGCCGGTCACGGTCGAGACGATCACCGTGCCGGACCCGGGTCCGGGCGAGGCGGTGGTCGCGGTCCAGTCCTGCGGGGTGTGCCACACGGACCTGCACTACCGCGAGGGCGGCATCAACGACGAGTTCCCGTTCCTGCTCGGCCACGAGGCCGCCGGGGTCGTGGAGTCGGTCGGCGAGGGCGTGACCGACCTGGCCCCGGGCGACTTCGTCATCCTGAACTGGCGGGCGGTCTGCGGGAAGTGCCGCGCCTGCCTCAAGGGCAAGCCCTGGTACTGCTTCGACACGCACAACGCCAAGCAGCCGATGACGCTGGAGGACGGCACCCCGCTCACCCCCGCGCTGGGCATCGGCGCATTCATCGAGAAAACGCTTGTCCACAGTGGACAGTGCACGAAGGTCGACCCGGAGGCCTCACCCGCCGCCGTCGGCCTGCTCGGGTGCGGTGTCATGGCGGGCATCGGCGCCGCGATCAACACCGGCGGGGTCGGCCGGGGCGACACGGTCGCGGTCATCGGCTGCGGCGGCGTCGGCGACGCGGCGATCGCGGGCGCCAAGCTCGCGGGCGCCACGAAGATCATCGCCGTGGACGTCGACGACCGGAAGCTGGAGTGGGCCAAGGGGATCGGCGCCACGCACACCGTCAACGCCGGGTCCGGCGACCCGGTCGAGGCCATCCAGGGCCTGACGGAGGGCTTCGGCACCGACGTGGTCATCGACGCGGTCGGCCGCCCGGAGACCTGGAAGCAGGCGTTCTACGCCCGCGACCTCGCGGGCACCGTCGTCCTGGTCGGCGTCCCCACCCCGGACATGAAGATCGAGATGCCGCTGATCGACTTCTTCTCCCGGGGCGGCGCCCTCAAGTCAAGCTGGTACGGCGACTGCCTGCCCTCCCGCGACTTCCCGTACCTGGTCGACCTCTACCGCCAGGGCCGCCTCGACCTCGACGCGTTCGTGTCCGAGACGATCACCCTGGACCAGGTCGAGCAGGCCTTCGACAAGATGCACCACGGCGACGTGCTGCGCTCGGTGGTGCTCCTCTGATGACCGGCACCCCCCGCATCGACCGCGTCGTCACCTCCGGCACGTTCAGCCTCGACGGCGGCACCTGGGACGTGGACAACAACGTCTGGATCATCGGCGACGACGACGACGTGGTGGTGGTCGACGCCGCCCACGACGCCGAGGCGATCCAGGAGGCGGTGGCGGGCAGGCGGGTCACCGCCATCATCTGCACCCACGCCCACGACGACCACATCAACGCCGCCGCCGCCCTCGCCTCGGCCACCACGGCCCCGGTCAAGCTCCACCCGGCCGACGACGAACTCTGGCAGCGCGTCTACCCCGGCACCACCTACCAACCCCTCACCGACGGCGAAGAGATCGACGTCGCCGGGCTCACCCTCAAGGTCCTGCACACCCCCGGCCACGCCCCCGGCGCGGTCTGCCTGCACATCCCGGAACTGTCCGCCCTGTTCAGCGGCGACACCCTGTTCCAGGGCGGCCCCGGCGCCACCGGCCGCTCGTTCAGCAGCTTCCCGACGATCATCGACTCGATCACCGACCACCTGCTGACCCTGCCCCCGGACACGGTCGTCCACCCCGGCCACGGCGACACCACCACCATCGGCGCGGAAGCCCCCCACCGCCAGGAGTGGATCGACCGGGGCCACTGACCCACCGCCCGCCCCGGTCGGGTGCCCACGTGGGCACCCGACCGGGGGCCGGAACCAACGGCCAAGCCCTGATCACACGCCCCGCCTGCGCAGCGGCGACCACCCCGCCACCGCCGGCCGGACGGCCCGCCACGCCGAACCCCACCAGCGCAGCGGCGACCACCCCGCCACCGCCAGCCGGGCGGCCCGCCACGCCGAACACCACCGGCACAGCGCCGACCACCCGCCAACTGCCAGCCGGGCGGCCCGCCACGCCGAATCCCACCAGCGCAGCGGTGACCACCCCGCAAACCACCGGCCAGGCGGCCAGCCACCAGCAGCCCCACCGGGCGCAGCGAAAGCCAGCCACCCAACGAACCGGCGGCCCGGCTACGGCTCTGCCCGGGTGGGTGGATGTG
>NZ_AYXG01000243.1 GCF_000564855.1 Actinokineospora spheciospongiae
ACACCTGCCACTTTAGACAATCCGTTCGAGGTAACCGTTGTCCAACAACCACATCACGTTCACCTGACCGGGTGCTCCCGGGATCAGCGTCCCGTTGAGCTGGTACTGGAGCCCCCCGCCGAGCTGGTAGAACCACGGCGCGATCGGACCGGCGTTCACGTCGAACGGTCGCAGCACCTTGTAGATGTGGTAGTTGCACCCGGCCGCCGGGTTCCCGACCAGGTTGGACGGCGGGATGGATCGGGTCGTGTACGGGAGTCCCTCGGGGGCCAGGAAGCCGCCGAACTCACTGCCGTAGCGGTCGATGCGCTGGCCCCGGAACAGGGTCTGCTCCCACTTGACCGGCGTGCCGTCCCCCCTGAGGACGTAACCGTCCTGCGGCGGGTAGCGCCAACTGTTGGCGGCGTCGTCGTAGTACCTGCCGAGGAAGTCCTCGGTCGAGCGCAGGCCGGTCCGGCTGTAGAGCGCGGTCTGGAAGCCCACCGACCCCAGCCTGGGCAGCGTTTCCGGCCCGAGCCTGCGGTCCCCCTGGTACAGCTCGGCCGAACACTCCCTGGGCGACAGCGGCGCCGCCGCCGTCTCCGCCTGCGCAACGGGCGCGATCACCGTCAGGGCGACCACCCACCCCGCGACGACCGCTCCGACCCGCTGTGTCCACTTCATCTGCTGCGCCTCCGGCACGAAGTTCCCGCTGCCCGGGATCGGGCAGGCCAGACGCTAGCGAGATTCCCCGGGAGCAGAACCCGAAAGTCGCCCGGTTCACCTGTTCGATCTTGAGTGCTCACGCGCCGCTGCCGCGTATTGGTCCGAACGGGTCATCCCGCCGACCCGCCAGGGGGATTTGGGCGCCCCTGGTGTTCACCCGGCGCGCTGTTTCTCGGCGGTCCCGGCCGGGTGTCCGGCCGGGACCGGCGGGGTCACCAGCGGAAGCCGGTGATCCTGGCCCTGGCGATGGTGGTGGTGGCCGCGGGCGTGCCGTCGACCGGGGCGGGGTCCTCGGCGGTGGGGACGGTGCCCGCGGCGGCGACCCGGTCCAGAGTGGTCAGACCCGGCGCGTCGACGGTGCCGAAGACCGTGTAGTTGGCGCGCAGGGCGGAATCGCCGTACACCAGGAAGAACTGGCTGCCGTTGGTGTCGGGGCCCGCGTTGGCCATGGCGAGGACACCGCGGGCGTAGAGCTTGCGGTAGCCGGTGGTGTCGCCGGGGTACGGGGGGAGGTCCGTGGGCAGTTCGTCCCTGTACCGGTAACCGGGGCCGCCTTCGCCGGTGCCGCTCGGGTCACCGCACTGGAGGACCTTGAGGGTGGGGTAGGCGGTGAGCCGGTGGCAGGTGGTGGCGTCGTAGAAGCGGTGCAGGGTGAGGTGCAGGAAGCTCAGGGCCGTGCACGGGGCCTTGGCCAGGTCCAGGGTGACCGTGATGGGGCCCTGGGAGGTGGACAGCTTCACGTCGACCTTGCCGCGGTCGGGGGTGTGCCGGGGGTCCGGGGGCAGCGGGACCGGGCGGACGGCGGGGTCGTCCGGGGTGGCGGTGAACTGGCAGGGGCCGTGGGTGACCGCTGATGGGCGGGGGGCCGGGGTCGCGGTGGCCGGGGGTGCCAGGGCGGTCAGGCCCGCGGCGGTGAGAGCTGCCGCGGTCAGGGCCTGGGACAGACGGGTGCGCAGGGTGGTCACGCGTGTCCTCCTTCGCTGCACGCCGGGGCGGGTGCAGCGAGCGAGTGTACGGGCGCGCGGTGTCACCGCGACAGCGCCGGACAGACCACTCCGAGCGGCGGGGAAGACCTCCAGCGCGCCCGGGCACGCGACTGCCCGCCCTCTCGGCGAGCGGGCGGGCAGTCGCGTGCCGGGCTAGGCGGGTGGGCCGACGATGACGTTGGCCGGGACCTCGGCGTCGGTGCGCAGGGCCTCGAAGAGGGCCAGGGCCTTGGGCTTGTCCCACAGGATGACGTCCTGGCCGCCGACCTTCTTGCTGCCGCTGAACGGGACCGTGGTGGTGATCAGCTCGCTGTCGGCCATGGCCAGGGCCAGACCCGGGAGGTTGTGCAGGTGGTCGCCCTCGTCGACGGTGACGGCGTCGGGGGCGGCGGCGAGGAGGGGGAAGAGGCGGAAGGGGTTGATGAGGGTGCCGACGCTGGTGGCCTTGTCGGTCAGGGCGGAGATGAACTCGCGCTGGCGGATGACCCGGTCGAGGTCGGCGCGGGGGCCCACCCGGGTGCGGACGTAGCCCAGGGCGTTGGCGCCGTCGAGTTCCTGGCAGCCCGCGGGCAGGTCGATGCCCGCGAGCGGGTCCTTGAGGGGTTCCGGCGGGCACATCTCGATGCCGCCGACCGCGTCGACCACGTCGGCGAAGCCGCCGAGGCCGATTTCGATGTAGTGGTCGATGCGCAGGTCGGTGACGCGTTCGACGGTCTGCGCGAGCAGGGCGGGGCCGCCGAAGGCGTAGGCGGCGTTGAGCTTGTTGCTGCCCTTGCCCGGGATCGGCACGTACGAATCGCGCAGCAGCGACACCAGCGTGGGCTTGGTGGCGTTGTCCGGGATGTGCATCAGCATGATGGTGTCGGTGCGGCGGCCCTCGGGGGCGCCGGTGTTCAGGCGGCCCTGGTCCTCGGCGGAGAGGCCCTCGCGGCTGTCGGAGCCGACGATGAGCCAGTTGGTGCCCGCGCCCGCGGCGGGCCTGCCCTCGTAGTCGGTGAGGGCGGCCTCGCGGTTGAGCGAGGTCTCCAGGTAGATCCAGGTGCCCGCGAACAGGGCGACGACCAGCAGCAGCGCCGTCAGGACCACCTTGCGCCAGCGGCGCTTGCGCCGCGGCGGGGCGGGCGGCGGGCCGTAGCCACCGCGACCGCCGCGACCGGCCGGACCGCCGGGTCCACCGGGACCCACCGGGCCGCCGTGGCCGGGTGCGGGGCGGCCAGGCGGGCGGAAGCGCGGGTCGCGCGACGGGCGTCCCTGTGCGGGCTGCTGCCACCCCGGCTGCCGCTGTCCGTGTCCGTAGCTCATCGAGACCCAGCTCTCCTGGAGGCCATGTCGCGGGACTGTCCCACTCATCCTGCAAGACGCCCGACCGGGCCGCAGGTTGCCAGCAGACGATACGGGCCGGGTGACCGGTCAAGATCACCCGACCCGGGCCCGGCTCAGCGGCCGATCGACAACTGCCGGACGTCGAGGTAGCCGGAGCGGAAACCGGCCTCGCAGTAGGCGAGGTAGAACTCCCACATCCGCCGGAACGTCTCGTCGAAGCCCAGGGCGGCGACCCGGGCCCACTGGTCGGTGAACCGCAGGCGCCACTGCCGCAGCGTCTCGGCGTAGTCGTGGCCGAAGTCGCGGTGGGCGTGCACGCGCATCCCGGTGTGCCGGGCCAGGGTGCGGTCGATCGACTCCGCGGAGGGGATGATCCCGCCGGGGAAGACGTACTTGTGAATCCAGGTGTAGGAGTCCTTGGTCGCCAGCATCCGGTCGTCCGGCATGGTGATCGACTGCAGGCCGAAGCGCCCGCCCGGCTTGAGCAGGCGGTCGACCGAGGCGAAGTAGGTCGGCCAGTACCGCTCGCCCACCGCCTCGATCATCTCCACGCTGACCACGGCGTCGTAGCTGCCCTGGGCCTCGCGGTAGTCGCGCAGCAGCACCTGCACCCGGTCGGCGACGCCCGCCTCCTGGACGCGCTGCTCGGCGAGGCGCTTCTGCTCGGTGGAGATGGTCAGCGAGGTGACCCGGGCACCGCGCTGGGCCGCCCGGATGGCCAGGGCGCCCCAGCCGGTGCCGATCTCCAGCACGTGCGACTCCGGCCCGACCCGGGCGTGGTCGAGCACGCCGTCGATCTTGCGGAGCTGGCCCTGGCGCAGGTCGGTGGAGCCGGGGGCGAACCACGCCGAGGAGTAGGTCATGGTCGGGTCGAGGAAGGTCTCGAACAGCTCGTTCGACAGGTCGTAGTGCCGGTGGATGTTGTCCCGGGACCCCTCGACGGTGTTCTCCTCCTCGCTGGGCTGGCTGCGGTCGACCCAGCGGCGGAACGCCTGCAACTTCGGCGGGATGAGGGTGCTCATGCGGGCGGAGAACTCGGTCAGCAGTTCGGCCAGGGAGTTGCTGGTCCAGTCGCCGACCATGTACGCCTCGCCGAAGCCGATCTTGGCGTCGGCGCCGAGCCGGTGGAAGAACGCCGTGGGTCGCAGGACGCGCATGACCGGGGAGTCGGGTCCGCCCGCGCCGATCCGCCGCCCGCCGGGGAAGACGACCCGGACCGGCAGCGTGCGCACGGCGTTGTGGAACAGGCTCCGCGCGACGCGGGCCCGGAAGGGGCTGACCGGCGGGGTGAACAGCCCGTCCCAGTCGTCGGGGCGCGGCCGCGCGGGACCGGCGGGCGCCGTCTCACCGCGCCGGAGCGGGGTCTCGGTCACTGGACTCCTCCTTGCGGGACGTGCCGCGGGCGGCGGGCGATCGGGACGCGGCGCGCCCACAGGGCGATGCCGTGGCGGCGGATGAGGGCGCTGACCCGCTGCGGCATGAGCGGTCGCCGCAGCGCCATCCTCAGCACCTCCGCGGGTGTCGCGGGTGTCCGGACCCCGGACAGGGTGGCCGTGAACGGCGTCGAGCCGTTCTGCCGGAGGGCCACCGTCAGGGCGAGCCTGGCACCGGGCCGGGGCAAGCGCATCAGGTAGTGACCGCCCATCGCCAGGAACGGTGACACGTAGAACTCTTTGGTGGTGCTGGCGCGACCGTCCGCGTCGGTCCGCAGCAGGTAGCAGTGCCGCTCGCCGTAGGTGTTGTGCACCTCGGCGACGACGCACAGCAGCGCACCGGACGCGTCGTGCACCCAGTAGACCGTCAGCGGGTTGAACACGTACCCGAGTACCCGCGCGTTGGCCAGCATCAACACCCGACCGGTCACTTCCACGCCCTGGTCCCCCAACCAGGCGACAAGGTTGTCCTTGATGGACCGGTTCGGGTCGCCGAGGTGGTCGCGGGCCTCGAACCGGGCGAACGGTCGCAACCAGACCGGGAGCCGCGGCAGCCGGTCCAGGTCGACCAGCCAGGTGTAGACCCGGTGGGAGAAGTCGTTGGTGATCCGCTCGCGCCGCACGTGGCTGACCGTGGCGTCGTAGAGGGCGGGCACCACCACCGGTTCGACCGCCGCGGTGCGATCGGCGGTCCCGGTGGACGTTCCGGTCACTTCACCCACCGGGAGCCCAGCGCCTCGGCGGCCCGGACACCGGAGGCGCAACCGTCCTCGTGGAAGCCCCAGCCGTGGTAGGCGCCCGCGTAGGCCAACCGGTCGTCGGTCAGCTCCGGCAGGCGGCGCTGCGCGGCCAGCGACTCCGGGGTGTAGATCGGGTGCTCGTAGGCCATCCAGCGCAGCACCCGGTCCGGGTCGACCTCCTCGGGGGCGTTGAGGGTGACGACGTAGTCCTCCGGTTCGGACAGCCCCATGAGGCGGTTCATGTGGTAGCTGACCTTGACCGGGCCGCTGTCGGAGGAGCAGGCGGGCTTGAGGTGGTTCCACGAGGCGCGGGCGGCGGGCGCGGTGGGCAGGACCGTGGCGTCGGTGTGCAGCAGCGTCTCGTTGCGGGAGTACTCGAACGCGCCGAGCACCTCCCGCTCGGCCGCGGTCGGGTCGACCAGCAGGCGTAACGCCTGGTCGGGGTGGGTGGCCAGGACGACCTTGGCGAACCGGTGCGCCACGTCGGCGTCGTCGCGGACCTCCAGGTGGTCGGCGTGGCGGACCAGGGCGCGCACCGGGGTGGACACCTCGACGGCGGTCAGGCCCTTCACCGCGCGCTCCACATAGGTCCGGGAGCCGCCGACGACGGTCTTCCACTGCGGGGACCCGGTGACCGCGAGCATCCCGTGGTGGTGCAGGAACTCGAACAGGTAGCGCGCCGGGTAGCGCATGGACAGCTCCGCGCCCGCCGACCACACCGCCGAGACCAGCGGGACCAGGAAGTGGTCGACGAAGTAGCGGGAGTACCCGCCGACGACGACGAAGGCGCGCAGGGTGATCTCCCCCGGGTCCTCCCGCAACACCCGGCGGGCGTGCACGTGGAACCGCTTGACCTCGGCGAGCATCCGCAGGTAGCGCGGGTTCGCCAGGTTCCTGGGCTGGGCGAACAGGCCGCTGACCCCGAGGGCGCCCGCGTACTCCAGGCCGCAGCCACGGCAGCGCACGCTCATCGACATCTCGGAGTCGCGGGTGGCCACCCCCAGCTCGCCGAACAGGCGCAGCAGGTTGGGGTAGGTCCGCTCGTTGTGCACGATGAACCCGCTGTCCACCTGGGCCAGGCCACCGTCGCGGGTGGGCAGGTCGTGGGTGTGCGCGTGCCCGCCGAGGCGGTGGTCGGCCTCGAACAGGGTCACGTCGTGACGACGCTGGAGCAGGTACGCGGCGGTCAGACCGGACACCCCGCTCCCGACGACCGCAACGCGCTGCCTCTCGACCGTCACTGCTACCTCCTAGAGCGGAACCCGGAGCCCCTCCACCGAGGGCGTTCGCCAGGCATTCGTTATGACCGGGTCGATCGGTTGGGTGTCGAGCGCACCCAGCGCGAAACCGGTCACCAGCCGGGTCCACTTCCCCGCCTTGCGGAGCATCGCGTGCCCCTCCCCCGGCACGTCGAAGCGCACCACCCGGTCGGTCACGGCACGGGCGCGGCGGGCGAAGTCGTAGGACAGGCGCGGGTCGGTCATCCGGTCCAGCACGCCGTGCGCGATGAGCACGGCCCGGCCCGCCAACTGCTCGACCGGCTCCCCCGGCTTGCACCAGGGCGCCAGCCCGGCCACCGCGACCACCGACGGGTCACCGCCCACGCGCAGCGCGACCCGCCCGCCCATGGAGTGCCCGACCAGCACGACCGGCACGTCGCCGTGGGCGGCGCGGACCCGCTCCAGGGCCCACTCGGCGTCGCGGACCGCGTCCAAGTCGGGGGCGTTCCAGCCGCGGTAGCGGTTCTTCAGCAGCCAGACGGCGACACCGGCGTCGGCGCCGCGCCGGTGCAGGTCGCGGGCGAACGGGACCATGCGCAGGTAGGCGAGCTGGTGGCGGGTGACCGGGGCGCGGCTGCGCTCGCGGCCACCGTGCAGCACCAGCACCACGGCGCGGACGCCACGACCGGGCGCCGGGTCGAACACCGTCAGGTGCGGTCGGGGTTGCGAGGCGTTGTCCACGGTGCAATCTTCGCCGCGGTCCGCCCACCCGGCCTGCCGTGGAATCCGCGACCCACGTCACAGGGACTGTCGGTGGGTGCCGATAACCTCCCCGGGTGAGCGAGTACGGCCAGATCGAGACGACCAGCGGGACCTTCGACAGCATCTCCGCCGGGGGTCCCGGCGACCCGCCGGTGCTGCTGCTGCACGGGTTCCCGCAGGCCGCGCAGGAGTGGGCGCACCAGGTGGCGGTGCTGGGGCACGCGGGCAGGCGGGCGGTGGCGTTCGACCAGCGCGGCTACTCCCCCGGGGTCCGCCCGGAGGACGTCCTCGACTACCGGATGGAAGAGCTGGTCACCGACGTGCTGGCGGTGACCGACGCGCTCGGCTGGCCGGAGTTCGACCTGGTCGGCCACGACTGGGGGGCGGCGGTGGCGTGGAACGTGGCCGCGTCGTTCCCCGAGCGGGTGCGCACGCTGACCGCGGTGTCCATCCCGCACCCGGGCGCCCTGCACGCCGCGCTGCGCGAGGACGAGGACCAGCACCTGCGCTCGCAGTACATGTCGGTCTTCCGCGAGCGCACCGCCGAGCGCAAGCTCCTCGCCGACGACGCGGCGCTGCTGCGGCGCATCTTCGACTGGAAGATCCCGCCGTCGGCGGTGGACGAGTACGTGGGCCGGATGAGCGAGCCGGGGGCCCTCACGGCCGCGCTGAACTGGTACCGGGCGATGCACCACAACCCGATCCCGGACCGGGTGGCGGTGCCGACGATGTACGTGTGGAGCACCGAGGACGCGGCGATCGGGTCGACGGCGGCGCTGGGGTGCGAGAAGTGGGTGAGCGGGCCGTACCGGTTCGAGATGGTGGAGGACGTGTCGCACTGGGTGCCTGAGGAGGCTCCGGACCTGATGACCGGGTTGATCCTCGACCACATCCGTTAGCGTGGGGGTCGGGCTGCCCGGCTTTGAAGCGCCGGTCTTTTGGTGGGTGTGCTCGGCCGTGCGCTTCGGCTCAGGCCCGGTCTTTTGGTGGTGGCGCCCGGCCGTGCGCTTCGGCTCAGGCCCGGTCGTTTTGTGGGTGTGCCCGGCTGGGTGGATGTGTTTGGCCGGGGCC
>NZ_AYXG01000244.1 GCF_000564855.1 Actinokineospora spheciospongiae
TCGCCACCCCCGGCCAAACACATCCACCCACCCGGGCAGTTGACTCGCCGGGCCAGCGGTTCTCGGGGGTGGCCGGCTGGCAAGCAACACATCTACCCACCCGGCGTTTGCTCGCCGGGCCGTCGGTTGCGGGGGTGGTCGGCCGGCCAAGCGCACATCCGCCCACCCGGGCATTCGCTCGCCAGGCCGCCGGTTTCGGGGGCGGTTGGCTGGGCAAGCGCATCCACCCACCCGGGCATTCGTTGCCGGACAGGGGGTTCTGGGGTGACTGGTTGTTGTTGCTGCGCCGGTGGTTGGTGACCGGGCCAGAGGTTTGCGGGGTGGCTGGCCGGCTTTGGGGCATGCCCTGGGGCGGTGGTTGCTCCGGCGTGTGGGGCGGCGGCGGGTTCGGGGCGGTGTCTGTCGGTGTGCCGTTGCGCTAGTTGACCTCGGCGTTGGGGGCGGTCCAGGTGTCGCAGGCGTTGGTGTTGCGGCCTTCGAAGCCCCGGGTGGCCCAGCGGGCCTGGGTGTCGGGGGCGCCGTGGGTGTCGGTGCCGGAGGTGTCGGCGAAGCTTCGCAGGGCTTCGTCACCGAGGGCCGTGGTGATCGCGGCGCGGCCGGTGGCGGCGGCGAGGAAGAGGCCCGCGAAGCAGTTGGCCTGCAGTTCGGTGCGCCTGCTCAGGCGGAGGGCCCCCGCCTCGTCCACACCGGACTCCAACCTGGTGGAGTCGTCGAGGATGCCGCTGAGCGACTGGACGTGGTGGCCGTACTCGTGGGCCAGGATGGCCAGGTGGTAGGCGGGTTCCGGGCCCGCGTCGCGCAGCAGGCGCGTTCGGGGCATGTAGATGGTGGTGTCGCGGGAGCAGTAGAAGGCGGTGGCCTCGTCCTCGGCCGGGGCGAAGCCGCACTTCGCCGAGGGGCGGTCGCCGACGTCGAGGTACGGGGCGGTGAACGGCAGGCCGGTGGCGCGCAGGGTGGGGCGCCAAGCCTCGTCGAGGCAGCGGATGCCCGCCAGGTAGTAGGCCCGCAACTGGTCGGGGCCGGTACCAAAGGCGGGCAGCGCGCAGTCGACGGTGGGCAGGGTGGCGCCGGGGCTCAGCAGCGGGTTGTCGGCGATGTCTGCGGGGGAGACCGCGTCGGACCGGTGGCGGGCACCGGGGCCGTCCTCCCCCACCGCAAGCGCCGTCCCCGGCACGACCGTGGTGAGGCCGCGTGACACCACCCGGCCCACCACGGCGATCAGCAGCACCCCGACCATCAGGGTGATCAGCACGGCCACCAGCACGACCGGTGAGTTGCGGCGCTCCGGAGGACTGCTCATGACCACCCCAGCGTCAGGTTCCCCGATCCGCCGCCGAGTGTACGGTCAGCCGCGCGGGACGCAGAGGCAGAACGGGTGACCGGCCGGGTCGAGCAGGACCCGCCAGGTCTCACCGGGCTGGAACTCGGGCTTCGCCGCCCCCAGTTCCAGGGCCCTGGCCTCGGCGGCGTCGAGGTCGTCGACGTAGAAGTCCAGGTGGTAGCGCTTGGCGTCCGGGCTGTCGGCCGACCACTGCGGCGCGACGTACCCCTCGACCCGGCCGAAGCCGATCGGGGCGCCCTCGCCGGTGATCATCGCGTACTGCTCCTCGCTGTGCGCGACCTTCCACCCGAGCAGCTCGCTGTAGAACACGGCGAGCGCCTGCGGGTCGGGACAGTCCAGGCTGACCATGGCCAGGCTCGCGGTCACGGGACACCTCCGGGGTTTCGAGTGCTGGTGGACGCCCATCCTGGCACCGGGGACCGACATTCCGCTGCGACACCCCGGATCTGCGCACACCCCGGAAACAACGTGCCAACCACCACGGCAGCCGGTGAACCATCACCCGAAAGAGTCCGGCTCGACCTCGGCCAGCGCCAGCGCGAACCATCGGGCAACCTCGTGCTCGTACGGGAACGCCTCGGTGAGGTGCGCCGCGACGGCCCTGGCCCGCCCCTCGTCCTGGATCAGGCCGTGGCGCCCCGGCTCCGCGCCCACCACCTGCCGCGCGGAGTCGACGAGACCACCCAGGCACAGCCAGGTGTGGAATGACCCGCCACTCGGCCCGACCGGCTCGAAACCCAGCGGCACCCCGGTCCGGAACGGCGCCCGCCGCCGGAGCCGGTCCAGCAGGTCAGGGTCCCAGCACGCCTCGTCCAGGTCCTCCAGCAGCCCGTCGACGTCGGTTTCGGCGACCCCGACCGCGACGACCCGGGTGCCCGGGTACCTGCGCACGAGTTCGCCCGCGGCCTCCGCCCCCACCGGCGAGGCGGACCACTCGTCGAGTTCCCGCACGTCGACCAGGCAGTTGCTCACCGACGTGATCGCCCGGCCCACCAGGGCGCGGTCCACCCAGTCGGTGCCCACCACCGGGTCCGCGACCACGTAACCCGCCAGGACGTAACCCTCCACGGGGTCAGTGTCCCGGGCTGCGCAGGTCCGGACAAAGGGAATCCGGCGGGGGAAGGCGATGCGCCCTCCCCCGCCGGGACCGTCGCAGATCAGCTGCAGCCGGAGGTGGAGCCGCAGCCCTCGCAGACGTAGCAGGAGCCCGCGGGGCGCATCTTCGTGCCGCAGGTCATGCACAGCGGAGCGTCGGCCGCCTTGCCCAGGTGCAGTTCCAGCAGCTCGGTGGAGCTGTGGGCCGCGGTGGGCTTGGCCTCGACCTCGGTCGTCGGGGTGGCGTCGACCGTGGTGCGGAGGGCTTCGAGGTCGACGTCGGAGCCGGGGGCGTAGTCCACGGCGACCTGGGCGGAGCGCTCGTCGGCGGTGAAGATGCCGAGCTGGGCGCGGCTGTCGTAGGGCAGGTGGTCCAGGGCGAGCCTGCGGAACAGGTAGTCCAGGACGCTGGTGGCGATGCGGACGTCCGGGTCGTCGGTCATGCCCGCGGGCTCGAAGCGGAGGTTCTGGAACTTCGAGACGTAGAACTCCAGCGGGATGCCGTACTGCAGGCCGACCGAGATGGACATGGAGAAGGCGTCCATCACCCCCGCCAGGGTGGAGCCCTGCTTGCCCAGCTTGACGAAGATCTCGCCCAGGCCGTCGTCCGGGTAGGACCCCGCGTGCAGGTAGCCCTCGGCGCCGCCGACGGTGAACGAGACCGTCTGGCTGGGGCGCTTCTTCGGCAGGCGCTTGCGGACCGGCCGGTACTCGATGACCTTCTCCGGCTCGGCCTTCGCCGACGCCGCGTTGCCCTTGCCCGCCGACAGGGGCTGGCCGACCTTGCAGTTGTCGCGGTAGATGGCGAGGGCCTTGATGCCCATCTTCCAGCCCTGGAAGTAGATGTCCTCGACCTCCTCGACGGTGGCCGACTCCGGCATGTTGACCGTCTTGGAGATGGCGCCGGACATGAACGGCTGCACCGCGGCCATCATCCGGACGTGGCCCAGCGGGGCGATGGAGCGCTCGCCCATCGCGCAGTCGAACACCTCGTAGTGCTCGCGGCGCAGGCCGGGGGCGTCGACCACGTGGCCGTGCTCGGCGATGAACTCGACGATGGCCTCGACCTGCTCGTCCTGGTAACCCAGGGCCTTGAGGGCGCGCGGCACGGTCTGGTTGACGATCTGCATCGAGCCGCCGCCGACCAGCTTCTTGAACTTGACCAGCGCCAGGTCGGGCTCCACACCGGTGGTGTCGCAGTCCATCATCAGGCCGATGGTGCCGGTGGGGGCGAGCACGCTGGCCTGCGCGTTGCGCCAGCCGTTGGCCGCGCCGATGAGCAGCGCGGTCTGCCACTCGCGGGTGGCGATCCGCTGCACCTCGGAGTCGAGGTGGTCGTAGGTGCGGATGAGGTCGTTGGCGGCGGCGTGCTTGCGCATGACCCGCTGGTGGGCGTCGGCGTTGCGGGCGTAGCCCTCGTACGGGCCGACGACGCCCGCCAGCTCGGCGGAGCGGCGGTAGGCGGTGCCGGTCATCAGCGAGGAGATGGCCGCGGCCAGCGCCCGGCCGCCCTCGGAGTCGTAGGCGTGGCCGGTGGCCATCAGCAGCGCGCCCAGGTTGGCGTAGCCGATGCCGAGCTGGCGGAACTTGCGGGTGGTGTCGGCGATCGGCTCGGTCGGGAAGTCGGCGAAGCAGATCGAGATGTCCATCGCGGTGATGATGATCTCGACGGCCTTGGCGAACCGCTCGGCCTGGAAGACGCCGTCGTCGCCGAGGAACTTCATCAGGTTGAGCGACGCCAGGTTGCAACTGGAGTTGTCCAGGTGCATGTACTCGCTGCACGGGTTGGACGCGGTGATGCGGCCCGACTCCGGGCAGGTGTGCCAGGCGTTGATGGTGTCGTCGTACTGGATGCCGGGGTCGGCGCACTCCCAGGCGGCCTTGGCCAGCTTGCCGAACAGGGACTTGGCGTCGACCTGCTCGATGATCTCGCCGGTGGTGCGCGAGCGGAGGCCGAACTGGCCGCCGGACTCGACCGCGTGCATGAACTCGTCGGACACCCGGATGGAGTTGTTGGCGTTCTGGTACTGCACCGAGGTGATGTCGGAGCCGCCCAAGTCCATGTCGAAGCCCGCGTCGCGCAGCACGCGGATCTTGCGCTCCTCCTTGGCCTTGGTCTCGATGAACTCCTCGACGTCGGGGTGGTCCACGTCGAGCACGACCATCTTCGCCGCGCGCCGGGTGGCGCCGCCGGACTTGATGGTGCCCGCGGACGCGTCGGCGCCGCGCATGAACGAGACCGGGCCGGAGGCGGTGCCGCCGGAGGACAGCAGCTCCTTCGACGAGCGGATGCGGGACAGGTTCAGGCCCGCGCCGGAACCGCCCTTGAAGATCAGGCCCTCTTCCTTGTACCAGTTGAGGATCGAGTCCATCGTGTCGTCCACCGCGAGGATGAAGCAGGCGCTGACCTGCTGCGGCGAGGACGTGCCGACGTTGAACCACACCGGGGAGTTGAAGCTGAACACCTGGTGCAGCAGCATCCAGGTCAGCTCGTGCTCGAAGACCTCGGCGTCCTGACCGGACTGGAAGTAGCCGTGCTCGACGCCCGCGGCGACGTACTTGCCGACCACGCGGTCGATCAGCCCGCGCAGCGAGTTCTCGCGCGCCGCGCTGCCCGCGGCGCCGCGGAAGTACTTGCTGGTGACGATGTTCGTGGCGTTGACCGACCAGAAGTCAGGGAACTCGACGCCGCGCTGCTCGAAGTTCACCGTGCCGTCGCGCCAGTTCGTCATCACGACGTCGCGGTGCTCCCAGGTCACCTCGTCGTAGGGGTGCACCCCCTCGGTGGTGTGGACGCGCTGCACGCGCAGCCGCTCGCGCGGTGCCCCGCCGCGCTCGGCCGTGGTCTCGACGGTCTCGGTCATGACCGTTCCCTCTCGTTCGTCAGTCCGCTGCTGTGCTGTGGCCACGGCCGTGCTCGCCGTCCGCTGCGACCCCGTGCTCTTGCTGTGGTCCCCGCTGTTGTTCCCGCCGCGGGGGTGGGGCGGCGCCGAGCGCCGTCGCCTCGTCTGCCGCCTACTGCTCATCTCGTTGCGCCGCCCCGTCCGCCATGGCGGCGCGGAGGTCGGCGATCTCCTTCTCGAAGTCCTCCACCGAGGAGAAAGACCGGTACACGCTGGCGAAGCGCAGGTACGCCACCCCGTCGAGTTCGCGCAGCGGGCCCAGGATCGCCAGGCCCACCTCGTGACTGGGGATCTCCGCGCTGCCGGTGGCGCGGATGGTCTCCTCGACCTTCTGCGCGAGCAACTGGAGCTGGTCCTCATTGACCGGCCGCCCCTGGCAGGCCCGGGCCACGCCGCGCACGACCTTGTCGCGGCTGAACGGCTCGGTCACCCCGGAGCGCTTGACCACGGCGAGGATCGCCTCCTCGACCGTGGTGAACCTGCGCCCGCACTCGGGGCACGACCTCCTGCGCCGGATCACCTGGCCGTCGTCGACCTCCCGCGAGTCCACGACCCGCGAGTCGGCGTGACGACAGAACGGACACCGCACCGGCTTCCCCCACTTCCCTGTCCCGGCACCCGGCCACCACGACCACGGATGGTGATCAATCTGTGGACAACCCTGTGTACAACTGCCACAACCTGTGGACTACTTACAGGGGTGCAACTACCAGATGTTGTGGTGGACAGTAGAGGGCACCACCAGAGAAGACAAATTGACGCGCCGCCGTGTTCCCGGGAAATCCACTACCGCGCGTGACTCGACCAGGGCACGCGGAGGCCCGGGAGTCACGGAGGCGAGACCTCGGCGCCGCGGCACCCGGCGACGACCTGCCAACACACCCGAAGCGGTCATCGGCCGACAGCGGACGGTTCCGCGCAGGCGACCACGGACCGTGAATACACCGAGGAGTGACCCCGGCCACCCCGGCCCGCGCGAGTGGGCATGATCATGCCAGGTCGCGGGACGTCGGCACCGCGGACGACCGGAGTGGGGCGGGTCAGCGCGAGAACGGGACGGTCAGCGGCTGGCCGGATCGCAGGGAACCGCCGGACAGCCGGTTCAGCTCCCGAATCCTGGCGACCACGGCGGCGTTGTCGCTGTCGGGAGCCATCCGCGCGGCCACGTCCGACAGGCCCTCCCCGGGCTGCACGCGGACCACCGTGGTCGTCACCGGGACGTCCGCGCCGCCCGCGACCGAACCCGCGAACAGGCCGAGGCCGTAGACCGCGGCGGCGGCGAGGGAGGCGAGGCCGAGCAGCACGGGGACCGGTACGGGTCCGCGCCGGGCGCAGCGGGCCTGCGCCACCACGCGCGGCGCACCGGCCACCCGCCTGCGCGTCGGCGGGCGCAACCTGCCCTGCCCCGGGCGGCGCGCGGGGCGGTCGAGCGGCGGCACCGGTATGGTCCGCACAGGGGTCATGAGCTGCGCGTACTTCCCGCCGGTGGGGATGACCGACTCAGCCGCAGGCGCTGCCGCCATCGCTGCCTCCTCGAACTGTCGTTCGATCGAACGTCCGTGCGAATGTCTACCACCCGGAACCGGTGGAATTCCAGACCCGACCGGCGTGTCGCTCGAACAGGTGTTTGATCTCCGCAGGTCGGCGGACTACCGTCGGGTTCGGAGATGATCGACAGTTGATCGACCGGCGATCGGCTCGGACTCAGCCCGGCGCGCGGTGCCGCGCCGGTACGCACGGGAGGCACAGCAGTGGCAGGCACAGGTGGTCGGAAGCCCTCGGGGGCGCCGAAGAGGAAGCCGTTGGCGGGGGGCAACGTGCGCAGCTTCCCCGAGCTCGACCAGACGCCCGACGGCGTGGAGCTGCCGCTGCGCCAGCGCCAGGTGCTGGAGGTCATCCGGTCCTGGGTCCAGCGCTTCGGCTACCCGCCCAGCGTGCGCGAGATCGGTGAGGCCGTCGGCCTGACCTCCACCTCCTCCGTCGCCTACCAGCTGCGCGCGCTGGAGGAGAAGGGCTACCTGCGCCGCGACCCGAACCGCCCGCGGGCGATCGGCGTGCTCCCCGCGGACGCGGGCCAGGCGCGGCTGCGCGGCGAGCAGGTCGCCCCGGTGCTCATCGAGCAGGCCGACCAGGGCCCGGTGCCCGCCTACGTGCCGGTCCTCGGCCGGATCGCCGCCGGTGGTCCGATCCTGGCCGAGCAGGCCATCGAGGACGTGTTCCCGCTCCCCAAGGAGCTGGTCGGCGAGGGCGCGCTGTTCATGCTCAAGGTCGCGGGCGATTCGATGATCAACGCCGCCATCGCCAACGACGACTGGGTCGTGGTGCGCCAGCAGCCGACCGCGGACAACGGTGAGATCGTCGCCGCCATGATCGACGGCGAGGCCACCGTGAAGACCTTCAAGCGCCGCGAGGACGGCCACGTGTGGCTGCTCCCGCACAACGACGCCTACGACCCCATCCCCGGCGACGAGGCGACCATCCTGGGCAAGGTCGTCGCGGTGCTGCGCAGGCTCTGACGACCGGGGGCCGGTGGTCACCCGGAAACCGCCGGCCCCGGTTGTGCCGCTGCTCGGGTGGACCCGCCTCGGACGAGGCGCGGCCTACGAGCGCCGGACCGCCCGCCGGTGCATGGCGAAGAGGATGCCGCCGACGACCACCGCGGTCACCCCGAGCGCCGGGAGCGTCGACAGCCCGCTGTCCTCGCTCGCCACCGCTTGCACCCCGTCGGTGGCAGCCGCGGCTCCCTCGCTGCTCCTCGGTGCGGTCGTGGACCCACCGGTCGCGGCGGGCGCGAGCGCCGCCGCACCCGGGACCACCCGGATCGGCTGACCGACCCCTTCCGAGGCCGAGACCAGCGAACCGTCCGGTTGGAACGCGATCGCCTCCCCCTGCTTCTCCCCCGCCAGGGGTATCCGCGCCGCCGTGCCCTTCAGCAGCGCGGCGGCCACATCACCACCGGGCGCCGAGAAGACGTACGCGTCGGTGTAGGTGCGCAGGGCGACGAGGTTCCCGTCGGCGCTGACCGACCCCCCGGTCACGGCCATCGAGCCGATGATCGGGTTGATGGGCCCGCCCTTGGTGTCGGTCCCCTCGATCTGCACGGACCCGAGGTGCTCCAGCGCGGTCGGTCCCGGACTGCTCAGCGGCCCCTTGGGCCGGTAGATGTCGGAGACGCCGAACGGGCTCTTGGCCACCAGGTACGGGACGCCGTTCTTGTCCAGGAGCAGCGTCTCGGTGTCGTGTGCACCGTCCGGGTAAGTCAGTCGGTGGAGGGTGGCCTTGCCCCCGGGGGTGAGGGCGATGAGCGCCACCGTCTCGCGCTTGCCGCCGTTGTCCCCGGTGTCGGACAGCCAGAACGTGCCGTCCGCGCCGCGTGCGAGGTCCTCGACGTCGAACGGGTCCACCGGGCCGCTGATGACGTCCTGGACCTCGCAGGTCTCGCGGCTGAGGACGTAGACGGTCGACTTGGTGCCGCCATCGTTGACCGCGTACCAGTTCTCCCCGTCGGACACGAGCCCGGACAGCTCGTTGAGCCGTTTGTCGTTCATCACGCAGGCGTCGACCGGCGCGGGCTGCGCGGACGCCACCGCGGGCCAGAGCACGGCGAGCGCCGTGGTGGCCAGGGCGACGAGCACAGCCCGCACCGGGGTCGACGCGGGTCGCACCGCCGGGGTCAGGCGGACGAGCCGTTGACCGCGAAGCGCTCCAGCGCTCCCGCGAGGTCGGGCTTGACCTTGGCGTGCAGCGCCGTGCCCGTCTCGGTGTGCCGCTCGCCGAGCACCTCGCCCTCCCGGTGCACCCGGGCCACGACCTCGCCCCGGTCGTAGGGGACGAGGACGTCGACCTCGACGTCGGGCCGGGGGATCAGCTCGGCGATCCGCTCGCGCAGTTCGTCGATGCCCTGCCCGGTCCGCGCGGAGACGAACACCGCGCCGGGCAGCAGGTGCCGCAGCCGGGCCAGCGCGATCTCGGTGCTCGCGTCGACCTTGTTGACCACCACCAGCTCCGGCGGCATCCGCGTGTCGCGGCGGTCGCCGATGTCGTTGAGCACCTCGCGCACGGCGGTGACCTGCCACTCCGGCATCGGGTCGGCGCCGTCGACGACGTGCACGACCAGGTCCGCGTCGGCGACCTCGTCCAGCGTCGAGCGGAACGCCTCGACGAGCTGGTGCGGCAGGTGCCGGACGAAGCCGACGGTGTCGGTGAGGGTGTAGACGTTGCCCTCGGTGGTCTCGGTGCGCCGGGTGGTCGCGTCGAGGGTGGCGAACAGCGCGTCCTCCACCAGCACCCCCGCCCCGGTCAGCGCGTTGAGCAGGCTCGACTTGCCCGCGTTGGTGTAGCCGGCGATGGCCACGCTGGGCACGTCGTTGGCCACCCGGCGACTGCGCTTGGTGTCGCGGAAGGCGGACATCTCCTTGATGTCCTTGCGCAGCTTGGAGATCTTGTTCCGGATTCGGCGCCGGTCGGTCTCGATCTTCGTCTCACCGGGGCCGCGCAGACCCACACCGCCGTTGCCACCGCCCGCCCGGCCACCGGCCTGCCGCGACAGGGTGGCGCCCCAGCCGCGCAGCCGGGGCAGCAGGTACTGCAACTGGGCCAGCTCGACCTGGGCCTTGCCCTCCCGCGAGCGGGCGTGCTGGGCGAAGATGTCCAGGATGAGCGCGGTGCGGTCGACGACCTTGACCTTGAGCCGGGCCTCGAGCTGCTGCAACTGCGACGGCGACAGCTCACCGTCGCAGATCACCGTGTCGGCGCCGGTCGCGCGGACGACGTCGGCCAGCTCGGTGACCTTGCCGGAGCCGATGTAGGTCGCCGGGTCCGGCCGGTCGCGCCGCTGCACCAGGCCGTCGAGGACCTCAGAGCCCGCGGTCTCGGCGAGTCGGGCCAGCTCGGCCAGCGAGGACTCGGACTCCAGGGCCGTGCCCTCGGTCCAGACGCCGACCAGGACGACCCGCTCCAGCCGCAACTGGCGGTACTCGACCTCGGTGATGTCCTCGAGTTCGGTGGAGAGTCCGACGACGCGCCGGAGCGACGAGCGCTCCTCGAGTTCGAGTTCACCGAGGGAGAGCTCAGCCGGACCGGTCCCGTCGCCGTGGATGTCGCGCTGGATGCTTTCCTCAGTCACGTGGTGAACCCGTCCTTCGTGTCGGTCGCCAGGCCTGCCCCGCGAGGGGCCGTGACCCCATCTTCCCACGTCGGCGCTCCCATTTCGACCTGATTGCCCACCGGGGTGGAGCACGACGTGGACGGCGGTCCGCTCCGGGCGCGGGGCGCGCCGGGGTGGCCGCTGGTGGTGGCGGGCTTCGTGGTGGTCGGCCTGGGGTGCTGGTGCCCGGTCCGGTGGTGCGGGTCAGACCTGGGCGTCCCACCAGGCCTGGTCGAGTTCGCCATGGGCGACGAAGGCGGCCGGGCCGGTGAGGGTGCTGCCGGTCCCGGTGATCTCGACGGTGACCGTGCCGCCGGGGACGTGGACGGTGACCGTGCCGGTGGTGCGGTCCTGGGCCGCCAGCGCGGCGGCCGCGGCGGCGACCGTGCCGGTGCCGCAGGACCGGGTCTCGCCGACGCCGCGCTCGTGGACGCGCATCCGGACCTCGTCGGCGCCCAGGGGTTGCACGAACTCCAGGTTGACGCCGTTCGGGAACACCGCCCGGTCGAAGTCCGGCTGGGTCGTGAGGTCCAGGGTGGGCACGTCGTCGGTGACGCAGGCCAGGTGCGGGTTGCCGACGTCGATGCCGAGACCGGGGTAGGTGCGGCCGGTGACCGTGGTCTCGGAGCGGCCGGTGCGACGCACCGGTCCCATGTCGACGGTGACCTGCCCGTCGGGGTGGACGGTGGCCGGGCGCAGGCCCGCGCGGGTGCCGACCGGGAACACCGGGCCGTCGACCAGGCCCTGGTCGCTGAGGTGGCGGGCGAAGACGCGGACGCCGTTGCCGCACATCTCGGCGAGGGAACCGTCGGCGTTGCGGTAGTCCATGAACCAGACGTCGCCGTCGATGCCCTCGGGTGCGTCGGGCAGGGCCTTGGTGCGGATGACCCGGAGGACGCCGTCGGCGCCGAGGCCCCGGCCGCGGTCGCACAGGGCGCGCACCCTCGCCCCGGTCAGGTCCAGGTCGCCGTCGGGGTCGGGCAGCAGCACGAAGTCGTTCTCGGTGCCGTGCCCCTTGCGGAACTCGATCGCCACGGCACCAGGTTACGACCGGGCGAGCGCGAGGGCGGCGGCGGCCAGGTCGGGGCGGGCGGCGTCGAGCCAGGTGATGCGGCGGTCGCGGCGGAACCAGGAGCGCTGCCTGCGGACGAACCGGCGGGTGGCGCGGGCGGTCTCCTCGGCGGCGGCGGCCATCGGGGTGTCCTCGTCGAGGGCGGCGAGGACCTGCTGGTAGCCCAGCGCGCGCGAGGCCGTGCGGCCCTCGCGCAGGCCGCGGGCGTCGAGCGCGCGGACCTCCTCGACCAGGCCGCCCGCGAACATCCGCTCGACCCGCAGGTCGACGCGGGCGTCGAGTTCGGCCGGGTCGCGGTCCAGGCCGAGCAGGACCGCGCCGTAGCGGGGTGGGCCGGGTTTGGGCATGGTCGCCGAGAACGGCTCGCCGGTCAGCTCGATGACCTCCAGCGCCCGCACGACCCGCCTGCCGTTGCTGGGCAGGATCGCCTCGGCGGCCACCGGGTCGAGGCCGCCGAGCCTGCGGTGCAGCGCCTCGGCGCCGACGGAGACGAGTTCGCCCTCCAGCCGGGCCCGCACCGCCGGGTCGGTGCCCGGGAAGCGCAGGTCGTCGACGACGGCCTGGACGTAGAGGCCGGAACCGCCGACCAGGATCGGCACCCGGCCGCGGGCGAGCACGTCCTCGACGGCCGCGCGCGCGTGCCGCTGGTAGGCGGCCACGGACGCGGTCTCGGTGACGTCGAGGACGTCGAGCTGGTGGTGCGGCACCCCGCGCCGCTCGGCCGGGGTGATCTTGGCGGTGCCGATGTCCAGGCCGCGGTAGAGCTGCATGGCGTCGGCGTTGACCACCTCGCCGCCGAGGCGCTCGGCCAGCTCGACACCCAGGTCGGACTTGCCGGTGGCGGTCGGTCCGACCAGGGCCAGGGCGGTGCTCATCCGGTCACCGGCGCCCAGACGGCCACGTGGTAGGCGACCCCGAAGGGCACGAAGGTGCGCGAGCGGGTGCCGCGCCAGCGCCTGCCGTCGGCGCGCACGGCGGCGGCCAGCACCTGCCACGGGGCGCGGCCGACCGCGCCGAGCTCGGTGGCCAGCCGCGCGTCGAGCCGGTCGAGGGCGTCGAGGTCGGCCGCGGCCAGGGCGCGGGAGACCGCGGCGTCGAAGTCGGCGGCCCGCTCGTCCGGCCTGCCGACCGCGTGGTCGCCGTGGCGGTGCGAACCGTCGCCGAGGACCAGCAGGCCCACCGGGTCGGGTCCGGCCAGCTCACCCGCCAGCGCGGCGCCGTCGTGGGCGCAGCGGGCGGGGTCGGAGTCGGCGGCGACCAGCCGCACGCCGACGTCCTCGGCGTCCGCCTGGCCGCGCAGCCAGGCCGCGACCAGCACCGGCAGCGGCAGCTCCGGGTCCGGCGCGGTGGGGTTCACCCGGGAGAGGGATACCGGGACGTCGACGCCGAACCCGCGGAAGGTGCCCGACACCCCCGCGTCGAAGCGCGCCGCGGCGGGGTGCGCGCCGACGGCGAGCCAGTGCCGCGAGCTGTCGGCCAGCGCCTTCGCCGCCTCGACGCACGCCGCGCGCACGGCGGCCGCCCGCGGGTCGTCCCCACCGACCAGTTCCGGGACGACGAGGGGCGGCTGCGGCAGCACCGCGACACACGAGATCACGGTGGCGAGGTTACTGTCCGTCGAACTATCTTGGCCGCCGCAGCCCACGGATGGACGATTTGCGGCACCATGATGACCACAGCGGCTCTCGAAGTACCCTGGCGCGCCCTGACCTGTTTGAATGCGCCCGGGTACGCCAGAGCCGCACGGCCCGTGGGCCGTACGCACAGTGCTGGGCCCCGCGCGAGCGGGGCGCCCGCGGGGCACGCGGGCAACGCAGGCGGGAGGAGCCGGGTATGACCGACAACAACGAGAGCGCCGAGGTGGCGGCCGAGGACGGCACCACCGCGACCCCGGACGCGGCCCCCGCCGCCGCGCCGGTCGACACCGCCGCCACCGAGACGACGGCCCCGGCCGGGGCACCCGCCGAGACCGCCCCCGAGGCGACCAGGGACGCCGCGACCGGCGGCGCGGCAGCGGACGACACGGCGGTGGACGACACGGCAGTGGATGCGGCCGCAGCCGACGAGCCTGCCGCGAGCGAGCCGCCCGCCACCGCGCCGAGCCCGGCGGCGGTGAGCCCGGCCTCGATCAGCCCGGCCTCGGTCACCCCCGCCACCGTCACCCCGGCGACCGTCGCGGCCCCGGCGGCGGCACCGGCGGCGCCCACCGCACCCGTGGGCACTCCCCCGGTGGTGGCCGTCGCCTCGTCCGACCCCGGCAGGTGGGGCCGGGTGGACGCGGACGGAACGGTCTACGTCAAGACCGCTGACGGCGAGCGCGCCGTCGGCTCGTGGCAGGCGGGCGAGCCCGCCGAGGGGCTGGCGCACTTCGCGCGCCGCTTCGACGACATCCGCACCGAGGTCGAACTGCTGGAGGCCCGGCTGACCTCCGGGTCCGGCGACCCGAAGCAGGCCGCGGCCAGCGCCAAGCAGATCCGCGAGAGCCTGGACGAGGCGCACGTGGTGGGCGACCTGGCGGCGCTGTCCGCGCGCATCGACTTCGTGCTCGGGCACGCGGCGGTCGCCCTGGACAAGGCCAAGCACGCCCGCGAGGAGGCCAAGGCCGCGGCGGTCGCGCGCAAGCAGGCGCTGGTCGAGGAGGTGGAGCGGCTCGCCGAGGAGTCCACCCAGTGGAAGGTCGCCGGTGACCGCCTGCGCGCCGTCCTCGACGAGTGGAAGACCATCAAGGGCGTCGACCGCAAGACCGACGAGCAGCTCTGGCGCCGCTTCTCCAAGGCCCGCGACACCTTCAACCGCCGCCGCGGCTCCCACTTCGCCGACCTGGACCGCCAGCGGGCGACGGCGAAGTCCCGCAAGCAGGAACTCGTCGAACTGGCCGAGGCCCTGTCCGAGTCCGACGACTGGGGCCCCACCGCGGGCCGCTACAAGGACCTCATGCAGGAGTGGAAGGCGGCGGGCCGGGCCCCGAAGGACGCCGACGACACCCTGTGGCAGCGCTTCCGCGCCGCCCAGGACAAGTTCTTCGCCCGCCGCTCCGCGGTGTTCGACGAGCGCGACGCCGAGTTCTCCGACAACGCCAAGGCCAAGGAGGAACTCCTCGTCGAGGCGGAGAAGATCGACCCCGCCACCAGCGGCCTGGAGGCGGCCCGCGGCGCCCTGCACAAGGTCCAGGAGCGCTGGGAGGAGATCGGCAAGGTCCCCCGCGAGCGCATCCGCGAGCTGGAGGGCCGCCTGCGCGCGGTCGAGGACCGGGTCCGCCAGGCCTCCGAGGCCCAGTGGCGCCGCACCGACCCCGAGGCCGAGGCCCGCGCCGCCCAGTTCCGCGAACGCGTGGCCCAGTTCGAGGCCCAGGCCGCCAAGGCCCGCGCCGCGGGTGACAAGCGCCGCGCCGAGCAGGCCGAGGCCCAGGCCGCCCAGTGGCGGGAGTGGCTCGCCGCCGCCGAGCAGGCGGTCGCCTCCCGCTGAGCGGTCCGCACCGACGAGAGCCCCGTTTCCAGTGCGGAAACGGGGCTCTCGCGGTTCGTCGGACGGTGCGGGTGGCCCCGCGGGCCGTCAGTCGCGGGACCAGGCGGTGCGGAACCAGAGGACGGCGAGGACGACCATGGCGACCTCGCTGATGACCATCCCGATGCCGGGGCCGCCGGTGTTGCCCGCGGACTGCCGGGTCCAGATGGCGAGGACGCCGTCGACCGAGGCGAACCAGCCGCCCAGGGCCGCCACCCAGGTCAGGGCCCAGCGGCGGGTGGTGAGGGCGAGCGCCGAGGTGAGGATGCCGAACAGGATGGACGTGCCCGCGAACAGCCGGGGCACCGCCCCCGCCTTGCCCGCGGCGTCGCCCTGGGCCAGCAGGACCTGCCAGCCCGCCGCGTCACCCATCCACGGCAGGACCTGCCCGACGATCAGGACGAACACCGCCACCGAGATCACCACGGCGCGGGCGCCCAGCTCGACCGTGCGGGCCGCCGGGCGCTCGATGGCGTCGATCTCGTCGCGGAGCTGGTTCTCGCTCATGTGACGGCGCATCCTTCCGCGGCGGGGGTGGGCGGCGGGGCGCCGAACGACGGCAACCCCAGGCCCACGCCGCCCGTCTTGGGGCGCAGGCCCGCCTCGTGGTTGTCCCCCGCGCGGGTCCGGCGGTGGGAGAGGGGTTCGCCGTCGGCGACGAGGTGGTGCGGGGCGGCGTAGGTGATGACCGTCTCCACCACGTCGCCGGGGCGGACGTCCGCCGCGCCGGGGGCGAAGTGGACCAGGCGGTTGTCCCTGGCCCGGCCGCTCATGCGGTGGGTGTCGGCGTCCTTGCGGCCCTCGCCCGTGGCGGCGACGACCTCGACGGTGCGGCCGACCTGCTCCTTGTTGAGCTGCCAGGCGATGTCGTTCTGCAGGGTGACCAGGCGGTCGTAGCGCTCCTGGACGACCTGCTTGGGCAACTGGCCGGGCATCGTCGCGGCGGGGGTCCCGGGGCGCTTGGAGTACTGGAAGGTGAACGCGCCGGAGAAGCGGGACTCGCGGACCACGTCGAGGGTGGCCTGGAAGTCCTCCTCGGTCTCACCGGGGAAGCCGACGATGATGTCGGTGGTGATGGCCGCGTCCGGCATGGCCGCGCGGACCTTCTCGATGATCGACAGGTAGCGCGCCGAGCGGTACGAGCGGCGCATCTCGCGCAGCAGCCGGTCCGAGCCCGACTGCAGCGGCATGTGGAGCTGGTGGCACACGTTCGGCGTCTCGGCCATGGCGGCGATGACGTCGTCGGTGAAGTCCTTCGGGTGCGGGGAGGTGAAGCGGACCCGCTCCAGGCCGTCGACGTCGCCGCAGGCGCGCAGGAGCTTGCCGAAGGCGAGGCGGTCGCCGAACTCCACGCCGTAGGAGTTGACGTTCTGCCCCAGCAGGGTCACCTCCAGCACACCCTCGGCGACCAGGGCCCGCACCTCGGCCAGCACGTCGCCGGGGCGGCGGTCGCGCTCGCGACCGCGCAGCGACGGGACGATGCAGAAGGTGCAGGTGTTGTTGCAGCCCACCGAGATCGACACCCAGCCCGAGTGCGCCGAGTCGCGGCGGGCGGGCAGCGTGGAGGGGAAGACCTCCAGCGACTCCAGGATCTCGACCTCGGCCCGCCGGTTGTGCCGGGCCCGCTCCAGCAGGGCGGGCAGCGAACCGATGTTGTGCGTGCCGAACACCACGTCGACCCAGGGGGCCCGGCGGACGATCTCGCCGCGGTCCTTCTGCGCCAGGCAGCCGCCGACGGCGATCTGCATGTCCGGGTTGTCGGTCTTCGCGGGGGCCAGGTGGCCCAGGTTGCCGTACAGCTTGTTGTCGGCGTTCTCCCGGACCGCGCAGGTGTTGAAGACGACCACGTCGGCCGTGGTGCCCTCGGGCACGGCGACGTAGCCCGCGTCCTCCAGCAGGCCCGAGAGCCGCTCGGAGTCGTGGACGTTCATCTGGCACCCGTAGGTGCGTACTTGGTAGGTGCGCGCGCTCATCTCGGTGTCCGAGGGTACGCGGACCCCGGTGGGCCGGTTCTGGCACCATCGGCGAATGGCGCGCACTCCACGGCTGACCCGGCTCGGCGCGCTGGTCCTCGCCCTGCTCGCCGCGGCGGGCCTGACCGCGGGCTGCGACACGACCTTCCCCGGGACCAGCCTGCGCATCGCCACCGGCGTGCCCACGGGGGTCTACTCCAAGCTGGGCGGGGCGCTCGCCACCGCCTGGGAGGGGCAACTGGACCTGGCGCCGTCGGACGTCAAGTTCACCAACGGCTCGGGGGAGAACGTCCAGCTCCTGCTCGACGGCGAGGTCGACGTCGCGTTCTCCGCCGCCGACGTGGCCACCGAACCCAGGGTGGGCGAGCATGGGGTGCTGGCCCTGGCCCGCATCTACGACGACTACCTGCACGTGGTGGTGCGCTCCGACGGTCCGATCCACTCGCTGGGCGAGCTGGCGGGCAAGCGGGTGTCGGTGGGCACCCGCGACTCCGGCACCTCGGTGATCGCCAAGCGGGTGCTCAAGGTGACCGGGCTGCCCACGCAGATCACCGAGTACAACCTCGACGAGTCGATGGCGCGGTTGCAGCGGGGCGAGGTCGACGCGTTCTTCTGGTCCGGCGGCCTGCCCACCGGCGGCATCACCGCCGCGGGCGACTCGGTGCGGCTGGTCGACCTGGCCGAGGAGCTGCCCGCCATCCGCGAGCAGTTCCCGATCTACAACGCCTCGTCGGTCCCGGCCGCCGTCTACGGCAGCGAGACGGCGGTGACCACGCTCGCGGTGCCGAACTTCCTGCTGGTCAGCGACCTGATGTCGGACGACGTGGCGGAGGCCCTGGTCAGCGGGATGTTCGCCGCCCGGGGGGAGCTGGTGCGGGCCAACCGGGCGGCGCAGGCGATCGACGTGCTGCCCGGGATCGAGACCGACCCGGTGCCGCTGCACCCCGGCGCGGTCCGCTACTACCGCGAGGCCGACATCTAGTCGGCGACCGGGATCTCGACGGTCACCGCCAGGCCGCCGCCGTCGGGCAGGACCAGGGTCAGTTCGCCGTCGACCCGTTCCACCAGTTTGCTGACGATGGCCAGGCCGAGGCCGGAGCCGGGGACGTTCTGGTGGCTGTTGCCGCGCCAGAAGCGGTCGGTCGCGCGGACCAGTTCCTCCTCGCGCAGGCCCGGGCCGTGGTCGCGGACGGTGAGGCGGACGCGGTCGTCGTCGACCGAGGCGGACAGCTCGACCGCGCTGCCCGGTCCGGTGAACTTGAGGGCGTTGTCGAGGAGCGCGTCGAGGATGGCGTCGACGCCGCGCGGGGGCATCAGGACCCGGGTGGGGCCGACCGAGGTGTCCACCTCCAGGGTGGTGCGCCTGGCGTCGGCGACGACCCGCCAGTCCGCCGCGCGCTCGGCGACGACCGCGTCCACGTCGACCGGCACCAGGTCGCCCCGGGTGTTCTCGGCGCGGGCCATGGCCAGGAGTTCGTCGAGGATGCGGTTGAGCCGGTCGGACTCGGCGACCGCGGCCGTGCGGTGGACGTCCGCGGCGTCGTCGACGTGGCCCTCCAGGTTGACCAGGCGCAGCTTGAGGGCGGTCAGCGGGTTGCGCAGTTGGTGCGAGGCGTCGGCGACGAAGGCGCGCTGGGCGGCGAGGGCGTCGCCGACGCTGGCGGCCATCCGGTCGAACGAGCGGCCCAGCTTGCGCAGCTCCGGCGGGCCGTGCGCGTCGCCGACCGGGTCGACGTCGCGGCCGCTGACCACGGCCGAGACCAGGTCGCCGGTGGCCTCGTCGAGCCTGCGGACCGGGCGCAGAATCCACTGCACGACCGGCACCGCCAGCGACAGCGCCAGGCCGAACGCGAGCAGCCCGCCCGCGCCGATGGCCAGCCACCACAGCGCGATGCTCTCCCGGCTGGCGTCGGTCGGGGAGACGATGACGACCGCGCCGCGCACCTCGCCGTCGGCCAGCACCGGACCGGCCAGCACCAGCGGGTCGCCGTCCCAGGGCGTCAGCAGCGAACCGGGGCTGCCCCGGCGGCCCGCCAGCGCGGCCTGCAGCGCGGTGGCGACCACCGGGTCGGCGGTGCTGATCGCGGGGCGGCCCGGGACGGGCCGGGAGTCGACCGCGGGCTCCTGCTCCGGGTTCACCACCAGCACCGACACCCCGTAGACCTCGGCGTAGCGGTCGAGCTTGCCGCGCAGCAGTTCCGGCTGGTCGTCGGTCAGCGGTTGCTGGGCCAGCGACGAGAACCGGTTGAGCGCGGTCAACCGGTCCAGGAACAGGTCCTGCTGCTCCGCGCTCGCCACCGACAGGGCGAGCGGGACGCCGAGGCCGAACACCAGCAGCGCGACCAGGAACCACACCATGCCCAACAGCCGTGCCCGCACGAGAACCCCTTCCCCCGACCGCGGCTCAGCCGGGCTGCCCGGACAGCCGGTACCCGACCCCGCGCACCGTCTTGATCAGCTCCGGCCTGCCCAGCTTGGTGCGCAGCGTGGCGACGTGCACGTCGAGCGACCGGTTCTCCGCGGGCGAGGCGTGCCCCCACACCTCGTCGAGGATCAGCTCCCGCCCGCAGACCGCGCCGCGCGCGCCGAAGATGAGCGCGAGCACCTGGAACTCCTTGCGCGACAACGCCACCGGCCTACCGTCCACAGTGACCTCGTGCCGGTCCAGGTCGACCCGCACCCCGTCCAGCTCGGTGCTCCCCGACGGCCGCGCGGCGCGGTCGGTGCGGCGCCTGCGCACCGCCTGCATCCTGGCCACCAGCTCGTCGACGTTGTACGGCTTGACCACGTAGTCGTCCGCGCCGGAGCCCAGCCCCAGAATCCGGTCGTTGACCTCGCCGCGGGCGGTCACCATGATGACGGCGACGTCGCCGGAGACCTCGCGGATCTGTCGACAGAGGACCACGCCGTCCACGTCGGGCAGGGTCAGGTCGAGCAGGATCACCTCGACCTCGGGCACCGCGTCGAGCACCCCGGCGGCCGAGGGGAGCCTGCGCACCGACAGGCCGCGCCGGGTCAGGGCCGGGATGAGCGCCTCGGCGACGGGGTCGTCGTCCTCCACGAGCAGCACTCGCACGCGTGTCCTCCGCTTCCGGGACGGTCTGTGTGACAGAGTTGAGACCCTAAGTGTTGCTCAAGCGACATGGACAACGGCACGAGCGAGGGTAGGTTTCCGCCATCGCGAGCCAGTCATCCAGCGCCAAACCGTCACGAAAGCCCTCGTGGGAGGACTCAATGACCGCCTCGGAACCCTCCGAGCCGATGATCCGCATGCAGTCGGTGGAGAAGCACTTCGGCCCACTGCACGTGCTCAAGGACGTCAACCTGGAGGTTCCCCGGGGGCAGGTGGTGGTCGTCCTCGGGCCGTCCGGCTCCGGGAAGTCCACGCTCTGCCGGGCCGTCAACCGGCTCGAGCCGATCGACTCCGGCGTGATCGAGATCGATGGGAAGCCGCTGCCCGCCGAGGGCAAGGAGCTGGCCAGGCTGCGCGCCGAGGTCGGCATGGTGTTCCAGTCGTTCAACCTCTTCGCGCACAAGACCATCCTGGAGAACGTCACCCTCGCCCCGGTGAAGGTGCGCGGCACCAGCCAGGCCGAGGCCCGCAAGACCGGGTTGGAGCTGCTGGAACGGGTCGGCATCGCCAGCCAGAGCGAGAAGTACCCGGCCCAGCTCTCCGGCGGGCAGCAGCAGCGCGCGGCGATCGCCCGCGCCCTGGCGATGCGCCCCAAGGTGATGTTGTTCGACGAGCCGACCTCGGCGCTGGACCCGGAGATGGTCCAGGAGGTGCTCGACGTGATGACCGGCCTGGCCGGTGAGGGCATGACCATGCTCGTGGTCACCCACGAGATGGGCTTCGCCCGCAAGGCCGCCAACCGGGTCGTGTTCATGGCCGACGGCGAGATCGTCGAGGACACCGTCCCGGACAAGTTCTTCACCGCCCCGGAGTCCGCGCGGGCGCGCGACTTCCTTGGCAAGATCCTCACGCACTGACCTGACAGAACGAACCACACCGCTCGGCTCCCTCGGGGCCGACGAGAACAAGGAGCAGACATGCGACTCCGGGGCCTCATGGTCGGCGCCGTGACCGCCGCCCTCGCCGTCTCGACGGCCGCGTGCGGCGGGTCGAGCGACACCTCGAACCAGCCGTCGGTCAACACCGACGTGACCTTCGAGTCCGGCACCACCATGGCCACGCTCAAGTCGGCGGGCAAGGTCAAGATCGGCACCAAGTTCGACCAGCCCCTGTTCGGCCTCAAGGGCCTCGACGGCAAGCCGACCGGCTTCGACGTCGAGGTCGCCAAGCTGATCGCGGCGAAGCTGGGCCTGGCCGCGGACAAGATCGAGTGGGTCGAGGCCCCCTCGAAGGTCCGCGAGGAGGTCATCGAGCAGGGCAAGGTCGACTTCGTGGTGGCGACCTACACCATCAACGACAAGCGCAAGGAGCGCATCTCCTTCGCCGGGCCGTACTACGAGGCGGGCCAGGACCTGATGGTCAAGTCCGACGACTCGGCCATCACCGGCCCGGAGGCCCTCAAGGCCGCCAACGCCAAGGTCTGCTCGGTCACCGGGTCCACCCCGGCCGAGAAGATCAAGGAGTACGCCGACCCGGCGAACATCGTGCTCTTCGACGTGTACTCCAAGTGCGCCGACGCGCTGCGCACCGGCCAGGTGCAGGCCGTGACCACCGACAACGTCATCCTGCTGGGCCTGGTCGACGGCTCGAAGGGCGACTTCAAGCTGGTCGGCAAGCCCTTCACCAAGGAGCCGTACGGCATCGGCATCAAGAAGGGCGACACCAAGTTCTGCGAGTTCATCAACAAGACGCTGACCGACGCGGTCGCCGACGGCAGCTACGACAAGGCGTGGAAGGACACCGCGGGCAAGGTCTCCCCGGAGGCCCCGAAGCTGCCCGCGCTGGGCACCTGCAGCTGACCACCGTTTGATCCCGTGCCCGGGGCGCCCGCCTTCCCGCCGGTCGGCAGGCGCCCCGAGCCGTGACCGGGCTCGGAGACCACGTTGAACGTCATCCTCGACAACTTCGCCTATTACCGGGACGGGTTCTTCACCACGCTGGAGTTCTGCGCCTACGCGCTCATCGGGTCACTGCTCCTCGGCACGATCATCGCCGCGTTCCGCGTCTCGCCCGTCCCGCCGCTGCGCTGGGTCGGCACCTCCTACGTGAACGTCTTCCGGAACTGCCCGTTGACCGTGGTGCTGTTCTTCTGCGCCTTCGGCCTGCCCGAGATCGGGGTCAACGGCAAGTACTTCTGGTTCGGCGTGGCCGGGCTGGTGCTCTACACCGCCGCGTTCGTCTGCGAGGCGGTCCGCGCGGGCATCAACTCGGTGCCCGCGGGCCAGGCCGAGGCGGCGCGCGCGGTGGGCCTGACCTTCACCCAGTCGCTGTCGAACGTCATCCTGCCGCAGGCGCTGCGCACCGTGGTGCCGCCGCTGGGCAGCGTCATCATCGCGATGGTGAAGAACTCCGCCATCGCGGGCGCCTTCGGCGTCGGCGGCGACCTGTTCTCGGTCAGCGACACGCTGACCAGCTCGCGCGGCGAGGCCATCCTGCCGGTGCTGATCGGTGTCGTGATCGGCTACCTGGTGATCACGATCCCCGGTGGCCTGCTGCTGAACCTGCTCGAGCGCAAGGTGGCGATCGCCCGATGAGCACCACGTCCGTCCTCTACGACGTCCCCGGCCCGCGCGCCAAGCGCCGGGTGCTGGTCCTCAGCGTCATCGCCGGGCTAGCCGTCCTCGCGGCGCTCGCCCTGGTGGGGATGCGGCTCAACGACCAGGACCAGTTCGCGCCGGAGAAGTGGGCGCCGCTGTTCGACCCGACCGACGAGCAGTTCCCGCTGGTGTGGGAGCGGATCGGCACCGCGCTCGGCGCCACGCTGACCGCCGCCGCGCTGGCGATGGTGTTCTCGCTGGTCATCGGCACCCTGCTGGCGGTCACCCGGGTCACCGCGGCCCGCTGGTACCGCTGGGCGGTGGTCGGGCTGATCGAGTTCCTGCGCGGCGTCCCGGTCGTCATCGCGATCTTCTTCGCCGCCCGCGTGCTGCCCACGCTGGGCGCGGACATGGACCCGCTGTGGTACCTGGTGATCGGCCTGACGCTCTACAACTCGGTGGTCATCGCCGAGATCGTCCGCGCGGGCATCAACTCGCTGCCGCGCGGGCAGAAGGAGGCGGCCGACTCGCTGGGCCTGACCCGGGGGCAGGTGCTGCGGCTGGTGCTGCTGCCGCAGGCGTTCCGGGCGATGCTGCCCGCGCTGATCAGCCAGTTGGTCGTGGTCCTCAAGGACACCTCGCTGGGCTTCATCATCAGCTACGAGGAACTGGTGCGGGTGGCCGGGCAGATCAAGGAGGTGCTCAGCAACCCGATCCAGACCTACCTGCTGATCGCCATCATCTTCATCGTGGTCAACTACGCGCTGAGCAGGCTCGCGGTCTACACCGAGCGCCGGTTGAGCCAGGGCAAGAAGACCGCCCGCAACGACGACGGGGAGGCGGCGATGCTGACCGCGACCGCGGTCGGGGGCGCCGGAACGGGCGCGGGGGCGGCAGGCGGCGGCGGCTGATCGCCCGCACAGCCGACAAAGCACGGTGGCCCGGTCCTCCTGGACCGGGCCACCGCTCTTTCCACGGAAGTCTCAGCCGCGCCGGAACAGCTTGTCGCCCAGCCACACGATCGGGTCGTACTTGCGGTCGGCGACGCGCTCCTTCATCGGGATCAGCGCGTTGTCGGTGATGGCGATGTGCTCCGGGCAGACCTCGGAGCAGCACTTGGTGATGTTGCAGAAGCCGAGGCCGTGCTCGTCCTGGGCGGCGGCGACGCGGTCGGCGGAGTCCAGCGGGTGCATCTCCAGCTCGGCCACCCGCATGAGGTAGCGGGGGCCGGCGAAGTTCTCCTTGTTCTCCTCGTGGTCGCGGACCACGTGGCAGGTGTTCTGGCACAGGAAGCACTCGATGCACTTGCGGAACTCCTGCGAGCGCTCCACGTCCACCTGCAGCATCCGGTACTCCCCCGGTGCCACGCCCGGCGGCGGCGCGAACGACGGGACCTCGCGGGCCTTGGTGTAGTTGAACGACACGTCGGTCACCAGGTCGCGGACGACCGGGAAGGTGCGCATCGGGGTGACGGTGACCGTCTCGTCCTCGGTGAAGGTGGACATCCGGGTCATGCACAGCAGCCGGGGGCGGCCGTTGATCTCCGCGGAGCAGGAGCCGCACTTGCCCGCCTTGCAGTTCCAGCGGACGGCCAGGTCGGGGGTCTGGGTGGCCTGGAGGCGGTGGATGATGTCGAGGACGACCTCGCCCTCGTTCACCTCGACCAGGTAGTCCCTCAGCTCGCCGTCGCTGTCGTCGCCGCGCCAGACCCTGAACTTCGCCTCGTAGGCCATCTCACTCCGCCCTTCCCGGGTGGGCGGCGAGTTCGCCACCGGTGTAGTACTTCTCCAGCTCCGGGAGTTCGAAGAGGGCCAGCAGGTCCTCGCGCATCGGCACCTGCTCCTTGCGCTCCACGGCGACCGCGTCCCCGTCGGTGGAGCACACCAGCAACGTGTTGCGCCACTGGGAGTCCATCGCCGGGTGGTCGTCGCGGGTGTGCCCGCCGCGGCTCTCGGTGCGGGTGAGGGCGGCACGGGCGACGCACTCGCTGACCAGGAGCATGTTGCGCAGGTCGAGGGCCAGGTGCCAGCCGGGGTTGAACTGGCGGTGCCCCTCGACGACGAGGTTGGGCAGGCGGCGCTTGAGATCGTCCAGCGTGGCCAGCGCCCGCCGCATCTCGTCCGCCTTGCGGATGATGCCCACGAGGTCGTTCATGGACTGCTGGAGTTCGTTCTGCAACGTGTACGGGTTCTCCGCCGGACCGCCCACCTCCGGGTCGAACGGGTCGAGCGCCAGCGCCGCCGCCGCGTCGACCGCGTCCGGGGCCACCGCGGGCCGGGTGTCCAGGCCCGCCACGTAGGCGGCCGCACCCAGGCCCGCGCGCCTGCCGAAGACCAGCAGGTCCGACAGGGAGTTGCCGCCGAGGCGGTTGGAGCCGTGCATCCCGCCCGAGCACTCCCCCGCCGCGAACAGGCCGGGCACCGACGCCGCGCCGGTGTCCGGGTCGACCTCGACGCCGCCCATGACGTAGTGGCAGGTGGGGCCGACCTCCATCGGCTCGGCGGTGATGTCGACGTCGGCCAGTTCCTTGAACTGGTGGTACATCGACGGCAGCCTGCGGCGGATCTCCTCGGCGGGCAGCCTGCTGGCGATGTCGAGGAACACCCCGCCGTGCGGGGAGCCGCGCCCCTCCTTGACCTCGGTGTTGATCGCGCGGGCCACCTCGTCGCGGGGCAGCAGGTCGGGGGTGCGCCGGTTCTGCTCCTGGTCGGCGTACCAGCGGTCGGCCTCGTCCTCGCCCTCGGCGTACTGGCCCTTGAACACGTCCGGCACGTAGCCGAACATGAACCGCTCGCCGTCGCTGTTCTTGAGCACGCCGCCGTCGCCGCGCACGCCCTCGGTGACCAGGATGCCCTTCACGCTCGGCGGCCAGACCATGCCGGTGGGGTGGAACTGGACGAACTCCATGTTGATCAGCGTGGCGCCCGCGCGCAGCGCCAGCGCGTGCCCGTCGCCGGTGTACTCCCAGGAGTTCGAGGTGACCTTGAAGGACTTGCCGATGCCACCGGTCGCCAGCACCACGGCCGGGGCCTCGAACAGCACGAAGCGGCCGGACTCGCGCCAGTAGCCGAACGCCCCCGCGATCCGGTCGCCGTCCTTGAGCAGCTCGGTGACGGTGCACTCGGCGAAGACCTTGATCCGCGCCTCGTAGTCGCCCGATTCGGCGAAGTCCTCCTGCTGCAACGACACGATCTTCTGCTGCATGGTGCGGATCAGCTCGAGGCCGGTGCGGTCGCCCACGTGCGCCAGCCGGGGGTAGGTGTGCCCGCCGAAGTTGCGCTGGCTGATCCGGCCGTCGGGGGTGCGGTCGAACAGCGCGCCGTAGGTCTCCAGCTCCCACACCCGGTCGGGGGCCTCCTGGGCGTGCAGCTCGGCCATCCGCCAGTTGTTGAGGAACTTGCCGCCGCGCATGGTGTCGCGGAAGTGGACCTGCCAGTTGTCGTTGGGGTTGGCGTTGCCCATCGACGCCGCGCAGCCGCCCTCGGCCATCACCGTGTGCGCCTTGCCGAACAGCGACTTGCACACCACCGCGACGCTCAGGCCCCGCTCCCTGGCCTCGATCACCGCGCGCAGCCCCGCACCCCCGGCACCGATCACGACGACGTCGTAGGAGTGCCGCTCAACCTCGGTCATTGACGTCCTTTTCCTCAGATGATCCGCAGGTCGGAGATGGCGCCGCTGGCCACGAGCATCACGTAGAGGTCCGTGAGCACCAGGGTGCCCAGGGTCGTCCACGCCAACTGCATGTGGCGCGCGTTCAGCCGGGAGACGAGCGTCCAGGCGCGGTAGCGCACCGGGTGCTTCGAGAAGTGCTTGAGCCTGCCGCCGACGACGTGCCTGCACGAGTGGCACGACACCGTGTACGCCCACAGCAGGACCACGTTGACCAGCAGGATGACGTTGCCGAGGCCGAGGCCGTGGGTGAACGCCACGACGGCGTCGTAGGTGTTGACGACCGAGACGAGTACGGCGACGTAGAAGAAGTAGCGGTGCGCGTTCTGCACGACCAGCGGCAGCCGCGTCTCACCGGAGTAGCTGCCGTGCGGCTCGGCCACCGCGCAGGCGGGCGGCGACTGCCACACCGAGCGGTAGTAGGCCTTGCGGTAGTAGTAGCAGGTCAGCCGGAACCCCAGCAGGAACGGCAGCGCGATGAAGCCCAGCGGAACCCACCCGGGCAGCTCCGGCAGCGGGGTGCCGAAGTGGCTGGCCCCCGGCAGGCAGGAGTCGCTGAGGCACGGCGAGTAGAACGGCGTCAGGTACCCGTACTCGCCGACCCAGTACCACTTGCCCATGAACGACCTGATCGTCGCGTAGACGACGAAGGCCAGCAGGCCCAGGTTCGTCATCAGGGGCGGGAGCCACCACCGGTCGGTCCGCAGCGTGCGCGCGGTGATCTTCGCCCGGGTGGGGGCGCCAACGCCTGACGTCATGGATTCCTCGTCTTTGAGAAGTGGTCCGGGTCGGCGAGCGCCGGGTCAGCGCTGGTAGCCGCCGACCCCCTCGTCGTCGGCGCCCTGCCACAGCGCCGGGTCGTAGGGGGTGTCGGGGATGTGCACGAACTCCGTCTCGGCGAAGACGGGAACCCGGGGTGCGGGTGCCGCCGGGGCGGCCACCAGGTCACCGGCATCGATGTCGATGCGCTCCAGGTCGTTGGTCAGCCGTTGCACAGCGGGGACGTCGCCATAGCGGGCCCGCAGCGCCCCCACGCAGTGCCGCAGTTGTCCGATGGTCCGCTGCAGCTCGCTGAACTCCGTGCTCGTCATGTCGCACCTCCAGTACACCGATCCATTCGCGGCCTGTGGCCGATACGCCGTCGTACCGGTGCCGCTCCCCACCCACTTTTCCGGTCGAGAGCAGATGTGACAAGTACCACAGGGTTTTCGGGCGGAGGGCGCCACGCCCTCCAGGTGGCGCAAAAGCGCGTATGACGTGCACCACATGGCAGTCGCCCTCGACCCGGGGCTCCTCCTTGTTTCGCCTGGTCAGGTGATGAAAATGACGAGGCTGACCGGATGTGAAGCGCGCCACTGGCCGCCGTCGGAGGCAGGCGGTGGGGCGGTCGAAAAACAAGGGGGTCGGCGTCTCGCAGTGCGGGATGAGCGGGCTCGCTCAGGGCGCTCGGGGGTGCCCCTCGGGGTGGTCGACATCGCCTCGGGATCGCACCTCAAGGCACCCGACGCCCTGGAGGCGACCAAGGCGACAGACCGGGCGCAGGCAACCCCCACCCCGAGTGGTGCCTGCAAGCAGGCACCACTCGGGTGGACAGCAGCCGGGACAGGCGGCAACCCGGGCCGACCAGCGGCCAGAACAGGCGGCAGCCCAGGCCGGCCAGCAGCCCGAGGCAAGCGGGCCACCCAGGCTGGCCAGCAGCAGCCAGAACAAGCAGCAGCCCAGGCCAGTCGGCAGTCAGAACAGGCAGCAGTTCGGGGCAGCAGGCAGCCCGAGGCAAGCGGCGGCCAATGCAGGCAGCAGTCCGGGGCAGCAGGCAGCCCGGGGCAAGCGGCAACCGGGGCTGCCAGGAGGCCGGTGTGGGCGGCAGCCCCGGGGCGGGCAGTCGCGGGGACGCGGGCTGCCCGCCAGGGTGCGCTGCGGGTGGGATCGAGCGGGGTGGGTCAGTCGAGGTCGGCGGACCAGCCCGGGGTGTCCGCGTCCGCGTCGATGCCCTCGTTCTCCAGCTCACTGCGGACCACGCGGAAGGCGAGGCCCTCGGCGTAGCCGCGGCGGGCGAGCATGGCCACCAGCCTGCGCAGGCGGACCTGGGGGTCCTGCCCCCGGGTGCCGCCGAGCTTGCGGCGGACCAGGTCGTGGGCCCGGGACTCCTCGGCCTCGGCGTCGACAGCGGCCAGGGCCTCGGCGGCGGTGGTGTCGTCAACCCCCTTGCGGCGCAGCTCCTGGGCGATGGCACGGCGGCCGAGGCCGCGGTGCCGGTGCCGCGCCTCGACCCACGACTCGGCGAACGCCTCGTCGTTGATCAGGCCCGCCTTGTCGAACTTGCCCAGGACCACCTGGGCGATGTCCTCGGGGATCTCGCGGCGGAGCAGGGCCTGTTCGAGCTCGAGGCGGGTGTGGTCGCGCAGGGCCAGCAGCCGGTAGCAGATGTCCCGGGCGCGGGCGGCCGGGTCCTGCTCGTCGGCGGCGCGGGGGTGTTCCCGCGCGCCGGGGGCCCGGGAGGTCGAGTCGGTGCCCGACCCCCCGGTTCTGCGCGCGTACCGGCGTTCGGTCATGACGACCGGCCGATCAGAACTCGACTGGGGCGGCCGCCTCGACCGCGGGGGTCTCGTCGGCGTCGAGCTTGGCACCGATGCCGAGCTTGTCCTTGATGCGCTTCTCGACCTCGTTGGCCACGTCCGGGTTCTCCAGCAGGAACTTGCGGGCGTTCTCCTTGCCCTGCCCGAGCTGGTCGCCCTCGTAGGTGTACCAGGCACCCGACTTGCGCAGGATGCCCTGGTCGACGCCCATGTCGATGAGCGAGCCCTCGCGGCTGATGCCCTTGCCGTAGAGGATGTCGAACTCGGCCTGCTTGAACGGCGGGGCGACCTTGTTCTTCACGACCTTGACCCGGGTGCGGTTGCCGACCGGCTCGCCGCCGTCCTTGAGGGTCTCGATCCGGCGCACGTCCAGGCGCACCGAGGCGTAGAACTTGAGCGCCTTGCCACCGGTCGTGGTCTCCGGCGAGCCGAACATGACGCCGATCTTCTCGCGGAGCTGGTTGATGAAGATCGCGGTGGTGCCCGAGTTGCTCATCGCACCGGTCATCTTGCGCAGCGCCTGGCTCATCAGCCGGGCCTGCAGGCCGACGTGGCTGTCGCCCATCTCGCCCTCGATCTCCGCGCGCGGCACCAGGGCCGCCACCGAGTCGATGACCAGGATGTCGAGCGCGCCGGAGCGGATCAGCATGTCCGCGATCTCCAGCGCCTGCTCACCGGTGTCCGGCTGGGAGACCAGCAGGGCGTCGGTGTCCACGCCGAGGTTCTTGGCGTAGTCCGGGTCGAGCGCGTGCTCGGCGTCGATGAAGGCCGCGATGCCACCGGCGCGCTGGGCGTTGGCCACCGCGTGCAGGGCCACCGTCGTCTTGCCGGAGGACTCCGGGCCGTAGATCTCGATCACGCGGCCACGCGGCAGGCCGCCGATGCCCAGCGCCACGTCCAGCGCGATGGCGCCGGTGGGGATGACCTGGACGGGGGCGCGCCCCTCCTCGCCGAGGCGCATCACCGAGCCCTTGCCGAAGTTCTTGTCGATCTGGGCCAAGGCGAGTTCGAGCGCCTTGTCCCGGTCGGGTGCTGCTGGTGCCATCTTCGATCCACCTCGAGTCTGTTTCGTACTCACGCCGTCGACGCTACGGGCAGGGTCTGACGATTTCCGGCAGGCACCGCCGTCTGTGGACAACTCGGCCGTCGGATCTGCGCTGTGCCGGTCAGGGTAGCGAACACGTGTTCGATCGGCGGCACCGACACACCCGGTCGGGGTCAGCGGCGCTCGACCGGGACCTCGAAGGCGTCGCAGACGGCCTGCCAGATGTCCTTGGTCGGCAGGCCCGCGTCGAGGGCCTGGTCGACGGTCCGGCCGCCGAGGGCGGCGAAGACGTGGTCGTGGGCGATGGTGTCGGCCCGGAGCGCGCCGAACTCCTCGGCGAGCCGGGCTCGGAAAGCGGTGATGCGCATCGGTGCCCAGTCTACGGCCGGCAGGATGGGGGCATGCTGCTGCTCGCGATCGACCAGCCCACGGCCGCCGAGGGCCTCTGGCTCGACATCGGCGTGGCCGCGAGCTGCGTGGCCGCGCTGGTGTTCGGGATCGCCTGGTTCGTCCGCAACCGGCGGCGGTAGGTCAGGTGCCGGGCTGGACGCGCTGGGCGAAGTAGTCCGCCAGCGCGTCCGGGGTGAGTTCGGCGGACTCGTCGCCGCCGGAGCGGGAGAGCCAGCCGACCAGCGGGCGGCCCTCGACGGTGAAAACCAGCACCCCGGTGCCGCCGCTGACCCCGGCCCGGTACTTCCCGTCCAGGCCGTTGCCGTGCCAATCGGCCAGCACGTGCTCGCCCTCGGTCATCTCGCCGAGTTCGGCGCGCAGCACGCCCTGGACCTCGTCGGGTGAGCCGACCTGGGCGTAGCTGACGGTGTAGGAGTCCGGCAGCGCACAGGTGACGTCGGCCGCCGCGTCGGCGTCGGCGGCCTGGCACCGGTTGCCGTCCGGCACCGCCCCGGCCAGTTGCCGCAGGCACGCGGTGAAGCCCTGCGCGTCCCGGGCACCCGCGGTCCGGCACGACTCGGCGGTGGGCAGGTCGTCGCCGGAGGTGAACAGGAAGATCCCGCCCACGACGGCCAGCGCGAGGACCACCGCGGCGGCCACCCCGACGAGGACCCCGGGCCGCTTGCCGCCCGGCCGGGGCGGGGTGGGGAAGTCGTTCTGCCGCGGCGGGGTGGGGAAGTTGGCCTGCTGCGGGAAGCCCTGCGGGGTGGCCGGGAAACCGCCGGTCGGCAGCGGTTGCGCGGCGGTCTGCGGCCCGGGGTTCGGCAGCTGCGGCGCGTGCGGGGGCTGCTGGGTGGGGAAGGGCCCCGAGCCGGGCTGGGCGGAGCCGGGCGCGACACCCGCGGTGCGCAGGCTGATGCCCTCCTGGGTCACCTGGTGCGCGCCGAGGGCAACGGCGGTCTCCGGCTGGTCGAGGCTGGTCGGCACGATCCGCAGTTGCTCGGCGATCAGCGTCGCCACCAGCGGGATGCGGCTGGAACCGCCGACGAGGTAGACGCCGCCGAGGCGGTCCGGGCCGAGCCCGGTGGCGCGGATGGTCGACGACAGCAGCTCCACGCTGCGCAGCAGGCTCGGCCGGATCAGCGCCTCCAGCTCGGCGCGGGTGACCAGCACGTCGTCGAACGGCTCCGGCATCGGCACCTCGGTCTGCGGGTGCCGCGACAGCGCCTCCTTGGCCGCCTTCACGTCCTCCTGCAGGGCGCGGCGGGCGCGGCGATCGGCCGTGGACTCCGGGCGCAGCAGGTGCTGCCAGCCGCGCGGGTCGCGGTGCGAGACCTGGCGGCCGACGTGCTCGAGCAGGGTCTGGTCGACGTCCATGCCGCCGAGGTCGTGCAGGCCGTCCTCGGCGAGCACGGCGAACCCGGCCTGGGTGGCGGCCACGACGGCGACGTCGAAGGTGCCCGCGCCCAGGTCGTAGACGGCCAGCGCCTGCCCGGGGCGCAGGGCGTGCCCGAGCGAGGCGAAGTGCGCGGCGGCGGCGACCGGCTCGGGCACCAGCACCAGCGCCGAGCCCAGGCCCGCGAGCCGGGCGGCGGTGAGCAGCACGTTGCGCCGGACCGGGCCCCACTGCGCCGGGTGGGTCAGCCGGACCTCGTCGGGGGCGCCGCCGCCGAGCTGGCGGGAGGTCTCGTCGGCGACCCGCTTGAGCACCGCGGCCAGCGCCTCCGACACCGGGACGACGGTGTCGCCGAGCAGCAGCGTGCCGTCGTCGATGCGGCGCTTGGGGTTCGGCTCGAACCGGGACGGGTCGAGGCGGGCGCGGCGCTCGGCGTCGCGGCCGACGACCAGCCCGCCGTCCTCGGCGGCGAAGACCGCCGACGGCATCGTGGCGGAACCGTCCACTTCGATCACCCGGGGTGGGCGGCCGTGCGCGGAGAGCACCGCGACGGTGTTGGACGTGCCGAGGTCGACGGACAGAACCCGCATGTTTCCCTCCGGATCGGGGACGGGTTCAGTCTGGCACAGGCGGTCCGGGGGCTCCCGCCGGTTCAGCCGCCCGGTTTGACGCTGCTGGTGAAGTAGTCGATCAGGCTGGTGTCGGAGGCGGCGCTCAGGTTCAGCACGGCGCCCAGCAGCGGGCTGTCGTCCACGGTGAACAGCAGCAGGCCCCGCCCGCCGACGTCGACGGAGTAGTACGTCCCGGACAGCCCGGAACCGCTCCAGGTGGCGGTCTCGGCCTGCGCCTTCGACACGCCCATCTCGGAGAACGCCTGGTCGATGTTGGACGACACCGCGGCCTGGTTGGGGAACTGGTAGTAGATGGCGTAGTAGCCGTCGGAGAGGGTGCAGGTCGCGGCGGTGGCGCCGGGGGTGCTGACGACCTCGCCGTTGAGGTTCATGCCCGCGGTGCACTCGCCGGAGGCGATGGACCCGGCCAGGGTGCGCATGCACGGGGTGAAGCCCTGCGCGTCGGTCTTGGTGTCAGTCCCGCAGTCCTCGACCCCGCCGCCGGAGGTCGCGAGCACGATGCTCACCACGGCGATGAGCACGACCAGGCCGACCGAGCCCAGGACGATCCACAGCTTCGCCGGGTTCGACCCCTGCCGCTGCTGCGGGAACTGCGGCATCGGCGGCCGCTGCTGCATCTGCTGCTGCGGGTGCCCGGACTGCGGCAGCGGACCGGACTGCGGCGCCTGCTGCACCGGCAGCGGACCGGACCGGGGCTGCTGGGCGCCCTGGTGCGGCGCCTGCTGCTGGTTCTGCGCGGGGATCGGCCGCGACGGCGGGTTCTGCGCCGGGCGCTGCTGCTGCGGGTTGGTCGGGAACTTGGGGTGCCGCACGGTCGCGGTGGCGCCGCTGCCCGCGGTGAACCCGCTGGTGCGCGGCGGGATGACCGCACGGGTCCGGGCCACGGCGTCGAGCGCGCCGCTCATGTCGCCGGTGCGCATGGTGATGCCCTCCTGCGGCACGTGGTGCGCGCCCAGGGCGACGGCGGTCTCCGGCTGGTCGAGGCTGGTCGGGACGACCCGCAGTTGCTCGGCGATCAGCGTCGCCACCAGCGGGATGCGGCTGGAACCGCCGACGAGGTAGATGCCGACGAGCTGATCGGGGGTCATGCCGGTGGAGCGGATGGTCGCGGCGAGCAGTTCGACGCTGCGCAGCATCCCCGGGCGGATCAGCGCCTCCAGCTCGACCCGGGTGACCAGGACGTCCTCGAACGGCTCCGGCAGCGGGACCTCGGTCTGCGGGTGCCGCGACAGCGCCTCCTTGGACGCCTTGACGTCCTCGCGGAGCGCGCGCTGGGCGCGCCGGTCGCCGGTGGAGGTGGGGCGCAGCAGGCGTTGCCAGCCCGCCGGGTCCCGGTGCGACACCTGGCGGCCGACGTGTTCGAGCAGGGCCTGGTCGACGTCGAGGCCGCCGAGGTCGGGCAGACCGGCCTCGGCGAGGACGGCGAACCCGGTCTGGGTGGCGCCGACGATGGCCACGTCGAAGGTGCCCGCGCCGAGGTCGTAGACGGCCAGCGCCTGCCCGGAGCCGAGCTTCTGCCCGGGGAAGGAGGCGAAGTGCGCGGCGGCGGCGACCGGTTCGGGCACCAGCACCAGGTTGGACCCCGCGCCCGCCTGCCGGGCCGCGGACAGCAGCACGTTGCGCCGGACCGGGCCCCACTGCGCCGGGTGGGTCAACCGGACCTCGTCGGGCTTGCCGCCGCCGAGCTGGCGGGTGGTCTCGTCGACGACGCGGCGCAGCACGCCCGCGAGCGCGTCGGTGACCGGGACGACGGTGTCGCCGAGCAGCAGCGTGCCCTCGTCGACGCGGCGCTTGGGGTTGGGCTCGAACCGGGCCGGGTCGAGGCGGGCGCGGCGCTCGGCGTCGCGGCCGACGACCAGGGTCCCGTCCTCACCGGCGAACACCGCCGACGGCATCATCGAGGAGCCGTCGACGTCGACCACGCGCGGCGGACGGCCGTGCGCGGACAGCACGGCGACGGTGTTCGACGTGCCGAGATCCACCGACAGGACGTTCACTGCTCTCCCCTCATCACCAACCCGGACACCGCTGACCCCCCGGGTTGTGTCGCTGATGCTCCCACGAGCGATACGGGCGACGGCCCCGGTCCGTCGATCTCACCGGGGCCGTCGGGATCGCCGCAGCTCAGCGGACGAGGGGAGCCCGCCGACCTCGGGACCGGTCGGCGGGCTCGTCCCGGTCAGGGCAGGGTGATGAGGCCTTCCCCGAGCAGGAAGTCGCGGGCGACCTCCACCGGGTCGGCGCCGTCGACGTCCACTCGGGCGCTGAGCCGCTGCATCGTCTCGTTGTCGAGGCGCTCGACCAGCGGTTGGAGGATCGGGCGCAGTTGCGGGTGTTCGGCGAGGAAGTCGGTGCGGATGACCGGCGCGACGTTGTACTGCGGGAAGAACTTGCGGTCGTCCTCGATGATGGCGAGGTCCAGGGCCAGGTTCCGGCCGTCGGTCGTGGTGACCTCGCCGATGGCGCAGGCCCCGTTGGCCAGCGCCTGGTACACCGCGCCCGCGCCGAAGATCTTCACGTTGCCCGGCGGCACCGAGAACCCGTAGGCCTTCTGCACCCCGGGGAACCCGTCGTCGCGGCTGATGAACTCCGTCTCCAGGCAGAACACGCCCTGGCCCGGGTCCTGCCGGATGACCTCCGCGAGCTGGCTGGTTGTCTTGATCCCCAACTCCTCGGCGACCGGTTTGCGCATGGCGAACGCGTAGGTGTTGTTCAGCTCCGCGTAGTCGAGCCACTCCAGGCCGTTGGCGCGGTCGGCTTCCCGGACCGCCTCGAACTGCTCGCGCTCGTCGGGGATCGGCGTGCTCCGCGCCAGGTAGCTGACCCAGGCGGTGCCGGTGTACTCCCACTGCACGTCGATGTCGCCGGAGAGCAGCGCCTGCCGCGAGCTGTTGGAGCCCTGGATGTTGGTCAGGTCGACCACGTCGGCGCCCGCGGCGGCGAGCAGGAACTCGGTGAGGTGGCCGATGATGATCTGCTCGGTGAAGTCCTTGGACCCCACCACGATCCGCACGTCGGTCAGGTCGGCCCGCACCGCCTCCGGTCCGGGCAGGACGTCCAGTGGGAGGGCGAAGTTGCTCTCCAGGCCGCAGCCGGCGAGCAGCCCGCAGGCCGCGGCGACGGCGGCCAGCCTGAGCCCGGTGTTCGGCTTGGGCATCAGCGCAGTCCCTTCGGTCCGAGCCCGCGCTCGGCGACCGCGCCGAGCCAGTCCACCAGCAGCGCCAGGCCGACGGCCAGCACCGCGCCGGTGACCAGGACGGTCGGCCGGTTGAGCTTGTAGCCGGTGTCGATGAGCAGGCCGAGGCCGCCGCCGTTGACGAACGCGCCGAGGGTGGCGGTGCCCACCGCGAGCACCAGCGAGGTGCGCAGCCCGGCCAGGATCAGCGGCACGGCCAGCGGCAGCTCGATGCGGCGCAGCACGGCACCGCCGGACATGCCGATGCCGCGACCCGCCTCCACCAGCGCCGGGTCGACCGACTGGATGCCGACGACGGTGTTGCGCAGCACCGGGAGCAGCGAGTAGAGCGCGATCGGCAGCGCCGCGGCCCACAGCCCCTCCCACTCGGTCCACAGGAAGAACAGCACCAGCACGCCCACCGCGGGCGCTGCCTGCCCGACGGTGGCGATGCCGAGCACGACCGGTGCCGCCCAGCGGGCCCAGCGGCGGGTGACCGCGACGCCCACCGGCACCGCGACCGCGAGCACCAGCGCGGTGACGACGACCGACAGGACCAGGTGGTCCCAGGTGTCGCGGAGCAGCTTCGCGGCGTTGATGTTGGCGCGCTCGATGGAGTCGAGGTCGCGGGTGAACGCCCAGGCCAGCACCCCGCCGACGAGCAGCACGACGGCGACGGGCTGCCCGAGCAGCCGCATCCGGTCCGCCCGCCGGGCGCGGGCCTCCAGGGCGGTCACGGGGTCACCCCCTCGCTGTCCGCCCGCGGGCCGGTGCGGTCGTCAGCGTGATTGTCACTGTGATTGTCACTGTGATTGTCAGCGTGATTGTCACTGTGGTCGTCGCTGTGCTCCTCGCGCAGCGCGGCGATGGCGTCGGTGACCGTGCCCAGCCCGATGGTGCCCAGGTACTCGCCCCGGGGACCGGTGACCGCGGCGTTGCCGCCCTCGGTGAGGATGGCCTCCAGCGCGTCCTGGAGGGTGGACTGCACCGAGACCGAGTCGCCGACCGGCTTGCCCGCCCCGGCCAGCGAGGTGGCCGCGTTCAGGTCGCGCACGTGCACCCAGCGGACCGGCCGGTTGCGCCGGTCGAGCACCAGGGCGAACTTGGTCCGGCTCTCCGCGAGCTTGCCCCGCAGCTCCGGCACCGGGTCGTCGACGCCCGCGGTGACCACGCCGGTGCGGTCGATCTCGACGTCGCGCACGCGCAGCAGGGTGAGCTGCTTGAGCGAGGCGCCCGCGCCGACGAAGCCCGCGACGGTGTCGTCGGCCGGGTTGGCCAGGATGGCCTCGGGGGTGTCGAACTGCAGCACCTTCGACCGCGGCCCGAGCACGGCGATGCGGTCGCCGAGCTTGACCGCCTCGTCGAAGTCGTGGGTGACGAACACGATGGTCTTGCCCAGTTCCGATTGCAGGTTGAGCAGCTCGTCCTGCAGGTTGCCCCGGGTGATCGGGTCGACCGCGCCGAACGGCTCGTCCATCAGCAGCACCGGCGGGTCGGCGGCGAGCGCGCGGGCCACCCCGACGCGCTGCTGCTGGCCGCCGGAGAGCTGCCGGGGGAAGCGGTCGGCGAACTCGGCGTCCAGGCCGACCAGGTCCAGCATCTCGGCGGTGCGGTCGGCGGTCCTGGCCCGGTCCCAGCCGAGCAGGCCGGGGACCATGCCGATGTTCTGGGCCACGGTCAGGTGCGGGAACAGGCCCGCCTGCTGGATGGCGTAGCCGATGCCGCGGCGCAGCCTGTCCGGGTCCATCGACAGCACGTCGGCGCCGCCCACGGTGATCGTCCCGGAGGTCGGCTCGATCAGCCGGTTGATCATCTTCATGGTGGTGGTCTTGCCGCAGCCGGACGGCCCCACGAAGACGGTGATCCGCCCGGCGGGCAGCACGATGCTGACGTCCTCGACCGCCGCCTCCCGCTGCCCCGGGTAGTGCTTGGTGACGTGGTCGAGCGTGATCTCCACACCCGACCGCTCGCCTGCGCTGTGCTGCTCAGTCACGGATTCCCCTTGAAACGGTCAGTCGGCCGACGAGCACGAAGACCCCGTCGACCAGCAGTGCGAGCACCACGATCCCGAGCGTGCCCGCCAGGGCCTGGTTGGTGGCGTTGGCGCTGCCCGCGCGGGCCAGCCCGGAGAAGATCTCGGTGCCCAGACCGGGCCCCTTGGCGTACGCGGCGATCGCCGCGATGCCCATCAGGAGCTGGGTGCTGACCCTGATGCCCGTCAGGATCGCGGGCCAGGCCAGCCGCAGCTCGACGCGGGTGAGCACGCGCAGCCGGTTCATCCCGATGCCGCGCGCCGCGTCGGTGATCGCGGAGTCCACACCGGACAGCCCGACGATGGTGTTGCGGACGATGGGCAGCAGGGCGTAGAGCACCAGCGCCACCACCGTCGGCGGGACCCCGAGGCCGAGGACCGGGATCAGCAGGCCGAGCAGGGCGAACGACGGCACCGTCAGGATGGCGCTGGTGAGCGCCGTGGCGAGCGCCGAGCCCGCCGGGCTGCGGTACACGGCCACGCCCAGCGCGACGCCCGCGACCGCGGCGATGATCGTGCACTGGATGACCGCGCTCGCGTGCAGAGCGGCCTCGGGCAGGAGTCGATCCCATCGCTGGACGATGAAGTCCCACAGGTCCACCGGCCACCTCCCTTCGTTTGACCGAGCAACCTTCCCTACTCGCGGCCGGTGGGCAACTCACCGTCCACAGGGTCAGCCTGGCAGCCGCCCGCGGGCCTGTGGATGGTTTCGGGCGAATGTCGGTGTCTTCGGCGACCATGGGCCCATGCCAGCCGACGCGCTCGACCTGTTCACCCCGGCCACCCGCCAGTGGTTCACCGGGGCGTTCGCCGCGCCAACGGACGCCCAGGCAGGGGCTTGGCGGGCGGCCGCTGCGGGCGAACACGCGCTGGTGGTCGCCCCGACCGGCTCCGGCAAGACCCTGGCCGCCTTCCTGTGGGCCCTCGACCGGCTCGCCGAGAGCGGTCCGCCGGAGGAGCCCAAGCACCGCTGCCGTGTGGTGTACGTCTCACCGCTGAAGGCGCTGGCGGTGGACGTGCAGCGCAACCTGCGGGCCCCGCTGGCCGGGATACGGCAGGCCGCGCACCGGCTGGGCGCCCCGGAGCCGGACATCACCGTCGGCACCCGCACGGGTGACACCCCGGCCGACGAGCGCCGGGCGTTCGCCCGCACCCCGCCGGACGTCCTGGTGACCACCCCGGAGTCGCTGTTCCTGATCCTCACCTCGGCCGCGCGGGAGTCGCTGCGCGGGGTGCGCACGGTGATCGTCGACGAGGTGCACGCGGTGGCGGGCGCCAAGCGCGGCTCGCACCTGGCGCTGTCGCTTGAACGGCTGGACGCGCTGCTGGAGCGGCCCGCCCAGCGCATCGGGCTGTCGGCGACGGTGCGGCCGGTGGAGGAGGTCAGCTCGTTCCTCGGCGGTGGCAGGCCGGTGACGCTGGTGCAGCCGAAGCTCGCCAAGACGATCGAGGTCGGCGTCGAGGTGCCGGTGGAGGACATGTCCGCGCTGACCGAGCAGCCGCGCGCGGTCCCGGACGACCCGGACTCCCCCGAGGCGCCACAGCAGGCCTCCATCTGGCCGATGGTGGAGCGGCGGGTGCTGGAGCTGGTCCGCGCGCACCGCTCCACGATCGTGTTCGCCAACTCCCGGCGGCTGGCCGAGCGGATGACCGCCCGGCTCAACGAGCTGGCGAGCGAGGAGGTCCCGACCCCGGTCCCGGTCCCGGTCCCGGTCCCGGCGAGGTTCCCGGCCGAGGCGATCGGGCAGTCCGGGCAGAGCACCGGGGCGGAACCCGTGGTTGCCAGGGCGCACCACGGGTCGATGTCGCGCGAGCAGCGCACCCTGGTGGAGGAGGACCTCAAATCCGGGCGGCTGCCGTGCGTGGTGGCCACCTCGTCGCTGGAGCTGGGCATCGACATGGGCGCGGTCGACCTGGTGGTGCAGATCGAGGCGCCGCCGACGGTGGCCGCCGGGTTGCAGCGGGTCGGGCGGGCCGGGCACCAGGTGGGCGCGGTGTCGCACGGGGTGATGTTCCCGAAGTTCCGCGGCGACCTGGTGTCCTGCGCGGTGGTGGCGGAGCGGATGTCGGCGGGGGCGATCGAGGCCGTGCGCTACCCGCGCAACCCGCTCGACGTGCTGGCACAGCAGGTCGTGGCGATGGTGGCGCTGGAGCCGTGGGCGGTCACCGACCTGGCGGCACTGGTGCGCCGGGCCGCGCCGTACGCGTCGCTGCCGGACTCCGCGCTGTACTCGGTGCTGGACATGCTGTCCGGGCGCTACCCGAGCGAGGAGTTCGGCGAACTGCGACCCCGGGTGACCTGGGACCGGCTGACCGGTGAGCTGCGCGGTCGGCCGGGGGCGCAGCGGCTGGCGGTCACCTCCGGCGGCACCATCCCCGACCGCGGGCTGTTCACCGTGATGACCCCGCCGAACGAGCGCGGCGCGGGCTCGCGGGTCGGCGAGCTGGACGAGGAGATGGTCTACGAGTCCCGGGTGGGCGACACGTTCCTGCTCGGCACCTCGTCCTGGCGGGTGCAGGAGATCACCCACGACCGGGTGATCGTCACCCCCGCACCGGGTGAACCGGCGCGGATGCCGTTCTGGAAGGGCGATTCCCCGGGCAGGCCGCTGGAACTGGGCCGGGCGCTGGGCAAGTTCGTCCGCGAGGTGTCCTCGATGGACGGCGAGCGGGCCAGGGTGCGCACCGCGGCGGCCGGGCTGGACGCGTGGGCGAGCGACAACCTGCTGGCGTACCTGGGCGAGCAGCGGGAGGCCACCCGGCACGTCCCCGACGACCGGACGCTGCTGGTGGAGCGGTTCCGCGACGAGCTGGGCGACTGGCGGCTGGTGGTGCACTCGCCGTTCGGCGCGCAGGTCAACGCGCCGTGGGCGCTGGCGATCGCGGCCAGGCTGCGCGAGCGCCGGGGGGTGGAGGCGCAGATCGCGCACGCCGACGACGGCATCGTGCTGCGGCTGCCGGACGCGGTCGACGACACCGGGCAGGAGGTGGTGGCGGGCGCGGAGGACGTGCTGCTGGAACCGGACGAGGTCGAGCAGGTCGTGGTGGCCGAGGTGGGCGGCTCGGCGCTGTTCGCGGCCCGGTTCCGCGAGTGCGCGGCCCGGTCGCTGCTGCTGCCCAAGCGCGACCCGCGCAGGCGGTCCCCGCTGTGGCAGCAGCGGCAGCGCTCGGCGCAACTGCTGTCGGTCGCGGCGAAGTACGAGCAGTTCCCGGTCGCCCTGGAGGCGATGCGCGAGTGCCTGCAGGACGTGTACGACATCGCGGGCCTGCGCGAGCTGATGGCCGACGTGCGCGGGCGCAAGGTGCGGGTGGTGGAGGTGGAGACCCCGTCCCCGTCGCCGTTCGCCCGCAGCCTGCTCTTCGGCTACGTCGGGATGTTCCTCTACGGCGACGACGTCCCGCTGGCCGAGCGGCGGGCAGCGGCGCTGTCGCTCGACAGCGCGCTGCTGGCGGAGCTGCTCGGCTCGGAGGCGATCCGCGAACTGCTCGACCCGGGCGTCCTCGACGAGGTCGAGCGCTCCCTGCAACGGCTCGACCCGGCGCGGCACGCCCGCCACGCCGAGGACGCCGCCGACCTGCTCCGCTTCCTCGGCGACCTGTCCGAGGCCGAGGCCGCCGAACGCGGGGTGCGCCCGGAGTGGCTGACCGAGCTGACCGACGCGCGCCGCGCCCTGCGGGTCCGGATCGCGGGCGTCGAGCGCTACCTCGCGGTGGAGGACGCGGGCCGGGTCCGCGACGCGCTGGGCACCGCGTTGCCGGTGGGCGTGCCGGAGGTGTTCACCGAACCGGTCGTCGACCCGCTGGGCGACCTGCTGTCCCGGTACGCGCGGACCCACGGGCCGTTCCCGGCCGTCGAGGCGGCGACCCGCTTCGGCCTGGGCGTGTCCGTGGTGACCGGTGTCCTGGAACGCCTGGCGGGCAGTGGGCGGCTGGTCCGCGGCGAACTGCGCCCGGGCGGCACCCACACGGAGTACTGCGACGCGGACGTGCTGCGCCGGATTCGGCGTGGGTCGCTGGCCAAGCTGCGGGCCGAGGTCGAACCGGTGGAGCAGGCCGCCCTCGGGCGGTTCCTGCCCGGCTGGCACGGCATCGGCCGCGGCAGGCGCTCCACCCCGTCCGCCGACGACGTGCTGTCCGTCGTGGAACAGTTGGCCGGGGCACCGCTGCCCGCGAGCGCGCTGGAGTCGTTGGTGCTGCCCTCGCGGCTGCCCGGCTACTCCCCCGCGCTGCTCGACGAGCTGACGGCGGCCGGGGAGGTCACCTGGTGCGGCAGCGGAGCGCTCGCGGGCGGGGACGGGTGGGTCGCCCTGGCACCGGCCGACGTGGCGGACCTGCTGCTGCCGGACGTGGAGGAGGCCGTGCCGGACACCCCGCTGCACGCGGCGGTCCTGTCGTCCCTGGACGGTGGAGCCCTGTTCTTCCGCCAGGTCGCGGACCGCACCGGCGCGGTGCTGCTGGACGGCGGCGCGGGAGCACCGTCCGACCCGGACGTGGTCTCGGCCCTGTGGGACCTGGTGTGGGGCGGACTCATCACGAACGACACGATCGCCCCCCTCAGGGCACTGGTGTCGGGAAGGGGCGCGGCGCACAAGCCCCGCGCCACCGCCCCCCGGGGCCGGTACGCCCGCCTGCGGACGGCGCGACCGGCGATGCCGAGCCGATCCGGCCCACCCACCGCGGGCGGCCGGTGGTCCCTGGTGGTCCCCCGGGAACCGGACGCGACACGCCGGGCCCACGCCAGGGCGGAGGCGTTCCTGGAACGACACGGTGTGCTGACGCGCGGCGCACTGGACACCGAACGGGTCGTCGGCGGGTTCAGCGGGGTGTACAAGGTGCTGCGGGCCATGGAGGAATCCGGCCAGATCGTGCGCGGGTACGTGGTGGAGGGCCTGGGAGCGGCCCAGTTCGCGGCCCGGGGAGCCGTCGACCGGCTGCGCTCCCTGTCCAGAGTGGACTCCACCGAGGTGGGCGAGGCCGTGGTGCTGGCAGCCGCGGACCCGGCCCAACCATATGGAGCGGCACTGGGCTGGCCCACGGTCCTCGGCGAGGGGAAGCACCGCCCCGGGCGGAAGGCCGGGGCACTGGTGGTCCTGGTGGACGGAGTGCCCGTCCTGTACGTGGAGCGGGGTGGCCGTTCACTGCTGTCGTTCACGGAAGACGCGGCGGTGCTGCGAACAGGCGCCGAGGGGTTGTCACGGGCCGTGCGGGAGGGGTGGCTGGGCGCGCTGTCGGTACAGAAGGCCGACGGAGAGGTGGCGTTGACGTCCGCACTGGGAGACGTACTGCGGGAGGTGGGATTCCGGGCGACACCGAAGGGGTTGCGGCTGCGGGCTTGAGCCCCTGCGCCGGGGCTGTCGGCTCGCGCCGACGACGTGCCTTGGTTGCGCGCGGCAGAGGCGCGTCGCTTCGGTTGGGCCGCTTGGGTTGCGCAGCAGGCTCACTCGGCGATCTCGGCTTGCACCAGGTGTGCCACGTTCTCCATGCCCAGGGCGTTGGGGTGGACGGGGGCGGCGTTGACGACGTCGACGATGCCTTCGATCCAGCGGGTGCCGGGGGCGGTGCAGGCCTCGTGGCCCTCGGAAGCGGTGCGGGTGTCGACGAAGGTGGCGTTGTTGGCGGCGGCGGTGGCGGCGAGGATGTGGGCGAAGGAGCGTTCCTTGGCCGCGAGGTAGGGGAAGTCGTTCTCGGCGACGATGGCCTTGTTGGGGTTGGCGGGGTCGCAGGCGGCCTTGGTGGCCGGGAGGATGGCCTGGTAGCCGACGAGGACGACCTCGGCGTTCGGGGAGCGGTGGTGGATGCCCTGGAGGACTGCGGCGATCTTGGGGGCCTTCTCGGCGAAGGTCCGCTCCAGTTGGTCCACACCGCCTGCGGTGTAGTGGTCGGTGCAGGGGTGGCCGGTGGGGTCGGACGCCGCCAGGGTGACGCAGGTGCCGATGATGCCCCCGAAGCCCACGTCGTTGCCGCCGATTCCCACTGTCACCAGGGTTGTGTCGGCGGTGAGGGCGTCGAATTGGGGGGCGGCGGAGCCTTGCGGGTCCTCCATGTTGGCGGTGACCGCCCCGCTGCAACTAACGTCGACGAACTCGGCGGGGTGGGTGGCCTGGGCCAGCAGGGACGGGTAGTTGCGGTCCGAGCGGGCGCAGGCGCCGCCGCTCTGGGTGGGGATGCCGGGGCCCGCCGTGAAGGAATCGCCCAGGGCCACGTACCTGGTCGCCGTGTCCTGCGGTTGGGCCGCGCCCGCGAAGGGGGCCGCGACCAGCGCTGTGGCGGCCACGCCCGCCGCGACGGTCAGGGCCGCGCCTGCGCCCAGCAGTGTTCGGGACTTCGCCGTGCCGAACCGCGAGAAAATCACGACTGACCTCCACAACCCGGGAATTGGTGCCGGACCTGTAGGTTTCTTCCCCGCCCGCGCGGAAGTCAACCGGCGCCCGGGGGAAATCGGGGGAATCAGCCCTGGGGCGACAAAGTTCTCCGCCGCTTTGCTTGCAGGGAGACAACGGTGGGTGGGAAGGCCCACGGGGCGGCCTCGACAGGTCTGGTCCGCGAGGTGCCGGGGTTCCTGGCAACCAGAGTGGCGCCCGGTCAGGTGACGAGCCCCCGGGTCAGCGGGAGGTGAGGACACAGAACTCGTTGCCCTCCGGGTCAGCCAGCACCACCCACGGCACGTCGCCCTGGCCGATGTCGAGGGGGGTGGCGCCCAGGTCGCGCAAGCGGGCGACCTCGGCGAGCTGGTTCTCCCCCGGGTGCGCGGCGACGTCGATGTGCAGGCGGTTCTTGGTCGACTTCGGCTCGTCGAGGGCGAGGAACTCCAGCCACGGGCCCCGGCCGTCGGCGGCGCGGAGGGAGGCCACGGTGCGGTCGTCGCGGACGATGCGGTGGCCGGTGGCGGCGGCCCAGAAGTCGGCCAGGGCGTTGGGGTTGGCGCTCTGGACGATGATGGCCGCGACCGAACCGGTGTCGGCGTACTCCGGGCGCGGGTCGAGGACGCAGAACTCGTTGCCCTCCGGGTCCGCCAACACCACCCACAGCACGTCGCCCTGACCGATGTCGGCCGGGGTGGCGCCCAGGGCGACCGCCCGGTCCACCAGGGCCAGTTGGTCGGCGGTGGAGACGCTGGGCAGGTCGAGGTGCCAGCGGTTCACCCCCACCTTGGCCCGGGCACCCGGGTCGACCGGGACGAAGACCAGGTCGGCCTGCCAGCCGTCCTCGGCCGGGGCGCGCACGTCGACCTCGTCGGGGGTGGTGGCGGTGATCGACCAGCGCAGCAGTTCGGCCCAGAAGCGGGCGAGCGCGGCCGGGTCGGCGGCGTCGACCACGAGGTTGACCATGCGGGTGGGCATGGGGCGGACGCTAGTGCAGCGCGGGGCCGACCGATAGCCGGTTCCGGTGCGACAACCACCCCGGAACCGGCGCGGGAACGAGCGGGGCCCGGACCCGGCTCAGTCAGGGCCGCGGGCGGCGTTGTCGGTGGGCGCTCAGGTGCGCACCCGGGCGGGCAGCAGGCGGAACTCGTTGCCCTCCGGGTCGACGAAGGCCAGCGCACCGTCCGGGTCCGGGCCGCCGGGCAGCTCGGTGGCGCCCAGTGCGATCAGCCGGGCCGCCTCGGCGTCGCCGTCCGGGCGGTCGGCGAGAACCGCCACGTCGAACCGGATGCGGTTCGGGCCGCGCTTGGTGTCGGGCACCCGCAGGAACTCCAGCCACGGGCCGCTGGTGCCCGCCGAGCGCAGCGCCGCCGCCCCCGCACCGGTGTGCACGCTGGGCCAGCCGGTGGCCGCAGCCCAGAAGCCCGCCATCGCCGCCGGGTCCGCTGAATCCACGACCAGCGCGGCCAGCGGACCGGTGCGCTGGTACAGGTCGCCGGGCTCCAGGATGCAGAACTCGTTGCCCTCGGGGTCGTGGAAGACCGTCCACGGCACCTCCGGGCCCTGCCCGACCCGGCCCTCGCGGGCACCCACGTCGACCGCCAGGGAGGTGAGGACCTGGTACTCGTGCGGGCTCTCGGTCGCCAGGTCCACGTGGATGCGGTTCTTGGCGGACTTGGCCGAGGGGACCCGCCGGAACACCAGATCGATGCCGCTGCCGCCGACGTCGGGGGCGAGGAGGCGGTAGCCGCCGTCGCGCTCCGGGGTCGCGGTCCCGCCGAGCATGATGTACCAGAACTGGGCGACCGCGGCCGGGTCGGTCGCGTCGATCACGAGACTCGCCAACCGGGTGGACATGGCCGACACGGTAGCCGCGTTTCCCTGGGGGCCGCCGGGCAACACCGGTCACCTGCGGTGATGCGCGCGTGCTCCGAGCGGTGCCCGGGGCACCGGGCACCGCTCGGGCACCGGACCGGCGCGGGACCGATCCTGGCGGGTGGCCCGGATTTTCCGGTGGTGTCCGGGTGGATTTGCTCGGCCGTTCCCCGGTTGAGAGGCTGGTTGGTCGCTGGGGTGCCTGGGTGGGCGTGTTTGGCCGTGTCTTCGAGCCACGGGGTTTTGGTGGGTGTGCGCGGGCGGGGGGATGACTCGGCCGTGCCGCTGTTCAAAGCTGGGTTCCGGTGGGGGTGCGCGGCTGGGTGGATGTGCTCGGCCGTGCCTTCACGAGCCCGGTCGTTTGGTGGGTGGTGCCCGGGTGGGTGGATGTGCTCGGCTTTCGAGCCCGGGACTTTGTCGGTGGTGCCCGGCTGGGTGGATGTGTTTGGCCGGGGCCCCTATGGCGA
>NZ_AYXG01000245.1 GCF_000564855.1 Actinokineospora spheciospongiae
GTGGGGGCGGGGCTGAAGTCGTGGCTCCGGTCCGGGCTGCTGAGCGGGCGGCGGCGGGTGCGTTGTGGGCGGCCTGCGCCACCGTGTTGCGGTCCGGGGCGACCGGGAGTGGCGCCGTGGTGCGGGCTGAGGTGTTGCGGGCCGCGCACACCGCTCGTGTTGCCGGGTTGCACCGGGCTGCTGCCGGGGGGCTGCGGATCGCTGCCTCCCTTGCGGCTGGGCGGGCCGGGGACTCCGCGTTCGACCGGGAAGTGCTCGCCGCCGACCTCGTTGACCTCATGCTGGTGTGCCACGACCTGCGCACCGGGCACGGTGACCCGGCTGAGCTGCGGGGTACGGCCCGGCGCGAGTACCGGCCGATCGGTTCTCTGCGCCTGTACGGCCTCTGCACCGAGGCGGTTGTGGCGGCCACCGGTTACGGCGGTGTCGTCACCCACCTCGTGGACCAGGGGGGCACCCTGTGGACCATCCCGGCGATCACCCCCGGTGGTGCTGAACGGGTGCCCGCCGCCGCGAACGGTCCGGTGGCCGTTGGGGAGTCCGGTCTCACCCACCGCGGGTTGGGGCGGGCCGGGCTGCTGCTCTCCGGGGGGACCGCCTCGGCCGACCGCCGCCTCGGGGCGGGCAAGGCGGTCCGCGCCGTCGCCGCTGCCGGTGCCGCCTGGGACGCGCCGCCGCTGGCTGACCTGTGGGCGCAGCCCCTGGCCGATCAGGTGACCCGCGCCTTCGCCGCCGACACCCGCCCGGACGCGCACCGGCCCGCAGGCGCCGACCTGCTGTTCCTCGACGCCACCGTGCTCGGCGCGGCGGCGGGCGCCCTCCGCGTCAGCACCGGTGACGCGCACATCGACCTCGTCGCCGACGGTGGGCGGTCGCTGGACAACCTCCGCGTCCTCGCGGGCGCGGCGGGGCTGCGGCTCCGCGTCGTCGCCCGGCTCCTGCCCGACCGCCCCGCCACCGCCCTGGCCATCGCCGTGTCCGGCGACCCGGAGCACCTGTCGCTCCCCGCTGACCACCACGGCCGCGTCGACCTGGGCCTCGACCACCTCCAACGCTCCCACGTGGTGCCCACCGAACCCCGCGACCTCCCCACCCACCCCGAGTCGACCCACCACACGTCGACCGGCTCCGAGGCCGCCCCCTGCGCATCGACCGATCCCGAGCACGCACGCCGCACATCGACCGAGCCCGGGCAGACCCATCGCACGCCGACCGACTTCGAGCTGTCCCACAGCAGTCCTGCCAATCCTGAGCAGGCCCACCGCAGTCCTGCCGATCCCGAGTCGACCCGTCGCATGGTGACCCACCGCACGCCTGCCCCGTTGCGCCCGCTCGAACTGCTCCTGCACCGGATCGCCCTCGGCGGTCGGGCCGTTGCCGCCACCTCCACCGCGGCCCGCGAGATCGCCGCGCTCACCGGCAACGGCCTCACCACCACCGCTTCCCTGTTGGCCGACATCGCCGCCACCGCCCGCGACCGGGAACGCGACGCCTTCGGCCGGGTCGTCCGGGACACCGGGGACGCCTTCCCGCTGGCCTGGCTGCGCGGGGGTCTGCACCTCCGCGAGGTCAACCGGGCACTGGCGCGCCGTGCTTGGCTGGCGGCCACCACCCCGCCCACCTGACCTCCACAGCCCACGAGCGCTGCGGCCCGCACGGTCCCGCACACCGCCGGACGCCTCGATCGCACTGCGGGGCGGTCACGGAGTTGTGCGGGCTCATCGCCCACCGCGTGCAGTGCCCGGCGACCTCGTTCGACCGGGTGGTCGTGCTGGGCAACCCGGCAACGGGCGGTCCTGGCGGTCGGCTGGGTGGGAGGCGATCCTCAGGGGACGACCGTGATCGAGCAGCACGGGCTCCCGCTCGGACCGGGCGCCGGGGTCGTCCCCGGGATCGGTGACATCTGCGGGGTCCGGGGCACCGGGCTGTTCTCCACGGTGGTCACCGGTTCCACGCTCGGCGCGGGCCCCGGCACCGCGGGCGGCACGGGTTCGGGGCGCATCAGGGCGAAGCTGGCGGCCAGGACACCGACGACGGTGAAGGCCGAGGCGGTGATGGCCGCTGTCCGGCGGCGGCGCTGGATGCGGCGGCCGCGCTCGATGATGGCGGTCGGGTCGGCGGCCCCGGTGGGTCGGTAGTCCTGCTCCGCCTGGTCCAGGGCGGCGCGGATGTCGTCAGCGTGCATAGCTTTCCCTGCCTTCGGAGAGCCGGGCGCGCAGCGCGGCCAGCGCCTTCGAGGTCTGGCTCTTGACCGTACCCGGCGCGCAGCCGAGCGCGGCCGCCGTGTCGTTGACGTCGAGGTCCTGCCAGAAGCGCAGCACCAGCACCGCGCGCTGCCGCGGCGGCAGCGCGGAGATCAGGTCCCAGAGCACCACCCGGTCCTCTCGGTCCGGCTCCACCACCGGCGACTCGGGTGGTTCGTCCACACCGGACTCCCGGCGCCACCAGGCCCGGCGGCGGTCGGTGAGGAACTCGCGCACCACGACCTTGCGCAGGTACGAGTCCAGGTGTTCGTGCTCGTCCAGGCGCGACCAGGCCAGGTAGAGCTTGAGGAACGCGGCCTGCGTGAGGTCCTCGGCGCGGTGCCGGTCCCGGCAGAGCAGGTAGGCGGTCACGCGGACCGAGTCCACGTGCCGGTTGAAGCACGCGGTGAAGGCGGAGGTGTCCGTCGACGCCCCCGCGGCGGAGAACCGCACAGTGCAACGCCTTCCGGCCGGTCGGTGCGCACTCCCGGGCGAGCGCACCGATCCTGGCAGCAGTCGAGGTCAGCCCGCGGTGGTCATCGGGGCGGGGCTGGGGGCGGGCCGTCCCGGCGCGGGGGACGGGGTGACGGCCGGTGCGGGCGCCGGGCGGGCGGGCAGGGGGCTCACGACCGGCGCACCGGGAGCGGGCCGCGGGGTCACGTCCGGCTGCTCGGGCACGGGCCGGGGGGTCACGCTGGGCTGCCCGGGCGCGGGGTGCGGGGAGGGCAGGGGCGAGAGTTCCGGCCCGCCCGGGGTGGGCCGCGGGGCCGGGCTGGGCTGGGGGGACAGGCCCGGCGACGGCTGGGGGGACACCGCGGGCGGGGAGGTCTCCACCCCGGGCTGGGGCTGGGCCGGTCCGGTCACGGCCGACGCCAGGATGGGGACGCCCGCCACCGCCGCGCCGGTCGCCAGGACCCCGCCGACGATCATCATTCGAACTCGCACACGTGCTCCAGGTCTCCGGGAGCACCGCCTCGTGCGGTGCTCTCACCGGTAACCCACGCGGTGCGGTCGTCGGGTGGTTGCCCCGGTCGGGGCAGAATCCGGGCGGGAACACCTCGGCGGGTGCCCCGGGTGGTCAGTCGAGGCCCATCGAGCGGCGGATCTCGGCCAGCTTGGCCCGGCCCGCCTCGTCCCGCTCGGCCAGCTTCTTGTCCAGGGACTCCACGTCCGGGCCGGTGCCGCCCAGGCCCGCGAGGTCGACCGAGCCGGTGGCGGTGTGCACGCGGTTCTCGATCCGGTCGCGGACGTAGTCGAAGCTGGGCACCCCGTCCGCGGAGTAGTCCGACGGCGGCAGCACCGGCTCGACCAAGGCCGGGGCGGGGGACTTCTCCTCCACCACCTCGGCGTCCACCACGTTCTCCTCGTCGTTCCCGGCCGTGCCCATCGCCTGCTCCATCCGTTCGACCGTGCGCTCACCCGACCATAGCCCGACCCGGCCACCGCCTGATCGCCCGCTGACGGGCCGCTGAACACACCCCTGCCCCCGCCGGTCGACGGCACCGTGCGGTTCTAGCAGGTTTGTGTCAGACCTGGTGCGAAACGCAAGCGATATGGGGTATGTAGGGGCCTCTTGTTGTAGGGTTCCCACAACTCAGCGGCCTCGTCCTGCGCGATGCGGACATTGGTGTACCGGCCGGTAATCGGACAGGGTATGGACCCAGGTGCAGGCGACGATCCGAGACCCGGACGTCACCTTCTGCGTGTGGGTACTTGGGAGGCTCAGCCGGTGTTCAGTCGTGTCGCCATTGTCAACCGTGGAGAGGCCGCGATGCGGCTCATCCACGCGGTCCGGGACCTTTCGGCCGAAACCGGGACGCGGATCGAGACGGTCGCCCTCTACACCGACGCGGACCGGGGGGCCACGTTCGTGCGGGAGGCCGACGTCGCCCACCCGCTGGGTCCCGCCTCGGCCCGGCCCTACCTGGACCTCGCCGTGCTGGAGCGGGCGCTGGTGGACACCGGCGCCGACGCCGCCTGGGTGGGCTGGGGGTTCGTCGCGGAGGACCCGGCGTTCGCGGAGCTGTGCGAGCGGATCGGGGTCACCTTCGTCGGCCCGAGCCCGGAGGCCATGCGCAAGCTCGGCGACAAGATCGGCGCCAAGCTGATCGCCGAGGAGGTCGGTGTCCCGGTGGCGCCGTGGAGCCGCGGTGAGGTCGCCACCCTCGAGGACGCGCTGCGCGCGGGCGAGGAGATCGGTTACCCGCTGATGCTCAAGGCCACCGCGGGCGGCGGCGGGCGCGGCATCCGCATGGTCGCCTCGGGGGAGGACCTGGCCGAGGCCTACGAGCGCACCAGCCAGGAGGCGCTGCGCGCCTTCGGCTCCGGTGTCGTGTTCCTGGAGCGCCTGGTCACCGGCGCCCGGCACGTCGAGGTGCAGGTCATCGCGGACGGGCAGGGCACCGCGTGGGCGCTGGGCGTGCGCGACTGCTCGGTGCAGCGGCGCAACCAGAAGGTCATCGAGGAGTCCGCCTCCCCGGTGCTGTCCCCGGAGCAGACCGCCGAGCTGAAGGCGTCGGCCGAGCGGCTGGCCGTGGCCGTGGGCTACCGCGGCGCCTGCACCGTGGAGTTCCTGTACCACCCCGGCGACAAGTTGTTCGCCTTCCTGGAGGTCAACACCCGGCTCCAGGTCGAGCACCCGATCACCGAGATCACCACCGGCACCGATCTGGTCCGCCTGCAACTGCACGTGGCGGCGGGCGGCAGGCTGGAGGGCCCGCAGCCGGTCGAGTCCGGGCACGCCGTGGAGGCCCGGCTCAACGCCGAGGACCCCGACCGCGACTTCGCCCCCGCCCCCGGCCGCATCGCGCGCCTGGTGCTGCCCGCGGGCCCCGGCATCCGCGTCGACACCGGGGTCAGCGAGCGCGACACCATCCCGGCCGACTTCGACTCGATGATCGCCAAGATCATCGCCTACGGCACCGACCGCGAGCAGGCGCTGGGCAGGCTGCGCCGCGCGATGGCCGAGACCACGGTGATCATCGAGGGCGGCGCCACCAACAAGAGCTTCGTGCTCGACCTGCTCGACCAGCCCGAGGTGATCGACGCCAGCGCCGACACCGGCTGGATCGACCGGGTGCGCGCCGAGGGCCGCCTGGTCAACCACCGGCACTCCGCGATCGCCTTGGCCGTCGCCGCGATCGAGGCCTACCAGGACGAGGAGGAGGTCAGCCGCAGGCGGCTGCTGTCCACCGCGTTCGGCGGGCGCCCGCAGGTGCAGCACGAGAGCGGCCGACCGCTGGACCTCAAGCTGCGCGGGGCCGCCTACCGGGTCAGCGTGTCCCGGGCCGGTCAGCAGCGCTTCCGCGTCGGGGTGTCCGGCGGCGGGGACGCGCACCCCGCGGACGTCGAGGTGCGGCGGTTCGACGCGCACAGCGGCCAGATCGTGGTCAACGGCCACCGCTTCCGGGTGGTCTCGGCCACGCACGGCCCGATCCACCTGGTCGAGGTCGACGGCGTCACCCACCGGATCAGCCGCGACGAGGGCGGTGTCGTCCGCTCGCCCGCGCCCGCGCTGGTCGTGGCCACGCCGCTGGCCGTCGGCGACGAGGTCGACTCCGGGGCGCCGATCCTGGTGCTGGAGAGCATGAAGATGGAGACGGTGCTGCGCGCGCCGTTCCGCGCCAGGGTCCGCGAGTGCCCGGTGTCGGTGGGCAGCCAGGTGGAGACCGGCGCCCCGCTGATGCGCCTGGAACCCCTCGCCGACGAGGGTGCCGAGGCGGAGGCCGCGGGCGAGGTCGTCGAGATCGACCTGCCCGCCGAGCCCGCGGCGCTGTCCGCGGCGGAGCGGGCCGAGCGGGGCCTGCACGACCTGCGCGGCCTGCTGCTGGGCTTCGACGTGGACCCGCACGACCGCGAGCGCGTGCTGTCGGGCTACCTGGCCGCGCGGGCCGAGCTCGGCGGCAGGCCGCTGCCGGGCGAGGTCGACCTGCTGACCGTGTTCGCCGACCTGTCCGAGCTGAGCCGCAACAAGCACGGCGGCGAGGTCGAACTCGAACCGGGCAACCCGGTGCACAGCCCGCGCGAGCACTTCCACACCTACCTGCAGAGCCTCGACGTGGAGCGGGCGGGCCTGACCGAGGGCTTCCAGGCCAAGCTCAAGCGGGTGCTGGAGCACTACGGCGTCGTCGACCTCGACCGCACGCCCGAGCTGGAGGAGGCGGTCTTCCGCATCTTCCTGGCGTTGCAGCGGATGACCACCGACGTCACCGTCGTCTCGGAGCTGCTGCGCCAGTGGCTGGCCGGGTCGCCGCCGCTGGAGTCGCTGAGCGAGCGCGCGGGCCTCGCCCTGGAGCACGTCGTCGAAGCCACCCAGGTGCGGTCCCCGGCGGTGTCGGACCTGGCTCGCGGCGTGGTGTTCCGCTGGTTCGCCCAGCCGCTGCTGCGCCGCAACCGGGCGACGGTCTACGCCGCGGTGCGCGACCAGCTTCGCCACCTCGACCGCAACCCCGACGCCCCGGACCGCGCCGAGCGCATCCAGAAGATGGTGGCTGGCCCGCAGCCGCTGGTCCGCATCCTCGGTCAGCGCATCGGCCGCCCCGGCCACGACCACGCCCCGCTGCTGGAGGTGCTGACCCGCCGCTACTACGGCAACCGCAACCTCTCCGAGGTCACCGTGCACGAGGAGGGCGGCTGCAAGCTGCTCAGCGCCGCGCACACCCGGGAGAGCGGGGTGACCCGCCTGGTCACCACCGCCGTGGACATCACCGGCGCGGCCGAGGCCCTGGCCGCGCTGCGCGCCTTCGGGGCGCGGGCGGGCGGTGGCGGGGTGGTCGCCGACCTCTACCTGACCTGGGAGTCGCAGCCCGACGAGGAGGGCATGGCGGTGCGGCTGCGCGAGCTGCTCGTCGAACACCTCACCGAGGGCGTCCGCCGGATCACCACCACCGTCGCCGGGGCCAGCGGCGCGGTGATGCACCACCACTTCAGCTTCCGGCCCGACGGCGCGGGCGGCTTCACCGAGGACCGGCTGATCCGCGGCCTGCACCCGCAGATCGCCCGCCGCCTGCAGTTGCAGCGGCTCAGCGAGTTCGACCTGACCCGGCTGCCCTCCTCCGACGAGGAGATCTACCTCTACCAGGGCGTGGCCCGCAGCAACCCGGCCGACGAGCGGCTGTTCGCCCTCGGCCAGGTCCGCGACATGGCGCCGCTGCGCGAGACCGACGGCAGGCTGGTGTCGCTGCCCGCGGTGGAGGACGTGTTCACCGGCTGCCTCGACGCGATCCGCACCGCGCGGGCCCGCCGCGCGCAGAACAAGCGGTACGACACCAACCGGATCATGATCTACATCTGGCCGCAGACCCGGCTGACCGCCGAGGAGATCGACACGGTGGTCCAGCGCATCCTGCCGACCACGGTGGGCGCCGGGCTGGAGGAGGTGCAGTTCGTCGTCCGCACCCGCACCGAGGCGGGCCGCTCCGCCGAGATCGCCGCGCGGATCACCCTCAACGCCTCCGGCGGCTACCGGCTGCACGTCGGCGACACCACCGACGAGCTGGTGCGGCCGCTGGACGACTACCGGTTGAAGGTGCTGCGCGCGGCCCAGCGCGGCAACACCTACCCCTACGAGCTGACCGGCCTGCTCTCCGGGCCCGACGGCGGCTTCACCGAGCACGACCTCGACGACAGCGGTGCCCTGGTGCCGGTCGACCGGCCCGCGGGGAAGAACACCGCGGCGATCGTGGCGGGCGTGGTGACCACCCCGACCGCGCGCCACCCCGAGGGCGTGACCCGGGTGGTGCTGCTCGGCGACCCGACCAGGGCGCTGGGCGCGCTGTCGGAGCCGGAGTGCTCGCGGGTGATCGCCGCGCTCGACCTGGCCGAGCGGATGCGGGTGCCGCTGGAGTGGTTCGCGCTGTCGGCGGGCGCGCGCATCTCCATGTCGTCGGGCACCGAGAACATGGACTGGATCGCGGCGGCGCTCAAGCGGATCGTCACCTTCACCCAGGGCGGCGGTGAGATCAACATCGTGGTCGCGGGCATCGCCGTCGGCGCCCAGCCGTACTGGAACGCCGAGGCGACGATGCTCATGCACACCAAGGGCGTGCTGGTCATGACGCCGGACTCGGCCATGGTGCTCACCGGCAAGCAGTCGCTGGACTTCTCCGGTGGCGTGTCGGCCGAGGACAACTTCGGCATCGGCGGCTACGACCGGGTGATGGGCCCCAACGGCCAGGCGCAGTACTGGGCGCCGAACCTGCCCGCCGCCCGCGAGGTGCTGATGGCGCACTACGACCACACCTACGTGGTCCCCGGTGAGGCGGCGCCGCGCCGGGCGGAGACCAGCGACCCGGTCACCCGCGACGTGTCCTCGTTCCCGCACGCGGTCGTCGGCAGCGACTTCACCACCGTCGGCGAGATCTTCTCCGCGGCGCACAACCCCGACCGCAAGAAGCCGTTCGACATCCGCACGGTGATGCGCGCCCTGTCCGACCAGGACCACCCGGTGCTGGAACGCTGGGCGGGCATGGCCGACGCGGGCACCTCCGCGGTGCAGGACGTGCACATCGGCGGCTGGCCGGTCTGCCTGGTCGGCATCGAGTCCCGCTCGATCCCGCGCCGCGGCTTCCCGCCCACCGACGGCCCGGACACCTACACCGCGGGCACGCTGTTCCCCAGGTCGTCGAAGAAGACCGCGCGGGCGATCAACGCGGCGTCCGGCAACCGGCCGCTGGTGGTGCTGGCGAACCTGTCCGGGTTCGACGGTTCCCCGGAGTCGATGCGCAAGCTGCAACTGGAGTACGGCGCCGAGATCGGCCGGGCCATCGTCAACTTCGACGGCCCGATCGTCTTCTGCGTCATCTCCCGCTACCACGGCGGCGCGTTCGTGGTGTTCTCCAAGGCGCTCAACCCGAACATGACCGTCCTGGCGCTGGAGGGCTCCTTCGCCTCGGTCCTCGGCGGCGCCCCGGCCGCGGCCGTGGTGTTCTCCGGCGAGGTGAACAACCGCACCGCCACCGACCCGAGGGTGACCGACCTGCAGGCCAGGGTCACCGCCGCGGGCGGCGCGGAGCGGGCGGCGCTCACCCTCGAACTCGCCGAGGTGCGGTCAGCGGTGCGGGCGGAGAAGCTGGGTGAGGTGGCGGCGGAGTTCGACCGGGTGCACAGCATCCAGCGCGCGGTCGAGGTCGGCTCGGTGGACGCCATCATCAGCGCCGCCGAACTGCGGCCCCGCATCATCGAGGCCATCGAACACGGCATGAAGCACTGACACCACGCGGAATCGGCCGCCGCCCGAACGGGCGGCGGCCGGGTGTCACTCCGTGCGGATGGCGAACCGCATGGCCACGGTGGTGCCCGCGCCGACGCGGATGTCCACGGTGGCGGCCAGCGCGCGCATGATGCCGACCCCGCGCCCCCGGTGCAGGGTGGCCTCGGGGGTGGGTTCGCGCCACCGCCCGTGGTCGGAGACGGTGATGACCAGTGCGGCGGTCGGGGCGGCGAGGTGGGCGGTGACGGTGACGCTGCCCGGGGGCAGGTCCCGGTAGCCGTGCTCGACGCTGTTGGCCACCGCCTCGTCGACGACCAGCAGGACGTCGGTCACCAGCCCGGCCGGGACGACCTGCGCGCCCAGCCAGGCCCCCAGCGTCCGCCGGATCACGGCGAGTTCGGTGCTGATCGCCGGAACGGCCAGCACTAGGCGGTGCGCACCGGTGGCGTCACCGGCCGCCTGCGCCGGGTCCACCGCGCCGACGGGCGCGCGACCCCGTGCCACCTCCCGACGCGGGTTCACAGCGGGACTGGGTCGGACGGCGCGGGCTCCCCGGTGGGCGCCTGCGCGGGCGGTGACGAGTTCATCTTGGCTGCATACCCCACAGCGCCGTGCCCAACCGTCGAGTTCGCCCGCCCGGGGCGGGGTGCACATGGCACCGGTGGCGCGGAAACGCGCAACCTCCGCCGCGGTGTCCGGATCGACCACGTCCCTCGATTCTCGGCGCAATGGTGACAATGGTGTCCGAATGGGGTGCCCGGTGGTCGGAATAAGTGCTGATCACGGGGTTGAGCTGCATGAACATGCCATTGGGGACCGAATCCGATTCCGGTGTGGCAGGGTTCTGCGATGTGGTCCGGGGAGGGGAGATGTCGCCCCGGGCTCGTCCACAGTCGATTCTTCCGATCCCGCGCTGCCGGTGGTCGGAGTTCAGGGAGTGACGATGAAGCGAAAGCTGGGGGCGGCCTCGTTCGCCGTGCTGTCGGCCGTCGCGCTGGTCGCCGTACCGCAGGCGTCCGCCGACGTGCGGGCCGCCGCGTGCGCGACCGTGGCCGTCTTCGAGACCGACGGCTACAACTCGGGCGAGACGCTCAGCTCGTGGCGGGCGTCGGCGTTCAACCAGAACCCGCCCGCGGGCTACGAGATCGTGGAGGTGCCCTACTACGCGGGCGTGTTCCCCGTGGTCGACGCGCAGGCCCTGGACGAGTCGGTGGCCAACGGCGCCGCCGAGCTCGACGCCGCGGTCCGGCGGTACCACGCCGCGTGCCCGGACACCCAGCTTCGGCTGGCCGGGTACTCCGAGGGCGCGGTCGTCGCGGGTGAGGTGCTGGAGATGTACGCCAACAGCACCGTCATCCCGCACGACAAGCTGTCCGGCACCCTGTACGGCAACCCGCGGCGGTCCTTCGGCGACGGCGGTCGCGGCGGGGTCGCGGGCGGCATCGAGACCAACCTGCCGACCTTCCTGCCCGGGGTCACCATGCGCGGCGGCCGGGACTTCGGCGACATCCCGGTGCGCGACGTGTGCAACGAGAACGACGGCATCTGCAACTCCACGAACATGATCACCAACCTGCTGGCGTTCGCCAACGGGCTCTACGGCTACGCCGCGGGCGACCACGCCTACGTCCTGAACCCGGCCGTGGACACCGGCGCGGGCCTCACCCTGCACCCGCAGGCCCCGAGGATCGGCTACGGCGCGCCGCTGCCGATCCCGGTGGGCACGCCGTGGCAGATCCAGCAGCTCCTCGGCGGTGCCAGCCCGCGGCAGGCGGTGGTCACCGCCCGCGACTCGGTGGAGTCGGTGCTCCCCGCCTCGGTGCTCGCCCAGCTCCAGTCCGACCCCTGGTACCAGCTCATCGCCGCGGCCTGACAGCGGTCCCGGGCGACGTAGGGCGGTTGGTGGTGCGGCTCGCAGCCGCACCACCAACCGCCCTGCGTCGTTCCCAGGCCTCGCCGAGCCCGCCCAACTGGTGCGGAGTTGGTGGCCCGTGCCAAGGTGAGAGCGGAATTTCGTCACGACGGGCAGGTTTGCGCGTTGGGCTGGTGGGGTATTGGGACACTTTACGAGCCAGGAAGGGGACAGGCCGTGACCTCGTCCGCCGATCGTGCTGACCTGTTGGTGGCCGGGCGTTACCGACTGCTGGAGCCGCTGGGCGTGGGCTCGACGGCCGAGGTGTACCGGGCCCTCGACACCAGGCTCGACCGGCCGGTGGCGGTCAAGGTCCTCACCGGCACCGCCGAGATCAGCGACCCCCGCCGCTTCGCCAACGAGATCCGGACGCTGGCGGGCCTGTCGCACCCGAACCTGGTCGCCGCCTACGACGCGGGCACCGAGGGCGGCACCCCGTTCGTCGTGCTCAGCCTGGTCGAGGGGTGCACCCTGCGGGAGCTGGTCAAGCGGGGGCCGCTGTCCGTCGCCGAGGTCCGCCGGATCGGCGCGGTGCTGGCCGACGTGCTCGCCCACGTGCACGAGCACGGCATCGTCCACCGCGACGTCAAGCCCTCGAACATCCTCGTCGACACCGCGGGCGAGCCGCACCTGACCGACTTCGGCCTGGCCCTGCTCACCGGGGGCACCCGGTTGACCCACAGCGACCAGATGGTCGGCACCGCGGCCTTCCTGGCCCCGGAGCAGGTCCGCGGCTCCGAGGTGGGCTCGGCCGCCGACGTCTATGCCCTTGGCCTGGTGCTGCTGGAGTGCCTGACCGGGCGCCGCGAGTACGTGGGCACCGAGGTCGAGGCGGCGGTGGCCCGCCTGTACCGGTCCCCGGAGATCCCCGACGACCTGCCCGCCGACCTGGTGCGGCTGCTGTCGCTGATGACCGCCCTGACCTCCCGCCGCAGGCCCACCGCCGCCGAGTGCGCGGCGGTGCTGCGCGGTCCCGGCGAGGAGCCGGTCCCCGCCATCCCGGTGGAGAGCGCCGCCCCGGCGGAGACCGCTGTCCTGCCGGTACCCGCGCCCCGGCGGCAGGTGCCGCGGAAGTACCTGGTCACGGCGGGTGTGGCCCTGCTCAGCGCGGTCGGCACCACGTTGGTCCTGACCGCGGGCAGCACGCCCCCGGAGTCGGTCTCCTCCCCGCCGGAACCCCCGGGGAGTTCGTCCACCGTGGTCGTGGTCCCACCGGCCGTGGGGGTGGCGAGCAACGTCATCACCGGCCGGGACGAACAGCCCCGCCAGGTGGCGGACCACCCGGTCGAGCAGGTCGCCCCCGTCGCCCCCGGTGGGGCGGGCAAGCCCGCCGACGTCGCGGCGGACAACAGCGGGCCGGGGAAGAACTCCTCCGCCAACAGCGGTGGGGGGCCCGCGGAGCAGGCGGCGAAGAAGCCCGCCAAGGGGAAGAAGGAGAAGTAGGCTCCCCCTTCCCGGGCGGGTGGGCGCCTGCTCTCAGCAGACCCCGCCTCAGAAGACGGTGTCCACGTCCTCGCTGATCAGCTCGTCGAGTGCCCGTTCGGCCACCGCCGCGATGGTCATGGACGGGTTGCACGCGGCGGCGGTCCCCGGCATCAGGGCGCCGTCGAGCACGTAGAGGCCGCGCTGGCCGAGCACCCGCCCCGCCAGGTCGCACACCGACCCCATCGAGGCGCCGCCCAGCGGGTGCCAGGTGGAGGGGGCGACCGCGGTCGTGTCCAGCAGGACGCCGAAGGTGCCCGCGATGCGGGAGATGCGGGTGTGGATGCGCTCGCTGAGCGCCTTGTCGGCGTCCTTGGGCCACTGCAGGACCGCGTCGTCCTTCGCGGAGTCGTAGACGAAGCGGCCCCGGCCCTGGCTGACGCCGTAGCCGACGAGCATGGTGGTGCGCAGGTTCGGCGTCGGGGGCAGGGAGGCCTGGATGACGGTGTTGGCCGTGGCCGGGTCGTCCCACTCCTTGCTCCCGTAGATGACCGGCCCGCCCTGCGGGGCGCCGAAGTCGTCGGCGAAGTTCGTCCAGGTGTAGATCCGGTCGCCGTTGGAGCCCCAGTTGGTGCCCAGGTCGTCGGGCATGTCCGGGATGTCGCCCTTGGCCGCGGCGCGCATCAGCAGCCGGGTGGTGTTGGCGGTCCCGGCGGCCATCACCAGCGCCCGGGTGGTGATGATCTTCTTCTCCAGGACCTCGCCGCCGGTGCCGATCCGGTCGGTGTGCACCTGCCAGCGGCCGTCCGGTGCCAGCACCACGTCGGTGACGTTGTGCTGGGTGGCCACGGTGCAGCGCCCGGTGGCCTCGGCGGCGGCGACGTAGGTGACGTCGACCGAGTGCTTGCCGCCGTTGTTGACCCCGAGGGCGCAGTCGCCGTTGGTGTAGGAGGGCTTCATCTCGCCGTTGAGCTCGCGCCGCGCGAAGTCCCAGTCGATCGGCATCGGGATCTTCTCCACGGCGTAGCCCGCGCGCTCGGCGTTGCGCGCGAAGATCCGGGCCGCGGCGTAGGTCTTGCTGTTGACCACGTCGTCCGGTGCGACCCGCGGCCGCAGCATGGCGGCGACGCGCGGGTAGTACACGCTGTCCATCCGGGCGTAGTCGAGTTCCTGCGGGAAGGTCGCGTTGAACACGTCGGCCTCGGGTTGCAGCGTCATGCCCTGGTAGACCAGGGAGCCGCCGCCCACGCCCGAGGCGCACATGATGTCCATGCCGTTGCCCGGGACCCGCTCCAGCAGGCCGGTGTACCGCTCGAACGGCACGTTCGGGATGCCCGGGATCGTCGGCGCGGAGCCGAGCCAGAAGATCCGCTTGTCCGGCGAGGTCGGGTGCGGGAACGTCTCGGCGTCGGGGCCGGTCGGCCAGCGCAGGCCGCGTTCGAGCACCAGCACCGGCACCCCGGCCTGGGCCAGCCGCAGCGCGGTCACGCCCCCGCCGAAGCCGGACCCGACCACCACGACCCGGTGTTCCTCGCGCGTCACCGGCACCCGGCGGGGAGCGGCGATCCCGGTCGCCACCCCGACCGCCGACAACCCCGCCGCCGCGGCGGCTCCCAGGAGGACGGAACGTCGGGTGACAGCGGGCATCAGCACTCCTCGGGGGACGGCGGTGGCAGGGGCAACGGTAGGGAGGGCAACCGAGAGAAGGAACCGATTGCCGGTCTCACTACTTACCGGTAACATCGTCCGGCGTGCGCCCCGCGAGGTCATCGACGTCTGGTCGCGCTGACGCCCGCCGCAACCGCGAGGCCATCCTCCGCGTCGCCGACGAGGCCTACGCCGAGGGCTCCGAGGTCGTCCCGCTCGACGAGATCGCCCGCCGTGCGGGCCTGGGCCGGGCCACCGTCTACCGCCACTTCCCCGACCGGCGGTCCCTCGGCCTGGCCGTGGCGACCGAGCGGCTGGCCTGGCTCAGCCGCGTCGACGCGACGGGGGAGGTCTGCTCGTTCCGGGAGTTGCTGCTCATGGTGCTCTCGGTGCAGGTCGAGCGCCGCTCCCTGGTCAACCTGTTCCGCAACCTGCCGAACCGCTACCAGCAGCAGTACGCCGAGGCCCTCATCTCGGTGCTCAAGCCCGCCTTCGAACGCGCCAGGGAGCAGGGCGACCTGCGCCCCGACATCGAGCTGAACGACCTGGTGCTGGTCTTCGAGATGGTCGAGGCCGCCCTGCTGGCCGACTTCGCCTGCGTCCACGGCGACGAGTCCACCCAGCGCCTGATCAACGTGATCGTCGACGGGTTGTTCGTGCGACCGGGCGCCTGAGCACCCCGACCTGCGCCGCGTACCAAATCCCCGCCCGACTCTTGACCGCCCGCGCGCACTTCGCGCCCGCCGGGGTCTTCGTGTTGCCGGTCACGGTCGCGTCTGTCCTAATGGGCTTCCGCCCAGTCCGTCCGGAACGCCCGCCCGGCCGTGCGCGGAGCCAGCACCAACATGAAAGAACCTGCCGGAAAGGCACTCGCATGACCCCATTGCGCACCGCGCTCGCCGCAACAGCCGCCTGCGCGGCCGTCCTCGCGGCCGCGGTCCCGGCGTCCGCGGACCCGGCCATCCCCAGCTTCGTCGTTTCCTTCACCTACACCAAGCTCGCCCCCGAGGCGACCCCGCCCGGCGCCAACGACTGGGCGTGCCGCCCCGACGCCCGGCACCCCCGGCCGGTCGTCCTCGTGCACGGCACCTACGAGAACCGGTACAACGACTTCGCCGCCATGTCACCGGCGCTGGCCGCCGACGGGTTCTGCGTCTTCGCGCTGAACTACGGCGACACCGACGACAGCCTGGCCTCGGTGCCGCCGTCGATCAAGGCGACCGGCGACATCCGCCGCTCCGCGCGCGAACTCGGGGCCTTCGTCGACCGGGTGCGCGAGGCGACCGGGGCACCCCAGGTCGACATCGTCGGGCACTCGCAGGGCGGGCTGATGCCCCGGCGGTACCTCAAGGACGGCGGCGCGTCCGCCGTGCGCAACCTGGTGACCCTGGGCGCGACCCACCACGGCACGACGCTCAACGGCATCGCCACCCTGGTGGACACCCTGGGGCTGCTGGGGTTCACCCCGCCCGCGATCGGCAAGGCCGCCGCCCAGCAGGTCGTCGGTTCGGAGTTCCTGCTCGACCTCAACGCCGGGGGCGACACCGTGCCCGGCGTGTCCTACACGGTCATCGCCACCCGGTTCGACGAGATCACCACGCCGTACCGGTCCACGTTCCTCAGCGCCGGTCCCGGTGCCCGGGTGAACAACGTGACCCTGCAGGACGGCTGCCTGCTGGACCTGTCCGACCACCTGACCATGACCTACTCGCCCCGGGCCATCGGCATCGTCCGCCGCGCCCTCGACCCGACCGCACCCGCACCCCCCTGCCTGCCCGCCCTGCCGCTCCTCTGATCGACTCCCCGTGCGAGACCGTTCGCACGGGGCGCACGCGGTACCGGAATGCGCGGTGCCGACCACGAGGGTGGTCGGCACCACGCATTCCGCTGTGCTCACAGCTCCGCGTTGATCAGCGCCTCCACCAGGGTGCGGCCGGTGCCGGTCAGCTCGACCAGTCCGCGCGCCCGGTCCACCCGGGCCAGGTCCCGCCCCGCCAGCCGGTCGAACGCCGACGCCCACGGTTCGGCGAACAGCGACCGGCCGAACCGGGCCCGGTGCAGGTCTTCGCGCAGCGGTCGCAGCGTGGTCAGCGCCATCTTCACCGCTCGGGCCGCCTGGGCCTCCGGGGTGAACCGGGTGGCCGAGCCCAGGGGGATGCGGCCCTCGCGCACGGCCTGGGCGTAGCGGTCGCGGTTGGTGTCGGTGATCGCCTCGGAGGCCCGGCAGGACGAGCTGCCGCCGAGTCCGATGGCCACCTCGGCCTCCTGCTTGTCCTGGTCGACCATGATGGCCTTCCACTTCTCCGGTGGCAGCCCGGACCGGGCGAAGTACATCGTCGGGTGCTCGGTGTACCCGGCGGCGGTCAGGCCCTCGGTGAGCAGTTCGCGCATCTGGTACTGCTCCCCGAGGGAGGGCCAGTGGTGGCCGGTCTCGCCGAGCCTGCGGCGGTAGTCCGGGAACTGCCAGGCGGCGGGCTTCTCGCCGGTGACGCCGGTGCGGGTGTCCGCGTAGGACATCAGGTGCAGCTTGGTGCACACCACCGCGTCCACCCCGTGCTCCAGCACCACGTCCAGGTCGCGGCGGACGCTGTCCACGGTCTGGTCGAGCAGGCCGTACATCAGGTCGACGCTCGCCCACTCGAAGCCGAGCGCGCGGGCGTTGCGCACGAAGTCCACGCACATCGCCGACGAGTGCTCCCGGCCGCACTCCCGCAGCACCCTGTCGTCGAAGGACTGCACACCGCTGGAGATCTTGGTGCAGCCCAGTTCGCGCAGCAGTTCCAGCTTCTGCGGGGTGAACGTGCTCGGGTCGCCCTCGAAGCGGATCGTGGTCTCGGCGGTGAAGCCGAAGTTCTCCCGGTAGAAGTCCAGCAGCCTGCGGATGGCGTGGGCGGGCAGCATCGACGGGGTGCCGCCGAAGACGTTGAACTCGCCGACCGGTGCGCGGCGCAGGTTGGGCACCGCGTCGAGCCACAGCCGGGCCTCCTGGATATTCCAGTCCACCCACTGCGCGGCTTTGGTGTCCACCACCTCCGGCGCCCCCTTGACCAGCACCACCGGGTACTGGCAGAAGCGGCACCGGTAGGCGCAGGTCGGGATGTAGGACCACAGGTGGATCGGGGCGGTGTCGGCGAGCTGGGCGTCGAGGTCGGCCAGGAACGCCTCCGGCGGGTGACCGGGCACGTTGCCGGGGAACACGTGCGCGCCGAACGGGTCTTCCTCCAGGTACTCCAGCAGGTGCGCGTTCACCGGGTCGGCCAGCGCGTCCAGCACGGCGGGCCTCGGGTACGCCGGGTCCAGCCGGTGCAGCGACTCGCGGGCGGTCGACATCAGAACACGCCCCCGTTGCCGAAGTGGTTGTGCGCCTCGCCGGACTCGCGGTCCTCGCAGTAGTAGCGCACGAACTCGGCGAACCGCTCCTCGGGCACCTCGCGCAGGCACTCCGGCAGCGGTGGCGGGGAGCCGATGTCCTCGCCGACCGTGCGCCGCAGCACCGCGAACAGCTCCTCGCGGAACTCCAGGTAGAGCCGGTAGGACGGGGTCTTGTAGGCGTGGATGGGGGTGAAGTCGACCACCCGCATCTCGTCGCGGATCTCCGCGATCCGGTCGCGTAGCCGGGCGGCCAGGTCCGCGCCGAAGAAGTCCACGACCCGCTGTTCCTCCAGCAGGGCCGGGGTGAGCAGCACCGGCAGCACGACGTTCTTCGGGGTGAAGTCCTTGATCGAGAATTCCCAGGCCTGCCGCGCCTCGGCCGGGGTGAGGTCGCTGTCGCGGGCGGGCGCGGGGTCTTCCACCCGGATGTCGCGCATGACGATGATGCCGTCGTTGCCGTAGGCGCGACCGGTGATCACCTCCTCCAGCGCGTGGTTCACCCGCCGCGGGTTGATCTCCACCCGGGACCTCGGGGCGTAGGCGATGTCGTGGCCGCTGCTGCGCACCTTGATGCCGAAGTCCCAGTCGTCGGAGAGGTGGTTGACGAACCGCCCGTCCTGCACCTGGTAGAAGACCTCGATGCCGCCGACCGCCGCGTACGCCTCGCGCTCCACGGCGAAGCCCTTGCCGTCGGGGAACCCGCCGAACACCGACCAGGCCACCACCCGGCAGCGCAGTGTGCGCTGGATGGCGTCCCACAGCCGTGGCCTGCCCGCGAAGTGCTCGGCGGTGTAGTAGTAGTCGCACACCCCGATGGCGGCCTTGCTGGACTCCATGGCCGAGAACAGCTCCCACAGCCAGTCCGGGTCCACCACGCAGTCCGCGTCCGCCGACACCAGGTAGCACCGCTCGTCCGGGTCGGCGAACGGCCGCGCCCGGCTGCGGTGCACCGCGAAGTCCATGCCCGCCCGCCGCGCGCACGACACGCCCTGCTCCGCCTCGGTGATCAGGTGCACCGCGAGGTCCGGGTGCGCCTCGGCGAACCGGCGGGTGATCGCGGCGGTGTCGTCGGTGGAGTTGTTGTCCACCACCACGACCTCGAACAGCTCGCGGTCCAGCGGACCGCCCGGGCCGCGCTGGTCGCGGAGCCCGGCGAGCACCCGCTCCAGGTGCGCGGCCTCGTTGAACACCGGCAGCACCACGCTCAACCGGGTGCGCGCGCCCATGGGCGCCGGGAACAGCCGCGCGACCGCCTCGCCCACCCGGTCCTGGCCGAAGTGCCCGGCACCCAGCCGGTGGTTGTGGGTCATGACCGCGTTCCACCTCTCCCGATCGGTGATCAGCTCCGCCACCTCGGCCACGAACGCGTCGGTGGGCAGGTCGTGCGCGGTGACGTCGAGCAGCGGCGCCCGGAACCCGAGCCCGCCGTAGACGGCGTCGTACAACTCGTAGCGGCTCGCGGCGTACGGCGTGCCGGAGGCGATCGCCTCACCCACCGGGTTGCCGTAGCTCTCGTAGTCGTAGGAGGTCAGGAACAGCGCCAGGTCCGCGTGCGCGAGCAGGTCCCGCACGCTGTACCGATCACCGGGGGAGTCGTAGGGCGCGAGCCTGCCGCCGAACACGACCCGCTCGCGCACCCCCAGTTCCTCGGCCAGGGCGACCAGGCGGGCCTGCTCGGGTGCGGACTCGGTGGGGTCACCGGCCACGAACAGCACCGCGTCCACACCCCGGGCGAGCAGCCCGGCGAGCAGGTGCAGGTCCCGGTCGACGCGCTTCTGCGGGATGATCCGGGTGAACCGGGCCAGCAGCGCCGCGCCCGCCGGGATGCCGAAGTCGGCGCGGAACCGGGCGTTGCGCCCGTCCACGCGAGCGGGCGCGTGCGTGAAGGTGTTGGGCAGCACGCTGATGTTGCGCAGGCCCGGAACCCACTCCCTGGTGCGGCGCAGCGCGTGCTCGTGCAGGGCGAAGTAGTGGATGTGCTGGCTGTCGCGGGGGCGGGGGGTGGTCGGGTGCGGGAACGCGCCGTACTTGCCGGTGCCCGGTTCGCTCTGCCACATCAGGTCGTGGTCGCGCCAGAACACGAAGCGCCCCAACCGGTGCCGTGCGCCGTACCGCTCGATCGCCAGGTAGAGCGCGGTGGTGTAGGTGATGTTCTCCGGCAGGGTCCCGTTCTCCACCACGACCAGCGTGACCCCGCACTCCTCCCAGGTCGCCACGATCCGGTCGGCGACCGCCTCGGCGACCCGCCGCACCCGGGGCAGCAGCGCCTCGTCCCCCGCCGCCACGACCTCGCTCAGCACGCGGGCGACGAAGTCCTGGTCGTAGCCGGGCACGGTGTGCAGGTCGGCCACCCGGTCGAGGGTGACCCAGTCAGGCAGCAGGTCGGCTTCGCCGTCGTAGGGGCGGAAGAACCGGTGCTTGTCGGCCTTGATGTCGTAGCCCAGGTCCAGCCGGACCCGGTGGCCCCGGCGGGCGAACTCGCGGGCGACCTTGACGAACTCGACCACGACCCCGGAGATGGCGGCCCCGTCGAAGGACACACCCCACAGCGTCGGCGCCGATGTCACGCCTCCCAGTATCGGGTTCGCCGGGTGGGCGCACCACCCGCCACTCGGGCCGGATCACGGGGAGCCGGGGTCAGCGGGGTGTCAGCGCTTCTCCCGGACCGCCTCGACCGTCTCGACCATCGCGGGGTCGATCGGGCGCGTGCCGGTGGCGGTGAGGTGCAGGTGCCGCAGGAGCAGGTCGGCCAGCCGGGTCGGGTGCAGGCCCGGTTCCTTCCTGGAGAACCGGTAGCGCAGGGCGGTCAGGCGCAGGGCCAACCGGAACGCCGCGGCCGGGAGCACCTTGACCGGGCGGGGACTGCCCGCTGCGGCGGCGAGCCCGCCGATCATCTCCGCCCAGGTCAGGTTGCCGTCAGCCGCCGGGAGGTCCGCACCGGAGGCCGCTTCCAGGGCGTCGACCGCGATGTCCGCGACGGTCTCCGCGGTGGTCACCGCCGTGCCGCCGGTCGGGGCCAGCAGCGGGGACTTCGAGCTGACCCACCCCACCAGGCCCTCCGCCCACGCCGGGAACCGCTCACCCGCGCGGCCGAACACGAACGGCACCTCCACGACCGCCACCGGCAGGCCCGGCCCGGCCGCCGTCCGCCCCTCCGCCGCCTGCGCGACCCGGCTGCGGATGTAGGGGTGGGCACCGGCGAGGTCCCACTCCGGGTGCTCCCGGTTGAAGTGCGTGAAGTACGAGCCGAGCACGACCGCGCGGGTCACGCCCGCCTGCCGCGCGGCGGTGAGCAGGGTGACGACCGGGACGACGTTGCCCGCGTGGAACGCCGAGTACGCGGGCCGCGCGGGCACCTCGCGGTCGTCGGCACCGGCGGCGAACACGACGCCGTCGCAGCCGGTCAACAGCGGCAGCCAGGTCTGCACCTCGGCCGTGGTGGCGTCCACCGCGTGGTCGATCCCCTCGCGCGGCGTGCGGGCGACCGCGACCGCGGTGTGCCCGCCCGCGCGGAGCCGGGTCACGATCTGCCGACCCAGCAGGCCACTTGCGCCGACCACGAGAACCTTCATGGGGGACGATGATCGCACCGCGCCGCGGCGGTCGTCGAGCGGCCTGCCCCGCACCTTGGTAGACCGGTCCACGACAACGGCGGGCCGCCGGGCCGCCGGAGGACTGGAGGATGCCCGTGAGCTGCCGCATCAGCGAAATCGTCGTCGACGCCCGCGACCCCGAGCGGCTGGCCCGCTTCTGGTCGGACGTGCTGGGCTTCGTCGAGCTGTCGCGCGAGGACGGCGCGATCGAGATCGGCCCGGCGTCCGGCTTCGGCGGTCCGCAGCCCACCCTGCTGTTCATCCCCGTCGCCGAGCCCACCCCCGGCAAGCTGCGCCTGCACTTCGACGTCAACCCCACCGACGGTGACCAGGAGCGGGAGCTGACCCGGCTGCTGGAGCTGGGCGCCCGCCCGACCGACGTGGGTCAGGCCGACTCGGCGAGCTGGCACGTGCTCGCCGACCCGGAGGGCAACGAGTTCTGCCTGCTGCGCCGGCGGCTCGACCAGCTCTGACCGGCCCGGCTCACCCCACGACCAGGATGTGCAGGTTGCGGGGTCCGTGGACGCCTTCCACGCGGTTGAGTTCGATGTCGCTGGTGGCGCTGGGGCCGCTGATCCAGGTCTGTGGGCGGCGGGGGTCCAGCGCGGCGATGGCGGCGGGGACGTCCGGGACCACCCGGTCGGTGCGGACCAGGCACAGGTGGGTGTCGGGGAGCAGGGTCAGGGCGCGGCGGCCTTGGCCGTCGGTGTGGTCGAGGACGAGGGTGCCGGTGGTGGCGATGGCCAGGGCTGCGGTGGTGACCACGGCGTCGACCCGGTCCAGTTCGGCGGTGCTCTCGCCCGCGTCCACGGGTATGGGCAGGGGGTAGGGGAAACCGGGCGGGACCAGGACGCGGGTGAGGCCGCCCAGTGCTGAGGCGACGGCGGCGGGGACGTCCGCCTCCGCGCACCGGACCACGTGCGCCCGGTAGTCGGCGGCGCGCTCGACGAACAGGCCGACGACATCGGCGGGCGGCGGGGCGTCCCGGTAGGCGCGCGGCACCGGGGTGTCCGCGCGGTCGGCACCCGCCAGGGCGCCGCGCACGGCGGCCAGGATTTCTTCGCGGGCGCTCATCGGCGGTCCTTCCACCAGTTGCGGAACGAGCGGCGCGGCGGGGCGGGCAGGTCCCGGGCGCCCGTCCACAGCGACCCCGGCCACGGCAGCCACCCCAACGCCCGCCGACCGCCCGGCAGCACCCGCCGCCCCAGCCGGGAGGCCAACCTGCTCGCGCCCTCGGCGGCGGCGAGGCGGCGGGCGTCGCCGAAGAGCCAGCCCGCAGTGCGCATGGCCAAGGCCTCCGCCGACGGTGGACCCGACCGGTGCGCGTCGACCACCCGGGAACGCAGGTGGACCAGCACCTCCGGGATGTCGATGCGCACCGGGCAGACCTCGAAGCAGGCGCCGCACAGCGTCGACGCGTACGGTAGCGAGTCGGTCTGCGCGTCCTCGCCGACCCCCTTCATCAGCGGGTTCAGGATGGCCCCGATCGGCCCCGGGTAGACCGACCCGTAGGCGTGGCCGCCGGTGCGCTCGTAGACCGGGCACACGTTCAGGCACGCCGAGCAGCGGATGCAGCGCAGCGCCTGCCGCCCCACCTCGTCGGCCAGCACCCTGGTCCGCCCGTTGTCCAGCAGCACCACGTGCATCTCCTGCGGCCCGTCCCCGGGGGTGACCCCGCTCCAGGTGGAGGTGTACGGGTTCATCCGCTCCCCGGTGCTGGAGCGGGGGAGCAACTGGAAGAACACGTCGAGGTCGGACCAGGTGGGCACGACCTTCTCGATGCCGACCACGCTGATCAGCACCTCCGGCAGCGTCAGGCACATCCGCCCGTTGCCCTCGGACTCGACCACCACCAGCGTCCCGGAGTCCGCCACGGCGAAGTTCGCCCCGGACACCGCGACCTTCGCCCGCAGGAACTTCTCCCGCAGGTGCCGCCGCGCCGCCGCGGCCAGTTCCGCCGGTTCGTCGGACAGGCCCTCGGGCGCGGGCATCCCGACCGAGCCCATCTTGTCGCGGAACAGCTCGCGGATTTCCGCGCGGTTGCGGTGGATGGCGGGCACCAGGATGTGGCTGGGCAGGTCGTCGCCGAGTTGGACGATCAGCTCGGCCAGGTCGGTCTCCCAGGCGGCGATGCCGTGCTCGGCCAGCGCCTCGTTCAGGCCGATCTCCTGGGTGGCCATGGACTTCACCTTGACCACCTCGTCCACCCCGTGCCCACGGGCGATCGAGGCGACGATCGAGCAGGCCTCGGCGGCGTCCCGCGCCCAGTGCACGGTGACCCCATTGTCCTGCAACGACTCCTCCAGCCGCAGCAGCGTCTCGTCCAGCGAGCGCAGCGCGTTGTCCTTGATCGCCGCGCCCGCCAGCCGAAGCTGCTCCCAGTCGTCGACCTCGGCCACCACACCCGCGCGCTTGCCGCGGATGGTGCCGGTGGCGTGGGCGAGGTTGTGCCGGAGCTGGCTGTCGGCCAGGGCGGCGCGCGCCGCGGTGGGGAACGGGGGCATCCCCAGGAACGTGCCGCTCACCGCTGGTCCTCCGTGCTCGCCAGGACCTCCGCCAGGTGCGCCACCCGGGTGCCCGCGCGCTGCCGCGACAGCACCCCACCGATGTGCATCAGGCAGGAATTGTCGCCCGCCACCAGCACCTCGGCGCCGGTGGCGCGGACGTGGCGGGCCTTGTCGGAGCCCATGGCGACCGAGGTGTCGGCGTTCTTCACCGCGAAGGTGCCGCCGAAGCCGCAGCACTGGTCGGCGGCGGGCAGGTCGAGCAGGCGCAGGCCGCGCACCGCCCGCAGCAGCCGCAGCGGCCGGTCGCCGACGCCGAGCAGGCGCAGCGAGTGGCAGGTGGGGTGGTAGGCGACAGTGTGCGGGAAATACGCGCCCACGTCCTCGACCCCGAGGACATCGATCAGGAACTCGCTGAGTTCGTGGGTGCGCGGGGAGGTCTCGGCGATCGCGGCGGCCAGGCCGGGGTCACCGCTGCGGCGGCCGACGATGGCGTGCTGGTGGCGCACCGACCCGGCGCAGGACCCGGACGGGGTCACGACGGCGTCGTAGCCGGAGAAGGCGTCGACGAACGCGCGGACGGCGGGCACGGCCTCGTTCAGGTAGCCGGTGTTGACCATGGGCTGCGCGCAGCAGGTCTGCGCCGCCGGGAAGTCCACCTCGACGCCGAGCCGTTCCAGCAGCCGCACCACCGCCTTGCCGGTGTCCGGGAACAGCGCGTCGTTGACGCAGGTGACCATCAGGGCGACCTTCATCCGCGCGGCTCCCACAGTCCGGCCGAGACCAATCGGGCCTCCACAGCATCCCACCGCGCCGCGTCGGCGCCCGGTCGGTGCGGGCGGGGGGCGTGCGTGTCGGCGATCAGCGCGCGCATCGCCCACCGGTCCGGCAGGTCGGCGCCCAGCGCCCTGGCCTGCACGACCACGTTGCCCAGGGCGGCGGCCTCGACTGGTCCGGCCAGCACCGGGACCCCGCACGCGGCGGCGGTCAGGTCGCACAGCAGTTCGTTGCGCACACCCCCACCGACCAGGTGGATGACCTCGACCGGGTGGCCGGTCAGCTCGCCCAGCTCGCGCACCGCCCGCCGGTAGGCCATGGCCAGGCTCTCCAGAACGCATCGGACGACCTCGCCGGTGGTGCGCGGCGGGGCCTGCCCACTGGCCAGGCAGGCCCGCTCGATCCGGGCGGGCATGTCGCCGGGCGGCAGGAACTCCGGTGCGTCGATGTCGATCACCGGGCCGAACGCGGGCGCCCCGGCCGCGGCGGCCAGCGCCTCGGCCAGGGTGGTCGTGCGCCAGCCGCGCAGGCACTCCGACAGCACCCACAGGCCCATGACGTTGCGCAGCAGCCGGACCGTGCCGTCGACGCCGCCCTCGTTGCCGAACCCGGCGGCCTGGGCCGCCTCGGTGGTGACCGGCGCGTCCAGCTCGACCCCGACCAGCGACCAGGTGCCGGAGGAGATGTAGGCGAAGCGGGTTCCCGGGGCGGCGGGGACGCCGAGCACGGCGGAGGCGGTGTCGTGCGAGCCGACCGCGACCACCGGCACCTCCGCGCCCAGTTCGGCGCTCACCTCGGGGGTCGTGCGGCCGATCAGGTCCCCGGCCGAGCGCAGCGGCGGCAGCAGCCTGCTCGGCACGCCCACCCGTTCGGCCAGGTCGGCGGCCCACTCCCCGGTCGCGGCGGCGTAGAGCTGGGTGGTGGAGGCGTTGGTGCGCTCGGCGCCGACGCGGCCGGTGAGCCAGTAGGCGAGCAGGTCCGGGATGAGCAGCAGCGTCTCCGCCGCGCCCAGCCGGGCACCGCCCACCTCGGCGGCGAGCTGGTAGAGGGTGTTGAAGGGCAACTGCTGCAACCCGGTGACCGAGTACAGCTCCCGGGGCGGAACCAGCTCGTGCACCCGGGCGGGGACGCCGTCGGTGCGGCTGTCGCGGTAGTGCACGGGGTTGCCCAGCAGAGCCCCGGACGCGTCGAGCAGCCCGTAGTCGACCGCCCACGAGTCGATGCCGATCCCATCGAGCGGCCCGGACGCCAGCGCGGCCCGCAGCCCGGCGAGCGTTTCCCGGTAGAGGCCCAGGACGTCCCAGTGCAGGGTCGGGCCGAGGCGCACCGGCTCGTTGGGGAAGCGGTGGACCTCCTCGGTGGACAGGCTGCCCGGCCCGACCGACCCCACCACGACCCGGCCGCTGCTCGCCCCCAGGTCGACCGCCGCCACGCGGATGCCGCTCACCGCACCACCACCAGTTCCAGCCCCAGCAGGCTCGCCACGGCCTCCAGCTCGGCCACCCGGTGCCCCGTGCCCAGCGCCCAGTGGTGGGCCACGCCGGTCGCCGACCACTCGTCGGTCCACTCGGCCGGGTCGCGCCCGAAGTCGACCCGGGAGGTGGTGTTGCCGATCCGCAACAGCGGCCCGCCCACGACCGCGCCCTCCGCGGCGACCAGGGTGAACGTGCCGTCGCGCTGTTGGCCCAGTCCCAGCAGGGTGACCGGGCCGTGCGCCACGTCGAACTCCACCGACACGCCCCAGCCGCGCTTGCCGTGCAGCACGTCCAAGCCGCGCAGCAGCGGCTTGCCCGAGCTGATCGCCAGGTGCGCGGGACCGTCGTGGCCCATCTCCACCACGCCGTCGCGGAAGTTCAGCGCCTGCAACTCGGTGAACGACCCGCCCGCGCCCAACCGGTCGGTGATCAGCATCGCCAGCGAGGTGCGCAGCTCGTACTCCCCGCAGGCCGGGACGCCGCGGGCGGTCAGCAGCGAGCAGCCCAGGATCATCCCGGCGCCGACCCGCTCGTGCACCTCCCCGTCCAGGCCGCGGTGGTAGTAGGCCAGCGAGTCCAGGCCGAAGTCCTCGACCAGCCGGTCCAGCCCGACCGACACCCGCGCCGCCCACTCCAGGTCGTCGTCGGCCACGGACTCGTCGAGGGTGAACACCTCGCGGGCGAGCGCGACCCTGGCGGCGGCCTCCGCGCCGGTCACCCGCTCGACCCGGACCCGCACGTCGTCGACCTCCAGCACCTCCACGTGCCCGCCGAACTGCGCGGTGACCAGGGTGGGGTCGGTGGCCACGTCCACCATCCCGGGGTAGAGGTGCCCCAGCAGCCCGTGCCTGCCGTGCCGCAGCGCCGCGCGCACCCCCGCCGCCGCGACCCACCGCCCGATGCGCGCCCACGCCCGCTCGTCGGCCAGGTACCCGGACACCGACCGGAACTCCACACCGACCCGGCGAAAGGCGTTGGCCATCTCCGGCAGCGGGCAGGCCCCGCAGTAGGCCAGCCACGCCCCGGTGTCGAAGGTGGCGTGGTCCATCGCCTCGGTCGGTTGCAGGTTGATGAGCAACACCGGCGCCCCGCTGCGCTGGGCGACCGGGACGAGCATCGAGGCGGTCAGGTAGGTGGTGAGGAACCCGACGATCAGGTCGCAGTCGGCCACCCGCAGCCGCTCGGCCGCCGCGGCGCCCTCGCGCTCGTCGGAGACGAACCCGACGTCGACGACCTCGCAGTCCAGCGCGCCCAGACGCTCCGCGACCACCGTCGCGGAGCGCTGGAGCTGGGGCAGCAGCTCGGGGAACTGCGGCCAGTACGCGCCGAGCCCACCCGCGATCAGGCCGACCCGGGTCCTGCGCGGGGTGATCCGCCCCAGGCCCGCGACCCCGGTGGCGTCCATCAGCGGAGGAAGGCCGCGGCGACGCCCGCGTCCACCGGGATGTGCAGGCCGGTGGTCTGGCTGAGGTCGCCGCCGGTGAGGGCGAAGACCGCCGCCGCGACGTGGTCGGGCAGGACTTCGCGCTTGAGCAGGGTGCGCTGGGCGTAGAAGGCGCCCAACTCCTCCTCCGGCACGCCGTAGACCGCGGCCCGCTGCGCGCCCCAACCGCCCGCGAAGATCCCGGAACCGCGCACGACCCCGTCGGGGTTCACCCCGTTGACCCGGATGCCGTGCTCGCCCAGTTCCGCCGCCAGCAGCCGGACCTGGTGCGCCTGGTCGGCCTTGGCCGCGCCATAGGCGAGGTTGTTCGGCCCGGCGAACACCGAGTTCTTCGACGAGATGTAGACGATGTCACCGCCGAGGCCCTGGGCGACCATGGCCCGGGCGGCGGCCTGCGAGACCAGGAACGAGCCCTTGGCCATCACGTCGTGCTGCACGTCCCAGTCCCGCTCGGTGGTCTCCAGCAGGGACTTGGAGATGGACAGGCCCGCGTTGTTGACGACCAGGTCCACCCCGCCGAAGGCCACCGCGGCGGCGTCCACCGCGGCCCGCACCGCCTCGGCGTCGGTCACGTCGGCGGTGACCGCGACCGCCTTGTCCGGTCCGCCGATGCCCTCGGCGACCCCTTCGGCCGCGGCGGCGTCGAGGTCGGCGATGACCACGCAGGCACCCTCGGCCGCCAACCGCTCGGCGATGGCCCTGCCGATGCCGGACCCGGCGCCGGTCACTAACGCGACCCGCCCGGCCAGCGGGGCGGGCGCGGGCATCCGGCGCAGTTTCGCCTCCTCCAGCTCCCAGTACTCGATGCGGAACTTCTCCGCCTCGTCGATCGGGGCGTAGGACGACACCGACTCCGCGCCGCGCATGACGTTGACGGCGTTGACGTAGAACTCGCCCGCCACCCTGGCGGTCTGCTTGTCCTTGCCGAAGCTGAACATGCCGACCCCGGGCACCAGCACGATCGCCGGATCGGCGCCGCGCATCGGCGGGCTGTCCGGGGCGGCGTGCCGGTCGTAGTAGGCGCGGTACTCGGCGCGGTAGTCCGCGTGCAGCTCGCGCAGCCGGGCCACGACGTCGGCGACCGGGGCGGCGGCGGGCAGGTCGAGCACCAGCGGGCGGACCTTGGTGCGCAGGAAGTGGTCCGGGCACGACGTGCCCAGTGCCGCGAGCGGTGCCAGCTTCTCCCGGGACAGGAACTCCAGCACGGCGTCGCTGTCGGTGAAGTGGCCGACCTGGCGCAGGTCGGTGGAGGCCAGACCGCGCACCACCGGGGCCAGCGCGGCGGCCTTCGCCCGGCGCTCGGCCTCGGGCAGCGGTTCGTTGCCGGGCACGACCGCGCCGAACGGCTCAGCGGAGCCGCGCTCGGCCAGGAACCGCTCAGCGGTGCGGATGATGTCCAGGGAATTGGCCCGGCACTCCTCGGACGTCTGGCCCCAGGCGGTGATGCCGTGCCCGCCCAGGATCACGCCGATGGCCTGCGGGTTGGCCGCCTTCACCGCGGCGATGTCGAGCCCGAGCTGGAACCCGGGCCGCCGCCAGTCCACCCAGGCCACCCGGTCGCCGAAGCACTCCTTGGTCAGCGCCTCGCCGTCGGCCGCGGTGGCCAGGGCGATGCCCGAGTCGGGGTGCAGGTGGTCGACGTGCGCGGCGTCGACCAGGCCGTGCATGGCGGTGTCGATGGACGGGGCGGCGCCGCCGCGGCCGTGCAGGCAGTAGTCGAACGCGGCGACCATCTCGTCCTCGCGCTCGACACCCGGGTACACCTCGACCAGGGTGCGCAGCCGGTCCAGCCGCAGCACGGCCAGCCCGGACTCGGTCAGGGTGCCCAGGTCACCGCCGGAACCCTTGACCCACAGCAGTTCCGTGGGCGCGGCGGTCACCGGGTCGACCACGCTGCCCTTGGCCGAGGTGTTGCCCCCGGCGAAGTTGGTGTTGCGCGGGTCGGCGCCGAGGGCGTTGCTGCGGGCGACCAGCTCGGCCGCCGGGGACTGCTCGGGCATGTCCGCCTTCCTGTCCTGTGTGGGGTTGGTGGGTGCCGGGGTCACGCGCCCCAGCCCGCCTGCTCGCCGCCCGCCCGGTCGGCGGTGATCCTCTCCTGGTACCCGCTGCGCTTGTAGGCCGCGACCGGGTCGGGGTCCAGGCCCTGGTCGGCGCGCACCTCGGCCAGCAGCGGGCGCACGTCGGTGTTGTAGGCGTCCATGAACACCGCGTTGGCCTCCAGCACGCCCCCGGAGCGCTGGGCGGCGGCCAGGGCGGCGCGGTCGACCAGCAGCGCCTTGGCGGTGGCCTCCTGCACGTTCATCACCGAGCGGATCACCGCCGGGATCTTCGCCTCGATGTTGTGGCACTGGTCGAGCATGAAGTTGATGCCGCGGGCCGGGTCCAGCGCGTCCGCCCGGACGATCTCGTACATGATCCGGAAGAGCTGGAACGGGTCGGCCGCGCCCGCCATCAGGTCGTCGTCGGCGTAGAAGCGGGAGTTGAAGTCGAACGCGCCGAGCCGGTCCTGGCGCAGCAGGAACGCCACGATGAACTCGATGTTCGTACCCGGCGCGTGGTGGCCGGTGTCGATGCACACCGTCGCCTTGGGCCCCAGCTCCACGCAGTGCGCGAACGAGGTGCCCCAGTCCGGGACGTCGGTGGCGTAGAAGGCGGGCTCGAACAGCTTGTACTCCAGCAGGATGCGCTGGTCGTCGCCGAGGCGGTCGTAGGCCTCGCGCAGGGCGGTGGCCAGCCGGTCCTGGCGGTCGCGCAGGTCGTCCTGGCCGGGGTAGTTGATCCCGTCGGAGAACCACAGCTTGAGGTCGCGCGAACCGGTGGCGTCCATGACCGCCACCGCCTCCAGCAGGTGGTCGGTCGCCTTGCGGCGGATGCCCGGGTCCGGGTTGGTGACCGAGCCCAGCTTGTAGTCGTCGTCCTGGAAGACGTTGGTGTTGATCGCCCCCACGCTGACCCCGAGGTCCCCGGCGTACCGGGCGAGGGCGGCGTAGTCGTCGACCCGGTCCCACGGGATGTGCAGGGCGACGCTGGGCGCGGCTCCGGTGAACCGGTTCACGGTGGCGGCGTCGGCGATCTTCTCCTCCGGGGTGCGCGGCACCCCGGGCTGGGCGAAGACCTTGAACCGGGTGCCGGAGTTGCCGAAGGCCCAGGACGGGGTCTCGATGCGCTGTGCGGCGAGGGCTTGCTTGACTGCGGACAGGTCGGGCACGGCGATCACGTCACCTCTCGGGTTGCCGGGGTGGGGCGGGTTAGGTCGTGTTTCGGAAGTCTCGTTCGATGAGAGTCGTGATCGAGGTGGTTCCTGGTGG
>NZ_AYXG01000246.1 GCF_000564855.1 Actinokineospora spheciospongiae
CGGCGACGGGGAGCTGGTCGCGGTCTACGACCTCGGCGGCGGCACCTTCGACACCACGATCCTGCGGGCCCGCGCGGGCGGCATGGAGATCCTGGGCACCCCGGAGGGCATCGAACGGCTGGGCGGCATGGACTTCGACGAGGCGCTGCTCGCCCACGTCGACGCCCGCCTCGACGGCGCGGTCAGCGCGCTCGACCCGGCCGACCCGGAGACGGCGGTGGCGCTGGCGGCGATCCGCGCGCTGTGCGTCCGGGCCAAAGAGGACCTGTCGGTCGAACCGGACGTGACGCTGCGCATCCCGTTGCCCTCGGGTGAACGGGAGCTGTTGGTGACCCGGCTGGAGTTCAACGACATGATCCGGCCCTCGGTGGCGTTGACCACCGAGGCGCTGCACCGCACGATCTCCTCGGCCGGGCTCAAGCCGGACGACCTCGCCGCGGTGCTGCTCGCGGGCGGCTCCTCGCGCATCCCGCTGGTGCCGCAGATGGTCTCGGCCGCCTTCGGCAGGCCGGTGCGGGTGGGCCTGCACCCGAAGTTCACCGTGGCGCTCGGCGCGGCGGCGGTGGCGCGGCAGGTGGCCACGTCCGCCCCGCCGACCCCGCCCTCGGGGCTGGCGACCACCGCGTTCCCCGCCGGGTCGTCCGCCGTGCCCGGTTCGTCCGGGTCGGGTCGGGGGCGCAGGCCGAAGTGGCTGGTGCCCGCAGCCGCCGCGGCGGCGGTGCTGCTCGTCGCGACGGTCACCACGGTGGCGCTCACCACCGGCGGGGACGAGGACGGGAAGCCGCCCGCCGTCGCCGCGGGCTCGCAGAACAGGCCCACCGAGGTGAAGGTGTTCGACAAGCAGGACGTCATCCCGTTCAAGAGCATCATCGGGTCCGCGGACAACTGGGCGGGCACGCAGCTCGGGGTGGCCCACGCCGCGACCCAGACGGCGATCTCGGTGGAACCGGGCAAGGCGGGCACCGAGGACGGGCTGCACACCACCTGGACCGGCAAGGGCGCCGGGCAGCTCTACTTCCAGGACGTGCGCGGCGGCCGCGACATGAGCGCCTACGTGGACGCGAAGAGCGCCCTGGTATTCGACGTCGTAGTGAACAAGACGCCCGCGGTGCGCACCACCATCGGCGTGCACTGCGAGTACCCGTGCGCGGCGGAGGTGGAGGCCACCACGCTGTTCCAGGAGCTGCCGGTCGGCACGATGTCGACCGTGCGCATCCCGGTCTCGTGCTTCACCGAGAAGGGGCTGGACCCGAAGAACGTCAACACCTTCTTCCTCGTCTACACCGAGGGCGTGTTCGACGCGACCTTCGCCAACGTGCGGTGGGCGCCGGGTGCCGCGGAGGACCCGGGGGCCACCCGCTGCTCCGACCTCACCTGAGCGGAGCCCCCAGCACCGCGGTGTTGCCCGCGCGGGGCGCCCTGGTGAAGATCAGGTGACCGCACGGGCAAATCCCCGACCCGCAGACGCCGGGGTGGGGATTCCCCTACCCCTACCGCGGGGGAACCCCTCCGACAACCGGCGGGCGCTCCCCCCGGGGTCGGAGGGTCTGTCCCACCGACTTGCGCGGCCGGAAGCGCCAGGCTTTCCCCACCGGAGCAACACGGGAAAAGGGGAAGCCTCGATGTCCACTTTCGACAGCATCGTCCGCAGCCACAGCGCCGGTCTGCTGGCCTACGCCACCCGCCTCACCGGCGGCGACCGCCACCGCGCCGAGGACGTCGTGCAGGAGACCTGGGTGCGGGCGTGGCGCCACCAGGACCGCCTCACCGAGGACCGCGGCTCCGTGCGCGGCTGGCTGAACCGGGTGGCGCACAACATCGCCGTCGACCAGCACCGGGCCCGCGCGTCCCGCCCGACCGAGGTCGAGATGCCCGAGGGCGACCCCACCAGCACCCCGGAGCCGACCGACGCGGTGCTGGACCGCCTGGTGGTGGAGGACGTGCTGGAGGCGCTGCCCAGCGCCCACCGCCGCACCCTGGTCGAGGTCTACTTCGCCGACCGCACCGCGGCGGGGGCTGCCGTGGTCCTGAAGGTCCCCGTCGGCACGGTCAAGAGCCGGGTGCACAACGCCCTGCGGACCCTGCGCACGAGCATCCCCGCCCAGGAAGCCGCCTGAGCACCCGCGCCGAACGCGCCCCCCGGCCACAATCGCCCGTTCGTGGACCGTCCTCGCGGGCGGGTCGCGACACCGATCACTCACTCGAATGGCGGGCCCTCGTTGACGATCATGCGACGAGAGGGGTGCCGATCGGATGTGACCCCATTCGTGGTGGAGTCTGGCGCGCGGCTCGACCTTTCGATCAGCCGCCTGCCTCGGTGCCCGCACCCCGGCGGTTCCTGAAGCGCCGGACCGCGGCGGGCAGCCAGGGCGCGGCGGCGAGGACGACCAGCAGCGACACCAACGGCAGCCACCACGCGGACGAGACGTTCGCCGGGGGTGCGGGCGGGGTGGGGACCACCCACGGCCGCGCGGTCTTGGACCACGCCAGGAACGCGTCGCCGATCGGCAGCAGGCCGAACCCGTACCGCTTGCTCCACGGCGTCCCGACCGGCACACCGACCAGTTCGGCGTAAGCGGCCACCGCACCGGCCAGCCGGTCGTCGCCGTGGACCTGGGCGGCGCCGATGGTGACCACGGTCGCCGACAGGCTGACGCCCAGGGGGAGCGGACCGGAGTCGACGTCCGCCGGGCCGTCCATGCCCGCGGGGTACTCCCGGACGGCGGGGCCGAGCCCCAGCGGCGAGACCACGAACCGGTCGCGGAAGCGCAGGTACTGCTCGCGGGCGAAGGCCGGGTCGATCTCCGGCAGGAAGCGGTTGACCATGCTCTGCGAGGTGCCGCGGGCGACCTCGGCGGGGGTGCCGTCGACGGGGTCGGCGCGGTGCGGGAGCAGCCCGGTGCGCGGGTCGAGCCGCTGCCGGACCTCCCGCAGCCACCGCTCGGCGGTCCCGGCGAACCGCGGCGGCAGCAGGGTGTCGTGCAGCCGCAGCGACGCCACCGCCACCGTCGAGTCCACCGGCCACGCCTGTCCCGGGTAGGCGGTGAGGTACGGCGTCGGCGAGGCGTCGAAGGCCGCGCCGAGGGCGGCGGAGTCCTCGGCGAAGCGGCGCACCTCGGCCGGGTCGCGCCGTTCGGCGGGCTCCAGGCTCAACACCCCGCCGCGCAGCCAGTTGCTCCAGCCGCGGTGGAAGACCCCGTGCGCCGGGGTCAGGTCCGCGCTGAACGGCGCCCGCCCGGCGGGCGAGTCCAGTCGCGCCAGGGCGAACCGGGCCTCCCGCAACGCCGCCGCCCGCTCGCCGACCGGCTCCCGCATCCCCAGCTCGACCCAGCTCAAGCCGTGGAGGGCGTGCAGGAAGAAGTACCCCTCCGGGAACAGGCGCTGGGCTTCCTCCCCCGCACCGCTGTCCAGTTCCGCGCGCAGGAAAGCCATCTGCCGCTGCACGCCGGGTGGTTCGCCGGTCGCACCGGCCGTGGCGGGCACCACCAGGCGGACCACCCCGAGCAGCGCGCAGGCGCTCACCAGGACAGCGGCCGACCAGCGCGACCAGCGCAGCACTCGGCGCGCCGTGGACACCCGTGCGGACATCAGTTGATCATAAGCGCCGTGGGCACCCGTGCGGACGTCTTCGACCACAACGAGCCCGCGGGTGCGCTCAGCGCGGTGCGGCGAAGGCGGTGACCGAAGGCCGCCACCGAGGTCGCGGGCGATGACGATGCCCGCGCAGCCCGGGATGCCCCGGGTGAAGCGCAGGCCCACCGGCAGCGGCATCCGGCGGCCGACGCGGTCTGTTGCGGTCACGGGTGCCTCTCCCCGGAGGGCGAGGCCGTCTCCGGGGAACCGGGCACGGCCGCGCGGAACGGCTGGGTCAGGCCGACGGGGTCTCCGCGATCCAGGTGGGGGATCTGCTTCTCCACGAACTCGATGCCCCCATGGCCGCTGAACACCACCGGGTTGCCGGGGTGGCCCCGCCGTGCAGGCGGGTGGTCGTGGCGGGCTCGCCCTGGGCCTGCTCGAACCGGTCGAGCGGGATCAGCGCCTCCAACTCGGGCCGACGCCGAGACCGGGGTTCGATTCGGGGTGCAGCCGGCCCGGGTGGTCGTGCTGGGCGTGGTCGGGACCTGCGTCCACGCCGAGGTGGCGGGCCGGGTGGCCGCGGCGAAAGGTGCGCCCGCTGCTCACCCCCGCGGAGCCCCGCTACAGCGGGACCTGCTTCGTCGAGATCGCGCTGACCCCGAGCGGCCGCGACCACCGGCGAAGCGTGGCCGCGATCGGCAGCGGCACGCTGGTGGCGGTCGCGCCGGGCAAGGGCATCACCGCCCACCGCCACGCCGACGGGCGGGTACGCGGGTACGCGGCGCTGAACCGCCCCGAGGAGTGGGTGAGGTCGATCGACTTCGCCGACCCGTCCGCAGGTCTGCGCAGGCTCAGCCGCGAGTTCGACGGCTGGTCGCCGCTGCTCACCGCCTTCGTGACCGGGAGCGACGCGGACCCGTGGCTCCGGCCGATCCACGCCCTGCCCGTCGGGCTGCGCTGGGACAGGCTGCCCGGCGTGACGCTCGTCGGCGACGCCGCGCACCTGATGTCGCCCCTCGCCGGTGAGGGGGCGAACCTCGCCGTGTACGACGGCGCCGACCTGGCGGGTGAACGGGCCGGGCACACCGAAGGCGGGCAGGCTCCGCCCCGCGGGAGGAGGGCGGAGCCTGCTCGGGTCGTGGGATCAGACCGTGATCGACCAGGTGTCGATCGTGCCCGTGTCGAAGCGGTACACGTCCGTGGCGCTCAGCTTCCAGGTGCCGTTCCTGGCCTCGCTGGACAGGTTGACCGTGTAGGTGGCGCGCACGTCCGCCGCCGGGTCACCGGCGGAGGAGGCCTTGAGGGGGTAGGAGGTGCCGTCGGGGGCGATCAGGGAGATCGCGAGGTCGCCGCGGTACGGGTGGGCGATGCCGACCTCGACCGAGGCGGTCGAGGAGGCGTTGCCGGTGCAGCCGCTCACCGTGATGGGGCTGGTGGCGGCGGCGCCCGCGTCCGGGATGGCGACGTCGTCGGCGTTGGTCTGCTTGGCGCAGGTCGGGTCCGGGCCAGGGCCCGCGGTGATCTCCTTGGTGTGGAGCAGCCTGTTCGGCGTGCCGGTGCCGGGGTCGGTGACCTTGTTCGGTGTGGCCATCGAGGTCAGCGCGTTCGCGACGTCGGCCGGGGCGGCGTTCGGGTGGCCCTGCAGGTACAGCGCTGCCGCGCCCGCGACGTGCGGGGTGGCCATCGAGGTGCCGGAGTTGCCCGCGGTGCCGGTGTCGCTGCTGTGGGACAGCGAGGTGATGTTGGCGCCCGGCGCGTAGATGTCGACGCAGGTGCCGATGTTGGAGAAGCCGGAGCGGCGGTCGCCCTGGTCGATCGAGGCGACGGTGATCGCCTCGGGGACGCGGGCCGGGCTGTAGTCGCACGCGCTGGCACCGTTGTTGTTGCCCGCCGCCACCGCGTACACGAAGCCCGCGCGGATGGACGCCCGGATCTGCTCGTCGCCGATGCCGGTCTCGAACTGGCCGATGCTGATGTTGACCACCGCGGGCTTCACGCCGTTGGCGGTGATCCACTCGACGGCGTCGGACAGCAGCGAGTCCGGGCCGTTGTTGTCGCAGCCCAGCACCCGCAGCGCGACCAGCTTCGCCTTCTTGGCCACGCCGTAGGTCTTGCCGACCGCGGTGCCGGAGGTGTGCGTGCCGTGGCCGTTGCAGTCGGAGGCGTCGTTGTCCCCGTCCAGGAAGTCGTAGCCGGACCTGGCGCGGCCCTCGAAGTCCTGGTGGCTGATCCGCACGCCGCTGTCGACGCTGTAGACCGTGACGCCCTCGCCGGTGGCGTTGTACTCGTACTTGCGGTCGAGCGCGGTGTCGCGCTGGTCGACCCGGTCCAGGCCCCAGGTGGGGTTGGTCTGCACGTCGCTGCCGCGCATCTTGCCGTCCTGGTACACGGTGCGCACGGCCGGGTGCGCCGCGAGCCGCTTGGCCTGCGCCTCGGTCATGCCGTGCACCGAGTAGCCGCGCGCGGTGAGCTTGTAGAGCGAGGCGATCGTGCCGCCGTAGGTGTTCACCAGTGACCGCGCGCTCGCCTCGACGGCGGCACCGGAGGCCGCGGCGTCGCGCAGGACGACGATGTACTGGCCCGCGTAGTGCTCCTTCGCCTGGACGACGGCGCCCACGGCGGGCGCCGCCCCGGCCGGGACGGCGATGGCCGCCACGGCGCAGGCGGCACCGAGCGCGAGCGCGGCCAGCCCTGCTTTCCGACTCAACATCGTAGGACTCCTCTGCGCGCGGTGGAAAGGGGCAGGGAAATGTCAGGGAAACACCGCCGCGCCACCACAATGCGTCGCGCGCGCCCGGCCGTGAACTGCCGGGTGGATTGATGGGTACCCCCATTCAAAGTCCGGGAATGTGAATGGGAATGGGAACGCATCCGGCAATGGCGGGCGGTGAGTCGCGCATCGACCGGGCACCGTTCCCGGAGGTACCGTGCGCTGGTGATCCAGCTCCCCCCGGTTCGACTGCCGACGTCGGTGTTCGTCGGCCGCGCGACCGAGCTGGCCGAGCTGGCGGCGTGCGTCCGCCGCCCGCCCGCGGTGGCGTTGCTGGAGGGGGAGGCGGGAGTCGGCAAGACCCGGCTGGTCCGCGAGCTGTTGCGACTGCCGCAGGTCGCGGCTCGGACGGTGCTCGTCGGTGCGTGCCAGCCGATGCGGACACCGCTGCCGTACGGCCCCGTCGTCGACATCCTGCGCGAGACCGGCGACCTCCTGGCGGGCGTCGCCGACGCGTTGCCGCCGGTGACCGGGGTGTTGCGGTCACTGCTGCCCGAGTTGGCACCGCTGCTCCCGCCGGAGCCGGAACGCGGTGACGTGGCGGTCGAGCGGCACCGGGTGTTCCGCGCGGTCCGCGAACTGCTGGCCGCCTACGGACCCGCGCTGCTCGTCGTCGAGGACCTGCACTGGGCCGACGAGGGCACCCAGGACCTGCTGCGGTTCATCACCAGCCCACCGCCACCGGGGCTGTCGGCCGTGTTCTCCTACCGCAGGGAGGAAGGCGCCGCCCTGCCCGGCTCCGGCTACCGGCTGCTGGCCGATGCCCGCAACTCGCTGCTGCGCCTGCGCCCGCTCGACCCCGGCCCGGTCGCCGCCCTCGCCGCGGACCTGCTCGGCACCGCCGAGGTCCCCGAGGACTTCGCCCTCGCCCTGCACCACCGCACCGCGGGCATCCCGTTCGTCATCGAGGAGGTGCTGCGCGAGGTCAGGGAGACCGGTGCCACCGCGGCCCCGAACCCGACCGTGCTGGACCTCGTCGACATCCCCGACCTGCTGCGCGACACCATGTCCGACCGCCTCGCCCGGCTCGGGCCGACCGTGTCCGCCGTCGTCCACGCCGCCGCGGTGCTGGACATGCCCGCGACCGAGCACGAGATCGGCACCGTCGCCGGGCTGCCCGCGCGCCGGGTCGGCAGCGCGCTGATCCGGGCGCTGGCCGCGGCGGTCCTGCACGAGACCGACACCGGTCGCTACGCGCTGCGCCACCCCCTGGCCAGGCAGGCCGCCTACATCTGCGTGCCCGGTCCGCAACGGCGCAGGCTGCACGCCAGGGCCGCCGAACTGCTCGCCGCCGCGCCCGACCCGCCGGTCGTCCGGCTCGCGCACCACCACCGGCGGGCGGGCGACCTGACCGACTGGGTGCGCAAGACCCTCGCCGCGGTCGACCAGGCCACCGAGGTCGGTGACACCGCGCTGGCGCTGCACCTGCTGGAGGAGGCGCTCGTCGACGACGCGCTGCCCAGCCGGGCCCGCAACACCCTGGCCGTGCGGCTGAGCCGGGTCGCGCTCAACGCCATCGCGCACAGCAGCACCGTCGAGCGCCTCGGCGCACTGCTGCGCGACGGCACCCTCGGCCGGTCCTCACGCGGTGAGGTGCGGCTGAACCTCGGCAGGCTGCTGATGAACCAGGCGGGCCGGATGGAGCTGGGCCAGAACGAGATCGAGATGGCCATCCACGACCTGCGCGACCGCCCGCTGCTCGCCGCGCGCGGGATGGCGGCGCTGTGCGTGCCCAGTTTCGGCGCGCGCCCGGTCGGGTTCCACCTGCGGTGGCTCGACGAGGCGGTCTCGGCCCTCGACGGCGCGCGCGACCTGGAGCTGATCGCCTCGGTGCGCGCCAACGAGGTCACCGCGCTCGCCCAGACCGGTGCTCCGGCGATGTGGGCGGCCGCGGCGGACCTGCCGGGGTCCGCGAGGTCGTCCCGGGTGCGTCGGCAGCTCAGCCGGGCGTACAACAACCTGGCCGACGCGGCGGCGTGGCTCGGGCACTACAGCGCGGCGCGGGAGTACCTGCGCACGGGTGGGGCACTGCTCGTGGACGCCGACGTGCCGTTCCTGTCGATGTTGGCCACCGGCACGGGTTTGCGGCTCGACGTCGCCGTCGGGCGTTGGGACGGTGTGTCCGCGGCGGCGGCGGCGTTGATCGAACAGGCCGGGGAGATGGGGTACCTCGCGGCTGATGCCCGGCTCGCGCTGGCGTGGCTGTCGCTGGCCCGCGACGACCGCGACCTGGCGTCCCGGCACCTCGACGACGCGCTGGCCGCCGCACCGGAGAACGCGCCGGTGTCCCTCGCGGTCGCGACCGGGCGGGTGGCGATCGCGTTGGCGCGGGGGGACGTCGCGGCGGCCGCCGTGGGTGCCGCGCGGGCCGTGGCGGAGGCCCGGCACAAGGGGAACTGGGTGTGGGCGGCTGATCTGGTGCCTCGGGCGACCCGGGCGTACACGCGCAGCGGTCGGGTCGAGGAGGCCGCCGACCTGGTCGCGGAGTACGTGCGGGGGATCGAGGGGCGGGACGCGCCGCTGGCCGTCGCGGGCGCCGAACTGGCCAGGGGGGTGCTCGCGTCCGCCCGCGGCTGCCACGGGGAAGCCGTCGCCCGCTACGCCGCCGCGGCCGACCACTACAGCGCCCTGCCCCACCCCCACGCCGCCGCCGCGGCCCGCGAGGCCGCCGCCCGCTCCGCCCTCGACGACGGCGACACCGCCACCGCGACCCGGCACCTGACCGCGGCCACCACCACCTTCGCCGACCTGGGCGCCGCCCGCGACGAGGCCCGCTGCCGCCAGGTCGCCCGGCGCTTCCGCAGGGGCACGCCCCGGGGCAGGCGGGGGTACGGCGATGACCTCTCGCCCCGGGAACGCGAGGTGGTCGACCTGGTGGCCGCAGGGCGAACCAACCGCCAGATCGCCCAGCAGCTCTACCTGTCGCCGCGCACCGTCGAGCACCACGTGGCCAAGGCCATGCGCAAACTGGGCCTGACCTCCCGGGCCGCCTTCGAACCCGCCACCGGCTGACCGCGACCGGGAGGACGACCAGCCATCGGTGGCGACACCACCCCGGCGGACGGGGGTGGGGCCGGGTGGGAGGCCCTGCCGCCTCCCACCCGGCCCCCGGGCGCGATCACCCAGCGGTGGTCAGCGGATGGTCAGGGTGTAGTCCGCAGTGCCTGACTTGCCGCCGCCGGTCGCCGTGACCTTGGTGGTGTACGTGCCCGGAGCCGCGGAGAAGGAGGCGGTCAGGAACATCATCGAGGTCTGGCTGCCGCTGATGGTCGCGGGGACCAGTTGCGCGGTGACGCCGGAGGGGACGCCGCTGGTGGACAGCGTCACCGAGCCGGTGGCGCCGGTGACGCGGATGGACGGGAAGGCGGACCCGCCGCGCGAGAGCGTGCCGGAGGACGGGGACAGGGTCACCGCGAGGCCGCCCGGTTGCTGGCCGCCGTCGCCGACGGTCAGGGTGAGGGTGGTCTGCTTGCTGACCGAACCGGAGGTGCCGGTGACGGTGACCCGGTACTCGCCCTTCGGGGTGCTCGACGTGGTGGTGACGGTGAGCTTGCCGGTGCGGCCGGAGGTGATGGTCGCGGGCTGGAACACCGCCTCCGCGCCTGCGGGCAGGCCGCCGGCCGCCAGCGAGATCTGCGCCGGGGTGCCGCCGACGACCTCGCTGGTGATGTTCGTCGACGCCGACCTGCCGGGGTCGACCTTGAGCGCGGCCGGGCTGGCGCCGAGGCCGAACTCGCCACCGGGGCCGCCCTGGCCGGTGGTCAGGGTCAGGTTCGCCGTCTTCGTGCCCGACGCGGTCTTGCCGGTGACGGTCAGCGCGTGCGTGCCGTCCGGGGTGCCGGGGGCGACGCTGAGCGACAGCTTCGCGCTCTCACCGGTCTTGACCGACGTCGGCTGGAAGGCCGCCGTCACGCCCGAGGGCTGGCCGGACACCGACAGCGCCACGTCCTCCTGCGTCGACCCGGCCGTGGTGTTCACCGCGACCGACCCGCTCGACCCCGCGTCGACCCGCACCGAGGACGGGTTCACCGCCACGCCGAACTCCGCGGGCTGCGGCGCCGAGCCGACCTTTTCCTTGACCCAGTCGCCCATCTCGTTGTCGAGCCGGGCCCAGATGCCGTACCACCGGAAGTCCGACCGGCTCCACGACGCGACGCCGACGAGCCTGCCGTTCACCACCAGCGGTCCGCCGCTGTCACCGGGCAGGATCGTCGAGCGGCCGTCCGGGTACCCGGCGCAGATCATGTACGCCGACTTGAACCCGGCGCCCACGCCCTGGCAGGCCGAGTCGCCGTTGACGATCGGGAAGTTCTGCTTGTCCAGCGAGACGTCGGCCGGGTTGTCGTCGTGGGTCTTCTTCCCGTAGCCGATGCTCAGCGCCGAGTCGCCCACCTTCCACACCTTGCCCGCGTCCGCGGAGGTGGCGAACTTGGCCCACTTGTCCGGCGAGAGCGGGATGTCCTCGTTGGTGGTCACCACGGCCACGTCGTAGCCCTGGTCGAAGTTGACGTACCTCGGGTGTTTCTCGTACGACTTGACCGTCAGCGTGGTGCCGGTGCCCGCGGACAGGTCGTCGAGCCCGTAGCGGAAGGTCTTGGTGCCCTCCAGGTCGTGGCAGTGGGCGGCGACGAGGATGCTCCGCTTGCCCACCACCGAGCCGGTGCAGGACTGGCCCTCTGGGCGCGAACCGCCCTGGCGCAGGGCGCCGATCACCGGCGGGTAGTCCGACACGGTGGCGTCGACGCCCTTGTAGATCTGGGCGGTGGCGTCGGGGGCGGGCACCGGGGTGTCGCCCTCGAAGGTGGCCGCCTTGGCGTTGGCCGGGGCCGCACTGGCGACCGCGACGACCGCGAGCGCGCTCACCGCGACACCCACCGCCACCGCGCCGACGCGCACGGAACGCTTGAATACCGACATCGTCTTCTTCTCCAGGTCAGGCGCGGTCACGGGGTCAACGTCCACGAGGTGATGGAGCCGGTGTCGAAGCGGTAGACGTCGGTGACCCGCAGCTTCCAGATCCCGTTCTTCTGCTCGCCGGAGGCGTTGACGGTGTAGGTGGTGTGGATGCCGTTCGCGTCGCCGAGGCCGCCGGAGGGCCGCAGGCCGAACACCGCGCCGGACGGGCCGACCAGGTCGACGGCGAGGTCGGCGGTGAAGGTGTGGTCGATGTCGACCTTCACCGTGGTCGACGCCGAGGCGGTGCCGGTGCAGTTGGCCATGGTCACCGGGGAGTCGGCCGAGCCCGCGTCGGGGATGGCGACGGCGCCGGAGCTGGTCTGCGGGGCGCAGGTGCCCGGGTCGGGGGGCGTGCCGCCGAGGTCCTTGACGTGGAGCAGCCTGTTGGGCGAGCCCTTCGGGTCGCTGACCTTGTCCGGCGTGGCCGCCGCGAGCAGCGCCTGGGTGACCTGCGACGGGGTGCTGCCCGGCTTGGCGGTCAGGTACAGCGCCGCGGCGCCCGCCACGTGCGGGGTGGCCATCGAGGTGCCCGACATCTGACCGGACGAGCCGTTCTGCAAGGTGGAGGTGATGTTGGTGCCGGGGGCGAACAGGTCCACGCAGCTCCCGTAGTTCGAGCCCTGGCCGTTGCTCCACAGCGAGCGCTTGTCGGCGTTGTCGGACGCGCCGACGGTGATCGCGCTGGGGGTGCGGGCCGGGCTGGTCTGGCAGGCGTCGCCGTTGTTGTTGCCCGCGGCGATGGTCGAGGTGATGCCCTTCTGCACGACCTTGGCCACCGCGTCGTCCACCGAGGAGTTGGCGCTGCCGCCGAGGCTGGCGGTCATCACCGAGTTCGCGCCCGCGTTCGCCGCGACCCAGTCGAACCCGCCGATGATCTGCGACCACTGGCCCGAGCTCTGGCAGTCGAGCACCCGGACGGCGACGATCCTGACCTTCTTGGCCACGCCGTAGGTGGCGCTGCCGACCGTGCCCGCGACGTGCGTGCCGTGGCCGTGGCAGTCCGAGGCGTCGGCGTCGTTGTCGATGAAGTCGCGCCCGGAGGTGACGCGACCGCCGAAGTCCGAGTGGCCGCGGTGGACGCCGGTGTCGACGACGTAGACGGTCGCGCCGCCGCCGTCGTTGGGGTAGGCGTACTTGTTGTCTAGCGGCAGCGCGCGCTGGTCGATCCGGTCCAGGCCCCAGGTCGGGTTCTGCTGCTCGCCGAAGCCGTGCGCTGTGCCGTCCTGCTCGACGTAGGCGACCTTCGGGTCGGCCGCCAGCCTGCGGGCCTGCCGCTCGGACATCGACACCGAGAAGCCGCTCAGCGCCGCGGAGTAGGTCAGCTTGCGCTGGCCCCCGTACTGGCGCACCAGGTCGGCCGAGGCCGAGTTCACGGCCTGGGCGCCGACGGTGTCCTTGAGCACGACGATGTAGCTGTCTGCGACGGAGCCGGGAACGCCCGCGCTGCGGATGGTGCCTTCCGCGGGGGCGGCGATGGCGGGGGTCACCGCGGCGACGAGCGCCGCGCCCGCCACCACGCCCGCCACGGCCAGCGACCGCATCGAATACCTGCAATTCATCGAAACTCCCATTCACCGCACCGCGGTGGGGGACGCCACCGCGGCGAGTGGTCGCGAGCAGGGTTGGAACGGGCGACCACTGCCGCCCACCTTCCCCCGAGCGGGCCCGCGCACCAATCCACGCGTCATTAAGTGGAGATACCCATTTATTCACGCACCGCTGCCGGTCGCGCTCCCCGCGCGGACCGGGGGAACGCGAAGTCGCGCACCTCGATGCCGGGGTCGCGCGGGCGCCTGTTGATCACACGAGGCCGCGGGCGCGCTCAGCGCGGTGCGGCGAAGGCGATGATGGCCTCGGCGGTGATCTCCGGGTCGCTGAGCTGCGGGCAGTGCCCGACCGCGTCGAGGGTGACCAGGGTGCTGCCCGCGATCCGGGACTGGACGTACGCGCCCACCCCCGTCGGCGCGATGGCGTCGCGAGCGCACTCGACCACCAGGGTCGGCACGGTCACCGCCGCCAGGTCCTCGCGGTTGTCCGAGAGGAAGGTGACGCGGGCGAACACCGAGGCGATGTGCGGGTCGGTGCCGCAGAACAGGTCGGCCAGCTCCGCGCCCAGTTCGGGGCGGTCGGGGTTGTCCATGATGACCGGGGCCATGGTCGCCGACCAGCCGAGGTAGTTGCTGTCGAGCGAGGTGAGCAGTTCGTCGATGTCCTCGGCGCTGAACCCGCCCCGGTAGTCGCCGTCGTCGAGGTAGCGCGGCGACGGGGTCAGCAGCACCAGCTTGGCGAAGCGCTCCGGCTCCTCGGCGACGGCCAGCACCCCCATCATCGCGCTGACCGAGTGGCCCACGAACACGACATCGCGCAGGTCGAGTTCGCGCAGCAGGGTGAGCACGTCGTCGGTGTAGCCGCGCAGCGACGAGTGGCGCTCCCGCGTCCACGCCGAGAGGTCGGAGCGCCCGGCGCCGACGTGGTCGAACAACACCACCCGGAACCGCTCGGCGAGCAGCGGCACCACCAGGCGCCACAGGTTCTGGTCGCAGCCGAAGCCGTGGGCGAGCACCAGCACCGGGCCGCTCTCGTTGCCGGTGACCACGACGTTGTTCCTGGCGCGCACGTCCACGCGCACAGCATTCCAGGCGGTCCGGTCCACCCGGACCCCGGTCACCGGGCCCGCCCGGTCACCTGCTCGCGACACGCCGGTAGCGGGCCACGGACAGCGACATGAACAGGGCGACCAGCCCGATGGACCAGAGGGCGGCGTAGAGGGCCGCGTGCTGGGCCGGCCACGCCTGCGGTTGCAGCAGCCCGGCCGGGGTGGGGTTGGCGAACAGCGACCGGGCGGCGTTGGCCAGGGCGGTGATCGGGTTCCACTCCGCGATGGTGGCCAGCGGCTCGGGCATCGCGGCGACGGAGACGAAGCCCGAGGAGATGAACGTGGCCGGGAACAACCAGATCAGCCCGAGGCTCTGGGCCACCTCGACGCTGCGGGCGGTGAGGCCGATGAAGGCGCCGACCCAGGACATGGCGAAGGCGAACAGCAGGATGAGCAGGTAGGCGAGGACGGCGTCGAGGATTCCGCCGCGGATGCGCCAGCCGATCGCGAGACCGCACAGGCTGGTCACGGTCAGGCTCACCACACTCGTGGTCAGGTCGGAGGTGGTGCGGCCGAGCATGACCGCGACCCGCGACATCGGCAGCGCCCGGAACCGGTCGACGATGCCCCGTTGCAGGTCGTTGGCGAGGCCGATGGTGGTGAACGAGGCGTTGAAGGTGACCGTCTGGGCGAAGATCCCACCCATGATGAACTCGCGGTAGGCGTCGCCGCCGAGGCTGCCGCCGAAGACGTAGCCCAGCAGCAGCACGAACATGATCGGTTGCAGCACGCTGGCGAAGATCGACCCGGGGGTGCGGCGGATGTTGAGCAGGTTGCGCCAGGCGACTGTGCCGCTGTCGCGCGCGACCCTGACCAGGACCGTCACGCGCCCACCCCGCCCCGGTTGAGGTGGCCGTGGTGGCGGGGCCACTCCAGGACCTCCGGCAGTACCGCGGTCTCCTCCGCGTCACCCGAGTCCATGACCTCCCCGGTCAGGGCAAGGAAGACGTCGTCCAGGGTGGATCGGCGCATCCCCATGTCCAGGACCCGCACGCCCTCGACGATGAGGCGGTGCGCGGCGGCGGCCAGCGCGCGCTGACCCGCCGCGCCCGCACCCACCGCGACCTCGATCCGGCGGGCCCGCCGGTCGACCGCGGGGGTGCCGGAGCCGACGGCGGCGAGGACCCGGTGGGCGGTGGCGAGTTCACCGGGGGTCGCGGTGACGACCTCCAGCCGTTCCCCGCCGGTGGCCGCCTTCAATTCGTCGCTGGTGCCCTCCGCGATCACCTTCCCCTTGGCGATCACCGCGATCCGGTCGGCCAACTGGTCGGCTTCCTCCAGGTACTGGGTGGTGAGCAGCACCGTCGTGCCCTGCCCGACCAGTTCGCCGACGACGTCCCAGGTGTCGAGCCTGCTCTGCGGGTCCAGCCCGGTGGTGGGCTCGTCGAGCACGACCACCGGCGGCGCGGCGACCAGCGCGCCCGCCAGGTCGAGCCTGCGGCGCATGCCGCCGGAGTAGGTCCCGGCGGCCCGGTCGGCGGCGTCCTCCAGGTGGAACCGCGCGAGCAGGTCCCGCGCGGTGTCCGCCGCGACCCGGCGGCGCATGCCGTAGAGCTTGGCGACCAGGTACAGGTTCTCGTAGCCGGTCAGCTTGTCGTCGACCGCGGCGTACTGCCCGGACAGCCCGATCCTGCGGCGGACCCGGTCGGGCTCGCGCACCACGTCCTCACCGGCCACCAGCGCCCGCCCGCGGTCGGGGCGCAGCAGGGTGCTGATGATCCGCACGGTGGTGGTCTTCCCGGCGCCGTTGGGGCCCAGCAGGCCGAACACCTGGCCCGCGGGCACCTCCAGGTCGACGCCGTCGAGCGCCTTCTTCGCGCCGAAGGACTTGCCGAGCCCTTCCAGGCTGATGGCCGCCCCGGTCATCGCGGCGCCTCCCCGTCCCTGGCGCTGGCGGGGGTGATGTCGGTCCAGTTCCGCTCGATGTGGTCGAGGCAGGCGGTGCGCTCGTCGGGGCCGAAGGTGACCGCCCAGCCCGCCGGGACCCTGGCGAAGAAGGGCCACAGCGAGTGCTGGTTCTCGTGGTTGACCAGCACCAGGTACTGCTCGTCTGGGGCGTCGAACGGGTTGGTCATCCTCGGTCTCCTGCTCCGGTTCGGGTCTGCTGGGCGTGGTCCTGGACGTGCGCGAGCCTGCGGGACAGGATCGGGCCGATGACGCCGAGCGCGTGGGGTTGGGTGAGTTCGACGTGGGCCGCGTCGACGTCGTGGACCTCGACGTGGCCGGTGAGGTAGGGCAGCCAGTCGGCCACCTCGGGTCCGTCGGGTTCGCGGTTCTCGGTGGCGGCGAAGAACAGCACGTCCGCCTCGACCACGTGCGGGACGAAGCCGGGCATGAGCACGGCCTGGCTGACGAAGGCGCCGATCATGCCGCCGAGCGCGTCCTCGGTCAGGCTGCCCATCGGGCTGCCGATCTCCCGGAAGTGCTCCAGCACGGCGGCGCGGTCGAGGGACCGGCCGGGTTCGACGGGGAACCCCTGGCTGCGCAGCAGCGCGGCGAACATGTCCGCCTCGCTGGCCGCTTCGAGCCCGTCGCGCGGGGCCTGGGGGAAGGCGTCGAGCACGGTCAGCAGGCCGACCCGCTCCCCCGCCGCCTCGAACTGCGCCGCCACCTCGTGCACGAGGTTGCCGCCGAAGGACCAGCCCAGGAGGTGGTAGGGGCCGTGCGGCTGCACCGAGCGGATGTGCTCGACGTAGTCGGCGGCCACCTCCTCGATGCTGGCGGGCGCGTACCCCGGTTGCGCCAGCTTCCGCGACTGGAGCCCGTAGAGCGGCTGGTCGGGTTCCAGGTGGCGCAGGAGACCGGAGTAGGTCCACGACAGGCCGCTGGCGGGGTGCACGCAGAACAGCGGCGGCCGGTCGCCCGTGGTGCGCAGGGGCAGCAGCACGTCCAGGTCGCTCCCGGTCCCGCCCGCGTCCAGCCGCTCGGCCAGCCCGGCCACGGTCGGGGCCTCGAACAGCCTGCGGATCGGCAGGTCGACGCCGAGCGCGGTGCGGATGCGCGACATCAGGGCGTTGGCGAGCAGCGAGTGGCCGCCGAGGTCGAAGAAGCTGTCGTCGATCCCCACCCTCGGCAGGCCCAGCGTTTCCGCGAACAGCTTGCAGAGCAGGTCTTCGCGCGGTGACCTCGGTCCGCGGTGGGCGGATCGGGTCTGCGGGCCGGGCACCGGCAGTGCCCGCTGGTCGAGCTTGCCGTTGGGGGTCAGCGGCATCCGGTCCAGCACGACGAAGGCCGAGGGGACCATGTGGTCGGGGAGCTTCGCGGCCAGCGCCGAGCGCAGCGCGTCGGCCCGGGGCTCGGTCTCGCCCGCCACCACGTAGGCGACCAGGGCCGTGTCGTCCGCCCCGGTCTCCCGCAGGACGACCGCCGCCTCGGCCACGGAGGGGTCGTCCTCCAGCGCGGCGACGACCTCGGCCGGTTCGACCCGGAAGCCGCGCACCTTCACCTGGTCGTCGCCGCGGCGGAGGAACTGCAGGGTGGCGTCGGAGCGCCAGCGCACGAGGTCGCCGGTGCGGTACATGCGGTCGCCGCTGTCGCCGAAGGGGTCGGCGACGAAGCGCTCGGCGGTGAGCCCGGTGCGGTTGAGGTACCCGCGGGCGACCCCCGCCCCGGACAGGTACAGCTCCCCCGCCACACCGGGCGGGACGGGCCGCAGCCGGGTGTCGAGGACGTAGGCGCGGGTGTTGCGCACCGGTTTGCCGATCGCGGGCTTCTCGGTGTCGTCGATGTCGGCGATCACCGAGTCCACTGTGGATTCGGTGGGTCCGTAGAAGTTGTAGGCGGTGACCCCCTCGGTGGCGCGCAACTGCGCCCAGAGGGCTTCGTCGACCTGCTCGCCGCCGAGGGCGAGCACGCAGGGCCGGTGGCCGTCCCCGCTGAGCAGCCCGGTGGTGATGAGCTGGCGCAGGTACGACGGGGTGGTCTCGACGACGTCGATGGCCCGCGTGCGCAGGTGCTCGGCGAGCGCCCCGGCGTCGCGCCGGGTGTCGTCGTCGACGATGTGCAGCTCGTGCCCGGCGACCATCCACAGGAACGGGTCCCAGGAGGCGTCGAAGGCGACGGCGGCGGTCAGCGCGACCCGGAGCCCGCGACCGCCGAGGCGGTGCGCGGCGGGCTCGAACACGTGCTCCCGGTGGTGGCGCAGCAGGTTGGCCAGCGAGCGGTGCTCGACGACGACGCCCTTCGGGCGCCCGGTGGAGCCCGAGGTGTAGATGACGTACGCGGGCTGCCCGCCGTCGATCGGGCGCCGCAGTTCCGCCTCCGCCAGGCGGGCGGGCGGGGTGGCGTCGAGTTCCGCGACCACCCGGCTGTCGTCGAGCACGAGGGTGCGGACCCCGGGCAACCGGGAGGCCACTGCCTCGGTCGTCAGCACCAGCGCCGGAGCGGCGTCGGCCAGCATGAGGCCGATGCGCTCGGCCGGGTAGGCGAGGTCGACCGGCAGGTACGCGGCGCCCGCCTTGAGCACGGCGAGCAGCGCCGCGGCCGTCTCCACCGAGCGCGGGACGGCCACCGCGACGATGTCCCCGGCGCCGACCCCGCGCAGGCGCAGCAGTCGGGCGAGCCGGTTGGCGTGCGCGTCGAGCTGCCCAGCGGTGCGCGCGCGGCCCGCGGCGACCACGGCGGTGCGGTCCCGGCCGGGTCCGCCTGCCCACCGCTCGAACTCCGCCGCCACGGTCTCGGCGGGCAGTTCGCGGCCGGTGTCGTTCCAGGTCTGGAGAACGGTTTCCAGTTCCGCGCCGGAGAGCAGTTCCAGGTCGGCGACGGGCCGGGTCGGGTCGGCGAGGGCGGATTCGAGCAACCGGGGCAGCCAGCGGGCGAGCCGGTGCGCGGTGCCCGGCTCGAACAGGTCCGCGCTGTACTCCACGGTGCCCGACAGCCCGGCGGGGGCGCCGTCGGGCCCGTGGTGCTCGGCCACCGAGAACGAGAGGTCGAACTTCACCGCGGCCACGTCGTCGTCCCCGGCCGTGGTCACCGCCAGCCCGGGCAGCGCGAGGTCCGGGCGGGCGGCGTTCTGCACGGTCAGCATGACCTGGAACAGCGGGTGGCGGTTGAGCGTGCGCGGCGGCGCCAATTCCTCCACGACGCGCTCGAACGGGACGTCTTGGTGGTCGAACGCGGCCAGGTCACCCGCCCGCACCCGCCGCAGCAGCTCGGCGAAGCCGGGGGCGCCGGACAGGTCGGTCCGCAGCACCAGGGTGTTGACGAAGAAGCCGACCAGTTCTTCCAGCCGCTCGTCGGTGCGACCGGCGACGGCGGTGCCGATCGCGACGTCCTCCCCCGCCCCGAGCCTGGACAGCAGGGTGGCCAGCCCGGCGTGCAGCACCATGAACAAGCTGGCGCCGTGCTCGGCGGCGAACTCGGCGACCCGGGCGTGCAGGTCGGCGGGCACGGTGAGCGGCACGGTCCCGCCCGTGTAGGTCGACTCCCGGGGCCGGGGGTGGTCGTGCGGGAGCGACAGCTCGTCGGGCAGCGCGGACAGCGCCTCGCGCCAGAAGCCGAGCTGCCGGTGCGCGGTGCTGTCCTCGGCCCCCTCGTCGCCGAGCAGTTCCTGCTGCCACAGGGAGTAGTCCGCGTACTGCACCGGCAGCTCGGGCTGCTCCGGCGCCTCGCCGCGCAGGCGCGCGGTGTAGGCGGTCGCCAGGTCGCGGGCCATGGGCGCGGTGGACCACCCGTCACTGGCGATGTGGTGGGTCACGACCTGGAGCACGTGCTCCCCGGGGCCCACCCGGACCAGCGCGGCGCGCAGCGGCAGCTCCGCGTCGAGGGCGAACGGGCGGGCCGCGTGCTCGGCGAGGACCGCGCGCAGCCGCGCCGGGTCGGCGTCGAGCACCGGCAGCGGGACACCGGCCTGCTCGGCGGGGAGCACGAGCTGGTGGGGGACCCCGTCCTCCACGGGAAAGACCGTGCGCAGGACCTCGTGCCGCGCGGTGAGGTCCGCGAGCGCGGCGCGCAGGGCGTCGTGGTCGAGTTCCCCGCGCAGGCGCAGGGCCATCGGGATGTGGTAGCCCGCACCCGTGCCCTCGAAGCTGTTGAGGAACCACATGCGGCGCTGCGCGTGCGACAGCGGAACCCGGTCGGGCCGCTCCCGCCGGGTGAGGCGGGCCCGGGTGGAGCCGTCGGGGGTGATCCGGGTAGCGAGCGCCGCCGGGGTGGGTGCCTCGAACACGGTGCGGATGGCCACCTCGGCGCCGAGCACCGCGCGCACCCGGCTGGTGAGCCGCGTGACGAGCAGCGAGTGCCCGCCGAGGTCGAAGAAGTCGTCGTCCACCCCGACCCCGGGCAGCCCGAGGACCTGGGCGAACAGCGCGCACAGCTCCGCCTCGACCCGGGTGCCGGGTGCCCGGCCCTCGGGCGCGGCGGTGAGGTCGGGTTCGGGCAGCCGGGCCCGGTCCAGCTTGCCGTTGACGGTCAGCGGCAGCTCGGGAACCACCACGACCACCTGCGGCACCATGTAGTCCGGCAGCAGCCGCGCGGCGTGCTCGCGCACGGCGGCGGGGTCGGGGTCGGCGCCGGTCACGTAGGCCACGAGCCGGTCGATCCCCCCGGGGCCGCGGTGCACGAGCACCGCCGCCGCGTCGACCCGCTCGGCACCGGCCAGTGCGGCCTGCACCTCCCCCGGCTCCACGCGGAACCCGCGGATCTTCACCTGGTCGTCGACGCGGCCGACGAATTCCAGGACGCCGGAGGGGGTCCGGCGCACGAGGTCGCCGGTCCGGTACATCCGCGCCCCGTCGTCGAACGGGCAGGCCACGAAGCGTTCGGCGGTCAACCCGGGGCGGCCGTGGTAGCCGCGGGCGAGCCCGGCCCCGGTCAGGTACAGCTCCCCGGTGACACCGGGGGGCACCGGGCGCAGCCCGGGGTCGAGCACGTGGGCGCCCACGTTGGCGATCGCCGTTCCCACCGCCGGGCGGTCGTGGTCGCCGAGCCGGGCGATGACGGAATCCACTGTGGACTCCGTCGGGCCGTAGAAGTTGAAGGCGAGCACGTCGGGCACCCCGGACAGCTCCTGCCACAGGGCGGGGTCCACCGCCTCCCCGCCGAGCGCGATCACCCGGGGGCGGTGCCCGCCCTCGGCGAGCAGGCCCATGGGCAGCAGGTGGCGGACGTAGGAGGGGGTGGTCTCCACGACGTCGACCCGGTGTTCGGCCAGGTGGTCAAGGAGGGCTTCGGGGTCGCGGCGGACGGCGTCGGCGAGCAGGTGCAGCTCGTGGCCGTCGGCGAGCCAGAGGATCGGGTCCCAGGACGCGTCGAAGGACACCCCGGCGGTGTGCGCGACGCGCAGCACGTCGCGACCGGCGGCGGCGGTCGCCGGGGCGAACACCTGCTCCCGGTGGCTGGCGAGCAGGTTCGCCAGGCTGCGGTGCTCCACCGCGACGCCCTTGGGGCGCCCGGTCGAACCCGAGGTGTAGAGCAGGTACGCGAGGTCGGCGGGCCGGGGCGGGGCGGGGAGCTGCCCGGCGCCCGAGTCCGGCGGGAGGTCGTCGAGGAGCACCACCGGAACACCGGTGCCGCACCGGTTCGCGGTCTCCGAAGTGGTCAGCACCAGGGCCGGGGCGGCGTCCCCGATGAGGTGGGCGATCCGGTCGTCCGGGTACTCCAGGTCCACCGGCAGGTAGACCGCCCCGGCGCGCAGGACGCCCAGCAGCGCCACCACCGTGCCGAGGGAGCGCTCCAGCACCACCGCGACGACCTGCCCCCGACCGGCACCGCGGGCGGCGATCTCCCGGGCCAGGCGGTCGGCGAGGCGGTCCAGTTCGGCGAAGGTGAGGGTGCCGTCGGCGGCCACCACCGCCGTGCGGTCGGGGTGCAGCCGCGCCCGCTGCCCGAAGACCTCCGGCAGCGTCTCGGCGTTGACCTCCCGGCTCGTCCCCGTGCCCTGGGTGATCACCTCGCGCAGCTCGTCGTCGGTGAGCACGTCGGCGGTCCGCAGCGGCTCGTCCGGCCGGGCGAGGACGTTCCCCAGGAGGGTCACCACGCCGCGGGCCAGGCGGGACGCCGTGGTCCGGTCGAACATCGCCGTGCTGTACTCCAGCTCCCCGGTGATGCCCCCGGGTGCCCCGGTGGGGTCGTACCGCTCGGTCAGGGTGAGGGAGAGGTCGAACTTCGCCGTCGAGGTCCGGGCGGCGGGTCCCGCCTCGACCCGCAGGTCGCCCAGCTCGATGCGCGGCGCCGGGTTGTTCTGCAACGTGAGCATCACCTGGAACAGCGGGTTGCGCCCGGGTGCGCGCTGCGGGGCCAACTCCTCGACCACCCGCTCGAACGGCAGGTCCTGGTGCTCGAAGGCGGCCAGGTCGGTCTCCCGCACGCGGCGCAGCAGTTCGGTGAAGCTGGGGTCGCCGCTCAGGTCGGTGCGCAGGACGAGCGTGTTGACGAAGAACCCGACCAGGTCTTCGAGCGCGGGATCGGTCCGCCCGGCGACAGGGGTGCCGATCGGGATGTCCGCACCGGCGCCGAACTTGGACAGGGTGGCCCCGAACAGCGCGTGCAGGGCCATGAACAGGCTGGTGCCGCTCTCGGCGGCCAGCCGCGAGAGGGCGGCGTGCGCGGCGGCGGGCACCTCCACCGCGACAGCGGCGCCCTCTCCCGTCGGCCGCGGCGGGCGGGGGCGGTCCACCGGGAGGCTCAGCTCGGTGGGCAGGTCGCGCAACGCGGTGCCCCAGAACGCCAGTTGCCTCGCGGCGCGGCTGTCCGCGTCGCCCTCCGCGCCGAGGACTTCGCGCTGCCAGCGGGCGTAGTCGGCGTACTGGACCGCCAGCGGCGGCAGCCCGGTGTCCACCCCGTCGGCGCGCAGCCGGTAGGCCGAGGCGAGGTCGCGGGCCAGCGGCCCGAAGGACCAGCCGTCGCCCGCGATGTGGTGCAGCACCAGCACGAGCAGGGCCTCGGAGTCCGAGACGCGCAGCAGCGTCGCGCGCAGCGGCGCCTCGGCGGACAGGTCGAACCCGCGCCCGGCCTCGGCGGTCAGCCGCTCGGTGATCCCGGCGGGGGCGACGTCCTCGACCGCCAGGGTGATCCCGGTGTGCCCGGGGTTGAGGACGCGCTGGTACGGCAGGCCGTCCGACTCGGCGAAGATCGTGCGGAGGCTTTCGTGCCTGGTCACCACGTCGGCCAGCGCCGCGCGCAGGGCGGCCTGGTCCAGCGCCCCGGTCAGGCGCAGGACGGCGGGCATGGTGTAGCCCGCGGCGCCGGGGTCGAGCCGGTTGAGGAACCAGAGCCGCTGCTGCGCGGCGGACAGCGGTTCCCGCTCGCGCCGGGGTGCGGCGACCAGCCGCGGCCGGTCGGCGTTCCCGCCCGCCTCGACCCGCTCGGCCAGCAGCGCCGGGGTGGGCGCCTCGAACAGGTCGCGGATGGCGATGTCGGCGGCGAGTTCGGCGCGGATGCGGCCCGCCACCCGGGTCGCGACCAGGGAGTGCCCGCCCAGTTCGAAGAAGTCGTCGTCCGGGCCGACCCCGGTGCGGCCCAGGGATTCGGCGAAGATCGCGCACAGCCGCGCCTGCAACCAGGTCGCCGGACCGCGGCGGCCCGGCCCCTCGACCCCTCCCGCTGCGGCGGGGTCGGGCAGGCGGGTGCGGTCGAGCTTGCCGTTCACCGTCAGGGGCAGTTCCGCCAGGGTGAGCACCACCTGGGGAACCATGTGCTCGGGCAGGCGGTGGCGCAGGTGCGCCCGCAGCTCGGCGGGCTCCACCGAGGACACCGCGTAGGCGACCAGCCGCGCGGACTCCCCGGTCCCGTCGGCGAGCACCGCGGCGTCGTCCACGTCGGGGTGGGCCGCCAGTACAGCCTGGACCTCGCCGGGTTCGACGCGGTGGCCGCGGATCTTGACCTGGTCGTCGGCCCGGCCCAGGAACTCCAGCACCCCCTCGCCGGTCCAGCGCGCCAGGTCGCCGGTGCGGTAGAGCCGCTGCCCGGGGCCGCCGAACGGGTCGGCGACGAACCGCGTCGCCGTCAGCGCGGGCCGGTTGTGGTAACCCCGGGCCAGACCCGCGCCCGCCAGGTACAGCTCACCGCGCACCCCCGGGGCCACCGGCATCAGCGCGTGGTCGAGGACGTGGGCGCGCACGTTGTCCACCGGCCTGCCGATGACCGGGGAGCCGTGGCCGGGCATCGCCGTCATCACGGCATCCACAGTGGACTCGGTCGGTCCGTAGAGGTTCACCCCCAGCACCCGGTCCCCATCGGTCAGCTCGCGCCACAGCTCGGGGTCCACGGCCTCGCCGCCGAGCGCCACCACCGCCGGGTGGCGCCGGGGTTCGGCGAGCAGGCCCGCGGCGAGCAACTGCCGCAGGTAGGACGGGGTCGTTTCGATCACGTCGATGCGCCCGTCGCGCAGGTGGCGGGTGCACGCCTCGGGGTCGCGGCGCACGGCGTCGGGCACGACGTGCAGCTCATGCCCGGCCACTAGCCACAGCACCGGGTCCCACGCTGCGTCGAAGGCCATGCCGGACAGGTGGGCCACGCGCAGCACCGCACGCCCGGCGGCGGCGCGGCCCGCGGGGAAGAGCCTGTTGGTGTGGCTCGCCAGGAGGTTCGCCAGAGCGCTGTGCTCCACCGCGACGCCCTTGGGCAGACCGGTGGAACCCGAGGTGTAGATCACGTACGCGAGGTCGCCCGGCCCGGCGGGGGTCGGGTCGACGTGCGGGACCGCCGCCAGGTCGACCTCGTCGAGCACGACGTCCACCTCGGGGAGGAGGTCCCGGGTCGAGGAGTGGGCGATCACCAGGTGGGGTTCGGCGTCGGCCAGCAGGAACGCCAACCGGTCCACCGGGTGGGAGACGTCCAGCGGCAGGTAGGCGGCGCCCGCGCGCCCCACCGCGAGCAGCGCGACCACGCTGTCGACCGAGCGCGGCAGGGCGACCGCCACGACGCGGCCCGGACCGGCCCCTCGGGCGGCCAGCACCCGGGCCAGTTCGTCGACGCGCCGGTCCAACTCGGCGAAGGTGAGCGTCGTCCGTCCATCGGAGACGGCGACCCGCTCGGGGGTCGCGGCGGCCTGGCGGGCGAACGCCTCGGGGACGGTGGTCTTCGGGGTCTCGACGGTGGTCGCGTTCCACCGCTGGAGGACGAGGCGGCGCTCCGGCTCGCCGAGCAGTTCCAGCTCGCCGATGGGCGCCGTGGGGTGCGCCGTCGCGGCGCGGAGCAGCCGCACCAGGCGCTCGTGGTGCCCGGCCAGCTCCTCTTCGCTGTAGCGCAGGGGGTTCGCGGTCACGTCGACGCGCAGGCCGTGCTCGGCCGAGATGCCCTGGACCACGATGGACAGGTCGTCGACCGGTCCGACCGACAGGTTGTGCAGCGACGCCGCGTGCGAGCCGAACTCGATCTCCGGGGCGAACGGGAGGATGTTCACCGTGGGCCCGTGCAGGCGCCGGGACCGGGGCAGCGCGAGGTCGCGCCGGAGGTCTTCGGCGCGGTGGCGCTGGTGCTTGAGGGCGTCGCGCACCTGGCGCGAGGTCTGCGCCACCAGCTCGGTGGTCGTGGTGGCCGGGGTGATCCGCAGCCGCAGCGGGACCACGTTGGACAGCATCGCCGGGGTGGCGCGCTGCGCGGCGGTGCGCCGGGCGGTGACCGGCAGGCCGAGGACCACGTCCCGGGCACCGGTGCTGCGGTGCAGGTATGCGGCGGCGACCGCGATCACCACCGGGGACCAGTCGGTCCGCAGCGACCGGGCGAGGGCGCGCAGCCGCTCGGCTTCCCCGGGGCCGACGGCGGCGGACCGGTGCAGCGACCAGGTGGCCAGCCCCGCGGCCGAGTCCGTGAGCTGGGTGGGTTCCGGCAGGTCCGCGAACCGCGTCCGCCAGTACTCGGCGTCGTTTCCGCGGCGCTCCGAGGTCGCGTACTCGCCGTCTTCGGCGATCACGTCGACCAGGGACCCGAACCCGGTGTCCGCCACGGGTTCACCCCGTTGCAGGGCCGAGTAGTCCTCGGCGATGCGGCGGAGCACGAGCACGGCCCCGTAGCCGTCGAGGAGCAGGTGGTGGACGCGCTGGTAGAGGAAGAACTCGTCCGGTGCGAGCCGGATCAGCGCGGCGTGGAACAGCCTGTCGCCGAAGACGTCCGTCGGCGTCGCCAGGTCCCGCCGCATCCAGGACCGGGCGGCTTCCTCCGGGTCCGACTCCTCCGCCAGGTCGACCACGGGCAGTTCCCAGTGGCCCGACTCGGAGATGAACTGCATCGGCTCGCCGTCGTGCTCGACGAAGCGCAGGCGGAGGGCTTCCGACGCACCCAGTACCCGCCGGACCGCCTCTTCGAGCGCGACGACGTCCAGGGCACCGCGGAGGTGGAGGTATTGGGAAACGGTGAACACGGGATTGTCCGCATCAAGACGCTGGGCGAACCAGATTCCCCGCTGCGCCTTGGACAGGTTCAGCACGTCGCGCTGTTCGGCAACCATTCCCGCTCCCAATCTGTGCACCCTGAGAGGTCGGGCGCACACCCCGAAATACCGTCCTCCGCGTGGAGGTCCACCTGCCGTGCGCAGCCATACGCCGCGTCACTCAATCATGCGTTCGGGGTAACCCGATCGGCGGACGGGTTAAAGTGATATGCAACACGGTCGTAACTTCGCCGTTTTACTCCACCACGGGCGGGCAGCACCGGTCCGCCGAGGACACAAAGACCGCGACCACCTGAAACCAGGCGGCCGCGGTCGGTTCCGACGGTCGTTCAGGACGAAGCCCGACGAGTCCGGAAAATGTTTCAGAAAATGTTGATGTCACCGATGGTGAGGAACAGGGTCACGATCGACTGGATGAAGTTCATGGTGCCTACACTCCAAATTTGCCTGGTGGGGACGTCGATCCCGCGAGTTCGCCTCTTTCGCCGGAGCATCGGCGCGCGGGGGTACGAGGTTTGTCCGGTGTGGTGAAGATCCCGGTTGCCCGGATGTCCGGCACAAACCGGCAGAACCATACATCCGTTCCGGCCCACCCACCCATCAGGGTTCCGTAAAAGGTGTTCCGCCCCATCCGACGCCCGCACCGCCACTTTGGGGAATCAACCAATTTTCCATTCTTGTCCACGCGCCCCCGGGTGTATACACCATCATTGCCGGTTCGTCCACAAGATCCCGCCTCCGCACTTTGACTTCCTCTTCACACCACCCCTGGTACCGCTGCGGGCAGGCAAACAATGTGGCGCCACCCGGTCGGGGCGCCGTCGCGGCAGAGCGAGAAACCCCGAAGGACCGAACAAAAGACCTCCGACCGGAAAGTGATGCCCGGTCGAGTTTTTCCACCCCGGTTCCGAGGTGGGCCCAGCGGCCGGCATCCGGTTCCGGCGGCGTGCGGCCGGGGGAGGTGGTCGCGGTCGTCGATCCGGCCGCTGGAGTCCCTGCCCGGACACCGGGTCCCGGCCCGGTGGTTGTCCTGGAGTCCGGTTGGGAATACTCCGCCTGCGGCTGTCCCGGGCGGGGATGCGCGGACAGGGGGATGCGGTGGCCTTCCAAGCGGACGACGGTGTCACGGTCGGCATCGAAGAGGAATTCCTCCTGCTCGACGAGGCGACCGGGCTCCCCGCGCCCCGGTCGGCCGAGGTGCTGGGGCGGGCGCGGTTGACCCGTGGCGCGCTGCACGCGGAGCTGATGCAGACCCAGGTGGAGGTCGCCAGCGGTGTGTGCCGGACGCTTTCCGAGGTGGGGTCCCAGGTCTGCGAGGCGCGGACGGCACTCACCGCGACCGCCGCCGAACTGGGGATGCGCTTGGCGGCGTGCGGCGTGCCGGTCATCGAGGGTGGTGCGGCGGCGGGCTCGGTCGGGCCGCGGTTCGCGGAGATCTTCGAGCGGTTCGGGCCGGTGTTCAGCGACTACCAGGTGTCCGGGTGCCACGTGCACGTCGGGGTCGGCGACCGGGACACGGCGGTCGCCGTGCTCAACCACGTCTCCCCCTGGTTGCCGACGCTGCTGGCCCTGTCGGCGAACTCCGCGGTGCGGTACGGGCGGGACCACCGGCAGGCCAGCCTCCGCGTGCTCGACCAGGCCCGGCTGCCCGGTTTCGGGCTGCCGCCCTGGTTCGCCTCGGCCGCCGACCACGACCGGCAGGTCGACCGCCTGGTCGACCTGGGGGTGCTCGTCGACGACCGGATGACCTTCTGGCTGGTCCGGCCGTCCGCGCACCTGCCCACGGTGGAACTGCGGGCCGCGGACACCGTGGTCGAGCCCTGGGAGGCGGTGCTCCAGGTCGCCCTGTCGCGCGCCCTGGTCCGCACCGCGTTGACCGAGCTGGCGGCGGGCCGCGAGGGACCCCGGCTCGACCCGCAGGTCGCCGCGGCGTCGGTGTGGGCGGCGGCCCGGCACGGGCTGACCGGGCCCGCCATCGATCCGGTGCGCGCGACCCCCAGCACCGGGCGGCGGAGGGTGGGCGACCTGCTGGACCGGGTCGGCCCCGCCCTCGAGGAGATGGGCGACCTGGCCTTCACCACCGCCGCGGTCGACGTGCTAGTTCGCGCCGGTTCCGGTGCCGACCGGCAGCGGGCCGCGTTGCGCGCGGGAGGTGTCGACCGCGTGGTCGACTGCGTCGTCGCGGGACTGGAGGACCCGATCGCCGCCGTCACCCGACTCGGCGCGGCCGTGAGCACGTGAGCGGGGCGTCACGGTGATCACAGCCGTGGCCGCCGCGTCGCGGGTGGGGTGATCGGGGTGTGCCCTCAGGCGCCGTCGTCGGGTCCCAGACCGCTGCGGTACTCGAGGAGTCCTTCGACCCCGCGCAGGAACGTCGCGCAGATGGGTTCCGGGTCGGTCAGGCAGCCCGCGGCCATGGCGCCGTCGCGCAGCATGGCGAAGTGCCTGCCCGCGGGTTCCGGATCGGGCTTCCCGGTGTCGGTGAAGAGTTCGGTGATCGCGGCCAGGAACCACTGCCGGTGCCCGAGCACCGCCCGGTGGACCGGGTGGGCCGGGTCGGGGTACTCGGCGGCGGCGTTGAGGAACGCGCAGCCCCGGAAGCCGGGGCCGCGGATGTCGTCGGCGATGGACCGAGCGACGGTCCGGATGACGTCTTCGGGGAGCGCGTCCCGGGACCGCGCGGCGTCCACGCGCGCGCGGATCGCCTCGTCGGCCAGGGTCAGGTAGGCGACAACGAGGTCGTCCTTGCCCGGGAAGTGCCGGTACAGCGTCGCTCGGGTCACCCCCGCTGTGGCGATGATGCGATCGATGCCCACGGAGTGGAGCCCTTCGGCGTAGAACAACCCGCTGGCCGTGCTGAGCAGGCGCGCCCGTGCTTCCGACATCCACCTCTCCTTCCCGAGTTCCGCCTCGACGCTAGCAGACAGAACGATCGGTCTTGACATGGACGGAACCGTGACCCAAGGTTGAGTAGACCGATCGTTCTATCTACCTGATGCGGCCGAAAGAGGAATCCGATGTCGACTTCCACCCACACCGATGCCACCGGCACCGCGGCTGATGTCGCGGGCACGACCACGGGATTGCGGAACCTGTACTACGCCCGCTTCGGCTTCGCCGTCGTCTGGGCGGGCCTGGTGGCGCTGACCGCTTCGGCGCTCACCCCGGTCAGCATCGCCCTGCTGGTGGTCTACCCGTTGTTCGACGTCGCCGCGGCCGTGGTCGACTTCCGCTCCTCGGGCACCGCCCGGCCGCGGGTGCCGCTGTACGCCAACATGGCGCTGAGCCTGCTCGCCGCCATCGGGTTGGCCATCGCCGTCACCTCCGGCATCCCGGACGTGCTGCGGGTGTGGGGTGCCTGGGCGATCACCGCGGGCATCGTGCAGCTCATCGTGGCGGTCCTGCGGCGCGGGCTCGGCGGCCAGTGGGCGATGGTCCTCAGCGGCGGCATCTCCGCCGTCGCGGGCACGAGCTTCGTCGTCCAGGCCGCTGGTGCGGGCGCGTCGCTCAGCACCGTCGCCGGGTACGCGACGCTGGGCGGTGTCTTCTTCCTGGTCTCGGCGATCCGCCTGCACCGCCGCGCGGCCGGGTGACCCGGTCAGCCGATCAGGATCTGCGGTGAGAGCACCTTGAGCATGGCGTTGGTCCACTTGAGCTGGCGCAGGGTGTCCGGGTGGCAGCGCTGGGCCAGTGCGAGCAGGTCGAGTTCGCGCGCCGCCTGGGCGGCCTGGGCGAGCAGTTCCCAGTCCACCGACAGGCCCGCGGTCGTGCGGTGCAGGGCGCGGAGGTCGCGCAGGAGGAGCAGCCCCGGTTCGGGGCGGTGGACGGCGAGTTCGCTGATGGTGGTGCGCAGCGGGGCCAGCAGGCCGGGGCGGTCGGCGCTGTGGGCGTCCAGGCCCAGGCCGCGGCTGCGGGCGGTGGCGGCGAGGTCGCGGACGTGCCGCGCGGACCACTCGGCGAGGTCGAGGGCGACGTGGTGGACCTCGTGCTCCACCCTGTGCCGCTCGGCCGCCCGGCGGAGGTTGCGGGCCAGCGCGGTCTCGGCGCGGTGCAGTTCGCGCAGGACGAGGTTCAGCTTCACCGGGCACCGCCTGCGGTCTGCTCCGCCGCGTGGGTTTCCTGGACCGTGGCGGCCGGGCCGCCCGTGGTGGCGGGAACGGTCGGGTCGAGCGGTGTGGCCGCGCCGGTGGTGGGGGCGGCCGCGGGGCGGTCGCCCGCGGCGATCCGGGTCAGCGCGGCGGCGGCGGTCTTGAAGAGGGGTTGCTTCGACACCGGGTCCCAATCGGTCATGGTCAGCTCGTTGGCCGCGCGGTGGTGCTCGCGGTCGCCGTCCGGTGGCGCCTCGGTGTCCCAGTAGCCGTAGTGGAAGGGGAGGAACAGCACGCCGGGCCGGATGGCGGACACGCGGGCGTGGGCGCGGACCGACCCGCGCGGGGTGCTCACCTCCACCAGGTCGCCCTCGGTGACGCCGTGCGCTTCGGCGTCGGGGGCGGAGACCTCAACCCACACCTCGGGGGCGGCGTCGCGCAACTGGGGGGTGCGGCCGGTCTTGGTGCGGGTGTGGAAGTGGTAGACGGTGCGGCCGGTGATCAGCGACAGCGGGAACTCCTCGCCGGGGCGCTCGTGCGGCGGGACGTAGTCGGCCGCCTTGAGCATGGCCTTGCCGTCGGGGTTCATGGCCCGGTACTCGGTGGCCTCCATCGGAGCGCCGGTCACCAGGTCGCGGCCGTAGTTCTCGCAGTAGTCGGGTGCGGCGAAGAACTTCCCGTCCGCGTAGAGGCGTTCGGTGCCGTCGGGGTGCTCGGCGTTGCACGGCCACTGCACGCCGCTGCGTTCGGCGAGCATGTCGTAGTCCAGTCCGGAGTAGTCGCACGGCCTGCCCGCGCTGGCCCGCTGCCAGGCGGCGAACGCCGACTCCGGGTCGTGCCACGGCGGGAACCGCGCGCCGTCGCGGTCGCGGAAGTCCATGCGGCGGGCGTAGTCGAGGAAGATGTCCAGGTCGGCGCGGGCTTGCCCGGGTGGGTCGACGGCCCGGCGGGACAGGTGCACGGTGCGGTCGGCGTTGGTGAAGGTGCCGGTCTTCTCCCCCCACGCGGCGGCGGGCAGCACGACGTCGGCCAGCTCGGCGGTCTCGGTGCGGAAGATGTCCTGCACGACCAGGAACAGCCGGTCCTGGCCGAGGATCGACCGGACCCGGGCCAGCTCGGGCAGGGACACGGCGGGGTTGGTGGCGCTGACCCACAGCATCCGCAGGGAGCCGTTCTCCGCGTAGCGCAGCATCTGCATGAGGTGCGTCGGCGGCGAGAAGTGCGGGATGGCGTTCGCGTCGAGGTTCCACAGCTCGGTCAGGTCCGCCACGTGCGCGTCGTTGTTCCAGTTGCGGAAGCCCACCAGGTCGCCGTCGGCGCCGCACTCCCGGGTGTTCTCGGCGGTGGGCTGCCCGTTCATCTGGAGCACGCCCGCGCCCGGCTTGCCGATCATTCCGCGCAGCAGGTGCAGGTTGTTGACCTGCACCGCGGCGGCGGTGGCCTGGTTGGACTGGTAGAAGCCCTGGAGCACGGTGGACAGCAGGCGCCGGGCGCCGCCGAGGACGCGGGCGGCGTGCCGGATCTCCTCGGCGGGTACCCCGCAGATCGCCGCGGCCCGCTCGGGCGGCCACTGCCGCACCTGTTCGGCGAGGTCGGCGAAGCCCACGGTGGACCGCTCGACGAAGTCGTGGTCGACCCGGTCGTGCGCGACGACCTCGTGCAGCAGGCCGTTCATCAGGGCGACGTTCGTGCCGGGCAGCGGGGCGAGGTGGACGGTGGCGGCGCGGGCGACCGCGGTGGTGCGCGGGTCGACGCAGACCAGCAGCGGCGGGTTCGGCCCGGCCAGCCGGTCGAGCATCCGGGACCACAGCACGGTCTGCGTCTCGGCGACGTTGTGGCCGAACAGGGCGATCACGTCGGCGTGGTCGACGTCGGTGTAGGAGCCGGGCTGGCCGTCGCAGCCGAAGGACTCCTTGAGGGCGGCCGCGGCGGTGGCGGTGCACAGCCGGGTGTTGCCGTCGACGTGGTTGGTGCCGATCGCCCCGTGGGCGACGGCGGCGAGGGTGTAGTACTCCTCGGCGAAGAGCTGGCCGCTGGTGTAGAAGCCGATCGAACCGGGGCCGCGGTCGCCCAGCAGCGCCCGGCTGCGCTCGACGACCCGCCCCATGGCCTCGTCCCAGCTCGCCTCGACCAGCCTGCCGCCGTCGCGGACCAGGGGTGTGGTGAGCCGGTCGGCGGAGCGGTTGGCCTGCCAGGCGAACAGGTCCTTGGGGTCGAGCCTGCCGTGGTTGACCCGGTCGTCGGCCCGGCCGCGGACCCCGACCACCCGCCCGTCCTTGACCGCGAGGTGCAGGCCGTCGCCGTTGGAGTGCAGCACCGAGGCCGTGGGCACCCACTCGTCGACGTCGTCGGCGGTCACCCCGTCGGCGAGCCGGGTGTCCACCCGCGTGGGCCACCGCTCCCCCGGCCCGTAGGGCGTCCTGGTGCCCCAGGGCTCGGCGATCCCGTCGCGGCTGGGCATGGCGGCTCCTCGTCCGGTGGTCCGACCGGGTTGCGGTACCCGGCGCGGCACGGGTCAAACGCGGTGCGGGCCGCACGGTCGGATGATCTCCACCGCCGGGGCGGGTTGACCGGGTCGGGAACGGGTAGTCGGGGGCCATGGCGACTCGTGATCTGTTGTCCTCGGTGGAATCGGTGCGGGCGTTGGACCGCGTGGCCGACATGCTCGGTCGGGTCCGGCTGCCCGAGGCGGTGGAGGCGGCGCTGCGCGGGCGGTTCCTCGGGCACCCCGTGCACCCGATCCTCATCACGCTGCCGGTGGGCACGTGGACGGCTGCGGCGGTCGCCGACTTCCTGCTGCACGACGACGACACCGCCCGCAAGCTGGTGGGCATCGGGCTCGCGGCCACCCCCGCCGCCGTGCTGACCGGGCTGGTGGAACTGGCCACCGTCACCGACCCGCGCGGCAGGCGGGTGGGGGCGCTGCACGCGCTGTCCAACGCGACGGCCACGGTGTGCTTCCTGGCGTCCTACCGGGCGCGGCGGCGGGGTGCCCGCAAGGCCGGGGTGACCTGGTCGGTGCTGGGCCTGACCGCGGTGAGCGTCGGCGGCGCCCTCGGTGGGCACCTGGCCTACGCGCTGGGCGCGGGCGTCCACCGGGAGAGCTGATACCACGCCCGGCTGCGCCCCGCACGGCGCGGGAAGTGGGCTCTCCCACGTTTCAAACCGCGAATCTCCTGTGTGGAAGGTGACACAGGTCGCGCCTGGTCAGATGGGTGTTACGGGGGCGTTTCTCCGTGCCGCACCGGGGTAAACAGCCTCGGGCGACGAATGGAGACGGCCATGACCACAATGGATCTCACCCCCGACGAGCTCGAGCCGGAGGGTCTTCCCACGGCGGTGTTGCGACTGCCCGGCGTGTACCGACCGCAGGAGGACACGAGGCTGTTGACCCGCGCGATCGCCGCCGCGGGCGTGCGTCGCGGCGCGCGGGTGCTGGACCTGTGCACCGGGACCGGTGCGCAGGCCGTTGCCGCCGCCAAGGCGGGTGCGGGGTCGGTCACCGCCGTGGACGTCTCCCGGCGCGCGCTGGCAGCGGCCTGGCTCAACGGCGTGCTGAACCGCGCCCCGGTGCGGGTGCGCCACGGCGGCGTGTCCACCGTGGTGGGGTCGGGGCCCTACGACGTGGTGGTGGCCAACCCGCCCTATGTGCCGTGCCCCACGCCCACCACCCCCTCGACCCGGGCCTGGGACGCGGGCCCGGACGGGCGGGCGGTGCTCGACGAGCTGTGCCCCGCCGCTGCCGGGCTGCTGCGCCCGGGTGGTTTCCTGCTGCTGGTCCACTCCGAGGTCGCCGACGTGCCCCGCTCCCTGAGCCAGCTCCAGGCAGGCGGGCTGCGCGCGGAGGTCGTCTCCCGGACCAGGGTCCCCTTCGGCCCGGTCATGCGCGAGCGGGCGCCTTACCTGCTCGAGCGTGGCCTGATCGGGCCGGACGAGGACACCGAGATCGTCACGGTGCTGCGGGCCGACCGCGTGGCGTGACCCGATCGGGCGAGCACCGGTCCCCAACGGGTCGATGAGTGCCGCCACGAGCGGAATGTTGTCGTTTGTCCTATCCCGGTTGGGTATACCGGGGCATGGGTTCACGGACCGAGCGCACCCCGGGTGCGCCGCGCCGCGGTGGCACCGCGGGTGGCGCCCCGGGGTGCGACGTCGTGGTACGGGGGAACGATCTGAGTTGGCTGGGTCCGCCCGGCGACCGGGAAGAGCGCGGGCGCCCGCACCGCGGCCACTTCGCCATGACCCCGACGACGGCCTTCGGCCGCGCACTGGGGTTGTCCGGGCTCGCGGTGCGGGTGGACGACCGCCACGTCCTGGTGCGACTGGGCCCGTGGCGGCTGCGCAGGTCCTGCGACCGGCTGGCCGAGGTGGGCGGGCGTCCCCGTGGTCCCGCCGCCGTGGCCGCCGCGCTGCTCGCCGCGGTGTGTGGCCGGGACCACGTGGTGTGCGTGCGCTTCCGGCACGGCGTGCGGGGAGGGCGCGGACCCCGCACGATTGTGGTCGGGGTCGACGACCCGAGGGGGTTGACCCGGATGCTCCGCCAGCACATCGAAGCGCGCGAGGTCGGCACCGGGGCGGGCACCGGCACCAGGTCATGACGGAGGTTCTGTGAGGTTCACCGGCGAGGCGGCACCGAGGGCGGTCCGCAGGTCCGCGCACGAGGATTTCCCCGGGTGGCACCGCCGGGTGCGGGCGGAGGCCGCCGACCACGTCCGCGACTTCGTCGCCCGCCGGGCCGCCGAGCACCTGACCCCGGAGACCGAGGTGATCGGCCGGGTGCTGGTCGACTTCGTCGGCCGGGGCAAGTACCTGCGGTCGACGTTCGTGCTGGCGGGCTGGCTGTGCGGGGCGGCGCAGACCCCGGCCGCGCTGCGCGCCGCGGCCAGCGCCGAGCTGCTGCACTGCTTCGCGCTGATCCAGGACGACGTCATGGACGAGTCGGCCACCCGCCGGGGCAGGCCCGCGGCGCACGTGCGCTTCGCCGACTGGCACCGCCGCTGCGGGCTGACCGGGTCGGCGGAGCGGTTCGGCGAGTCGGCGGCGGTGCTGGCGGCGGACCTGTGCCTGGTGTGGGCGGCGCAGATGCTGCGCGAGAGCGGGCTGTCCGCCGACGCGGTCACCAGGGCGCTGCCCCGCTACGACTGGCTGCGCGCGGAGCTGGCCGTGGGCCAGTTCCGGGACCTGGTGAACCAGGTGGCCGAGGAGCCGTCGCTGGGCGAGGTGCTGGCCGTGGCGCGGGCCAAGTCCGGGCACTACACGGTGCGCAGGCCGCTGGAGCTGGGCGCGGAGCTGGCGGGCTGCGACCAGGAGGTCATCGGCGCGCTGGGCGAGTACGGTGACGCGATCGGCGAGGCGTTCCAGCTCCGCGACGACCTGCTCGGCGTGTTCGGCGACCCGGCCGCCACCGGCAAGCCCCTCGGCGACGACCTGCGGGCGGGCAAGGCCACCAGCGTGGTCGTGGTGGCCCGCGACCTGGCGACCCCCGCGCAGCGCCGCGAGCTGGACGGGCTGCGCGGCGGTGCGGCCGACGAGGCCGAGGTGCGGCGCTGGGTCCGGCTGATCGAGGGCACCGGGGCCCGCGCGGAGGTCGAGCGGCTCATCGACGAGCGGCTGCACCGGGGGGTGGCCGCGCTGGCGCCCGCCCCGATCCCGGTGGTGGCCCGCGACCACCTGACCGGTCTGGCGCTCGCGTGCGGCGAACGCGGCCGGTGAGCGCGATCGACCGGACCGGCACCGGCCCGACGAGCACTCGTCGGATGGGCACTGGTCGGATGGGCACTGGTCGGATGGGCACTGGTCGGATGGGCACTGGTCGGATGGGCACTGGTCGGATGGGCACTGGTCGGATGGGCACTGGTCGGATGGGCACTGGTCGGATGGGCACGAGACGATCGACGACGGCGGGGACGTGGAACACGACCATGGGGGACGGCACATGCGCGCGGTGAACGGCAGGACCGATCGGGTGGTGGTGGTCGGGGCCGGGCTCTCCGGGCTGTCCGCCGCGCTGCACCTGGTCGGGCGCGGCAGGGCGGTGACGGTGCTCGAGCGCGACCGGGTGCCCGGCGGCCTGGCCGGGCGGCACGACGTGGACGGGTACCGGGTGGACACCGGGCCCACCGTGCTGACGATGCCCGACATCCTCGACGAGACGTTCGCGGCGGTGGGCGAGTCGGTGCGCGACCGGCTGGACCTGCTGCCGCTGACCCCGGCCTACCGGGCGCACTTCGCCGACGGCTCGCGGCTGGACGTGCACAGCGACGAGGCCGCCATGACCGAGGCGGTGCGCGCGTTCGCCGGTCCCGGCGAGGCGGTGGGGTACCTGCGGCTGCGGCGGTGGCTGCGCAGGCTCTACGAGGTGGAGTACGACCGCTTCATCGCGGCCAACTTCGACTCGCCGCTGTCGCTGCTGACCCCGACGCTGGCCCGGCTGGTGGCGATGGGCGGGTTCGGCAGCCTGGAACGGGCGGTGGGGCGGTTCCTGACCGACGAGCGGCTGCAACGGGTGTTCAGCTTCCAGTCCCTCTACGCGGGCGAGTCCCCGCACCGCGCGCTCGGGGTCTACGGGGTCATCTCCTACATGGACACCGTCGCGGGCGTGCACTTCCCGCGCGGCGGGATGCGGGCGGTCCCGGACGCGCTGGCCGCCGCCGGGGTGAGCGCGGGCGTGGAGTACCGCTACGGCAGCGAGGTCGACCACCTGGAGCGGCGCGGCGGCCGGGTCACCGCGGTGCGGACCGCGGCCGGTGAGCGGTTCGAGTGCGACGCGGTGGTGCTGGCCACCGAACCGAACACCGCCTACCGGCTGCTCGGCCGGGCACCGCGCAGGCCGACCCGGCTGCGGTCGTCGCCGTCGGCGGTGGTGGTGCACCTGGGCACCACGGCGCGCTGGCCGGACACCGCGCACCACTCGCTGTCCTTCGGCGGGGCCTGGCGCGGCACCTTCGACGAGATCATCCGCCGGGGCACGACCATGGGCGACCCGTCGCTGCTGATCACCCGCCCCACCGCGTCCGACCCCGGGCTGGCGCCCCCGGACCGCGACCTGCTGTACCTGCTGGCGCCGGTGCCGAACCTGGAGGTGGGACGGGTGGACTGGGAGCGCGACGGCAAGGCCTACGTCGAGGAGGTGGTGTCCGTGGCCGAGCGCAGGCTCTTCCCCGGGCTGGCCGCCTCGGTGGAGGCGGTGCACGCGGTGACGCCCACCGACTGGGCGGCGCGGGGCCTGACCGCGGGCACGCCGTTCAGCTACGCCCACTCGCTGACCCAGACCGGGCCGTTCCGCCCGTCGAACTTCCCCCGGTACAGCGAGAACGCGGTGCTCGCCGGGTCGGGGACGGTGCCGGGCGTGGGTGTGCCCACCGCCCTGGTGTCGGGGCGGCTGGCCGCCGACCGGATCACCGGTCCCCGATGAGCGCGCGCGAACTCGACGCCGCGGGCATCACCGACGAGTCGCTGCGCCTGGCCTACCGGCGCTGCCGGGCGCTCAACGCCCGCCACGGGCGCACCTACTTCCTGGCCACCCGGCTGCTGCCGCGCGACCGGCGCTCGGCGGTGCACGCCCTCTACGGCTTCGCCAGGTGGACCGACGACCTGGTGGACGAACCCGGCCCCGGCCCGGTCGACCCGGCCCGCGACCTCGACGCCGCCGCCGACCTGATCACCGCGGGGCTGGCGGGCGGCAACTCGGCGCACCCGGTGGTGGCCGCGGTGGCCGACACCGCCCGCCGGTACCGGCTCGAACCCCGGCTGTTCACCGCGTTCCTGCACTCCATGCGGATGGACCTGCACGTCACCGACTACCCGAACCGGGCTGCGCTGGCCGAGTACGTGCACGGCTCGGCGGAGGTCATCGGGTTGCAGGTGCTGCCGGTGCTGGGCACGGTCGTCCCACGCGCGGAGGCCGCCCCGCACGCGGCGGCCCTGGGCGAGGCGTTCCAGCTCACCAACTTCCTGCGCGACGTCGGCGAAGACCTCGACCGCGGCCGGGTGTACCTGCCCGCCGACGAACTGGCGTCGTTCGGCGTGGACCGCGACCGACTGCGCTGGTGCCGCGACCGGGGCCGCACCGACGACGCGGTCCGCCGCGCGGTCGTCCACCAGGCGGCGGTCATCCGGGACGTCTACCGGGTGGCCGCGGCGGGCATCCCGATGCTGGACCCGGTGTCGCGGCCGTGCGTGGACACCGCGCTGGTGCTCTACTCCGGCATCCTCGACCGCATCGCCGAGCAGGACCACGACGTGTTCGCCGCCCGCGCCACCGTGCCGGGACCGCAGCGGGCCCGGGTGGCGGGCACGGCACTGGCCCGGGCCTGGTGGGCCCGCCAAGGCGCGGGCAGGCCGAGCGCGTCACCGCGGCTGGACACGGCCTGATGGCCGACCACCGAACCGAGAACCAGGAGCTGTAGATGAGCCGCTCACGCAGTCCGCTGACCCACGCCGAGGTGCCCGGGGCGTTCGACGCCGCCGCGGGCACCTACGACCGGCTCGTGGGCAGCAACCCCGGTTACCACGAACACCTGCTGGCTTCTGCCGAGGCACTGGGCCTGCCCGACGGCGGCGCGGGCCTGCGCGTCCTCGACGTCGGCTGCGGTACGGGCGCTTCGACCGCGGCACTGCTGCGGGTCGCCCCCCAGGCGGAGATCATCGGGGTCGACGCGTCGGGTGAGATGCTGGCCGAGGCGCGGAAGAAGGACTGGCCGGAGACGGTGAGCTTCGTGCACTCCAGCGTTGAGGACCTGCCGGGCGCGCCGATCTCGGGGACGTTCGACGCGGTGTTCGCGGCTTATCTGTTGCGCAACCTGGCTGATCCGGACGCGGCGCTGGTGACGTTGCGGGGGCTGCTGCACGCGGGGGGTGTGCTCGGGGTGCACGAGTATGTGCGCGGGGCGGATGTGGGGGCTCGGGTGCGGTGGAACGCGGTGTGCTGGGCGGTGATCATCCCGATGGGGCGGGTGCGCGGGGGCGACGCGACGCTGTACCGGCACCTGTGGCGGAGCGTGAACGAGTTCGACGACGCTGCGGGGCTGAGTGGGCGGTTGCGGCGGGCGGGGTTCGGGGAGGTGCACGCGACGAGCGCTGGTGGGTGGCAGAAGGGGATCGAGTACACCTTCGTTGCTCGGCCCTGAGCGCTGGGCGCTTGGGTCCTGGCTCCGGTTCAAAGCCCGGCTGGGTGGATGTGCTCGGCCGTTCACCGTTTTTAGGGTCCGGTCGTTTGGTGGGGGTGCCGGGCTGGGTGGATGTGTTTGGCCGTGCGCTTCGGCTCAGGCCCGGTTGTTTGTCGGTGGTGCCCGGCTGGGTGGATGTG
>NZ_AYXG01000247.1 GCF_000564855.1 Actinokineospora spheciospongiae
GGGGGTGGTTGGTGTCTCAGACACCGCACAGTGGATGCGTAGCATTTTTGTAACAAGCCCTCGGCCTATTAGTACCAGTCAACTCCACCCGTTACCGGGCTTCCATCTCTGGCCTATCAACCCAGTGGTCTAGCTGGGGGCCTTAACCACTCAAAGGTGGTGGGAGACCTCATCTTGGAACAGGCTTCCCGCTTAGATGCCTTCAGCGGTTATCCCTTCCGAACGTAGCCAACCAGCCATGCCCCTGGCGGGACAACTGGCACACCAGAGGTTCGTCCGTCCCGGTCCTCTCGTACTAGGGACAGCCTTCCTCAAGTCTCCAACGCGCGCGGCGGATAGGGACCGAACTGTCTCACGACGTTCTAAACCCAGCTCGCGTACCGCTTTAATGGGCGAACAGCCCAACCCTTGGGACCTACTCCAGCCCCAGGATGCGACGAGCCGACATCGAGGTGCCAAACCATGCCGTCGATATGGACTCTTGGGCAAGATCAGCCTGTTATCCCCGGGGTACCTTTTATCCGTTGAGCGACGCCGCTTCCACCAGCCAGCGCCGGATCACTAGTCCCGACTTTCGTCCCTGCTCGACATGTCTGTCTCACAGTCAAGCTCCCTTGTGCACTTGCACTCGACACCTGATTGCCAACCAGGCTGAGGGAACCTTTGGGCGCCTCCGTTACCCTTTGGGAGGCAACCGCCCCAGTTAAACTACCCACCAGGCACTGTCCCTGAACCGGATCACGGTCCGAAGTTAGACACTCGGTACGATCAGAGTGGTATTTCAACAATGACTCCACCCACACTGGCGTGTGAACTTCACAGTCTCCCACCTATCCTACACAAACCGAACCAAGCACCAATACCAAGCTATAGTAAAGGTCCCGGGGTCTTTCCGTCCTGCCGCGCGTAACGAGCATCTTTACTCGTAGTGCAATTTCACCGGGCCTATGGTTGAGACAGTCGAGAAGTCGTTACGCCATTCGTGCAGGTCGGAACTTACCCGACAAGGAATTTCGCTACCTTAGGATGGTTATAGTTACCACCGCCGTTTACTGGCGCTTAAATTCTCAGCTTCGCCCTTGCGGGCTAACCGGTCCTCTTAACGTTCCAGCACCGGGCAGGCGTCAGTCCGTATACATCGTCTTGCGACTTCGCACGGACCTGTGTTTTTAGTAAACAGTCGCTTCTCGCTGGTCTCTGCGGCCGCCTGACCCTAGCCCGCGAAGGGCTTCAAATCCTGCGGCCCCCCTTCTCCCGAAGTTACGGGGGCATTTTGCCGAGTTCCTTAACCATAGTTCACCCGAGCGCCTCGGTATTCTCTACCTGACCACCTGTGTCGGTTTGGGGTACGGGCCGCGTGGAAACTCACTAGAGGCTTTTCTCGGCAGCATGGGATCACTCTACTTCGCCTCATTCGGCTATGCATCACGTCTCAGCCTATACGGTTGACGGATTTGCCTGTCAACCAGCCTACACGCTTACACCAGTCACCAACTGCTGGCGGAGCTACCCTCCTGCGTCACCCCATCGTTTGGCTACTACCGGTTCAGGTCCCGCGCTCCAC
>NZ_AYXG01000248.1 GCF_000564855.1 Actinokineospora spheciospongiae
ATGATCGCCATAGGGGCCCCGGCCAAACACATCCACCCAGCCGGGCACCCACCAAAACCCCGCAATCAACAGCACGCGGCTCACCCGCGGCGGGCCACCACGTAGTTCATCGGCAGGTCGAGCGGGGTGCCGTCGGGCAGGCGGTCGGTGCCGTGCAGGGTCGTGGCGCCGCCGGTCACGATCTCCAGGCCCGCGCCGCCGAGCACGGCCTCCAGCTTCCCGTCCAGCCAGGCGGCGGGCGTCAGGTTGTGCTTGAACACCATGCGCATCTTCGGCACCGCGTCCGGCGCCTTCGCCACGGCGGACTGGATGGTCTGCCCGGCCGCCGGGGACAGCTCGACGGCGAACAGGTGACCGGTCTCACCCAGCAGGACCGCCAGCGAGGCGGCGGCGTCGGGGCGGCGCTCGTCGGGCATCTGGTGCAGCACGCCGCGCATGTAGACGTTCACGTCGCCCAGCTCGGCGTGCAGCGCCTCGGCGGCGGCGGTGTCGGCGAGGTCGAAGGTGCGGAACTCCACCGGGCTGTCGGCCTGCAACTGCCGGGCGTGCTCGATGGCGGCCGGGGCGAAGTCGAGCCCCAGCACGCGGGGGAACGCCTGGGCCAGGGCGGCGGACTGGGTGCCGTTGCCGCAGCCGATGTCGAGGACGGGCAGCCCCTCGGCGAAGTGCGGTCGGAACCAGGGCAGCTGCGCGGTCGCCGTCTCCTCGCCCGCGCTGTCCCACACGGCGCCGCCGCGCTCCTTGGGCAGTTCGGCCCAGAAGCCCTGCCAGTTGGAGTTCACCGTTTGGCTCATATTTCCTCCACCGAATACATCAGCTGAAGGTGTTGGTCTACGGCGCACAGTGGTCGATGACAAGTTTTTGATCACTTATTGGGCTGAGCGAGTGAATCTTGGTAACACTGAGATGACACGAACGCAGCGAAGCCGTCACTCAGAGTCAACCGGTCTCGCCCAGCTCGACGGGGACGACGGTGTGGTCCGCGGTCTTCGGCTGCTCCCGGACCATGACCCCCTGCAGGATCATCCGCTCCTTGTTGGAGAACTTCGGGTGGCAGGTGGTCAGCGTGATCAGCTTCAACCGCTCGTCCTTGGCCAGCGTCGAGTCGACCTTGCCCGGCACCGGGGCCACGACCTCGCTCTGCTGCGGGGTCACGATCTGCCTGCCGGTCGCCTTCGCGTACTCGCCGCCGAGCGGCTCGACCTTCGACCCGCCGTCCTTGCCCGCGCACTTCGGGTCCGCCGCCTTGGACTGCGCCCAGGTCCGCGCGTCGGCGTCGGTGGGCAGCATCCGGTAGACGAACCAGCTCGTCTGCGTCTCCACCACGATGGCGTCACACGCCTGGAGCAGGTCGAGGTCGTTGAACGGCGCCCCCTTGCCCACCCGGTGCCCCGCCACGGCGAAGTTCCCCCGCTGCCCGGGCAGCGCGGAGTTCTTGTAGTGCCCCGGCCCGATCTCCAGGTCGGCGTCGGTGGTCCCCTCGACGACGGTGAACTTGTAGTCCTCGCCGAGCGCGGGGATGTAGAGCTTCGCCATCCCCTCCCCCTCGGCGAACTCGAAGCGCTGCTGCCGCTGCGGGTCGTCACCGGGGGCGTTCCACTGCTCGTCCAGGGCGGAGGTCACGTCGTCCTGCTTGCCCGCGGAGATCAGGTCGGTGATCCACACCTCGTAGACCACGAACAGCAGCACGACCACGCCGAGGGTGACCATGACCTCGCCCGCCGCCGTGATCGCCTTGGCGACCCGGCTCGCCTCGGGTGCGGGCTCGGTGTCCTCGTCCTCGTCGTAATCGCCGTACTCGTCGTCGTAGTGGTCGTCCTCGTCGTGGTCGTCCTCGCCGTGGTCGGCGTGGCCGTCACCTCGGTCGATCGGGTCGCCGTCGGTCTCCGGTCCGGGGACGAAAGCGGTGGGAGCGGGCGCGGCGGCGATGCGCTCGGTCGGCTTGTCGAGGTCCGGCCGGATTCGCGGGATGACCTCGGTGGCCGGGGCCAGCACCTCGGTCGGGGCGTCGACCGGTGCCCCTCGACGCGGCGGGGCGACCCCACCGGGGACGGGGGTGCCCGGGTCGAGCAGGTCACCGTCGGGCCGGTTGATGTCGGTGGGCAGGTCGAACGCCTCGGGCTCGACCCGCCGGCGCCTGCCACCGGACCGGGCGGGCGGAGGCGGCGGGGCGTCACCGTCGGGCCTGCGCCTGCGCCCCCCGGGGGCCGGCGGCACCGCCTCGGCGTCCGGTCGCCGTTCGTCGGACGGGATCGGGTGCCCGTGGGTCGGCTGGGGTGCCCCATTCGGCACGGGGTGGCCGCCGGTGGGCAGGGCACCTGCGCGCCGCCCGCCGTACTGGACCTCCGAGGACGCCGGGCGGCTCGCGGTCGCGCCCGGGTGCCCCTCGGGACCACCGGAACGCTGCCCGCCCGCCCGCGCCTGCGAGGAACCAGGCCCGGTGGCGGAACGGTGTCCATCGGACCGCGCGGGTGCGCCGGCGCGCTGCCCGCCCTCCCAGCCCTGCGGGGAATCAAGCCCTGCGGCCGGACGCGGCGACACCGAGTGACCGTTGGACCGCGCGGGTGCACCGGAACGCTGCCCACCCTCCCACGCCTGCGAGGAACCAGGCCCTGGCACGGAATGGCCATTGGACCGCTCAGGTGCGCCGGAGCGCTGCCCGCTCTCCCAGCCTTGCGGGGAATCAAGCCCCGCGGCCGGACGCGGCGACACCGAGTGGCCGTTGGACCGCGCGGGTGTGCCGGAACGCTGCCCACCCTCCCACGCCTGCGAGGAACCAGACCCTGGCACGGAATGGCCATTGGACCGCTCAGGTGCGCCGGAGCGCTGCCCGCCCTCCCAGCCTTGCGGGGAATCAAGCCCTGCGGCCGGACGCGGCGACACCGAGTGGCCGTTGGACCGCGCGGGTGTGCCGGAGCGCTGCTCGCCCTCCTGACCTTGCGGGGAATCAAGCCCTGCCGCCGGGCGCGGCGGCACCGGATGACCGTTGGGTCGCGCGGGTGTACCGGGGCGCTGGTCCTGTTCCCAGGCCCCCGGCGGAGCGGAGTGGCCATTGGCCTGCGGCGGGGTTGCCGGGCGGCCACCGGTCGCGTCGGCGGGGTGCTCGCCCTGCCGGCCACCGGGGAACGGCTGCCCCTGGGGTGGGCGTGGAGCACCTCGCGGAGGCACGGGGGGGCCGCCTGCCGGGTTGAGCGTGCCGGAGCGCTGTTCCGCCTCCCAGCCGCCCGGCGCCCCGGGGGGCGGCGGCAGGGGGTGCCCGTTGGTCGGGGCGGCGGCGCCGGGACGCGGATCGCCCTCCCACCTGTCCTGCGGCGCAGCCGGACGACCGTCACCCGCAGGCCCGGCGCCTCGTGGCGGTGCCGGGTGGCCGTTGGTCGGCTCGGGGAGGGCGGGGCGGTGTCGAGGCCCGCGCGTGTTCGGCGCGGGGTGGCCGTTCGCGGCTTGGGGGGTGGGGGCC
>NZ_AYXG01000249.1 GCF_000564855.1 Actinokineospora spheciospongiae
CGCCCACGGGGACGTTTCCCGCTGTGGAGCGCAGGTCGGATCAGCCTGCTGATGCCGCAGGTCATCGCCGCACCCCCACCGGTTCGTTCCCGCCGGTCGAGCGCAGGCCGGAAGACCCCGCGGACGCCGCAGGCCGCCGCCGCGCGCCGACCGGCACATTTCCCCCGGTCGAGCACAAGCCCGGTGAATCCGCCGATGCCGTGGGCCGCCGCCGCGCCCCCACCGGCACGTTCCCCCCGGTCGCCCCCGCCGAACCCCAGGCGGGCAGGCACGCCCCCACCGGATCGTTCCCGTCGGCCGCCCACCCCGACCCGACCCCCCGGCACAGCCCAACCGACCCCCGGCGCACCCCGAGCGGCACCTTCCCCCCCGTCGCCGAACCAGCCGCCCGACATACCCCCGACGACGGCGCGGGCCGCCGCCGCACCCCCACGGGGGCCTTCCCACCCGCCCCGACCTCCGAGGACCCGGGCAGGCACGCCCCGACCGCCCCCGGGGAATCCACCGGCCGCCGCGCCCGCCCGGAGGGCAACGCCCCGGCGGGTTCGCACGCGCAGGGCAAGTCCGTGGAGGAACTGCTGGCCGCACACGGCACCGGCGCCACCCCCCGCCGACGCCGACGCCGCGAGGACGACTGAGCCAGCACCACAGCCCCACATCACCACCGCTGCTCCACCACGTCCCTGTCACTGCACCACCACTGCGCCACCGCGCGGCGGCACGCCACCACCGCCGCATCGCCGCATCGCCGCCGCCGTCGCCGTCGCACCACCACTGCGCCACCACACTGCCGCCGCCACCGCGCCGCCGCCGCACCACTATCGCCGCCGCCGCGCGGTGGCACGCCACCGCATCGCCGCTGCCGTCGCGCCACTGCTGCGCCGCGCCACCACCGCTGCGCCACGCCACCGCTGCCACGCCGCCGCGCCATCGCCGCCGCCGCGCGCCGCGCCATCGCCGCCGCGCCGCGCCATCGCCACCACCACCGCTGCCACCACCACCGCTGCCACCACCACCGCTGCCACCACCACCGCCGCCACCACCACCGCTGCCACCACCACCGCTGCCACCACCACCGCCGCCACCGCCGCTGCTGCCGCTGCCACCGCCGCCGCTGCTGCCACCGCTG
>NZ_AYXG01000250.1 GCF_000564855.1 Actinokineospora spheciospongiae
CCGCGCCGCCCGCTGTCGGACCTCGCGGTCCCGTACCTGATGCTCGCCCCGGCCGTGGTGCTCATGCTGGCGCTGCTGGCGTGGCCCGCCCTCCAAGTGCTCGGGATCAGCTTCCGCAAGCTCGACCTCGGCGAACTGGTGCGCGGCGAGGTCGAGTGGGTCGGGTTCGACAACTACGCCGAGGTCCTCTCCGACCCGGAGTTCTGGACCGTCACGGTGCGCACGGTGGTGTTCACCGCCGCCGTCGTCGCCGTCACCGTCGGCTTGGGCCTGGCCATCGGCGTCCTCATGCGACACCTGGGCCCCGGGGTGCGCGCGGTGCTCCAGATCAGCCTGGTGCTGGCCTGGGCGACACCGATCGTGGCCACCACGACGGTGTTCCAGTGGATGTTCGACCAGGAGTACGGCATCCTCAACAAGACCCTGGTCGCCCTGGGCGTGGACTCCTTCCGGGGCCACTCGTGGTTCTCCAGCGGCGCGAGCACGCTGACGGTCATCGGCCTGCTGGTGGTGTGGCAGGCGACGCCGTTCATCGGGTTCACCCTCTACGCCGGGCTGGTCAACACCCCCAGGGACCTCTACGAGGCCGCCGCCATCGACGGCGCGACGCCGTGGCAGGCGTTCCGGGCGGTGAGCTGGCCGTCGATCCGGCCGATGCTGACGCTGGTCACGTTCCTGTCGGTGCTGTGGGACTTCAAGGTCTTCACCCAGGTCTGGGCGATCCGCCAGGGCGGCCCGGACGGCGGCAGCACCACGCTGCCGGTGCTGCTCTACCTCAAGGGCATCTCGGCGAGCCACTTCGGCGTGGCCGCCGCGGTGGCCGTGCTGATGCTGGTCGTGCTGGTCGCGGTCACCTGGCGGTACATGCGCCTGCTGGTCCGCTCGCCGGAAACGGAGCTGTAGCCGATGACAACGCGTTCGCAGCGCAGGTGGCTGTCCGCGCTCGGGCTGGCCGTCGCGGCGGTCTTCGCCTTCCCGACGTACTGGATGCTGACCACCGCGCTCAAGACGCCCGCGCAGATCCTCTCCCCCGCCTACGACCTCATCCCGCTGGGCGTGACGCTGGCCAACTTCACCACCGCGCTGGGCAAGGCCGGGTTCACCACGTTCCTCGTCAACAGCCTCATCGTCACCCTGGGGTCGGTGGCGTGCGCGCTGGTCGCCGGGCTGCTGGCCGCGGTGCCGCTGGCCCGGATGCGCTTCACCGGCCGCAAGGGCTTCCTGCTGCTGGTGCTCATCGCGCAGCTCGCGCCGCTGGAGGCGCTGTTCGTGCCGATGTACCTGATCATGCGCGACGCCGACCTGCTCAACTCCCTGGGCGGGCTGCTGCTGGTGTACGTGGCGTTCACGCTGCCGTTCACCGTGTGGACGCTGCGCGGGTTCGTCAAGGGCATCCCGGTCGAGCTGGACGAGGCCGCCATGGTCGACGGCTGCGGCCGGTTCGGGGTGTTCCGCCGGATCACGCTGCCGCTGCTGGGCCCCGGCCTGGTCTCCACGTCGGTGTTCAGCTTCGTGACCGCGTGGAACGAGTTCCTCTACGCGCTGGTGTTCCTGCGCGACCAGCCCAAGCAGACGCTGCCGGTGTGGCTGTCGTCGTTCAAGACCGCGTTCGGCACCGACTGGGGCGGCATCATGGCCGCCTCGGTGGTGTACGCGATCCCGGCGCTGGTGTTCTTCCTGCTGGTGCGGCGCAGGCTCGTGACCGGTGGCGTGAGCGGGGCGGTGAAGGGGTGAGCGAGATCCACGAGCTGGCCGAAGCGGTGCTGCTGCCCGGTTTCGCGGGCACCACGGCACCGGACTGGGTGCGGGACCGACTCTCCGCCGGTCTGGGCGGGGTGGTGCTGTTCGGCCGCAACGTCGTCGACGACGAGCAGGTCGCCGCGCTGACCGCGCGGCTGCGGGCCGACCGCGGCGACGTCGTGATCGGCATCGACGAGGAGGGCGGCGACGTCACCCGCCTCGACGCGGCGACCGGTGCCCGGCTGCCCGGCCCGCTGGCCCTGAGCGCGGCCGAGGACCTGCGGCTGACCCGGGCGGCCGGGGCCGCGCTCGGCGCCCGGCTGGCCGCCTGCGGCATCACCCTCGACCTCGCCCCGTGCGCCGACCTGACGCTGACCCCGGACGACCCGATCATCGGCGTGCGCGCCTTCGGCACCGAGCCCTACGCCGCCGCCGCGCACGTCGCCGAGTACGTGCGCGGGTTGCAGGAGCACGGGGTGGCCGCCTGCGCCAAGCACTTCCCCGGCCACGGCGCGTCCACATCGGACTCCCACCACGAGCTGCCGGTACTCCCCCGCACGGTGGAGCAGCTTCGCGCGGTGGAGTTCCTGCCGTTCCGCGCGGCCATCGCCGCGGGGGTGCGGTCGGTGATGACCGGGCACCTGGTCGTGCCGGAGTGGGGTTCCGAGGCCGCGACGGTCAACCCGGTGGCGATCGGGACCGCGCTGCGCGGCGAACTCGGCTTCACCGGGACCGTGGTGACCGACGCGCTGGAGATGGGCGCGCTGGCCGGTCACCTGGGCAACGCCGACGGGCTCGCCGACGCCGCCGTCCGCTCGCTGCGGGCGGGCGCGGACGCGCTGTGCGTGGGTGGGCAGATCGCCGACGCCGAAGCGGTCGTCGCCATCGTCGACGCCATCGTGGCCCGGGTCCGCACCGGCGACCTCACCGAGGAACGCCTGGCCGAGGCCGCCGAGCGGACCCGCGCCCTCGGCGCCCCGCCCCGGCGGGCCACCCGCCCCGACGACGGTGAACTCGGCCAGGTCATCGCCCGCCGCGCCCTGCGCTCGCGCGGGTCCGCCCGGCTCCCGGCCGACCCGCTCGTGCTCGACGTCGAGGTGGCGCCGACCATCGCCGCGGGCCCCGGCCCGTGGGGCCTGGCCCCGCACCTGGCCGACCTGCTCCCGGGCGCCACCGCCGTGCGCGTCGACCCGGCCGAACCCGGCGACGCGGTGGCGCGGGCACGGGCGCGCGGGGAGGTCGTCGTGGTCACCCGCGACGCGCACCGGCACCCCGACGTGGTGGCGCTGCTCGACGCCCTGGTGGCCGCGGTGCCGGTGGTGGTGCACGTGGAGACCGGTGTCCCCGGACCGGACCGGGGCACCGCCGCGCGCATCGACACCTCCGGCGCCTCCTGGTCCGGTCTGCGCGCGGCGGCCGAGGCCGTGGCGGCGCTGACCCCCGGGGCGAGACCCGCCCCCTGACAAGCTCGGTGGTGGCCGGAAGTCCCACCGGCCACCACCGCGGCGTGCTCGCGCACGCCTCCACCCGGAATCCGACTGCTCCTCCCGAGTGGACTTGGCGGTCCGGACCTTGTTTCAGAAATTGGTCTGGACCACAGTTGACATGGTATCCCTGCTCCCTGCCGAGGTGACCAAATGTCCAGGATCAAGTGGCACCTGACCGCGGCGGCCGCCGCCGCGGCCGCCCTGACACTCGGGATCGTCGCCGCCCCCGCGGGCGCCGCCGCCACCCCCACCGCCGAGTTCACCAAGACCCAAGACTGGGGAACCGGCTGGGAAGGCAAGTACACCGTCCGCAACGGCGGGACCACCGCGCTCACCGGATGGAAGGTCGAGTTCGACCTGCCGTCGGGTTCCGCGGTCACGTCCGCCTGGGACTCGACCATGAGCAAGTCCGGCAACCACTACACGTTCACGAACCTGGGGTGGAACGGCACGATCGCCGCGGGCGCGACCGCGTCGTTCGGCTTCAACGGCTCCGGTGGCGGCGCCCCCACGGGCTGCAAGCTCAACGGCGCGCCCTGCACCGGCGGCACCACCCCGCCCACCACGACCACCCCGCCGACCACCACGACTCCCCCGACCACCACCACCCCGCCGACCACCACGCCGCCGCCCGCAGGCGGTCAGAAGGTCGTCGGGTACTTCGCCGAGTGGGGCGTCTACGGGCGCGGCTACCACGTGAAGAACATCGAGACCTCGGGCTCGGCGGCGAAGCTCACCCACATCAACTACGCCTTCGGCAACGTCACCAACGGCCGGTGCGCCATAGGCGACAGTTATGCCGACTACGAGAAGGCCTACACCGCCGCCGACAGCGTCGACGGCGTGGCCGACACCTGGGACCAGCCCCTGCGCGGCAGCTTCAACCAGCTGCGCAAGCTCAAGGCCAAGCACCCCGGGCTCAAGGTCATCTGGTCCTTCGGCGGCTGGACCTGGTCCGGCGGCTTCACCCAGGCCGCGCAGAACCCGGCCGCGTTCGCCGACTCATGCTACAGCCTGGTCGAAGACCCCCGTTGGGCCGACGTGTTCGACGGCATCGACGTCGACTGGGAGTACCCGAACGCGTGCGGGCTCACCTGCGACAGCAGCGGCCCACAGGCGTTCAAGAACGTGGTGAGCGCGCTGCGGGCGAGGTTCGGCACCGGGAACCTGGTCACCGCGGCCACCACCGCCGACGGCTCCGCGGGCGGCAAGATCGACGCGACGGACTACGCCGCCGCCGCGCCGTACCTGGACTGGATCATGCCGATGACCTACGACTTCTTCGGCGCGTTCAACCCCCAGGGCCCCACCGCCCCGCACTCGCCGCTGACGTCCTACAGCGGCATCCCGCAGCAGGGCTTCTCCACCGCGGACGCGATCGCGAAGTTCAAGTCCAAGGGCGTCCCGGCGGCGAAGCTGCTGCTGGGCGTCGGCTTCTACGGGCGCGGCTGGACCGGCGTCACGCAGAGCGCCCCGGGCGGGTCGGCGACCGGCGCCGCGCCGGGCACCTACGAGCCGGGCATCGAGGACTACAAGGTCCTCAAGAACACCTGCCCGCCCACCGGCACCGTCGGCGGCACCTCGTACTCCTACTGCGGGAACAACTGGTGGAGCTACGACACCCCGGCCACCATCGCGGGCAAGCGCGCGTGGGCCAAGCAGCAGGGCCTCGGCGGTTCCTTCTTCTGGGAGCTGTCCGGCGACACCGGCAACGGTGAGCTGATCACCGCGCTGGCCCGGTGACCTGCTGAGGAGTCGCGTGAGCGGCCGCCCGGTTCACCAGGGCGGCCGCTCACCGGCGCCGGATCAGGTCGGTACTGAACCAGGTCAGCACTGGGTCACGTCAACACTCCCAGGAGCTGGCCGATGACCTGCCCGGTGGTGATCGGGGTGGCGCCGTGGTCGGCCGCCGCCCGCACGGAATGGCGGTGCTCGTCGAGGGAGCGGTCCACGATCGCGTCGGCCACGCAGAACACCTGCACCCCGGCCAGCGCCGGACCCGCGGCGGACATCAGGCACGCCGCGTGCGCCCGGACACCGGTGAGCAGGAGCTGGTCGCGGCCGAAGCTGTCCAGCAGCGCCCGCAGGCCGCCGAAGTGGTCGGCGGACAGGTTCGCCAGCCAGTGCTCGCCGGGGCCGGGTCCACCCTCGAAGCGGACCGAGGACCGGGCCACGGGCACCCCCAGCTCGTGGCAGGTCTCCCGGAGCTGGTCGAGGTTGAAGGCCAGGTCCCGCAGCGGGGCGCACTCGGTGTCGATCTCCGCGGGGAGGTCGTGCACCAGGAGCAGCGCCCGGTCCGACCGGCAGCTCCAGGAGGAGGCGCGCTCCGGCAGCACGGCCGCGGCGGACATGTCGTAGGGGTCGGCGACCGGCTGGGTCATGGCACACCCTCTCTTCTCTCGACTTAGGCAAGCCTAACTTAAGACGCGGGGATGTCGACCGTGTCCACGCTCACGAGGAGTTCTTCCGTTGGACCACACGGCCCCCGTCGCGACCCTGCTGCGCCGCATCGCCGCCCACCTCGACCTGCGGGCCGCCGAGTTCGCCGCCGCCGAGGGCCTGCACCCGACCGACCTGCGCGCCCTGGTGCTGCTGCTCGACGCCCGCCGCGACGGCCACCGGGCCACCCCCGGGTGGCTGAGCACCCGGCTCGCGCTGAACTCCGCGTCGGTCACCGCGCTGGTGGACCGACTGGCCAAGGCCGGGTACGTGGACCGGACCCCGGACCGGCGGGACCGGCGGCGGGTGCTGCTCGCGTTGCGCGATCGCGGCCTGGCGGTGGGCACGCGGTACCTCGGGTGGACAGCGGGGTCGATGACCTCGGCGCTGGAGGAGTTCGACGGCGAGGAGCTGCGCACGGCGATCCGCGTGCTGGACCGGCTGGAGCAGGCGTTCACGTCCTCGCCGAGCGTCCGGGCGTGAGGCGTTCTTGAACGCAAAAATGCCCTGGGGCTTGAGAATGGTTGTTCTCAAGCCCCAGGGCGT
>NZ_AYXG01000251.1 GCF_000564855.1 Actinokineospora spheciospongiae
CACCCAAGCAGATCCACCCACCCGGGCATATCCGTAGCCGGGCCGGCGGTTGGCGGGGTGGTCGCCTGCTGCGCCCGGTGGGGTTACGGGTGACTGGCCGCCAGACTGGCGGGTGGCGGGTGGCGGGTGGCGGGTGGGCTCCGGGCGGTTGCCACCGGGCTGGTGGTCTGCTGGGCGGCGGCTGCGCTGGCGGGGGTCGGCTTGACCTGCCGCTGGGCCGCCGGGCCGCCGGGCTGGCGGTCGTCGCTGCGCCCGGTGGGGTCCGAGGTGGTCGGTCGCTGCGCGGTGGGGTTCGGCGTGGCTGGTCGCTGGGCCGGCGGGTTCCGGGGTGGCGGGCTGATCGCTGCGCCGGTGGGGGTTGGTGGTCAGGAATCCTGTTGGCGGGAGCGGAAAGCTGCCACGTGCACCCGGTTCGCGCACCGCGCCGAGCAGAAGCGCTTGGCCCGGTTCGTCGACAGGTCCAGGAAGTAGTTGCCGCAGTCCGCCGCGTCGCACGCGCCCCAGCGTTCGGTTTCGTGCCGGACCACGCCCTGGGCCACTCCCCAGGCGGCGGCTGCCGCGACCTCGGTGGCCGGGGGCGCGTCCGGTGAGGCCACGTGGATGTGCCAGTCACCGCTGTGGCCGGACAGGCGGGGCTGCGGCGGGTGCTCGGTCAGCAGGCGGTTCACCCCGGCCAGCACGGCGTCGCCGTCGCCGCGCACGACCGCGCCCAGGACCTCCCGCAGGGCGCCCCGGGTTTCGCGCAGTGCCACCAGGTCCGACTGCCCGCAGCGCTCCGACCACCACGGCTCGTCGTGCAGCGCCGCGCGGAGGCCGGTCAGCCCGTCGAGGTCGGCGTTGGCGAGGCGCAGCGCCACGTCCAAGTAAGCAGCGTTGTCCATGACCGGTCCTTACGGCTAGTGTCAGGGGTGTACACGTATTTCGCACCTTACTGGGAGTGTCCATGCGGGACCACACGACAGGGCGGCGGGTGCTCGCGCTCGCCTTGCCCGCGCTTCCCGTGCTCGCCGCCGAGCCGCTCTACCTGCTCGTGGACACCGCCGTGGTCGGTCACCTCGGGGCGGTCGAACTCGGCGCCCTCGGCGTCGGCGCGATCGTGCTGGCGCAGTTGTCGACCCAGTTGACCTTCCTGTCCTACGGCACCACCGCCCGCACCGCCCGGCTGCACGGCGCCGGGCGGCGCGCGGACGCGGTGGCCGAGGGGGTGCAGGCGACCTGGCTGGCGCTGGCCCTCGGGGTGCTCCTGCTCGGCGCCGGTCAACTGCTGGCGGGCCCGGTCGCGCGCGGGCTGGCGGGGGAGGGGGCGCTGGCGGACGCCGCCGTGTCGTGGCTGCGGATCGCGCTGCTCGGCGTGCCGATGATCCTGGTGTCGCTCGCCGGGAACGGGTGGATGCGCGGCGTGCAGGACACCCGGACGCCGCTGCGGCTCGTGCTCACCGGCAACGCCGTGTCCGCCGCGCTGTGCCCGGTGCTGGTCTACGCTGCGGGCTGGGGGCTGGAGGGGTCGGCCGCCGCGAACGTGGCGGGCCAGGTGCTCGGCGGCGCGCTGTTCCTGCGGGCGCTGCGCCGCGAGCGGGTGCCGCTGCGACCCCGGTTCCCGGTCATGCGCGCGCAGTTGGTGCTCGGCCGCGACCTGCTGGTGCGCAGCCTGGCCTTCCAGGCCTGCTTCGTCTCCGCCGCCGCGGTCGCCGCGCGCACCTCCGTGGGCGCGGTCGGGGCGCACCAGGTGGTGCTGCAACTGTGGACGTTCCTGTCGCTGGTGCTCGACTCGCTGGCCATCGCCGCGCAGGCGCTGGTGGGGGCGGCGCTCGGGGCGGGGGACGCGGGCCGGGCGCGCGAGCTGGCCCGCCGCCTCGCCGGGTACGGCCTGGCCTTCGGCGTCGGGCTGGGGGTCGTGTTCGGGCTGCTCGCCGGGGTGCTGCCGCGGGCGTTCACCGGCGACCCGGCCGTGCTCGCCGAGATCCCGCACGCCTGGTGGTTCTTCGTCGCCCTGCAACCGGTCGCCGGGGTGGTGTTCGCCCTCGACGGCGTGCTCCTCGGCGCGGGCGACGCGGCGTTCCTGCGCACGGCGACGCTGCTGTCCGCCGTGGTCGGGTTCCTGCCGCTGGTGTGGCTGTCGTTCGCGCTGGGCTGGGGGCTGGCCGGGATCTGGACCGGGCTGAGCGCGTTCATGCTGGTCCGGCTGGTCACGATCCTGCTGCGCACCCGATCGGGGCGGTGGGCGGTCGTGGGGGTGGTCCGCTGATCCCACGGGTGTGCGCAACAGCACCGATTAGCGACGCTAATAATTGCGTCTGCTTCGCGGTTCGTGCGGCACCATGGACACCGACCACGAGGGAAGGGGCGGACACCCATGTCATCGGCGCTCGCGTCCGACGCGAAGACCGCGGGCAGGCGGGGCGCCCTGCTCATCTGGGCCACCGCCGCGGCGGTCTACCTGATGGCCGTCTTCCACCGCACCTCCCTCGGCGTCGCGGGCCTGGAGGCCGCGGAACGGTTCCACATCGGCTCGGCCGCCCTGGGCACCTTCACCGTGCTCCAGATCGGCGTCTACGCGGCCATGCAGATCCCCACCGGCCTGCTCGTCGACCGCTTCGGCCCGCGCCGCGTGCTGACCGCCGCCGCCCTGTTCATGGGCCTGGGCCAACTGCTGTTCGCCTTCGCCGCGAGCTTCCCGCTCGCCCTCACCGCCCGCGCCGTCCTCGGCCTGGGCGACGCCATGACCTTCGTCAGCGTCCTGCGGGTCGTCGCCGCGCACTACCCGCCGCGCCGCTACGCCACCCTCGCCGCCATCACCGCGACCTTCGGCTCCTTCGGCAACCTCGTCGCCACCGTCCCGCTCACCCTCCTGCTCGACAACGCGGGCTGGACGACCACCTTCGCCATCGCGGGCGGCCTCACCTTCTGCTACTCCCTCGCCGTCGCCCTCCGCGTCCGCGACACCCCGCGCGGCACCCCGGCCCAGCCCGCCGCCGCGATCCCCCTGCGCCAGGTCGCGGGCCACGTCCGGGCGGCCTGGGTGGTCCCCGGCACCCGGCTGGGCTTCTGGGTCCACTTCACCACCATGTTCACCCCGGCCGCCCTGGGCCTGCTGTGGGGCTTCCCGTACCTGGTGCAGGCCCAGGGGATGTCCGACGCGCAGGCCGGGGCGGTGCTGAGCCTGCTGGTGGTCGTCGGCATGGTCCTCGGCCCGTTCATCGGCGAGACCACCGGCCGCCGCCCCATCCTGCGCCTGCCGATCGTCTGGGCGTTCCTCACCGGCGCGATCACCGTCTGGGCGGTCCTGCTGGGCTGGCCCGGCGGCGTGGTGCCCGGCCCGGTCGTGGTCGCCGCCATCGGCTTCCTGTCCCTGGGCTCACCGGTCAGCAGCATCGCCTTCGCCCTCGCCCGCGACTACAACCCCATCGCCAGGGTCGGCACCGCCACCGGCGTGGTCAACGTCGGCGGCTTCTGCGCCATCACCACCACCTCCCTCGCCGTCGGCGTCCTCCTGGGCGGCAACACCGCCGACGCGGGCCCGGCGGACTTCCGGGTCGCCTTCCTCGCCATCGCCGCCCTCCTCCTGCTCGGCACCTGGCGCACCTGGGTCTGGTGGCGCCGAGCCCGCGCCGCCGTCTTCGCCGCCACCGAACGCGGCGAGGCCGTCCCGGTCCGCATCCGCCGCCGCGCCTGGGACATCCCCACCCTCGCCGCCGGCGAGGCCCAACCGGAACCCGCCACCCCCTGACCCGCGGGCACAGCCCCGACCACGCGAATTCACCCAGCCGGGCACCCCCGCGGAAAGCCCGGTGGCCGGAGCAGGCGGTCCACCGCGGACCCGGCACCACCGCCGAGTCCCGGCTTCGAGGCCACGGCCTAGGATTCCCGCTCGTGCCCAGCCAGAAAGCCCCGCGCCCCACCGTCGCCCCCGGTCTCGTCGTCGTCGACAAGGCCCCCGGCATGACCTCCCACGACGTCGTCGCCAGGGTGCGCCGGATCGTGGGGACGCGGAAGGTCGGGCACGCCGGGACCCTCGACCCGATGGCGACCGGCATCCTGGTGCTCGGCGTCGAGCGGGCCACCAAGCTCCTGGGGCACCTGGCCCTCGACCGCAAGGTCTACCTGGCGACCATCCGCCTCGGGCAGGCCACCACCACCGACGACGCCGAGGGTGAGCCCACCACCGGCGCCGACCCGAGCGGCGTCACCGACGAGGCCGTTGCCGCGGGGATCGCCGAGTTGACCGGCGAGATCATGCAGGTGCCCAGTTCGGTCAGCGCCGTCAAGATCGACGGCAAGCGCGCCTACGCCAGGGTCCGCGCGGGGGAGGACGTGGAGATCCCCGCCCGGCCGGTCACCGTGTTCCGGTTCGACCTGCTGGCCACCACCCGCACCGACACCTCCCTCGACCTCGACGTGATGGTCGACTGCTCCTCCGGCACCTACGTGCGCGCGCTGGCCCGCGACCTCGGTGCCGCCCTCGGGGTCGGCGGGCACCTCGCGGCGCTGCGGCGCACCCGCGTCGGCCCCTTCGACCTGCGGGTCTGCCGGACGCTGGAGCAGTTGGAGGAAGACCCGGCGCTGTCGCTGGACATGGACGCCGCCGTGGCGACCGCCTTCCCGCGGCGCGACCTCGACCGGGTGGAGGCCCAGGCCCTCGCGCACGGCAAGCGGTTGCCCGCGGCCGGGATCGACGGCACCTACGGGATCTTCGACCCCGCCGGGAAGGCCGTGGCGCTCGGTGTGGACGAGGGGCGGTCGGCCAGGGCGCTGGTCGTGCTGAACGTGCCGTGACCCACCGCTCGGGCGGGGACGAACCGTATTAGGGTTGACCGCGTGCAGCGTTGGCGCGGGCTCGCGGACCTCCCCGGTGGCTGGGGTCGCTGTGTGGCGACCATCGGCGTGTTCGACGGCGTCCACCTCGGACACCAGGCCCTGATCGGGCGGGCGGTGACCCTGGCCGAGGAGCGCGACCTGCCCAGCGTGGTCGTCACCTTCGACCCGCACCCGGCGGAGGTCGTGCGCCCCGGCAGCCACCCGGCCCAGTTGACCACGCTGCGCCGCAAGGCCGAGCTGGTCGAGGGCCTGGGCGTGGACGTGTTCTGCGTGCTGCCGTTCACCCCGGAGCTGTCGAAGCTGCCCGCCGACGAGTTCGTGCACGAGATGCTGGTGGAGCGGCTGCACGTCTCGTCGGTGGTGGTGGGGGAGAACTTCACCTTCGGCCACCGCGCGCAGGGCACCGTGCAGATGCTGGCCACCCTCGGGCAGCGGTTCGGGTTCAGCACCGAGGGCGCCGCCCTGGTCACCGCCGAGAGCGCCGGTGGCCTCACCTTCTCCTCCACCTACATCCGCGCCTGCATCGACGCCGGGGACGTGCGGGCCGCCGCCGCGGCGCTCGGGCGCCCGCACCGGCTGGAGGGCATCGTCGTGCGCGGTGACGGCCGGGGGCACGAGCTGGGCTTCCCGACCGCGAACCTGTCGGTGCCGCGCTTCGCCGCCGTGCCCGCCGACGGGGTCTACGCCTGCCGGTTCACCCTGCTCAACGCCCCCGACCGGGCCCCGCTGGTGGCCGCGACCTCGGTGGGGACGAACCCGACGTTCTCCGGGCGGGAGCGGCGGGTGGAGTCGTTCGTGCTGGACGTGAGCGAGGACTTCTACGGGCAGCGGGTGGCCGTCGACTTCGTCGAGCGGCTGCGCGGGATGGAGAAGTACCCCTCCTCCGAGGCGCTGGTCGAGCAGATGCACCTCGACGTCGCCGACACCCGCGCGCTCCTGGCCTGAGGACCTCCTGGTCGGTTCCGCCCCGGCAGCCGCTCCTGGCCTGGCAAGATACCCCCCGCGAGGTTCGCGCACGGGCGGGAGCATCAGGGGAGAGGCGCAGGTGGAGGACCACAAAATCGTCCAACGCAACATCGCCCTGCAGCGGGAGTGGTACGGGGAGCCGCTCGGCGACCGGGTGCGCAGGCTGGTGGTGGCGTTCGACGTGTCCCAGGCCAACCTCGCCGACGTCCTGGGCATCAGCGCGCCAATGCTGAGCCAGGTGATGAGCGGCCGCCGGGCCAAGATCGGCAACCCGGCGGTGCTGGCCCGGCTGATCATGCTGGAGCGCAAGGTGCTGACCCCCGAGGTGGCCTCCGGCAGGCGCGAGGCGCTGCAACGGGCGCTGGAGGACGTGCGCAACTCCAAACCGTCGGTGACCAGGGACAACCTGCCGGTCGACATCGGCCGCAGCGCGATCATGGCGCTGCGCCGGATCGCCTCCCCGGACGACCTGACCGAGGCCGCCGGGCTGCTCGACGACCGGTTCCCGGAGCTGGCCGACCTGCTGCGCCGGGCGGGCAAGCGGGCGTGACCCGGCTGTTCTCCGCGTTCCCCCTGCCGGACGCCGTGGCCGACCACCTGGCCGACCACCTCCGGGTGAACCCGCCGCTGCGAGCCGTTCCGAGGGAACAGTGGCACGTGACCGTCGGTTATTACGGTGCGGACGACCCCGAGGCCCGGCTACGCTCACTGCGCGACCGGGTCACCGGCCTGGTCGCACCCGAACTCCGGCTGAACGGTTCCGGGACCTTCAGCGCCGTCGCGCTGCTGGTGGTCGAGGACCGCACGCCGAACCTCGTGGCGGTCGCCGAGGCCGCCGAGGCGTCTGCGGGCGGGCACCCCGAGTACTCCCCGCACGTCACCGTCGCCCGCTGGTCGCGGGAGGGCAGCGGCGAACCCGGCCGGGCGCTCGCCGCGGAGCTGGCGGGCTACCGCGGCCCGTGGTGGACGCCGTCCGAGCTGGTGCTCTACGCCAGCGAGGGTGGCCGGTACACGCCGCTCGACCAGGTGGGACTTCACGCCCCGCGTTGACTCGGTGAGCACCTGCTAACCTTGGTGATTGGGTCCGGCTGTGGTCCGTGGCGGCCGGTACCGACTTCCCCGGGGGCGGGACGACCCGGTCCGGGCCGCACGGCACATCAGAACCAGGAGATCCACGAGTGGCACTGACCACCGACCAGAAGAAGACGATCCTCACCGAGTACGGCGTGCACGACTCGGACACCGGATCGCCCGAGGCCCAGATCGCGCTGCTCACCAAGCGGATCAAGGACCTCACCGAGCACCTCAAGGAGCACAAGCACGACCACCACTCGCGTCGTGGTCTGCTGCTCCTGGTCGGCCGCCGCAGGCGGCTGCTCAACTACCTGACCAAGGTGGACATCGAGCGCTACCGGTCGCTGATCTCGCGGCTCGGCCTGCGCCGATAGCTCGACCCCGGGGGGAGGAACCGGTTTCGGCCCCTCCCCCCGGGTCGTTCACCCACCCGGGTGGACACTCGCACCGAAGACGAGAACAAAGACGACAAGGGCGAAGCACGCTACGCGCCACGGGACCAGTTCGCCGGTCCTCGGTAGTGGTCTCCGGGACGGCCCCGGTGCTCCGAGAGCACCGAGGGGCCCGAGGACTTCGATCGAAGACCGGCCTCGTCCGAACCGCGACCCCGTGCTCGGGTGGTTTGCGCGCCCTTAGACGAGGAGTACCGCTACATGTCAGAAAACACCGTGCACGAGTCGACCGCTGTCATCGACAACGGCAAGTTCGGCTCGCGCACCATCCGATTCGAGACCGGGCGCCTGGCCCGGCAGGCCGCGGGAAGCGTCGTGGCCTACCTCGACGAGGAGACCATGCTGCTCTCGGCGACCACCGCCTCGAAGCAGCCGAAGGAGCACTTCGACTTCTTCCCCCTCACGGTGGACGTCGAGGAGCGCATGTACTCGGTGGGCCGCATCCCCGGCGCGTTCTTCCGCCGCGAGGGCCGCCCGTCCACGGACGCGATCCTCACCTGCCGCCTGATCGACCGCCCGCTGCGCCCGTCCTTCGTGGACGGCCTGCGCAACGAGATCCAGGTCGTCATCACGGTCCAGTCGCTCAACCCGCAGGACCTCTACGACGTGGTCGCGATCAACGCCGCGTCCGCCTCCACCCAGCTCGCCGGGCTGCCCTTCTCGGGCCCCATCGGCGGTGTCCGGGTCGCCCTGATCGAGGGCCAGTGGGTTGCCTTCCCGACCCACGAGCAGCTCGCCACCGCCGTCTTCGACATGGTCGTCGCCGGTCGCGTGGTCAACGACGATGTCGCGATCATGATGGTCGAGGCCGAGGCCACCGAGAACGTCACCGACCTCATCGCCGCCGGTGCCCAGGCGCCGACTGAGGAGATCGTCGCCTCCGGCCTGGAGGCCGCGAAGCCGTTCATCAAGGCGCTGTGCGACGCGCAGGCCGAGCTGGCCTCGCACGCCGCCAAGGCCACCCGCGACTACCCCACGTACCCGGCCTACCAGCCGGACGCGCTGGAGGCCGTCACCGCCGCCGTCTCCGACGAGCTGGCCAAGGCGCTGACCATCGGCGACAAGCAGGAGCGCGAGTCCAAGCTCGACGAGATCAAGGCCGACACCCTGGTCAAGGTCGGCGCGGTCGAGGGCGGTGCCTTCGAGGGCCGCGAGAAGGAGATCGGCGCGGCGTTCCGCTCGCTGAACAAGAAGCTGGTCCGCCAGCGCATCCTGCGCGACAAGGTGCGCATCGACGGCCGCGGCCTGACCGACATCCGGTCGCTGTCGGCCGAGGTCGCGCTCATCCCGCGCGCGCACGGCTCGGCCCTGTTCGAGCGCGGCGAGACCCAGATCCTGGGTGTCACCACGCTGAACATGCTCCGCCTCGAGCAGCAGATCGACTCGCTGTCGCCGGAGACGCACAAGCGCTACATGCACCACTACAACTTCCCGCCGTTCTCCACCGGCGAGACCGGCCGCGTCGGCTCGCCCAAGCGGCGCGAGATCGGCCACGGCGCGCTCGCCGAGCGGGCCCTGGTGCCGGTGCTGCCCAAGCGCGACGAGTTCCCCTACGCGATCCGCCAGGTCTCCGAGGCGCTCAGCTCCAACGGCTCCACCTCGATGGGCTCGGTCTGCGCCTCGACCATGTCGCTGCTCAACGCCGGTGTGCCGCTCAAGGCGCCGGTGTCCGGCATCGCCATGGGCCTGGTCTCCGACGAGGTCGACGGCAAGACCGAGTACGTCGCGTTGACCGACATCCTCGGTGCCGAGGACGCCTTCGGCGACATGGACTTCAAGGTCGCGGGCACCAAGGAGTTCGTCACCGCGCTCCAGCTCGACACCAAGCTCGACGGCATCCCGTCGGACGTGCTCGCCCAGGCCCTCGGCCAGGCGCGCGACGCCCGGTACACCATCCTGGAGGTCATGGCCGAGGCCATCGACCGCCCGGACGAGATGAGCCCGTACTCCCCGCGGGTCACCTCGGTGAAGATCCCGGTCGACAAGATCGGCGAGGTCATCGGCCCGAAGGGCAAGATGATCAACTCCATCACCGAGCAGACCGGTGCCGACATCTCCATCGAGGACGACGGCACGATCTACGTCGGTGCCGCGGACGGACCGTCCGCCGAGGCCGCGATCGACCTGATCAACGCCATCGCCAACCCGCAGCTCCCCAAGGTCGGCGAGCGGTTCCTGGGCACGGTCGTCAAGACCGCCGCCTTCGGCGCCTTCGTCTCCCTGCTCCCGGGCAAGGACGGCCTGATCCACATCTCCAAGCTGGGCCAGGGCAAGCGCGTCAACAAGGTGGAGGACGTCGTCAACGTGGGCGACAAGCTCCGCGTGGAGATCGCCGACATCGACCAGCGCGGCAAGATCAGCCTGGTCCTGGTCGCCGAGGAAGCCGCGGCCCCGGCCGACGGCGACGCCCCGGCGACCGAGGACGCCACCTCCGAGGCGGCCAACGCCTAGTGGCAACCGGCTCCACCGCGACCGCGGGCGCCCCGAGCGCCCGCGGTCGCGGTACCTCCCGCATCTCCTCCCGCACCCCGGGGCACCTGCAGAAGCCCGGCAGCACCGTGGTGCTGGAGCGCTCCGCCGACGCCGAGGTGCGCCGCACGCTGCTGCCCGGCGGCCTGCGGGTGATCACCGAGCGCGTGCCCGGCGTGCGCTCGGCCTCGGTCGGCATCTGGGTCGGCGTCGGCTCGCGCGACGAGGCCCCGCCCGTCGCCGGTGCCGCGCACTACCTGGAGCACCTGCTGTTCAAGGGCACGGCGAAGCGGTCCGCGGCGGCCATTGCCGAGGAGATCGACGCCGTGGGCGGTGAGCTGAACGCGTTCACCGCCAAGGAGCACACCTGCTACTACGCGCACGTCATCGACGAGGACCTGCCGCTGGCGCTGGATCTCGTGGCCGACGTGGTCTTCGACGCGGTCTGCGCCGAGTCCGACGTGGAGACCGAGCGCGGGGTGGTCCTCGAGGAGATCGCCATGCGCGACGACGACCCCGAGGACCTGCTGCACGACGCGTTCTGCGAGGCCCTGATGCCCGGGCACGCGCTCGGCCGCCCGGTGCTGGGCTCCGAGGAGTCGATCACCGGCATGAGCCGCACCGCGCTCAACGGCTTCTACCGCCGCCGCTACACGATGCCGAAGATGGTCCTGGCCGTGGCGGGCAACGTCAGCCACCGCCAGGTGCTCGCCCTGGCGCGCAAGGCGCTCGGCGACCGCCTCACCGGCGACCGCGCCCCGGCCGCGCCCAGGGTGGGCCGCGCCCGCTTCGGCAGCGCGCCCGAACTGGTGCTGCACACCGACGACACCGAGCAGGCGCACATGATGCTCGGCGTCCGCGCCCTCGACCGGCACGACGAGCGCCGCTTCACCCTCAACGTGCTCAACGCCGCCCTGGGCGGTGGCATGAGCTCCCGGCTGTTCCAGGAGGTCCGCGAGCGCCGGGGCCTGGCCTACCAGGTCTACTCGTCGGTCGCCTCCTACGCCGACTCCGGGCACCTGTCGGTCTACACCGGCTGCCAGCCCGACCGCCTGGGTGAGGTGGCCGGGGTGGTCCGCGAGGTCCTCGCCGACGTCGCCGCGAACGGCCTGTCCGACGCCGAGGTGGCCCGCGGCAAGGGCCAGTTGCGCGGCGGTCTGGTGCTGGGCCTGGAGGACACCAGTTCCCGCATGTCGCGCATCGGCAAGGGCGAACTCGCCTACGCCGACTACCTGACGGTGGAGCAGACCCTCGAGCGCATCGCCGCCGTCACCGCCGAGGACGTTGCGGTCCTCGCCAAGGACCTGCTGACCCGACCGCTGGCCGCGGCCGTGGTCGGCCCGTACGACCACATCGACGACGTGCCGGTCCGACTCTGAGGTGAACCGATGACGACCCCCACCCCCCGTTCCGCGGACAACCCCGTCCGCGTCGGCGTGCTCGGCGCCCGCGGCCGCATGGGCGCGGAAGTCGTCAGAGCCGTGGAAGCGGCCCCGGACCTGCGGGTCGTGGCCGCCGTCGACGCGGGCGACCCGTTGTCCGCCGTCGCCGACGCGGGCGCCGAGGTGGTCGTCGACTTCACCCACCCCGACGTCGTCATGGACAACCTGCGCTTCTGCCTCGACCACGACCTCCACGCGGTCGTCGGCACCAGCGGCTTCGACGACGCCAAGGTCGCCACCCTGCGCGGGTGGCTGGAACCGAAGTCGGACCTGGGCGTCCTCCTCGCCCCCAACTTCGCCCTGGGTGCCGTGCTGTCGATGCGCTTCGCCCAGCTCGCGGCCAAGTACTACGACACGGTCGAGATCATCGAACTGCACCACAACCGCAAGGCCGACGCCCCCAGCGGCACCGCGGCCCACACCGCCCGCCTCGTCGCCGAGGCCCGCGCGGCGGCGGCCCTCACCGAGGTCCCCGACGCCACCACCGCCGAGGTGGACGGTGCCCGGGGCGCCCTGGTCGACGACATCCGCGTCCACTCAGTCCGCCTGCGGGGCCTGGTCGCCCACCAGGAAGTCCTCTTCGGAGGGACCGGCGAAACCCTCACCATCCGCCACGACTCCCTGGACCGCACCAGCTTCATGCCGGGTGTCGTGCACGCCGTCCGGGCGATCCCGGACCGGCCCGGCCTGACCGTCGGCCTGGAAAACCTCCTCGACCTCTGACCGGCCCGACCAGCGGCGATCCGCCGCCCGGCCCGTACGATCGCGGCGTGTCCCCCAGAACCGTCTCGATCATCCTCACCGCCGTCCTGGTCGTGTACTTCGTCCTGCTCGGCGGCCGGGCGGTCGCGCTGTTCCAGGACGGTTCCCCCATCGCCGTGGCCCTGGGGGTCGGCGTCCTCCTGCTGCCCCTGGTCGGTGCCTGGATCGCCTACGCCACCTTCCGCTTCGGGATGCGCACCTCGGTCCTGGCCAAGCGCCTCGACGCCGAGGGCGGCCTGCCGGACACCTCCGACCTGCCCCGCACGCCCTCCGGCCGGGTCGACCGCGGTGCCGCCGACACCTGGTTCGAGAAGCACCGCGCCGAGGTCGAGTCCACCCCGGACGACTGGCGGTCCTGGTACCGCCTGGCCGTGGCCTACGACGTCGCGGGCGACCGGTCCCGGGCCAGGGACGCGATGCGCAAGGCCCTCGAACTGGCGGGTGTGTGACCGACCATGGGCACCTACGTCCTGGTCCACGGCGCGAGTTCCGACAGCACCTACTGGTACCGCGTCACCCCGCTGCTCCAGGCGCTCGGGCACGAGGTCATCACCCCCGACCTCCCGGTGGCCGACCCGACCGCCGGGCTCGCCGAGTACACCGACGCCATCGTGGACGCGGTCGGCGACCGCCCCGGCGTAATCCTGGTGGCCCACTCCATGGCGGCGTACTCCGCCCCGCTGGCCTGCGAGCGCATCGCGGTGGACCTGCTGGTCCTCGTGGCGGCCATGACCCCCAGGCCGGGGGAGACGGCGGGGGACTGGTGGGAGGCCACCGGCCAGGTCGAGGCCCAGCGCGAGCAGGACCTGCGGGAGGGCCGCGACCCCGACGCGCCGTTCGACCCCCTGGTGACCTTCCTGCACGACGTGCCCCCGGAGGACCTGGAGGAGGTGCTGGCCCAGTCGGTCCCGGTGCAGTCCGACCGGCCCTTCAGCGACCCGTGGCCCGCCTCGGCGTGGCCGCCGGTGCCGACCCGGTTCCTGCTGTGCCGCGACGACCGGCTGTTCCCGGCCGACTTCCAGCGGCGCATCGTGCCCGAGCGGCTGGGGATCACCCCGGACGAGATGGGCGGTGGCCACCTGCCCGCGTTCTCCCGCCCGGCCGAACTCGTGGAGTGGTTGGAGCGCTACCGGAGCACGGTTGTCGGTGCCGCTCGCTAGCCTCGCCCGGTGACCGCGTTCGACCCGGCGAAGGGGTCGGTGTGGAGCGGGCGCCCGAGGCGCACGAGGTCGACGTACTGGTGGCCCTGCCCGCCGACCGAGCGAGAGGAACCTCCGACATGACCACCGAGCCGCACGTCGAGAGCCGCACCGAGCAGCCCTACGCGAGCATCCGCACGACCGCTCCGCTGAGCGAGTGGGGGCGGGTCAACGCGCTGGTCCCCGAGGTGCTGGAGTGGCTCACCGCGCGGGGGACCACCCCCGTGGGGGCGCCGTTCTACCGCTACCACGCCGTCGACCCCGCCGGCCTGATCGACGTGGAGGTAGGTTGGCCGGTCCAGGACCCGGTCGAGGGGGACGGGCGGGTGGCCGCCGGGGCGCGGCCCGCGGGTGACTACGCGGTGCTCGTCCACCTCGGGCACCCGGACCGAATCCGGGAGACCTTTGCCGCCCTGGACGGCTGGTCGACGCGTACCGGAACCGGTTTCGCCGTCCGTGACGGGGTGTGGGCTGGGCGTTTCGAGACTTATCTCACCCACCCTGATGAGGTCTCTGACCTGGGGGAATGGCGAACCGAGGTGGCTTACCTGCTCTCGACCGAGTGACCGATTCGGCTCTTCCCAGTGAGGCACGAGCGACCTGCCCTAGCGTGATCGCCGTCACTGCCGACACCACAGGTCGCTTTCCCTCGAAGGTGGACAAGTGAACGCCAACGAAACCCTGGTGGACCCCGACGGTCTGTACGACTCGACGGGCGTCTGCCTCTGCCCCGCCTACGCCCGCGTGCCGGGCAGGCGGGAGTTGCACGACATCGGCGCCCCGGGGTGCGCCCACGGCCCTGCTGACTGGTCCGACTCGGACGGCGAATAGCCCACATCGGAGTTGGGCGATAAGGAGTAATCGGCTCACAGGACATCGAGGGAGACCGGCGAGCGGGGGCTCGCCGGTCTTCGTCGCTTTCGGCCAGCATGCGGGTTTATCCCGATTCTGCCGACGAGATCGACACCGCCACCGCGTATGCGGCGGCCTGGGGTGTGTCTGGCAGCCCAATTTTTTTTGTGGGTGTGTCCGGGTGGATGTGCTCTGGTTTTAGAGGTCCTAACAGAGTCGTTGGATGTGTCGCCAGGTGATGATGCAGGTGGCGAGGCCGAGGAAGGCTTCGTGGATGTCGTCGCGGCGTTCCCAGCGGATGCGCAGCCGTTTCATGCCGTGATACCAGGCGATGGTGCGTTCAACGACCCACCGGACGGTGCCCAGCCCGGATCCGTGGGGACGTCCGCGGCGGGCGAAGCGGGTGCGGACGTCCCGGGCACGCATGCGGCGGCGGTACTTGTCGTGGTCGTAGGCCCGGTCGCCGTAGACCGTCTCCGGCCGGTGACGAGGGCGCCCACGCCGCCCGCGCACGCGGGGCACCGCGTCGAGCAGCGGCTCCAACTGGGTGACGTCGTTGCGGTTGCCGCCGGTCAGGACCACAGCCAGCGGGATCCCGTTGCCGTCGGTCAGGACATGGTGCTTGGAGCCCGGTCGGGCGCGGTCGACCGGACTCGGCCCACTTTTGGGCCCCGCCGCGCGGCCCGCACATGCGAGGAATCGATCACCGCCCGATCCCAGTCCAGCCTCCCCGCCGAGTGCAACTCCGCCAGCAACACCGCATGCAACCGGGACCACACCCCGGCCTTGTTCCAGTCACGCAACCGACGCCAACACGTCATCCCCGACCCGAACCCCAACTCCTGGGGCAGGAACTCCCACTGGATGCCCGTGTGCAGCACGAACAGGATCCCGCACAACACCCGCCGATCCGGCAACCGCTTCCGCCCCGGATTGCGTGACCTGCGCTCCACCACCGGCAACAACGGCTCGACCCGCTCCCACAATCCGTCCGAGACAATCCACGGCGGCGCCTCACCTCTCCTCACCAGACCATGATCCACAACCGACGACCACGTTGCCACACAAGTTGATCATTCTGTTAGGAACTCTTA
>NZ_AYXG01000252.1 GCF_000564855.1 Actinokineospora spheciospongiae
CCAAACACATCCACCCAGCCGGGCACCACCCACCAAAACCCGGGCTTTGCAGGACCTAGGCGCAGCCGAGCATCCCCCCACCTAGGCGCACCCCACCGAAACCTCGGGCTCAAAGACAGGCGCTGCCAAGCACATCCACCCCGCCGAGCGCACCCACAACAAACCCCGAAGCAGATCACGCGCACCCCGACCAAGAACCCCAGCGGCCGATCAGCTCATCGCGCGGGCAGCAGCACCCGCAGCGCCACGCACCGCCACTGCCCGTCCACCGCCTCCATCCGCCCGGCGACCGCCCGCACCCGCCACTGCGCCCGCCCCGGCACCACCACCCGCACCGACGCGCTCAGCTCGATCGCCCCCGGCGCGACCCGGCAGGTGTGCAGCGACACCAGTCGGTGCCGCTGCCGCCCGGCCGCTCGCCACCGGGTCAGCAGGGCCTCGTAGACCGGGCCGACGACCGCCCCGCGTAGCTGCTCGGGGTGCCGCTTCCCGTCGAAGACCTCCAGCAGCACGGTCAGCAGCCTGCGCAGGGTGTCCCGGTCGGGTCCGGGTTCGTCGCGGGCGGGTGGGCCGTGGGGTGGGCGGGCCAGGGCGGCCACCGCCCGCTCGGGCGCAGGCGTGGGTGTGGACCACGGCTCCTCCGGTTCGCCGTACTCCGGCAGGATGCTCAGGCGCACCATGGTGTTTCCTTCCCCGAATCCGGTGATGTCGCCGGACAGAGGGGGCGGGCCCGCGCGGAGGGACCGATGTCACCTGAAAGGGGTTGCCGTGGAGTACGGGGCGCTGCTCGTGGACTACGCCGGGACGTTCACCGACGCGGGGATGGCGCGGGTGGTGGCGGACGCCAGGGCCCGGGGGCTCAGGACCGCGCTCGTGTCCAATGCGGACCGCGCGCCCGCCGGGTTGCCGGACCTGTTCGACGCCGTGGTCACCTCCGGTGAGGTGGGCACCGGCAAGCCGCACCCGGAGGTCTACCGGATCGCCGCGGCCCGGCTCGGGGTGGCGCCGCGGCGGTGCGTGTTCGTCGACGACGTCGCGGAGTACGTCCGGGGTGCCGCCGCGGTCGGCATGACCGGCGTGCACCACCGGTCTGTGGAGTCCACAGTGGAGGAATTGGCGGTGTTGCTGGGCTGAGCCGACAATGAGCTGAGCCGACAATGAGCTGAGCCGCCGACGGGCTGGGCTGTCGGCGAGCTGAGCCGTCGACGGGGTCGGCGGGCGGAGCGGCTACCGGGTCGAGCGGCGCACGAGTTCGAAGCACAGCACGGCCGCCGCGCTCGCCACGTTCAGCGACTCCACCCCGCCGCTCATCGGGATCGACACCCACCGGTTGACGTGCGGGCGCACCCCCTCGCCCACCCCGGCCGTCTCGCTGCCCAGCACGAACGCCACCCGTTCCGGGATCTCCGCGTCGAACACCGACTTGCGCGCCCCGGCGTCCATGGCGAACAGCGGGTACCCGGCGGAGCGCAGCTCGGCGGCCGCCTCCTCAGCGGTGTGGCAGCGCAGCACCGGCGCGGTGAACGCCACCCCGGCCGAGGCCTTGACCACCAGCGGGTCGATCGAGGCCACCCCGCGCCGGGGCACCACGATGCCGCCGATCCCGGCCGCCGTGGCCGTGCGCAGGATCATCCCGACGTTCGCCGGGGTGGTCACCCCGTCGAGCAGCAGCACCGACCGGGGCGCCGACTTCGCCGCCAGCGCGTCGGCCAGCCTGCGCATCCGCGGGGCCACCACGTCGGCCAGCACGCCCTGGTCCTGCTTGCCGTTGCCCGCCAACACCTTCACCCGCTGCGCGGTCGCCCGCTGCACCGGGACCCCGCGGTCGCGGGCCGCGTCCAGGATCTCCCTGGCGGCGGCGCCGCGGGCGTTGTCGGCCAGCACGACCTTGTCCACCGACAGCCGGGGGTCGGCCAGCGCCTCCAGCACCGGCTTGCGGCCGTAGACGGTGACGAAGCGGTCTTTGGGGGAGGGCTCCTGCGACACGCCGTGCAGTCTGGCATGACCCTGCCCACGCACCGGTCACGTGTCACGTGATCGGCGGTCCGGTGTGCCAGGATCGAGGGCATGCCCGACCGACTGTCCGCCCTCGACGCGTCGTTCCTCTACCTGGAGGACCCGGTGACGCCGATGCACGTGGGCGGCGTCGCGGTGTTCCGGCGCCCGCGGTCCGGGTTCAGCTACGCGCAGCTCGTGACGCTGGTCGAGCAGCGGCTGGCGCTGGTGCCGCGCTACCGGCAGAAGGTCGTCGGGGTGCCGGGGCACCTTGCCCGGCCGGTGTGGGTGGACGACCCGGACTTCGACGTCGCCTACCACGTGCGCCGCTCCGCGCTGCCCCGCCCGGGCAGCGACGAGCAGTTGTTCGACCTGGTCGGGCGGCTGCTGGCGCGCCCGCTGGACCAGAACCGGCCGCTGTGGGAGATGTACCTGGTGGAGGGGCTGGCGGGCGGGCACGTCGCGCTGGTCACCAAGACCCACCAGGCCCTGGTCGACGGGGTCCGCACGATCGACTTCGGCCAGGTCATCCTGGACGCGGCGCCGCAGGCGCCGGAGGAGCACGCCGAGGAGCCGTGGCTGCCGCGCCGCGAGCCCGGTGGCACCCGGCTGCTGCTCGACGCCGTGTTCGAGACCGTGCGCAGGCCGCGCGAGCTGGTGGAGAACGTGCGCTCGGCGGTGACCGACGCGGTGGCCACCACGCAGAAGGTGGCCGGGGCGGTGGAGACGCTGGTGTCGGCCATCGGCATCGCCGCCCGCCCCGCGCCCTCCGGCCCGCTCAACGCCACCGTCGGCAAGGCCCGGCTGTTCGCGGTGGCCCGGACCAGGCTGGCCGACCTGCGCGGTGTCCGCGCCCTGCACGGCGGCACGGTCAACGACGTCGTCCTCACCGTCGTCACGGGCGCGCTGCGCTCGTGGCTGCTCTCCCGCGGCGAGCAGATCACCTCCTCCACGGTGGTGCGGGCGCTGGTGCCGCTGGCGGTGCGCGACGAGGTGGGCGACGGCACGGTGCCGGGGATGCTCGGCAACCAGGTGACCGCCCAGTTGGTCGACCTGCCGGTCGGGGAGCCCAACCCGTTCGTCCGGTTGCACCACGTCAGCCACGCCCTGCGCGCGCACAACGACTCGGTCCGCTCGGTGGCCGCCTCGGCGCTGCTGCGGGTCGGCGGCTTCGCCCCGCCCACCCTGCACTCGCTGGGCGCGCGGGCGGCGGCGTCGTTCTCGCAGCGGATCTTCAACCTGGTGGTGACCAACGTGCCGGGGCCGCAGATCCCGCTGTACGCGGGCACCGCGCGGATGACCGAGATGTTCCCGGTCATGCCCCTGAGCAAGCACCAGGCCCTGGCCATCGGGGTGACCTCCTACGACGGCGGGGTGTACTTCGGGCTCACCGGCGACCGCAGCGCCATGTCCGACGTGGACGTGCTCGCCCGGATGCTGGAAGAGTCCGTCGAGGAACTGCTGACGACAGCACGAGCTTGACGGAAAGCGTGATGATCTTGAGGGTCTACCTGCCCGCGACGGTGTCCATGCTGCGCACGCTCAACGACGGGGGCGAACTGGCCGCCATCGGCGGCACCGCGTTCGCGCTCACCCCGGCCCTGCGCGAGTCCTACGCCACCGGCGGCGACGAGGAGCTGGAGTACGCCGCCATGCTCGACGCCGCCCGCGCCTCGCTGCGCCTCCTGCAGGCCGAGCTGGACGCCGACCCCGACACCCTGATGCGCCGCGCCGTGGTCTCCGCCGACGTCGACGGCGCCGTGCTGCGCCCGGACCTGGACCACTCGGTGGTGAAGCTGGCGGGCCCGGTCCCGCTCAAGGCCGTCGCCGCCGTCCACTTCGACACCGAGGACGCCGAGCCCGCTGTCCGCGCCGCCGCCGCCGTCATCGACGCCGCCGACCTGGGCGACCCCGACGCCGAGTTCACCCTCGGCGACGCCGAGGACCACGACCTGGCCTGGTACGCCGCCCAGGAGCTGCCCTTCCTGCTCGAACTGCTCTGAGGCCCTGTGGATGGTTGCGCGCCCACCCCGCCGGGGCGTGACACCATGTCGGCAAGCGGGTCACAAACCCGGCAGCCGAGCCAGAGCAGGAGGCGAGCCACACGATGGACGCCGTCACGTCCGTGCCCACCCCGATCAACGAGCCGATCGGCACCTACGCCCCCGGCAGCCCCGCGCGCGAGTCGCTGGCGGCCAGGATCGCGGAGCTGGAGGGGGAGCGGGCCGAGCTGACCATGACCATCGGCGGGCGGCGGCGGATGGCCGCCGGGGACCGCCTGGACGTGGTCCAACCGCACGACCACCGGCACGTCCTCGGCGTCACCGCCCAGGCCACCCACGCCGACGTGGCCGACGCGGTCACCGCGGCCAAGCAGGCCGCCCCCGGCTGGCGCGCGCTGCCCTTCGACGAGCGCGCCGCCGTCCTGCTGCGCGCCGCCGACCTGCTCGCCGGGCCGTGGCGCGACACGTTGAACGCCGCGACGATCCTGGGCCAGTCCAAGTCCGCGCAGCAGGCCGAGATCGACGCCGCCTGCGAGCTGATCGACTTCTGGCGGTACAACGTGGCCTTCGCCCGGCGGATCGTCGAGGAGCAGCCGGTGTCGGCCCCCGGCACCTGGAACCGCACCGACCACCGCCCGCTCGACGGGTTCGTCACCGCGATCACCCCGTTCAACTTCACCGCCATCGCGGGCAACCTCCCCACCGCCCCCGCCCTGATGGGCAACACGGTGGTCTGGAAGCCCTCGCCCACCCAGCAGTTGGCGGCCCACTTCACGATGCGCCTGCTGGAGGCCGCGGGCCTGCCCCCCGGCGTGATCAACATGGTCACCGGCGACGGCGCCGCCCTCGGCGAGGTCGCCCTGGCCGACCCCGACTTCGCAGGCCTGCACTTCACCGGCTCCACCCGCACCTTCAAGCACCTGTGGCGCCGCATCGGCGACAACCTCGACACCTACCGCTCCTACCCGCGCATCGTCGGTGAGACGGGCGGCAAGGACTTCGTCGTCGCCCACCCCTCCGCCGACCCGGCGGCCCTGGTCAACGGCCTGGTCCGCGGCGCCTTCGAGTACCAGGGCCAGAAGTGCTCGGCGGCCTCCCGCGCCTACCTGCCCCGCTCCCTCTGGGACGGCGGGGTCCGCGACCACCTCGCCGACGTCACCGCCTCCCTCTCCTACGGCGACGTCACCGACTTCTCCCACTTCGGCGGGGCGGTCATCGACGCCCGGGCGTTCGCCAAGCACCGGGAGGCCCTGCAAGCCGCTGCCGCCAACACCTCCCTGGAGGTCCTCGCGGGCGGCACCGCCGACGACAGCACCGGCTACTTCGTCCAGCCCACGGTCCTGGTCGGCAGCGACCCCCTCCAGGACGTCTTCACCACCGAGTACTTCGGCCCCATCCTGGCCGTGCACGTCTACGAGGACGCCGATTTCGCCAAGGTCCTCGAACTGGTCGACACCTCGTCGCCGTACGCGCTGACCGGGGCGGTCTTCGCCACCGACCGCGCCGCCATCGAGCAGGCCCACCGGGCGCTGCGCTTCTCGGCGGGCAACTTCTACGTCAACGACAAGCCCACCGGGGCGGTCGTGGGCCAGCAGCCCTTCGGCGGTGGCCGCGCCTCGGGCACCAACGACAAGGCGGGCTCCATCCACAACCTCCAGCGCTGGGTGAGCCCCCGCTCCATCAAGGAGACCTTCGTGCCCCCGACCGACCACCGCTACCCGCACATGGGCTGACCCGGCGGCGGTCGCCGGGTGCACCACCCGGCGCGGCCCCACCACGTGGAAGGGCCCCGCGGGACCGAAGTCCCGCGGGACCGAAGTCCCGCGGGGCCCTGATCGACCCGGGGTCAGCCGCCCAGGGTGCCGACCTGCGACGGGTCCGGCGCCTCGATGGTGACGCCCTTGCCCCAGTCGGTGTAGTCCGCCTGCATCTTGACCTCGCCCGCGCCCTCGACCGGCACGCTGGTGATCATGCGGACCGGGAGGTCGTCACCGTTGACCCAGACCTCCATCGGGAGTTCCTTGATGCCCGCGGCCTGCATCTGCTTGCGGGTCTCCTCGTCGTAGCCGGACTCCGCGGTGAGCTTGGCGACGTCGACGGTGATCGAGTAGTGGGTGGTCTGCTCGCCGTTGAGCTCGGCCTTCTCGGTCTTGGTGACCTCGCCCGCGTCGACCATCTTGGCGAGGGCTTCGCGCGGGTCCGCGCCGGTCATCGAGTCCAGGGAGTCGCCCAGCATCTGCGACAAGGGGTCGTCGCCACCCGCGGAGAACTTGACCCAGGGCTTTCCGGGGGTCAGTTCGGTGGGCATCTTCATGTAGATGGCCTTGTCGACGAAGACCATGGTCATGTCGCCCCCGGGGGTCGACATGGTCATCTGCATGGCCGTGTCCGCGCCCGCGAAGCTGAAGTCGCCCTCGCCGTCGATCGTCTGGCCGCCCGCGCTGCCGGTCATGGTGACGTGGGCGCTCTTGGCGTTGGTGCTCTTGTCCTTCACCGCGGCGGCGAGGGACTTGAGGCTGTCGAAGCCGGTGCTGCCCTGCTTGGTGTCGGAGGACGACGCGCCCGCGGGAGTGGCGGTGCCGGACTCCTTCGCGTTGCACGCCGTCAGGGTCAGCGTGGCCAGCAGTGCCCCTGCGACCATCAGCCTGGTCTTGCCCATGGAGAAACCCTTCAGCATGTGTTCGTCCGCTTTGTACACGGGGTAGACGCACGGAACCGCCGATCGGTTCTGTTCGGTCGCGCCCGTTTCCGGGGGAATCGCCGGAGCGGTCCCGTCCGTGACCGCCGACCCGTGTGACCTCAGTCCAACGGGCGCAGGACGCGGTCCAGCCACCCGGCCACCGCCCGCGACAGCTCGGGGGACTCGCGCTTGAGCGAGTGGTCACCCGGCAGCGACACGACCTCCCGGTGCGGTGCGGGGGCGGGCTGCCCGAACGGGTCCGCCAGGCCCTGCACCACCAGGGTCGGGACCGGCACCGCGTCCAGCTCCGGCTGCCGGGTCTTCTCCGGCTTGCCCGGCGGGTGCACCGGGAACGCCAGGCACAGCACCCCCACCGCCTCGCCGTCGACCGAGGTCCGGCAGGCGACCCTGGCCCCGGACGACCGACCGCCGAACAGCAGCGGCAACCCGGCGAACCACTGCTCGCCCAGGGCCGCCGCGACCGCCAGCCAGGCCGCGTCGAGCTGGCGGGCCGGGGCGGGGGCGCGCCGCCCGGCCACCCGGTACGGCTGCTCGACCAGGGCCACGTGCACCCCGGCGCCGGTGGCGCCGTGGGTGGCGGCGACCAGGTCGGGGGCGCTGATGCCGCCGCCCGCGCCGTGCCCGAGCAGCAGCGCCGCGCGGCCCTCGGCGGCGCAGTGCAGCTCGGCCCTGGCCGGGCCGTGCGGGGTGTCGACCTGCAGGGTGGTCACGGGCCGAACAGCGCCGGTTCGCCCGCCCCGGCGCCGGGGTCGACGCGGCGCAGCAGGTCGGCGCCATTGTTGCGGACGCTGTTGACCGCCGGTGCCACCGGCCGGATCTCCAGGGACGCGACCAGCTCGGGGGTCGGTGGCACGAGCAGTTCGGACACCTCCGCCCGGTCCGGGTCGAGCCAGCCGTCCCAGTGGTCGCGGGGCAGCAGCAGCGGCATCCGGTCGTGCAGGTCGGCGAGCGGGCCGACGGCGGCCGTGGTCAGCACCGCGAAGGTGATGAGGACCCCCGAGTCGGGGTCGGTCCGGTCCCGCCAGGTCGTCCACAGGCCCGCCATGGCCAGGCTGTCGTCGTCCGGGCCGGTCGTGTAGTACGGCTGCTTGACCTTGCCGTCGCGGCGCCACTCGTACCAGCCGTCGGCGGGGACGATGCAGCGGCGCTGGGCCAGCGACTTCTTGAACGAGGGTTTCTCGGCCGCGGTCTCGGACCGGGCGTTGATCAGCTTCGCGCCGCCGGAGGCGTCCTTGGCCCAGGACGGAACCAGGCCCCACTTCATGATCCGCAGGGTGCGCTCGGTGGTGCTGTCGTCCACGGTGCCCTCGGCGTCGCGCGGGTGCCGCTGCACCACCGCGACCACGTCCTTGGTCGGCGCCACGTTGTAGTCCGGCCGCCGGTCCGGCTCCCCGGTGGCGTCGACGGCGTCGAACTCCGCCGCCAGCGCCGCCGGGTCCTTCGAGGCCGCGTACCTGCCGCACACAGTCGTCCTCCATCCGATCGGGGCCCGTCGAATCGTGGCACGCCCGCCGGGGCGGGTCGAGCCGGTCACCCGGTGGTGGCCGGGGTGCGGGAGGATCAGCGCATGTCGCAGTCCTGGTCAGCGCCGCTCGCCCCGGCCCCCGTGCACGCCACCGTCGCCGTCCCCGGCTCCAAGTCGATCACCAACCGGGCCCTGGTGCTGGCCGCGCTGAGCCGTCGCCCGAGCACCGTCACCGGGGCGCTGCGCAGCCGCGACGCCGACCTGATGATCGCCGCGCTGGTCGCCCTCGGCGTCCCGGTGGACTCCGACGGCACCACCGTGCGCACCGGCGCCCACACCGCGCTGACCGGCCCGGCCCTGGTCGACTGCGGGCTCGCGGGCACGGTCATGCGGTTCGTGCCCCCGGTCGCCGTGCTGGCCGAGGGCCGCGTCGACTTCGACGGCGACCCGAGGGCCAGGGAGCGGCCGATGGGCACCGTGCTCGACGCGCTGCGCGCCCTGGGCGCCGACGTCGACGGTGCCGGGCTGCCGTTCGCCATCCGCGGCCGCGGTCACCTGCCCGGCGGCGCGGTCACCATCGACGCCTCGGCGTCCTCCCAGTTCGTCTCCGGCCTGCTGCTCTCCGGCGCCGCCTACGACGACGGGCTGACCGTGCACCACGACGGCGAGCCGGTGCCGTCGCTGCCGCACATCGACATGACCGTGGAGATGCTGCGCACCGCGGGTGTGTCCGTCGACGACTCCGAGCCGAACACCTGGCGGGTCGAGCCCGGCCCGATCGCCCCGGTCGACTGGGTCGTGGAGCCCGACCTGTCCAACGCCACCCCGTTCCTGGCCGCCGCCGCGGTCACCGGCGGGGAGGTCACCGTCCCCGGCTGGCCCGCGCGCACCACCCAGCCCGGCGACGAGATCCGGCAGATCCTCAAGCTGATGGGCGCCGAGGTCGACCTGACCGACGGCCGCCTCACCGTGCGCGGCCCGGGCCGGCTCGGCGGCGTCGACATCGACCTGCACGACGTCGGCGAGCTGACCCCCACCGTGGCCGCGCTCGCCGCGCTGGCCGACGGCCCGTCGCGGCTGCGCGGCATCGCGCACCTGCGCGGCCACGAGACCGACCGGCTGGCCGCCCTGGTCGCCGAGGTCAACGGCCTCGGCGGCGACGCGGAGGAGACCGAGGACGGCCTGCTCATCCGCCCGCGCCCGCTGCGGGCGGGGCGGTGGCACGCCTACGCCGACCACCGGATGGCCACCGCGGGTGCCATCGTCGGCCTGGTCGTCGACGGCGTCACCGTCGACGACATCACCACCACCGCCAAGACCATGCCCGACTTCCCCGCGATGTGGTCGGCCATGCTCGACGGCGGGAGGGGCTGAGGTGTCCCGGCGCGGCGACTGGAGCAGGCTCGACGAGACCGACGTCCGGGTCCGCCCCGGCCGGGGCACCCGACCGCGCAGCAAGCGCCGCCCCGAGCACGCCGACGCCCTGTCGGCCATGGTCGTCGGCAAGGACCGGGGCCGCTGGACCTGCGCGGTCGATGGCGACAAGGATCGGCTGCTGGTCGCCATGCGGGCCCGCGAGCTGGGCCGCACCCCGGTGGTCATCGGCGACCGGGTCGACGTCGTCGGCGACACCTCCGGCGGCCCGGACGCCCTGGCCCGGATCGTGCGGGTGGCCGAGCGCACCAGCGTCCTGCGCCGCACCGCCGACGACACCGACCCCTTCGAGCGCGTCGTCGTCGCCAACGCTGCCCGGCTGCTGATCGTCTGCGCCCTGGCCGACCCGCCGCCGCGCACCGGCTTCATCGACCGCTGCCTGGTGGCGGCGTTCGCGGGCGGCCTGCAACCGACCCTGTGCCTGACCAAGGCCGACCTCGCCGACCCGGCGGAGCTGCTGGGCAAGTACGCCGAACTGGACCTCCCGGTCGTCATCACCCGCCGCGACGAGGAACCCGCCGAACTGCGCGCCCTGATCGGCGACGAGGTCTCGGCCATGGTCGGCCACTCCGGCGTCGGCAAGTCCACCCTGGTCAACCGGCTGGTGCCGAGCGCCTTCCGGGCCGTCGGCGTCGTCAGCGGCGTCGGCAAGGGCCGCCACACCTCCACCTCGGCGGTGGCCCTGCCGCTGCCCGGGGGCGGCTGGATCGTGGACACGCCCGGCATCCGCTCGTTCGGCCTGGCCCACATCGAGCCGAACGACATCGTCTCCGCGTTCGAGGAGTTCGTCGAGGCAGCCGAGGAGTGCCCCTCGGGCTGCGGGCACCTCGGCCCGCCCGCCGACCCGGACTGCGCGCTCGACACGGTCGTCGCCGACGGCACCGCCACCCCCGGCCGCCTCGCCTCGCTGCGCCGCCTGCTCGGCTCCAAGGCGGGCGTGGACGACACCGCCCCGGCCGCGGACTAGGGCCTGCCCACCCACCACCCGAATCCCGCCTGCGCGGCCACCAGCCACGCCGAACCCCACCGGGCGCAGCCGCCGACCACCTCACCAACCGCCGCCCCTGGCGGCCCGCCACCCGAAACCCCACCGAGGCGCAGCGAAAGCCGGCCACCCCCGCAACCGCCGGCCCGGTGACCGAATGCCCGGGTGGGTGGATGTGCTTGGGTGGGGG
>NZ_AYXG01000253.1 GCF_000564855.1 Actinokineospora spheciospongiae
AGCACATGATCGCCATAGGGGCCCCGGCCAAACACATCCACCCACCCGGGCACCCACGACAAACAGACCGGGCTCGAAAGCCGAGCGCACCCACCCGGGCGCACCACACAACGGCCGAAACTCAGGTCGCCGCCAGAGCGACCACCCCACGACGGATCGCGCGCACAGCCTCGTCCGCCGCCTTCCCCACCGGATCGCCCCGGCCGACCACCGTGCCGATCTGGTCCAGCAGGTCGATGACCTGCCTGCACCAGCGCACGAAGTCCCCGGCGGACAGCTCCAACCCCGCCGATTCCGCCGCCGTGATCACCTTCTCCAGCGACTCCCCGCGCGCCCAGCGCAGCACCGTCCAGGCGAACCCGGGGTCGGGCTGCCGGGTCCGGTCCAGCCGGTGGTGGCGCTCGTCGGACTCCAGTTCGGCCCACAGCCGCGCCGTCTCCGCGACCGCGTCGGCCACCGCGCCGCCGGGCAGTCGGGCTTCCACGGGTCCGTCGCGGCGGGCCTCGTACACCAGGCACGACACCACCGCCGCCAGTTCCGGCGCGGGCAGTCCCTCCCACACGCCGTTGCGCAGGCACTCCGCGGCCAGCAGGTCGGACTCCGAGTACAGCCGCGCCAGCCGCCGCCCGTGCTCGGTGACCACCTGTTCCCCGGCCAGTTCGCCCTCACCCGGCGCCAGGTAGCCCCGGTCCGCCAGCAGGCCCCGGATGCGGTCGAACGCCCGCGCCAGCGAGTGCGTCGTGGCCGCGACCTTGCGCTCCACCTGCTCTGTCTCCGACAGCAGCCGCTGGTAGCGCTCCGCCCACCGCGCGTGCGCCTCCCGGTCCTGGCAGCCGTGGCACGGGTGCGCCCGCAGCGCCCGGCGCAACGCCGCCAGGTCCGCGTCGTCCGCGGCACCCGACCCGCGCCGCCGGACCCGGGTCGGGGCCTCGATCCCGCTGGCCCGCAGGGTCGCGGCCAGGTCGCGCCGCGACTTGGGCGAGCGGATGTCCACCTGCCTGGGCAACCGCACCCGCCCCAGCGCCGACACCGGCCCCGGGAAGTCCGCCACCGACAGCCGACCGGCCCACCGGTCCTCGGTCACCACCAACGGCCGCGGCTCACCCGAGGCGTCGAGCCCGGGGTCGATCACGATCGCCAGCCCCGACCGCCTGCCGGTCGGCACCGAGATCACGTCGCCCTTGCGCAGTTGCTCCAGCGAGTGCGCCGCCTCCGCCCGCCGCACCGCCCCCGTCTGCCGCGACAGCGCCTTCTCCCGGTCGGAGATCTGCCTGCGCAGCGACGCGTACTCGGTGAAGTCGCCCAGGTGGCAGGTCATCGACTCGGTGTACCCGGCCAGCGCGTCGCGGTTGCGGTCGACCTTGCGCGACAGCCCCACCACCGACCGGTCGGCCTGGAACTGCGCGAACGACTGCTCCAGGATCTCCCGCGCCTGCCGCGCCCCCAACCGGTCGACCAGGTTGACCGCCATGTTGTAGCCCGGCCGGAACGACGACCGCAGCGGGTAGGTCCGCGTCGAGGCCAGCCCGGCCACCGACTTCGGGTCCACCCCGGGCTGCCACACCACCACGGCGTGGCCCTCCACGTCGATGCCGCGCCGCCCGGCCCGGCCGGTGAGCTGCGTGTACTCCCCCGGCGTCAGCTCGACGTGCGCCTCGCCGTTGTACTTCACCAACCGCTCCAGCACGACCGTCCGCGCGGGCATGTTGATCCCCAACGCCAACGTCTCGGTGGCGAACACGGCCTTCACCAGGCCGCGGACGAACAGCTCCTCCACCGTCTCCTTGAACGCGGGCAGCATCCCCGCGTGGTGCCCGGCGAACCCGCGCTCAAGCGCCTCCCGCCACTCCCAGTACCCCAGCACGGTCAGGTCGGCGTCCGGCAGGTCCCGCGTCTTCGACTCCACGATCCGCCGCACCTCGGCGACCTCGTCCTCGGAGTTCAGCCGCAGCCCCGACCGCGCGAGCTGCGCCACCGCCGCCTCGCAGCCCGCCCGGGAGAACACGAACACGATCGCGGGCAGCAGGTCCGCCGCACCCAGCCGCTCCACGACCTCGGTGCGCGACGGCGGCTTGAACCTCGGCCCCCGCGCCCCCGCCGCCCGGCCGCCCTTCGCCTTCGGGTTGTGCCACGGGGCGTGGACGCGCCCGACCTCCTCGGTGCGCCGCACCAGCGTCGGGTTGATCTTCAACTCGCCGCCGCCGTCGTCCCCGGCGAACAGGTCCATCATCCGCGACCCCACCAGCATGTGCTGCCACAGCGGCACCGGCCGGTGCTCGTCGACGACGACCGTGGTGTCCCCGCGCACGGCCACCAGCCACTCGCCGAACTCCTCGGCGTTGGACACCGTCGCCGACAGGCTCACCAGGTTCACCCACTCCGGCAGGTGCAGGATCACCTCCTCCCACACCGCCCCGCGGAACCGGTCGGCCAGGTAGTGCACCTCGTCCATCACCACGTAGCCCAGCCCCTCCAGGGCCGGGGACTCCGCGTAGAGCATGTTCCGCAGCACCTCGGTGGTCATCACCACGACCGGCGCGCTGCCGTTGATCGACGTGTCCCCGGTCAGCAACCCCACCGACTTCGCCCCGTACCGGGCGGTCAGGTCGGCGAACTTCTGGTTCGACAACGCCTTGATGGGCGTGGTGTAGAAGCACTTGCGCCCCTCCGCCAGCGCCAGGTGCACCGCGAACTCACCGACCACGGTCTTGCCCGCGCCCGTCGGCGCGCACACCAGCACACCGTGCCCCTCCTCCAGCGCTTCGCACCCGCGCACCTGGAAGGGGTCCATCTCGAACGCCAACTCGGCCGCGAACTCCGTCAACCGCGGGTTGGCCGCCCGTCGCCGCGCCGCCGCGTAGCGCTCGGCCGGGGACGCAGACCCACCAGGGGAGGAATCGGGAAGAGGACTCTCAGACACCCCACCAGACTTCCACACCACACCGACACTCGTCGCCCGAACTTCCGCACCCCGCCACCGCGACCGCCACCCGCGTCGACGGGAAAGCGCTCAGCCCACCAGTTCCAGGGCCCCCGGCACGCACTCCACCACCACCGGCAACGGCCCCAACCGCTCCCCGTCCGCGTACGCCACCCACTCGTTGTCCCCGCCCAACGACACCCGCCGCGCCCGCAGCACCCGCACCGCCGGGTGCCCCACGTGCGCCCCCGACCGGATCGTCGGCAACATCCGCACCAGGTCCACCCTGGACACCTCCCCCACCACGGTCAGGTCGAACAGCCCGTCGGTCGGGTCCGCCTCCGGGCACACCGGGATGCCACCCCCGTAATAGGCCGTGTTGCCCACCGCCACCATCGTCGCCGCCAGCTCCAGCACCCCGCCGTCGGTGTCCACCACCAACCGGCTCGGCCGCAACGCCGCCAACTCCGCCACGATCGCCAGGTCGTAGCGCCTGCGCCCGTGCGGCCACCGCATCCGGTTCACCCGCTCGTTCACCGCCGAGTCGAACCCCGCGCACAGCACGCTGGCGAACCACGCACCACCGGCCACCCGCCCCAGGTCGATCCGCCGCCGCGCCCCCACCCGCAGGGCCGCCACCACCGCTTCCACCGCCGCGACCGGGTCGGCGGGCATCCCCAGCGCCCGGACCAGGTCGTTGCCGGTACCGGCGGGCACCACACCCAGCGGCACCCCGTGCTCCGCGCAGAACTGCACCGCCTGGTGCGCGGAGCCGTCCCCGCCCAGCACCACCAGCGCGTCGAGCCCCTCATCCCGGGCGCGCACCATCAGCGCCCGCGACCGCTCCACCGTGTCGGCCTCCACCACGGTCAACCGCGACGACACCGCGCGCAACCGCTCCGCCACCACCGGCGCCACCCGACCCGCCGCACCGTGCCCCGACGCCGGGTGCACCGCCAGCGCAACCCGCAGACCCGCCACCGAACCCCCTCCGAGGACCCCGATGTCCACACCCGACCGGCGGACCCCGGTCAGGTCACGTCGTCGAAGCCCCCGCCCGGCTTGCCCTTCGGCTTCCCGCCCCGCAGCGGCGGCTTCGGCGGAACCTGCTGCCGCGTCGCCGGGTGCTGCTGCACCGGCTCCACCGGGTCCACCTCCACCGGCGCCAACGCCTCGGCGGGCGTCGCCTCGTCGTCGGCCAGGTTCGCGTTCGGGTCCTCCGCGGCCTCCCGGCGCGCCTTGCGCCGGTCGTGCACCCGCGAAAGCTGCACCGCCACCTCGAACAGCACCGTCATCGCCACGCCCAACGCGACCATCGAGATCGGGTCCGTGCCCGGTGTCGCGATGGCGGCGAAGACGAACAGCCCGAACACGATCCCCCGGCGCCACTTCGCCAGGTTCTCGTAGGACAGCACCCCGACCCGGTTCAGCATCACCACCAGCAGCGGCAGCTCGAAGCTCACCCCGAAGATCAGCAGCATCACCAGCACGAACGAGATGTAGTCACTCGCGTTCAACGCCGTGATGAAGAACGACCCGCCGAAGGAGACCAGCACCTCCAGGCCCTGCGGGATCACGTAGAACGCCAACACCGCACCCGCCGCGAACAGCAGCGACGCGAAGACCACGAACACCGTCGCGAACCGGCGCTCGTTCGCGTAGAGACCGGGCGTGATGAACGCCCACACCTGGTACAGCCACCCCGGCGCGGTCACCACCATGCCCGCGGCGATGCCCACCTTGAAGTTCACCATGAACGCCTCGAACGGCTGCGTCTGCAGGAGCTGACACGTCCCGTTCGGCTCGAACCTCAGGTTCGCGGGCAGCGCGCAGTAGGGCTGCTTGATGATGTCGCCCAGCGCGGGCACGGGTCCCAGCGGCGTGAAGAACCAGATGAAGCCGAACACCCCGCCGATGAGGATGATCAGGACCGCCAGGCCGAGCCGGTTGCGCAGCTCGTAGAGGTGGTCCTTCAACGTCATGGTGCCGTCGGGGTTGTGCCGGCGACTCTTGAGTTTCCTCTTCTCGCGGCGGCTTTCAGCCCGGCGGTGCGGATCGCGCGCCACCGTAGGGAACCGAACCTCTCAGTAGTCGATCAGAAGGGAAGACCGGACCGGTTCAGCTCGCGTTCTTCTGCGCCTGGTCCTGAGCCGCCAGCTTCCGCTGCAACTCGTCGATCTCGGCCTTCATCTGCTCCGGGGACTTCTCCGGCGTCGACGGCGGCAACTGCGGCGCGGGCGCCTGCTGCACGGCCGGGGCGGCCTGCTCGGGCTTCGCCTCCGCCTCGTCGTCGCCGCGCATCCCCTTCGTCTCGGCCTTGATGATGCGCATCGACTGGCCCAGCGAGCGAGCCATCTGCGGCATCTTCTTCGCACCGAAAAGAAGAATCACCACCAACGCGATGATGATGATCTCCCATGGTCCGAGATTCATCGCTGTCCTCCTGTCTCGTCCCGCTTGGCCGATGGTACGCGCTCGGCGACGGCGACCCGCAAGGCCGCGGACCGCGCCCGCAACAACCCCGCCCGATCCCCGAACGCCGACCTGGCCGCACCCGCCGCCGACCGAACCCGACCCGCCCCCCGCAGGAGGCGGACCACGAACACGGTCACCAACCCCAACCCGACCAGGACGAGGGCAGCACTCGGCAGGTACGACACCCGCCGGAGCTTACCGGTACACCGGTAACCAACCGCACACCCTTGAGCATGCACAGCGGGGAGAGACTAGGTGGCCGCCAGGTGACGGTCCATCCGGGCGACCGCCTCCGCCGCCTGGCGGCGCAACCGCTGCGCCAACTCCACCGGTTGCTCCACCCGCACCTCACCGCCGAGGCCCAGCAGCAGCCGCACCATCCACGAGGTGTCCGCGTACCGCATCGACACCCGCAACCGGCCGCCGTCGACCTCCTGCACGTCCTCCACCGGGTAGTACTCCGACACCCAGCGCGCGTCCGGCTCCAGCACCAGCGTCGCCGTCCGCTGGTCGGGCTCCGCCCGGAACAGCCCCGAGGAGGTGTCCGTCGGCTCCGCGTACGGCGGCGCCGCCGCGGCCTCCTCCAGCACCACGGCCTCGTCGATCCGGTCGAGGCGGAACAACCGCACGTCCTCGGCGCGGCGGCACCACGCCTCCAGGTAGCCGCGGCCGTCGACGATCAGCATCCGCATCGGGTCCACCACCCGCTCGGTCATCTCGTCCTTGGACGCGGTGTAGTAGGTCATCCGCAGCGCCCGACCGGCACCCAACGCGCGCTGCACCACCTCGCGCGCCTTCGCCGCCCCCGCGCCCTCCCGCACGCCCAGCCCCACCGCGACCCCCGCGGGCCGCGCCTGCCCGGCCGCCGCCTCGATCTTGGCCACCGCCCGCCGGATCGCGTCCGCGTCGGCCACCCCCGGCGTGTCCACCAGCGCCCGCAGCGCCACCAGCAGCGCCGTCGCCTCCGCCCCGGTCAACCGCAGCGGCCGGTTCATGCCTGCGTCGAAGGTGATCGTGACGGTGTCCTCGTCGAAGGAGATGTCGATCAGGTCACCGGGGCCGTACCCCGGCAGCCCGCACATCCACAGCAGCTCCAGGTCCTTGCGCAACTGCTTCGCCGACACCCCGAAGTCCGCCGCCGCGTCGTCGATGCGGATGCCGGGCCGCGCCAGCAGGTACGGCACCAGCGCCAGCAGCCGGGGAAGTCGATCCTGCGCCCCGCTCACAGCCCACCCCCCGCGGCGGCGAGCAGCCGCTCCCGCACCGCCTTGGCCAGCACGTCCGGTTCCAGCACCACCACGTCCGCGCCGTACCCGGCGATCCAGCCTGCCGCCGTGTCCGGGAACGCCAGCTCCAGGTCCACCACGTCGCCCGGCACCCCGTCGACCTCGCGCCGCTCGACCACCTCGGCCCACCGCCGCAGCCCGGCGCCCCGGCCGTCGGCGACCCACAACCGCACCCCGGCCGGGGGCTGCGGCTCGCCGCCGGAACTGGCCACGAACTTCATCAGGTCGACGTCCTCGGGCCTGCTGACCTGCCCGGGCCTGCCGACCTTGCGCACCTCGCCCACCACCCGCGACAGCCGGAAGCAGCGCGGCGCCCCCCGGTCCCGGTCGTGGCCGACGACGTACCAGCGCCCCCGCCAGGACACGACGCCCCACGGTTCGAGCACCCGTTCCCGCAGCTCGGCGGGCGAGGGCCTGCGGTACTGGAAGGCCACCGCCTGCCCGGCCTGCACGGCCGCGAGCAGCGGGCCGAACGCGGGCTCGGTGGTGCGCACCTTCGACTCCACCATCGTCGGCGCGGCCTGGTCGACGTCCACCCCGGCGGCCCGCAGCTTGAGCAGGGCGCCGTGCGCGGCCCCGGTCAGCTCGGGCGAGTCCCACAACCGCACCGCGAGCGCCACCGCCGCCGCCTCGTCGGGGGCGAGGTCGATCTCCCCCAACTCGTAGTCGCGGCGGGCGATCCGGTACCCGTCGACGGGGTCGGCCACCTTGTTGCGGCCGATCTCCAGGGGGATGCCCAGCTCGCGCAGCTCGGTCTTGTCCCGCTCGAAGGTCCGGAAGAAGGCGTCGTCAGAGGGCGCGTCGGCGTATCCGGGGACGATCTTCCGGATGCGTTCCGCACTGAGGTACTGCCGCGTGGAGAGCAGGCACAGCACCAGGTTCACAAGTCGTTCGGCGCGTGCGACGGACACCAGCGCACCATAACGCCCACCCACCACCCGCTCGCACCCACCACGCCCGAACACGCGTGCGAACTCCCCGCAGTCACCCCAACGCGACAACGGTCACACGCAGAGTGAGAAACCACAGTTCACATCCTCCTTCCGTGGCGTCCCTGATCCGCCTCTTCCCTGCTCTGATGAGAGAGGGACGGCCGCCGTTCTGGATATCTTGATAGGAGATAATTGCTTGTTGAACTCGGTTGCGCAGGGGGTCCGAAGCGCCTGCGCGGCTGTGAACCGGGGGAAAGACACATGTGGGATACCGGCGAACGCCGCTATCGTTGATCGGGACGAGGGTGCTGATCGGCGGCACCCGGGTTTGGACAGGAACAGGCATGGCGACTGGCACCGTGAAGTGGTTCAACGCGGAAAAGGGCTTCGGCTTCATCTCCCAGGATGGTGGCGGGCCCGACGTGTTCGTCCACTTCAGTGCGATCCAGAGTTCCGGCTACCGCTCCCTGGAGGAGAACCAGCAGGTGGCGTTCGACATCACCCAGGGCCCCAAGGGCCCGCAGGCGGAGAACGTCGTTCCCTCCTGACCTGGTCCGACCGGGCAGGTCGCACGTGAACGACTGAGGGGCCGCGTCACCCGACGCGGCCCCTCAGTCGTTCGTGCGGCCCTTACAGCGAAGCGATCAGGCGCTCCACGCGCTCGTCCACGGCGCGGAACGGGTCCTTGCACAGCACAGTGCGCTGCGCCTGGTCGTTGAGCTTGAGGTGGACCCAGTCCACCGTGAAGTCGCGGCCCGCGTGCTGGGCGGCGGCGATGAAGTCGCCGCGGAGCTTGGCCCTGGTGGTCTGCGGCGGGGTGTCCTTGGCGAGTTCGATCTCGCTGTCGTCGGTCACCCTGGCCACCAGGTCCTTGCGCTGGAGCAGGTCGAAGATGCCCCGGCCGCGGCGGATGTCGTGGTAGGCGAGGTCGAGCTGGGCGACGCGGGGGCTCGACAGCTCCATGTCGTGCTTGGCCCGGTAGCGCTCGATCAGCCGGTGCTTGATGGCCCAGTCGACCTCGCGGTCGATCTTCGACAGGTCCTGGGCCTCGATCGCGTCGAGGACGCGGCCCCACATGTCGACCACGCGCTGCATCATCGGGTCCGGGGAGCGGCGGGCGACGTGCTCGACGGCCTTGGCGTGGTACTCGCGCTGGATGTCCAGGGCCGAGGCCTCGCGCCCACCCGCCAGCCGGACCAGCCTGCGGCCGGTCAGGTCGTGGCTGATCTCGCGGATGGCCCGGATGGGGTTGTCCAGGCTGAAGTCGCGGAACTGGACCCCCTCCTCGATCATCTCCAGCACGAGGTGGGCGGTGCCGACCTTGAGCAGGGTGGTCGACTCGGACATGTTGGAGTCGCCGACGATGACGTGCAGGCGCCGGTACCGCTCGGCGTCGGCGTGCGGCTCGTCGCGGGTGTTGATGATGGGCCGGGAGCGGGTGGTGGCGCTGGAGACGCCCTCCCAGATGTGCTCGGCCCGCTGCGACAGGCAGTAGACGGCCCCGCGCGGGGTCTGCAGCACCTTGCCCGCCCCGGCGATGAGCTGCCTGGTGACCAGGAACGGCAGCAGCACGTCGGCGATGCGGGAGAACTCCCCGGCCCGGGTCACCAGGAAGTTCTCGTGGCAGCCGTAGGAGTTGCCCGCCGAGTCGGTGTTGTTCTTGAACAGGAAGATGTCGCCGCCGATGCCCTCGTCGGCCAGCCGCCGCTCGGCGTCGACGAGCAGGTCCTCCAGAATCCGCTCACCGGCCTTGTCGTGGGTGACCAGTTGGACGAGGTCGTCGCACTCCGCGGTCGCGTACTCGGGGTGCGACCCCACGTCGAGGTAGAGGCGTGATCCGTTGCGCAGGAAAACGTTCGAGGAACGCCCCCACGAAACCACCCGCCGGAACAGGTACCGCGCGACCTCGTCCGGCGACAGCCTGCGCTGCCCGTGGAACGTACAGGTCACGCCGAACTCGGTTTCGATGCCGAAGATCCGCCGCTGCATTCCCCCAGACTAGGCGCAAACCCCGACGCGGACCGTCTGCCGATCGGGGAGGTCCACAGCTTTGTTATCGAGCGCACCGTGACCGGCCGCTCACCCGGCCCCACCCCACCCGGCGGGCGGTCACCGATTCGGGTTGAATCCACGATCATGTTCGGACGAGTGCGCAGGTCGTTCAAGAGTGTCGGCCGCATCGACGAGGACCTGGTCTACCGCAGCGGGGCGCTGCCCAGGTCACCGCTGGACCCGGCCCTGAAAACGCTGTCCACCTCGGCGAACAAGGGCAGGCTGTGGTTCAGCGTGGCGGCCCTGCTCGCGGTGCGGAAGGGGCCGACCCGGCGCGCGGCGCTGCGCGGGGTGGGCGCGATCACCATCGCCAGCCTGAGCGCGAACCTGGTGGCGAAGAACCTGTTCCCGCGCAGGCGCCCGGCGGCGGACATGCTGCCGGTGCACCGGCGGCTCACCAAGCGGCCGACCAGCTCGTCCTTCCCGTCCGGGCACTCGGCGTCGGCGGTGGCGTTCACCGCCGCGGTGGCCATGGAGGCACCCGCGGTGGCGCTGGTGCTGGCCCCGCTGGCGGCGGCGGTGGCGTACTCCCGGGTGCACACCGGGGTGCACTGGCCGACCGACGTGGCGGCCGGTTCGGCCATCGGCGTCGGCGCGGCCTGGGCGACCCGGCACTGGTGGCCCAAGTCCGACCACGAGGGCCCCGCGCACACCGCCCACCACACCGAGCTGGCCGCCCTGGACGCCGGCGAGGGCCTGCTGGTGCTGGTCAACCCCAACTCCGGCCCGGACAACACCGACCCGGGCGACGACATCAAGCAGCTCTGGCCGCGGGCGACGGTGATCCACCCCTCCCCCGGCTCGGGCATCATCGAGCAGCTCACCGCCGAGGTGGAGGCCGCCGACGGCGCTGTCCGGGCCCTGGGCGTGGCGGGCGGCGACGGCACCGTGGCAGCGGTCGCGGCGGTGGCCGCGGACTTCCGGCTGCCCCTGGTCCTGGTCCCCGCGGGCACGCTCAACCACTTCGCGCGCGACGTCGGCGTGGAGTCGGTGCAGGAGGCGGTGGAGTCCGCCGAGGAGGGCACCGGGGTGCAGATCGACCTGGCCGAGGTGCGCATCACCGACAACAGCGACGTCGAGCAGCGGTGGTTCGTCAACACCGCCAGCCTGGGCGGCTACCCGGAGATGGTGCGCATGCGCGAGCACCTGGCCGCCAAGAAGTGGGGCAAGTGGCCCGCGGGCGCGGTGGCCCTGGCCCGCACGCTGCGCTCGGCCCAGCCCATCCGGGTGGAGCTGAACGGCAGGCCGCAGTTCCTGTGGATGCTGTTCGTCGGCAACGGCACGTACGCCCCGAAGGGCTTCGCCCCGACCCAGCGGCCCGCACTGGACACCGGCCTGCTGGACGTGCGCTACCTGCGCGCGGACCTGCCGTACTCGCGGGCCCGGTTCGTCCTGGCCACCCTGACCAGGACCCTCACCCGCAGCCACGTCTACCGCCAGCAGGACATGGCCGCACTGGACGTGCAACTGCTCGACGGCTACCGCCGCGTGGCCACCGACGGCGAGGTCGGACCACTGGGCAAGCGGTTCGAGTTCCGCTCCCGCCCCCGCGCACTGTCGATCTACCGAATGCCCTGACGGCACCACCCGGCCCAGTCACCCCAAGCCGCCCCACCAACCGCCGGTCCGACCACCAGCCACCCCATACCCCATCGGCGCAGCCACCAGTCGCCCGAACCCCGCCAACGCAGCGGCCGACCAGCCCACCAACCGCAAGCCTGGCGACCCGCCACGCCGAACCCTCAGCGGCGCAGCGGCCGACCACCCCCGCAACCGCC
>NZ_AYXG01000254.1 GCF_000564855.1 Actinokineospora spheciospongiae
GCAGCTCGACATCGCCCTGTACCTGAACTTCGACATGATCGCCTCGCCGAACGCCGGTTACTTCGTCTACGACGGTGACGACTCCGACGCCACCGGCGCGGGCGAGGGCCCGTACGGCTCCGCGCAGATCGAGGCCGCCTTCGCGGGCTTCCTGGGCTCGCAGGGCGTCCAGACCGAGGGCACGGACTTCAGCGGCCGTTCGGACTACGGCGAGTTCATCGCCAACGGCATCCCGGCCGGTGGCCTGTTCACCGGC
>NZ_AYXG01000255.1 GCF_000564855.1 Actinokineospora spheciospongiae
CGCGAGGTGGGCATCCCTTCGCCCACTCACGCGCACCGCCGCAGAGGGTCTTCGCAGGGGCCCCGACCAAGAACAACCACCCGATCCAGCACCCCGCACGCAGCGCACCCCGCCAGAGCAGCCCCCGAATCAACCCAACCACGCGGCACCGACACAAACCCCAAGCCGGATCGGACTTGTCCACAGTCCGATCCGCGAAGCCCCCGAATCAATCCAAGCAGCAGGCGCCGACACCAAGCGCAGCCGAAGCCCGACCTGTCCACAGGAGCCTGGCCCAAGCCCCGCAAGCCCGACCGGGCTCCGGCCGAGAGCCAGACCGCTGACCGGAACCCCCGGCTAGGCCATCCCGCGCAGCTCGTCCTTCCCGCCGCCCCGGTTCCGCCGGACCGTGTGCACGACGAACAGCGTCAGCAGCAGCAACAGCAACCCGCCCGCGGAGCCGATCAGCGCCACCTGCATCGGCGCCCAGTTCTTCACGATCGGGCCCGGGAGTTCGGCCTTCATGTCCAGCGGCTGGTCCGGCTGGATGCCCTTCTCGGCGGGGATCGCCGCGGTCAGCGCCGCCAGCGGGTTGATCATGCCGTAGCCGATGCGGTTGTCCCGGCCCCCGGGCGCGGCCGGGTGGATGGCGGTCAGCTTGATCCGCTCCGACACCTGCTTGGCGCTCAGTTCCTTGCGGTAGGAGCGGATCAGCGCGGCCAGGCCGGCCACGTACGGCGCTGCGAAGCTGGTGCCCTGGATCTCCTGGCTCTTGCCGTTCACGACCTGGAGGTTGACCAGGCCGTCGTTCGTCGTGGGGTCCAGGGAGATGATGTTGGTGCCGGGGGCGGCGACGGTGACCCACGGGCCGGGGACGGAGAAGTCGGCCGGGTCGCCGTTGGCCTGGATGGCGGCCACCGAGATCACGTACTCCGAGAACCACGGCGGCAGCACCAGGTGGTCCGGCCGGGTCGGGTCGCCCGCGTTGACGCCGGATTCGCAGTCCTGGCCGTAGTTGCCCGCGGAGGCGACCAGGACGACGTCCATCGTCTCGTGGGCGTAGCGCAGGGCGGCCTGGAGGTTCTTCTCCGACGGCTGGATCGGCAGGTCGGCCGGGCGGCAGCTGTCCACCGACATGTTGATCACGCGGGCGCCCTGGTTCGCCGCCGACACCACGGCTTGGGCCAGCGTCTCCAGGGTGCCCGCGGGCTCGGCGCGCGGGTCCGGGTCGGCCGCGGTGGGGCGCTTGCCCTCGTAGTTGGCGCTGGACTGGCGGATGGACAGGATCTCCGCGCCGGGGGCGATGCCGACGAACCCGATCTGGCCGTCCGCGGGCGGGTGCGCGGCGATGATGCCCGCGACCTCGGTGCCGTGGCCGTCGCAGTCCTCGAGGCCGTTGTGGGCGGCGATGACGAAGTCGCCGCCGCCGCGCACGGTGAGGTAGTCGTGCTTGCGGACACCGGTGTCGATCACCGCGACCGTGACGCCCTCGCCGCGGGAGAACTGGTGCAGCTCGTCGAACTGCATCTCCAGTTGGCCCCACGGCTTGTTCTTCAGGTCGAACCGCTGCCCGGACGCCGGGGCGATGCACGCGGTCTTCGGCGCGTAGGCTGCGTCCGGGCCGCCGACCTTGGGCACCTGCCAGTTCGGGTCGAGCGGCGGCGGGACCGCCCTGGTGTCCACCGGGGACGGCCTGCCGCCGGGGGGCGGCTGCTGCTGCGCGGACGCGGGGACCGCGGGCAGCGCCACCGCGATCGCCGCGGCGCCGAGCACCGCCCCGATCCGCCGCGCCCGCATCAGAGGCTCACCTGCCGCAGGCTGCTGTAGAGGTCCATCACGGCCAGCGCCAGCGGCAGCACGACCGCGATGCAGATGGCCTCGAAGACCTCCACCGTGCGCCGCAGCGGCGGGGAGAAGCGCTGCTCGGGGAACACCACGCCGAGCACCATCGCCGCCGCCGCGATCAGCACCAGCGCGCCGAACACCCACAGCAGCCGCTCGAAGCTGTCGGCCTCGAGCAGCCAGCCGATGAGGATGCCGACCGCCGAGAGCATCCCGGTGGCCAGCAGCGCGATCGCCTGGCTGCCGTTGGCGTAGGTGCGGGCGCGCAGCAGCAGCACCAGCGTCGCCACGACGCCCAGGATGACGCCCCAGATCTTCGGGGAGCCCGCGCTGACGATGGCGCCGGTGGCCGCCGCCGCGCCGCAGCCGATGATCATGCCGGTCATGTACTCGTGCGCCAGGCCCGCCCGCCGCTCGATGGAGCGGTAGTCGGGGAAGCCGGTGTCCTCCTTGAGGTCCTCCGCGCTGCCCGGCACGTTCGGCAGCGGCAGCCTGGCGAGCTGGATGGTCAGCCGGGGCAGCACCGACAGCGCGCCGAGCGCCACCGCGGCCGTGCCCGCGCCGATGCCCGCCGCCGGGTGCGCCACCAGGGTGGCCACCGCGAACGCGGCCACCCCCAGCAGCGCGGCGGTGCCCGCCGCGACGAACGTGGTCACCCCCGCGCCGATCAGCATGATCGACGCCGAGGCCACGATCAGCACCAGCGAGCAGGCCAGCAGCAGGCTGGCCCGGCCCGGTTCGCCCGGCACGATGTAGAGGCCGCTGACGAACGCCATCGGCAGCCCGCCCGCCGCCGCGACCAGCACCCCGGTCGTCGGCGCCTGGTACGCCTTGGCCAGCACCGCGCCCAGGGCCACCAGCACGACCGCCGCGGCGCCCGCGGTGATCGCCGGGGCCAGGTTGTCGCCGCCGGACAGCGGGCCCGCCATCAGCACCGCCAGCGCGCCGAGCACCAGCGCCAGCGCGCCCGCGATGTGCCCGATGCGGTTCGCGGTCTCCTTCGTCCACGGCCGGTAGCTGTCCGGCGCGGACTCGGCGATCGCGTCGACCACGTCGTCGTACAGCGGCGGCGGGGGGTTCTCCGCGCGCTTGCGCAGTTGCAGCATGTCGCCGTCGACCACGCCGAGCGCGCCCAGCGTCCGGCTGGGGTCCAGCGGGTTGTCGCCCAGCTTGGCCAGGCACCAGCCGCCGTGCCGGGCACCGCCGTCGGAGGTGGTCTCCTTGGCCATCTCCAGCAGCATCGGCAGCAGGTCAGCCACCGACACGTCCGCCGGGAGGGCGACGTCGATGCGCGTCCTCGGCGCGACCACCGTCACCCGGCTGAACACGGTCGTCCCCGTTGCCACCGCCTGCCCCCTCGAGTTGTCCACAGGTCTGGCCGGACCGACCCCGGTCCGGCGCGAATCGGTCCTAGTATGGCCGCACCGACATCGCCGGGTCCGGCGGTTCCGCAGAAAGTCGCCGAGCACGGGGGTGGGGCGAATGCCCGCAGGGGTTGGCTACCGCGCGCTGGCGGTCCTGGCCGTCCTCGGCGCGGTCGCCATGGGCGCCTTCCTGTTCGTGCTGACCGGGCGGCACCCCGCGGGCGCCCTGCCCGGTCTGGTGTACCTGGTCGCCGCGGTCGTGCTGGTGTGGACGCCGAGCGGGCACGAGCTGGCCGACCGGGTCGCCCTGGGGCTGGTGCTGGTGGTGGCCTCGATCGTGATGATGGGCGTGCTGTTCGTCTTCGGCGGCCGCAACCCGAGCTCGCTGCTGTTCGGGGTGGTCTTCCTGCTGGCCGCGCTCGTCCTGCTGGTCGGCTCCGCGGTGCGGCCGGGGCGCGGGCCCACCCCGGCCGCGGTCCTGCCGGTGCTGGCCGTCCTCGTCGCCGGGGTGATCACCGGGTGGGCGTTCGTCACCGACGACGCGGACCCCGGCGCGCTGGTGCACGGCAGCCTGCTGCTGGTGGCGGTCACCGTGTTCCTGGCCGGGCGGCGCGCGCGGGGGCCGGGGCGGTTCGCCGTCGGGGCCGCGGTGTGCGCGGTGTCGGTCGGGATCGTCTACTTCCTCGCGGTGTCCGGCGGCGGGGTCGTCCCCGTGGCGCTGGGCGCGGTCTTCCTGGCGGCCCTGGTGGGCTCGCTCCCGGCGGCCCGTTCCGCCGAACCGGCCGGGCCGGACCCGGCGGTTCGGTAGTTTCACCCCCCCAAGCCGCAAATCGAGTCGAAGAGGTGTCCGTCCGGTGAGCACGCTGCAGTTCAAGCGTTCGCCCCGCCTGTCCGCGCCGCGGCAGCCCGGCGGAGAGGTCCACCTGGAGCCGCCGCCGGAGGTGCCCAGGGTCATCCCGGGCAACATCCTGCTCAAGATGCTGCCCGCGGTCATGATCGTGGCCTCGGTCGGGATGATGGTCTTCATGTTCATGGTGGGCGGGAAGAACCCGTCCTCCCTGCTCTTCGGCGGCATGTTCCTCATGTCCACGATCGGCATGATGGCCGGCGGCATGGGCGGCCGGGGCGGTGGCCAGAAGAAGGCCGAGATGAACGAGGACCGCAAGGACTACCTGCGCTACCTCGGCCAGATGCGCGACCGGGCCCGCGAGGCCTCCCTCGACCAGCGCGCCTCGCTGGAGTGGACCCACCCCGACCCGCAGGCGCTGTGGTCGATCGCCACCAGCCGCCGGATGTGGGAGCGCCGCCAGGCCGACCCGGACTTCTGCCACCTGCGCGCGGGCCGCGGCTCGCAGCGGCTGGCCACCCGGCTGGTGCCGCCGCAGACCGGCCCGGTCGACGAGCTGGAGCCGATCGCCACGCTGGCCCTGCGCCGGTTCGTCCGGGCGCACTCGATCGTCCCCGAGCTGCCCATCCAGGTCGCCGTGCGCGGGTTCGCCGCGGTCGGCATCACCGGCGACAAGGACCGGTGCCGCGGCCTGGCCCGCGCGCTGCTGGCCCAGTTGGTCACCTTCCACACCCCCGACGACGTGCTGGTCGCCGTGGTCACCTCGGGCAAGGCCAAGGCCGAGTGGGAGTGGGCCAAGTGGCTGCCGCACGTGCAGCACCCGAACCTGCTCGACGGCATCGGCCAGTTGCGGATGATGGCCGGGTCGCTGGCCCAGATCGAGGACTGGCTCGACGACGAGCTGCGCGACCGGCAGCGGTTCACCCGCAACGCCCCGCCGCAGCCCGACCAGCCGCACGTCGTGGTGGTGATCGACGACGGCGAGGTCACCCGAGAGGAGCAGATCATCCTGGAGGAGGGCCTGGTCGGGGTCACCCTGCTGGACCTGTCGGAGTCGCTGGGCAACCTCACCGCCCGCCGCGGCCTGCGCCTGGTGGTCGAGGGCGACCGGCTCGGCGCGCGCAGCGCCAGCGGCGTGGAGTGGTTCGCCTCCCCGGACCAGCTCAGCGTGGCCGAGGCGGAGGCGCTGGCGCGCAAGCTGTCCCCGTACCGGGTGGGCGCCGCGGCGGCCGACTCCGGCGACGAGGAGCCGCTGCTGTCCAACCCGACGCTGCTGGAGCTGCTGGGCATCCCGGGCGACCCGATGACCTTCGACGTGCAGCAGGCGTGGCGGCCCCGGCCGGTGCGCGACCGCTACCGGGTGCCCTTCGGCGTCGGTGAGTTCGGCCAGGCCGTCGAGCTCGACATCAAGGAAGCGGCCATGGAGGGCATGGGCCCGCACGGCCTGTGCATCGGCGCGACCGGTTCCGGCAAGTCCGAGTTCCTGCGCACGCTGGTGCTGGGCATGCTGGCCACGCACTCGTCGACGACGCTGAACTTCATCCTGGTCGACTTCAAGGGTGGCGCCACCTTCCTCGGCCTCGACGGCGCCCCGCACGTCGCCGCGACCATCACCAACCTGCAGGGCGACCTGACCCTCGTCGACCGCATGAAGGACGCCCTCGCCGGGGAGATGAACCGGCGGCAGGAGGCGCTCAAGAACGGCGGCAACTTCAAGAACGTGTGGGAGTACGAGAAGGCCCGCGAGAACGGCGCCGACCTCGACCCGCTGCCCGCGCTGTTCATCGTCGTCGACGAGTTCTCCGAGCTGCTCTCGGCCAAGCCGGACTTCATCGACCTGTTCGTCGCCATCGGGCGGCTGGGCCGGTCGCTGCAGATGCACATGCTGCTCGCCTCGCAGCGGCTGGAGGAGGGCAAGCTGCGCGGCCTGGACTCGCACCTGTCCTACCGCATCGGCCTCAAGACCTTCTCCGCCGCGGAGTCCCGCGCCGCGATCGGCGTGCCGGACGCGTTCGAGCTGCCGTCCATCCCGGGCTCGGGCTACCTCAAGTTCGACACCAGCACGATGCACCGGTTCAAGGCCGCGTACGTCTCCGGGCCCTACCGCCCGGCCGGGATGCAGGCCGCCGGACCGGTGGCGGCGGTCTCCGGCGACCGGCGGGCGAAGCTGTTCGTGCCCGACTACGTGGAGATCCCCAAGGAGCCGGAGAAGCCGCTGGCCCCGGTGGTCGAGGAGAAGAAGCCCGAGGGCGGCACCGAGGCCAGCGAGCTGGACGTGATCGTCAACCGGCTCGTCGGGCAGGGCCCGCCCGCGCACGCGGTGTGGCTGCCGCCGCTCAACGACCCCAGCTCGCTGGACATGCTGTTCACGGTGCCGCTGCAGGTCACCGAGGACCGGGGCCTGTCCCCGGTCGGGTTCTTCGGCAACGGCAGGCTCCAGGTGCCGCTGGGCATCGTCGACAAGCCCTACGAGCAGCGCCGCGACATGCTGTGGGCGGACTTCTCCGGTGCCGCGGGCCACGCGGCGATCGCGGGCGGCCCGCAGGCGGGCAAGTCGATGCTGCTGCGCACGCTGGTCATGTCGATGGCGCTGACGCACACCGCCGAGGAGGTGCAGTTCTACATCCTCGACCTCGGCGGCGGCACGATGGGCACGCTGGACGGGCTGCCGCACGTCGGCGGCGTCGCGGGCCGGATCGACCCGGACAAGGTGCGCCGGATGGTCGCCGAGGTCACCGGCCTGGTCGCCGAGCGCGAGCAGCGCTTCCGCGACATGGGCATCGACTCGATGACCGACTTCCGCAACCGCAAGCGCCAGGGCGGCCTGAAGGACGACCCGTTCGGCGACGTGTTCCTGATCGTCGACGGCTGGCTGAACTTCCGCCAGGAGTTCGAGTCCCTGGAGATGCAGGTCGTCAACCTCGCCGCGCAGGGCCTGTCCTTCGGCATCCACGTGGTCGTGGCCGCCAACCGCTGGGCGGAGATCCGCCCCGCGCTCAAGGACCTGCTCGGCACCCGCTTCGAGCTGCGCCTCGGTGACCCCAGCGAGTCCGACGTGGACCGCAGGGTCGCGGTCAACATCCCCGCGGGCCGCCCCGGCCGCGGCCTGTCCCGGGACAAGCTGCACTTCCTCACCGGCCTGCCCCGCGTCGACGGCTCCAGCAACCCCGAGGACGTCGCGGGCGGCGTCCAGGACGCGGTCGCCAAGATCAACGCCGCTTGGCGCGGCAGGCACGCGCCGAAGGTCCGGCTGCTGCCCGAGCTGATGTCCTACGAGGACCTGCTCGCCCAGGACACCCGCCGGGACACCAAGCTCGTCCCCATCGGCGTCGACGAGAACGACCTGGCACCGGTCTACCTGGACTTCGACGCGGAGCCGCACTTCCTGGCCTTCGCCGACGGCGAGTCCGGCAAGACGAACCTGCTGCGCACCATCGTCCGGGGCATCATGGACCGCTACACGCCCAAGGAAGCGGTCATCATCCTGGTCGACTACCGGCGCACCATGCTCGGCTTCATCAACACCGAGCACCTGCTGGGCTACGCGGTGTCGAGCAACCAGCTCACCGACATGGTCAAGGACGTCCGGGGCTCCATGCTCAAGCGGCTCCCCGGCCCCGACGTCACCCAGGAGCAGCTCAAGAACCGGAGCTGGTGGAAGGGCCCGGAACTGTTCCTCATCGTCGACGACTACGACCTGGTCGCCCCGCAGGGCACCAACCCGCTGCAACCGATCGCCGAGTTCCTCCCGCAGGCCAAGGACGTCGGCCTGCACGTGGTCACCGTCCGCCGCACCGGCGGCGCCTCCCGGGCCATGTTCGACCCGGTCCTGGGCAAGCTCCGCGAGATCGCCAGCCCCGGTCTCGTCGGCAGCGGCAACAAGGACGAGGGTGCCCTGCTGGGCACCACCAAGCCCAGCGCCATGCCACCCGGCCGGGGCACCCTGGTCTCGCGCAAGGTGGGCCAGGCCCTCATGCAGATCGCCTGGATCAACCCGGAGTAACCGCGGCACCCCCGAGCCCCGACCCCTCGCCCGAGGGGCCGGGGCTCGGCGCTTCCCCGGGCGCCTGCGCCGCGCCGGGGCGTCCCGGCTGCCCGCGCCGCTCTTGTCCGGGCACGTAGGGTGATCCCGGAGCCGAGCGGGGGGTGGACTGTGGCGCTGCGTGTGGCGGTCGACTTCGGGACGTCGAGCACCTGCGTGGCCGTCTCGGTCAACGGCCGGGAGCCGCAGGTGGTCGTCGTCGACGGGCAGCCCCTGCTCCGCTCGGCCGTCTACGCCGCCACCGACGGCACCCTGTTCGTCGGCCAGGAGGCGGAGCGCCAGGCCGCGCTGGACCCCTCCCGCTACGAGCCCCACCCCAAGCGCCGGGTGGACGAGTCCGAACTCCTCCTCGGCGACGCGGTCCTCCCGGTCCCGGCGGTCTTCCGCGCCGTCCTCAGCCGGGCCGTGGCCGAGGCCAGGCGGGTCGCGGGCGGCGCCCCGGTCGACCAGCTCGTGCTGACCCACCCCGCCGACTGGGGCGGTGTGCGCACCCGGGTCCTGCGCCAGGCGGCCGCGGGCCTGGGCCACCGGGTCGCCACCGTCCCGGAACCGGTGGCCGCCGCGGTGTTCCACGCGGCGAGCTTCCCCGGCCCGCCGCAGCGCGCCCTCGCCGTCCTCGACGTCGGCGGCGGCACGGTGGACGTGAGCGTCGTGCGCACCCAGGGGCACCGGCACACCGTCCTGGCCACCAAGGGCGACCCGTCCTTCGGCGGCGCCGACGTCGACCAGCTCCTGCTGGAGCACATCGGCGCCACCTCCGGGCACCCCGAGGCCTGGCGCGACCTGGTTGAGGGCCGCGACCTCGCCGAGCGGCGCCGTCGCCGGGTGCTGCGCCAGGACGTCCGCGACGCCAAGGAGACCCTCTCCCGGCACCCCTACACCGACGTCCCGCTGCCCTCGCCGTTCCCGGACGCCCACGTCACCCGCGACGACCTGGAGCGCCTCATCGCCGAACCCGTGGGCCGGGCGGTGCGGCTGGTCAGCGCGGCGGTGGCGGAGTCGGGGCTGACCCCGGCCGAGCTGACCGGGGTGTTCCTGGTCGGCGGCTCCAGTCGCATCCCGCTGATCGCCCGGTTGGTGGCCGAGCGCACCGGTGTGGTCCCGGTGACCCTGGACCAGCCGGAGACCGTCGTCGCCCGCGGCGCGCTGCGCGCGGTCGCCCCCGACCCGGAGGGCACCGGCGTGCTGGCCCCCGGTCAGGACCGCACCGTGCCCACCAGCCGCCCCCCGATCGTCACCGCCGAGGAGCGCACCCGCCCCGTCCACAGCCCGGGCGAGGAGCGCACCCGCCCGGTCCACAGCCCGGGCGAGGAGCGCACCCGGCCGGTCCGCGGTCCGGTCCACCGCCACCCCTCCGGCCCGCTGCCGCGCCCGCTGCCCACCGGCCCACGCCCCCCGGGTCCCCCGTCCGGCGGGTTCCCCGCCGCGCACCCCGGGTCCGCGGCGGTCCGACCGTCCACCCCGGACAGCGCGCGGGGGGTGCGCGGGCGCACGTGGCTGCTGGTCGGCCTGGGCGCGCTGGTGCTCGCCGTCGCGGTGGCGGTCACCCTGGTCGTGGTGCTCGGCCGCGAGGAGCAGCCGCCCGCCGACCCCGGCCGGGTCATCGCCCAGTACGAGTACCGCTTCGCGCTGCCCGACGGCTGGACCCAGACCGGGGGCGACCCGGGCCTGCTGCGCACCGAGATCAGACCGGCCGACGACACCGGCGGCGGGGACGCCGTGCTGGTCGAGGAGAAGCGGCTCAGCTTCGACAGCGGCGCCGAGCGGGCCCGCGCGGTGGGCAAGCTGCGCAGCGACTACGAGGCGGGCGGCGACCAGTTCACCGACTTCGCCGACGCGACCAGGTTCGCCGACCGCGACGTCGTGCACTACCGCGAACAACTCGACGCCGAGAGCGCTACCGTCGACTGGTACGTCCTGTTCCAGGGGGCGGCCCAGGTCAGCGTCGGGTGCCAGTACACCGACGACGGCCGCGACCGGGTCGCGCGGGCGTGCGACGCGGTGGTCCGGTCCATGGTGGTCACCGGCTGAGTCCGGTCACCGGCTGAGATGAGGGGAGCGGGGATGAGCGCGCCGAACGAGGGCTTCGCCGAGTCGGTGGCCCGGTTCCGGTCCGAGGTGTCGGCCGCGGTCACCCGGGCCCGGCGGGCCTCCGCCGAGGCCAGGGACCAAGTGGCCGCCTTCCGCAGGGAGAACGACACCCTGGCCGCCCGCGCCCGCGACGGCGGCCTCCGGGTCGGGGCCGACGAGCTGACCGACCCGAGGGCCCGCGAGCGGGCCGCCGAGTGGCGCCGGGAACGCGGCCTGCCGGTCGACGAGTTCCCCCCGGCGCACCGGCTGGTCGCCGAGCGGGAGCCGGAACCGGAGCCCGAACCCGAGCCGGTGGACGACCCGCTGGCCGAGAACGACCCGGTGGTCCTGGAGCACGACGACCCCGAGCCGCCCAGGCCCGCCCGCCCGGCCCCACCGGTCCGGCGCACCGACCCCGAGGACGACGACGGCTACTTCGCCGACCAGCAGATCCTGCTCGAGGGCGGCTGATTCCCCCGGCCGCGTCGCGAACGCACATGGCAGCTTCACCAATGTGAAGTCCCGCCATTGCCGCGCGCCCGGCCAAAGCGCCTCTGACCTGCGGGTTCCCCGCCCCGACATTTACGGGAGCAACTACCTCCGAACAAGTCGCACGCAGACGGAACCGAACCTGGCAGGGTCATCGTCGTAAGCGGCGTACGAACAAAGAACGCGTACGACCCACTACCACCAGGGGGTTCTCCCAATGTCCGGTTACGGAATCACGCCCGAAGAGATGGCCAAGGCCGCTGTCGACGTCGACAACGTCAACGAGGAGAGCCAGAACGCGCTCAAGAGCCTCGGCGGCGCCCTCGCCCCGCTGCACGACAACTGGAAGGGTGGCGCCGCCCGCGCGTTCGCCACGCTGATGGAGCGCTACAACACCGACGCCCAGAAGCTGCACAACGCCCTCGCGGCGATCTCCGAGCAGCTCAAGCAGTCGAACGCGGCGTACGTGCAGCAGGAAGAGGAGTCCTCCTCCTCGATGAGCTCCATCGCCAACGTCCTCGGCGGCTGAGTTCCCGCCCTCTTCGCTCCGCGGTTGATTTCCAGCTTCGACACCCAGACTTCGCAGACTTAGGGAGAACCACAATGTCCGGCGACATGATCAAGGTCAACTTCGCGGAGGTCGCGAACGCCTCGGCGTCCCTGGCCTCCACCTCCGGCCAGCTCGAGGGCCTGCTCGGCGACCTCAAGGCCCGCCTGGCCCCGCTGGCCGCGGGCTACACCGGTGCCGCCTCCGAGGCGTGGGCCGCCAAGCAGGCCGAGTGGGACCGCGCCTACGACGAGCTCAAGCAGGTCCTCTCCTCGATCGCCGTGGCCGTGCAGCAGTCCGGTGAGAACTACGAGGCCACCGAGAAGGCCAACGCCAGCAAGTGGGGCTGATCGACCGCTGCCCCTGGTGGCGGGTTGAGTCGAGAACTCCCGAGTGGGGCCCGGAGCGCGAGCTCTCGGGCCCCACTCGGGTTTTTCGTGTGTCCGAAAACACCCGTGCCCCCGCCCGGGGCGCTCCCGGGTCCCGCCACCCGCCCGCGCCACCCGCTCGCCACCGGCGCCGAACCGCCGGTCGACGCCCGCTGAACAGCGGGAAAACACCGCCAACAGGGGGTCGTTTTGACCCTCCCGGAGCGACCCGGTATCTTCTTACGTTGTTGTGCGGCGCGGGGCGTGAAGCTCGACTGGTCGAACGCGAGTCGAGTGGCGTTGCGCGCCCCGGGATGACCAACTCAACCCGGGGTGATGCCCGCACAGGCACCCATGACGCAAGTTGACGATGAGGTAGACCCGTGCCCACGTACAGCCCTAAGCCCGGCGAGGTCGACCGCGCCTGGCACGTGATCGATGCCGAGGACGTGGTGCTCGGCCGTCTCGCCACGCATGTGGCCACGCTCCTGCGTGGCAAGCACAAGCCCACTTTCGCCCCGCACGTGGACACCGGCGACTTCGTCGTCATCGTCAACGCTGAGAAGGTCGTGCTGACCGGCAACAAGCGGGACCAGGCGTTCGCGTACCGCCACAGCGGCTACCCCGGCGGTCTGCGCAAGCGGTCCTTCGGCGAGCTGCTCGACACCAAGCCCGACCGCCTGCTCGAGAAGGTCGTCAAGGGCATGTTGCCGAAGAACAAGCTCGGCCGCGCGCAGGGCAAGAAGCTCAAGGTCTACGCAGGCCCGGAGCACCCGCACGCCGCCCAGCAGCCCAAGCCGTTCGAGATTGCGAAGGTCGCCAAGTGAGCGAGGACGTCCAGACCCCCGAGACCGACGAGGCCCCCGTGGCCGCCGTCGAGGCTCCCGAGGCCGACGCGGTCGAGGAGACCCCCGAGGTCGCCGACACCGACGCCGACGAGTCGGCGGAAGAGGCCCCGGCCGAGTCCGACGCCGTCGAGTACGAGGTCGCGGAGGACGCCGACGAGGCGCCCGCCCTCCCGCGCATCGGCAACGAGACCGCGCAGACCGTCGGCCGCCGCAAGCAGGCGATCGTCCGGGTCCGCATCCTCCCCGGCACCGGCCAGTTCACCCTGAACGGCAAGTCGCTCGAGGAGTACTTCCCGAACAAGGTGCACCAGCAGCTCATCAAGGAGCCGCTGGTCATCACCGAGAAGCCGGAGTCGTTCGACATCCGCGCCCGTCTGCACGGCGGCGGCATCACCGGGCAGGCCGGCGCGCTGCGCCTGGCCATCGCCCGCGCGCTGATCGAGCTGGACATCGAGGACCGCCCGGTCCTCAAGAAGGCAGGCTTCCTGACCCGTGACCCGCGGGCCAAGGAGCGCAAGAAGTACGGTCTGAAGAAGGCCCGCAAGGCGCCTCAGTACAGCAAGCGCTGATCGAAAGCTTTCCCGGGAAGGAGCGGCAGGTGCGAACCTGCCGCTCCTTCCTGCGTCTCACACCCCAGCAGGTCCTGGTCCCCAGGGTCGGCGGCCCGACGGGCCCGGCCCCACCGCAGCGGAGGATGCACCCCATGGCACGCCTGTTCGGCACCGACGGAATCCGGGGGCTCGGCAACCGGGACCTCACCCCGGAACTGGCCCTGTCGGTCGCCGCCGCGGCGGCGGCGGTGCTGGCCCCCCGGGACGGCTCGCACCGCCCGGTCGCCGTGGTCGGCCGCGACCCCCGCGCCAGCGGTGAGATGCTGCAGGCCGCGGTGTGCGCGGGCCTGGCGTCCGCGGGCGCGGACGTGCTCCAGGTGGGCGTGCTGCCCACCCCGGGTGTGGCGCACCTGGTCGGCGCGCTCAACGCCGACCTGGGCGTGATGATCTCCGCCTCGCACAACCCGATGCCGGACAACGGCATCAAGATCTTCGCCGCGGGCGGGCACAAGCTCGACGACGTGGTGGAGGACGCGATCGAGGCGGCGCTGGCGCAGCCCGCCGAGCGCCCCATCGGCGCCGGGGTCGGCCGCATCTACGACATCACCGACGCCCACGACCGCTACGTGGCCCACCTGCTGGCGTCCACCCCGAACCGCCTCGACGGCCTCAAGGTCGTCGTCGACTGCGCCAACGGCGCCGCCTGGGCCGCCGCCCCGCAGGCCTACCGCGAGGCGGGCGCCGAGGTCATCGCCATCAACGCCCTCCCCGACGGGGAGAACATCAACGACGGCTGCGGCTCCACCCACCTGGAGCCGCTGCGCGCCGCCGTCCTCGCCGAGGGCGCCGACCTGGGCATCGCCCACGACGGCGACGCCGACCGCTGCCTGGCCGTGGACGCCGCGGGCGAGGTCATCGACGGCGACCAGATCATGGCCGTGCTCGCCCTGGCCCTGCGCGACTCCGGCGAACTGGTCGACGACACCATGGTCGTCACGGTCATGAGCAACCTCGGCCTGCACCTGGCCATGCGCGACGCGGGCGTCAAGCTCCGCAGCACCGCCGTCGGCGACCGCTACGTCCTGGAGGAACTGCGCGGCGCGGGCCTGGCCCTCGGCGGCGAGCAGTCCGGCCACGTCGTCCTCCCCGGCTACGCCACCACCGGCGACGGCCTGCTCACCGCCATGCGCCTGATGGCCCGCGTCGTGGCCACCGGCCGCCCGCTGGCCGAACTCGCGGGCGTCATGCACCGCCTCCCGCAGGTCCTGGTCAACGTCCGCGTCGCCGACAAGGCCGCCGTCGCGGGCTCCGCCTCGGTCGGCGCCGCGGTCACCCAGGTCGAAACCGAACTCGGCGACACCGGCCGCGTCCTGCTCCGCCCCTCCGGCACCGAACAACTGGTCCGCGTCATGGTCGAGGCCCCCACCCACGACCTCGCCCAGTCCTGCGCCGACCGCCTCGCCGCCGTCGTCTCCGCGGCGAGCTGACGTCTTCACCCGCGCAAATAGGCCGTTCGGCGGTCGCGTGTCCCAGGTGGTCGGTAGATTTCTCCCCACGCGTGTGGTGGGGTCACGCGGGCGGCACCGGGATTTCGGCGGTCGTCGACGGAGGGGAAGTCGAGGCTAGGGGGCCAGCATGGCGGTAGACGAGACCATGGAGATGGACCACGAGGCGGTGAGGTCCGCCGGGATGGACGTCGCCGATCTCGCCGTCTCACTGCAGGAGGTCCAGCGCTACGCGACCGGGGACGGTCTGAAGGCGGAGCACTTCGGCGGCACGCCCGACGGTTTCGAGGCCTTCACCGCGTTCAACGGTGTCGTCCAGCGGCTCAGCGCTTCCGTCGGCAAGGCGCAGCAGTTCTGCGTGGAGGCCGCCCAGCGGCTCACCGACTCGGCCAAGTCCACCAGTGCCACCGACGTCGACAACGCGTGGGGCATCACCAAGGCCGGGGGTGAGTGACCGTGCCCGACGGCGGTCGTTTCAGCCACGAGGTCCAGGACGCGCTGCAGACCCCAGCCGACGTCCGGGCCGACCACCACTCCGAGAACGAGCTGCGCAAGCTCGACGACTTCACCAGGATGATGGGGAAGGACAACCTCGGCTTCCTCTACGACAAGTGGCGCAACCACCCGGCCTGCCTGCCTGGGAACAAGTCCAGGTGGGGCAGCCAGCCCGTCTACGGCGACGGGTGGCAGGAGAAGACCGACCAGTCCGGCGGCCTGTACAAGCTCAAGATCATCAACTGGGGCATGATGTGGGGCGCCAAGGGGCGCCTGGAGAACCTCATCAAGGCCGCCGGTGGCATCGACGGCTCGGCGGGCGCGGTCTCGGCCAAGCTCCAGGGCGCGTGGAAGAGCGGTGCCGGTGACCTCGCCGCCACCAAGTTCAACGACCTGCGCGCCGCCGCCATGGACTACAGCACCCAGCTCGGCCAACTGCGCGACCACATCACCGGCGCCCGCCAGACCACGCTGGACGTGATCAACAAGCTCAGGGACTTCCCGACCCAGAGCGACGTCGGCGGCAAGCCACTGGTCGACCGCTACAGCTCCCTCGGCGGCGGTGAGGGCGGCGGCGCCGAGGTCCGCGGCGACCTGAGCCGCTACATGGACGAGATGAAGCGCATCATCGGCCAGGAGTTCGGCGGCGGGGGCAAGGGCACCTACCGCGCCGGTCCCTACGCGCACGAGGAATGCGATCAGTTCAGCACAGTGACGCCGGGCATGCCGAGCTTCGGCACTTTCCAGGGTGCGCCGGGCAACGCAGGCGAGATGGTCTCCTTCGGTCGCGTCATGCAGACGCCGGAGACGATGCGGTGGGCGGGGCAGGTCCACCTGACCGACGGCAACAACCGCTGGGCCAACGAGATCTGCCACGAGCTCGACGCCTTCTGCGAGTGCTACTTCCTCACCATCGGCAACTTCCGGCGCCGCATCGAGGAGGCCGTCAAGGCCGTCGAGCAGGCCTGGGACACCCTGAACTCGGCCGCGACGACCATGTCCGCGGACCCGTTCGGCAAGCTCAGCCTCTCCGGTGCCAGCCAGCCCCCGCCGGAGGAGAAGCCCCCGCCCAAGGAGGACAAGCGCGGCTCGACCGGTGGCCCCCGGGAGACCGGCGGCACGGACACCGGCGGCACGGGCGGTTCGGACACCTCCACCCCGCCGAGCGCCGCCATGCCGCCCCCGCCCGAGGTCCCGCCGCTGCCGGACCCCACCCAGGCCGCCGGGGTCACCGACCCCACCGCGACCGACCCGACCACCACTGATCCGACCGCGACCGACCCGGCCACCGGTACGCCCGGTCAGAACACGGGCGGCAGCCCCGAGACGGTGACCATCACGGACGGGAACCGCACGATCGGCGTGCAGAGCCCGGACGGCCAGGGCCACGTCAAGGTGACGGTCGACGACGGCACCGGCACCCCCAAGTCCTACGACCTCGACTTCGGCGCGGGCCAGCCCACGACCACCCCGGGAGCAGCCACCCCGGGAGCAGCCACCCCGGGAGCAGCCACCCCGGGAGCAGCCACCCCGACCTCGGGCTTCGGCCCCGACGGCACCCCGGTCGCCCCCGGCCAGGACCCGGCGGCCCCGCCCCGGGCCGAGCACGTCCTCGCCGGTGCCGACGGCAAGGCGGTCATCCACGACGGCGACCTGACCATCACCGCCGAGCGCCCGGACGGCGCCCCGGACACGGTCCGGGTCACCGTCGACAACGGGACCGGCACCCCGCAGGTCTACACGCTCGACTACGCCGACGGCCCCGCCGCGGATTCCACCGCTTCGAACCCCGCGGCACCCACCGCCGGGCCTCCCGGCACCGGGCAGCAGAACGCAGGCCCCCAGGCGCAGCCGCTCCAAGCGGGTCCGGCAGGCCAACCGGTCGCGGGCGCCCAAGCGCAATCACCCCAAGCCGATCCGATCGGTCAGCAGGCCGCGAGTCCCCAGGCGCAGCAGTTCCAGGCCGATCCGGTCGGTCAGCCGGTCGCGGGCGGCCAGCAGCAGGCGTTCGCGTCCGGCCCCGGTTTCGGCGACCCCGGCGTCGGGCAGCAGTCCGCGGGCTTCGGCGGCTCCGCCGACGGCCAGCCGCTCGGTCCGTTGCAGGAACCCTCGGCCGCCACCCACGCGTCGAGTGCCCTGACCGCGGGCGACGAGTGGGGTGCCGCGGGCAGCGCCTTCGACCAGGACGGTCGCGACGGTCACGCCGACGGCCTGCCCGCGTCCGCCCAGACCGGCGACGTGCAGGCTTCGGGTTCCGGCGAGGCCGGGCTGGCCAGCGCCCAACCCGGGCACCAGGGCGACGCGGCGGGCCCGGCGGGTGCCGGGGCCGCGGGCGGCGGGATGCCGATGGGCGGTGGCGGCGCGATGGGCGGCGGCGGGGGCGGTGGTGGCGGGGGCGACTCCGAGCGCGCCGGGTCCCAGTGGCGGACCGTGGGCAACCTGTTCGATGACGACGACGAGGTCGGGCTGCCCCTCGGCGACGCGATCGGGGGTCGGTGAACACCGTGACCGAACCGAACCGGGCCATCCTGGCCCAGTACGAGGACATCGCCGCCCAGCACACCGCCCGGGTCGACGGCATCGGCGAGGAGTTCGCCGCCGAGCTGGCCCGCCAGGACGCGCTGGCCGCCGAGCGGGCCCGCGCGGCGGCCGAGGCGCTGCCCGCGGCGGAGGCGGCCCGCGAAGCCGCTCGCGCCCCGCAGGAGCCGGTCGAGCCGCCGAAGCCCGATTGGGGGCCGCGGCAGAACCGGCAGGTCGTCATGTCGTTCGGCGACGAGGAGTTGCGCGCCGAGGCCGCCCCGCGGACGACGCCCATCCCGGTGCAGGCCGCGCCGCCGACCACCCCCATCCCGGTGCCCGAGCCGGTTCGGGAGCCGCAGCCGCCGCGATACCTGTCCTTCGGGGGCGAGGAGGACGAGGCGGAAGCCGCGCTCCCGCCGCGGGTGGAGCGGCGGCCGGTTCGGCCGAGCAGGCCCGCCGAGCCCGACGACGACGACCTGTCCGGGCACACCTGGATGCGCTGATCCGTCCACCGCGGACGCCCCGCCGCCGAGTCCACTCGGGAGCGGGGCGTTTTGCGTCCGTTAAGGGATCTGCCCGATCCGGAACCCGCCGTCGCCGTGCGGACGTCGTAGGTGGACGAGCAGGTGCGAGGGAAGAGGGCGATCGTGGTGGACGGGTACAGCACCGGGGGTGAGTTGGCCGGGATCGCCGGGCGCGTCAAGGGGCAGGTCGAGCCCATCGGCGCGCAGGCGGACCGGCTCGACGACGGGCAGGTCGGTCCGGCCGACTTCGGGCGGGCGTTCGCCGACCGCGGGAGCGCCTACGCCGAGGCCCTGCGCGGGCACCTCGTCGCCGGGGTGCGCGGGTACGCGACCGCCACCAGCACCTACGCCGACCGGTTGACCGACACCCACCGCGACTACGCCGCGGCCGAGCAGGACAACAGCTCCACCGTCCGGAATGCGTGGCAGTGATGGCCGACTACAGCACCTGGGACGAGGTCAAGGCGGTCCTGGACGACCCCGCCGTCTCCGACGACGACAAGGCCCGCATCCTGCGCGCCTTCGCCGACGTGCACGGCTCCTCGCCGTTCCTCGGGCGCGACCCGGAGTTCTGGGACAACGCCGGGGAGATCGAGGACTACGCCGACCGCTACGGCGTCCGGGACGACGTCCGCGACCGGATCGGCGGCTTCCCCAGCCGGGAGGAGCGGGACGCGGGTCAGGCGACGCTCGACCGGGAGCTGAACCGCGCCGAGTGGGACCGGGCCGTGGACCGGGCGGGGGAGGACCTGGCGGGCCTGCCCGGCCGCACCGTCGAGGGCGGTGGCGCGGGGGTCGGTACCTCCGACGAGATCTTGGAACCCGGCTCTCGCGGCATGGGTTTCTTCGCGCTGTTCCTCCCGCCCTACCGGGACTGGCGCTGCGGTGGCCCCGACCTGCACACCGACTTCGAGAACGTCTACGACGAGCTGAAGTCCATCAACTTCGGCAGGTTCCGCGCCGACGCCGCCACCATGGGCCAGGTGCACGGCGAGCTGACCGAGGTGACCCTCGACCTGAGCACCGCCGCGGGTGACCTGCGCGGCGTGTGGTCCGGCCCGGCCGCCGACGCCGCCGACGCCTACGGGCGCGCGTTCGTCGGGCACGGCCGGGAGGTCGCCGACAGCGCCGGGACCGCGTCGACCCTGGTCACCGAGGGCGTCGCGCACATCGAGACGGCCGTGCTGCACCGGGCGCAGACCGTGTTCGGGCTGTGGGCGGACACCGTGGACGGGCTCACGCCCCAGGACACCTCCCGGGTCATCCGGGCCGCCCGGCAGCAGGCGGACCGGGACGAGCTGCGCGACATGCGCGGCTGGCCGATGTTCGGCGGGCTCGACGACGACCTGTTCTCCTGGATCGGCTGGGCCCTCTGGGGCAACCGGGTGCGGGAGATCATGGCCCAGGCGGCCCAGGGGTGGCTCGACGGCACGTTCGTGGCCCTGTTCGACCAGAAGAAGCGGACCTTCGACGAGATCTGCGCCTCCACCAGGGAATCGGTGTCGGAGGGGTGGGCGGCCGTCGTCGAGGGGCTGAACGCCGTCCCGGCCGATCCGTTCGCCGACCTGGCGGGCGGCATCGAGGTGCCGCGGCCGGACACCGGGCAGGGGCCCTCGACGCAGGGGCCGGGCGCGGTGGAGAACCCCACGTCGGGAAGCCCTTCGTCGGGTGGTGGCGGCGCGCCGACCGCGCCTTCGTCGTCGGGCAGCCCATCCGCTCCCGGCGGGGGCGGGTCCGGTTCGGGGGCTTCGAGCGGTGGGACTCCGCAGGCGCCCGCGGTCCCGACCGTTCCGCAGGGTGCGCTCACGCAGCTCGACCAGGCGCCGGGCGCGGGCGCGGGGCCCCGGCTCGACGACCTGATCACCGGCGGCGCGGGTGGGCACGTCGGCGGCGGGGTGGGCGACGCGCTCGACCCGGCCCCGGACACGGTCACCATCACCGACGGGGACGTCTCGTACACGGTCTCCGAACCGGACGCGGCCGGGCGGGCGACGCTCACCGTGGACACCGGGGACGGCAAGCCCAAGACCCACCAGCTCGACTTCGGACCGGCAGGCGCCGACGCGGGCTTCGGTCCCGAGCGGCGGGTCGCGGCGGAGGGCGTCCTCACCCCGGAGCCGGGGACGGGCAAGATCCAGGTCACCGACTCGCTCACGGCCGAGCGCACCGAGGACGGGAAGATCGTCCTGCGCACCCCGGGCGTGGACGGCGCGGCCCCGAAGTCCTACACGGTCGACTTCCACGAACCCGCGCCCGCCGATCCCGCTTCGCGGCCTGCCGGGCTCGCCGGTGGGATGCCGGTGGACACCGCGGGCACCGCCGGTGGCTCCGCGAGCGGCGGGCCTGGCGGGGGCTCGGCAGGCGGCGGCCCAGCGGCGGGCGGTGGTTCGGCCGGCGGTGGTCCTGCCGGTGGGGGTTCGGCGGGCGGTGGCCCAGTGGCGGGCGGTGGTCCGGCGGGCGGCGGTTCCCCCGGCGGTGGGGCCGCCGCGCCCGTGCCCGCCGGGCCGGGGTCGTTCGCCGGGGCCATGCCCGCCGAGGCCGTGCCGGGGAACCCGGCGGGCGGCGTCGCCGCCGCCGCACCCGCCGCCTCCGGTGGGTCCGGTGGGTCCGGGGGCGGTGGCGGGTTCGGCGGCACGCCGATGATGGGCGGCATGGGCGCGGGCGGTGGCGGCAACGCCGGGGGGACCGACCGCGAAGCCAACCGCTACCTGGTGGCCAAGGACGTGTTCGAGGAGGACTTCGACCGCTTCGCCAGGGTCAAGGGGATGCTGGACCCGGAGTCGGTCAAGTGACCCCCGGACTGGACGGGGCACGGGCCCGGTTGGCGGCCGCCGCGGCGGCCGTCCGGGAGGTGCGGCTCCGGGAGGAGGACGCGCTGGCCGAGGTGCGTCGGCGGGCGGCGGCCAACAGCGCCGCCGCCGGTGCCGCCGCGCTGGCGGCCGCCGAGGCCATCGACCGTTCCGAGGAGCGGGCCAAGTCCACCGCGCCGCCTCGGCCGGAGGCGAAGTCCTACGTGCTGGACCTCGGACCCGCCGAGGACTGAGGTCCCGCCGGGCCGGGGAGCGACCGCACCCCGGCGCCTGGTCGACAGGTCTTCCGAGGACCGGGGTTCCGCGTGACCGGAGGCTGCCCGGTCACGCGCTCTGGTCGACCGGGTCTTCCAGGGTGTTGTCGAAGGTGATGTCGGCCGACTTGAACGGGGTCTCCAGGAGCGGCAGGTAGTCCCGCTGCCCCGCCAGGTGCACCAGGAAGAACGCCGTCAGCAGGGCCTTGGCCGCCTTGTGCGTCGCCGACTCCGCCTTGCCCGCGACCAGCAGCCCGCTCCAGTGCCTGCCCTCGGTGAACCCCAGGTGGCTGGCCTTGGGCAGGGTGCGCACCTGCGCCGGGCCGGACCACGCCTCGGCGATCAGCTCCGCGTTGGCCACCGGTGGGGCGACGACGTCGCGCCCGCCGACCAGGTGCAGGCCGGGCATCGAGCACCCCCGCGCCGCGTCCGTGGCGAACGGGCGGGTCTGGGCCGCGGCCAGGGTGGCCACCGCCCGGACCTTCGGGTTGGCCGCCGCCGCCAGGACCGCGCTGCCGCCGCCGGTGGAGTGACCGGCCAGGCCGAGCTTGCCCGGGTCCACGCTGATCGCGCCGTCGCCGAGGCGGACCCCCACGCAGACGTCCAGGGTGGTCTGCAGGTCAGCGGCCAGGAGGCGGTGCGAGCCGAGCGGGCCCGCGTGGGTGGCCGGGGCCGCCGCGACGACGCCCCAGGACGCCAGGTGGCGCAGGAGGCCGTGGTAGCGGGAGGGGGGTTGCAGCCAGCCGTGGCCGAAGGCGACCGCGGGCAGGCCGAGGCCCGACTCCGGGGTGCAGACCAGTCCGGGCATCCCGACGAGCGCCAGGTCACCGCGCAGGACTCGGTGCGGGCCCTGGCGGGACAGCTCGACGAGGAGGTTCTTGGCCTTGCGTGCCATGCGCGCAGCCTATCCGGGTCCCCCCGGCGCGGCCGGCTACCCTGGTCGGGTGTGCGGAATCATGGGATACGTCGGGCACCGGCCCGCGCTGGACGTCGTGCTGGACGGACTGCGCAGGCTCGAGTACCGCGGATATGACTCTGCGGGTGTCGTCGTCCTCGCGGACGGTGGGCTCGCGGTCGAGCGCAAGGCAGGTCGGCTCGCCAACCTGGAAGCGCGGCTCGACGAGGTGGGCCGGGACGGGTTCGCGGGCACCGCGGGCATGGGCCACACCAGGTGGGCCACGCACGGGGCGCCGGTGGACCGCAACTCCCACCCGCACCGCGACGCCACCGGGCGGGTGGCCGTGGTGCACAACGGGATCATCGAGAACTTCGCCGCGCTGCGCGCCGAGCTGGAGGCGGCCGGGGTCGAACTGATCAGCGACACCGACAGCGAGACCGCCGCGCACCTGGTCGCCCTGGCCTACGCGACCGGGGAGACCGCGGGGGACTTCCCGGCGAGCGTGCGCGCGGTGTGCCGTCGGCTCGAAGGCGCGTTCACCCTGGTGTTCACCCACGCCGACCACCCGGACCTGATCGTCGCCGCGCGCCGGTCCTCGCCGCTGGTGGTCGGCATCGGCGACGGGGAGACGTTCCTCGCCTCGGACGTCGCCGCGTTCATCGAGCACACCTCCCAGGCCGTGGAGCTGGGCCAGGACCAGGTGGTGCTGATCACCCGCGACGGGTACGAGGTGACCGACTTCGCCGGGGAGCCCGCGCCCGCGAAGCCGTTCACCGTCGACTGGGACCTGTCGGCCGCGGAGAAGGGCGGCCACGAGTACTTCATGCTCAAGGAGATCGAGGAGCAGCCCACCGCGCTCGCCGACACCCTGCGCGGGCACTTCGTCGGCGGCCGGATCGTGCTCGACGAGCAGCGCCTGTCCGACCAGGAGCTGCGCGACGTCGACAAGGTGTTCGTGGTGGCCTGCGGCTCGGCCTACCACTCCGGCCTGGTCGCCAAGTACGCCATCGAGCACTGGACCCGGCTGCCCGTCGAGGTCGAGCTGGCCAGCGAGTTCCGCTACCGCGACCCCGTGCTCGACCGCTCCACCCTGGTCGTGGCGATCTCCCAGTCCGGGGAGACGGCCGACACCCTCGAAGCGGTGCGGCACGCCCGCGAGCAGAAGGCGCGCGTGCTGGCCGTCTGCAACACCAACGGCGCCCAGATCCCGCGCGAGTCCGACGCGGTGCTCTACACGCACGCCGGTCCCGAGATCGGGGTCGCCTCCACCAAGGCGTTCCTGGCCCAGGTCGCGGCGAACTACCTGGTCGGCCTGGCCCTGGCGCAGGCCCGCGGCACCAAGTACCCCGACGAGGTGGCCCGCGAGTTCCACGAGCTGGAGGCCATGCCCGAGGCCGTGCGGACCGTGCTGGGCACCAGCGAGCGGGTCCGCGAGCTGGGCCGCGAGCTGGCCGACGCCAAGGCGGTGCTGTTCCTGGGCAGGCACGTCGGCTACCCGGTGGCCCTCGAGGGCGCGCTCAAGCTCAAGGAGCTGGCGTACATGCACGCCGAGGGCTTCGCCGCCGGTGAGCTCAAGCACGGCCCGATCGCGCTGATCGAGGAGGGCCTGCCGGTGGTGGTGGTGATGCCGTCGCCGAAGGGGCGGGCGGTGCTGCACTCGAAGCTGGTGTCGAACATCAGCGAGATCCAGGCCCGCGGCGCGCGCACCATCGTCATCGCCGAGGAGGGCGACGAGACGGTGCGCCCGTTCGCCGACGAGCTGATCGAGGTGCCCGCCGTCCCGACGCTGCTGCAACCGCTGGTGTCGACGGTGCCGTTGCAGGTGCTCGCCGCGGAGATCGCCAGGTCGCGCGGCTACGACGTGGACAAGCCGCGCAACCTGGCCAAGTCCGTCACGGTGGAGTAGGTCGTGCGAGGCGCGTGGTCGACCGGTCGCATCCGCGAGGCCGAGGAGAAGGTCCTGGCCGTCACCCCCGACGGCGCGCTGATGCGGCGCGCCGCCTGGGGGCTGGCCGGGCGGGCGCGGCGGATGCTGGCCGAGCGCACCGGCGGGGTGGCCGGGCGCCGGGTGCTGCTGCTCGTCGGCGCGGGCAACAACGGCGGCGACGCCCTGTGGGCGGGCGCCTACCTGCGGCGCCGGTCGGTCGGGGTGAGCGCGCTGCTGCTCGCCCCGGACCGCGCGCACGCCGAGGGCCTGGCCGCGTTCCGGTCGGCGGGCGGGCGGGTGGTGACCGGGGTGGTCCCGGCCGACCTGGTCGTCGACGGCATCGTGGGGCTGTCCGCCCGTGGTTCGCTGCGCCCGGACGCCGCCGCGGTGGTCGAGCGGATCAGCGCGCCGATCCTGGCCGTGGACCTGCCCAGCGGCGTCGACCCGGACACCGGGGCCGTCGACGGACCGGCGGTCACCGCCGCGGCCACGGTCACCTTCGGCGGGTACAAGCCGGTGCACTTCCTCGCCGGTGCCCGCTGCGGCGAGGTGCACCTGGTCGACCTGGGCCTGGACCTGACCGACCCGGACTTCGCCGTCCTCGACCGCGCGGACGTGGCCGCCGCCTGGCCGCTGCCGGGGGAGTCCGACGACAAGTACACCCAGGGCGTCGTCGGCGTCACCGCCGGGTCGTCGACCTACCCGGGCGCGGCCGTGCTGGCCACCGGGTCGGCGGTGCGCGCCACCTCGGGCATGACCCGCTACGCCGGGTCGGCCGCCGAGGAGGTCAGCAGGCGGTACCCGGAGGTCGTCGTCACCGGCTCGGTGACCGACGCGGGCCGGGTGCAGGCGTGGGTGGCCGGGCCTGGCATGGGCACCGGCAACGCCGCCCGCGACGTGCTGCGGCACGTGCTCGACGCCGGGGTGCCCACCGCGGTCGACGCCGACGGGATCACCCTGCTCGCCAACCACCCCGAGCTGTGGGACGCCCGCGACCCGGGTGCCCCGGTGCTGCTCACCCCGCACGACCGCGAGTTCGCCAGGATCGCCGAACCGCGCGGCATCACCCTGGGCGCCGACCGGGTCGCCGCCGCCCGCGCCCTGGCCGCCGAGCTGAACGCGACCGTGCTGCTCAAGGGGCACGCGACCGTCGTCGCCGGGCCGGACGGGCGGGTGCTGGTCAACCAGGCCCGCTCGCACTGGCTGGCCACCGCCGGGTCCGGTGACGTGCTCTCCGGCATCGTCGGCGCGCTGCTCGCCGCCGGGCTCGACCCGGTGCTGGCGGGCGGCGCGGCGGCCTACCTGCACGTGCGCGCGGGGGAGTTGGCCGCCGGCGGCGCCCCCGCGTCCGCGGCCAGGATCGGGGACGCGGTGACCGCCGCGATCCGCGACCTGGTGTGCGACGATGACCGCCGTCATGGCTGAGCAGAACCCCGGGCGGAACCCCGTGCGCGCCGAGGTGGTGGTCGACCTCGACCACCTGCGGCACAACGTCGCCCTGCTCGCCGCCCGCGCCGGGAGCGCGGACACCCTGGCCGTGGTCAAGGCCGACGCCTACGGCCACGGCGCCGTCCCGGTGGCCAGGGCGGCGCTGGAGGCCGGGGCGACCTGGCTGGGCTCCTGCTCCCTGGACGAGGCGCTGGCCCTGCGCGCGGCCGGGATCGAGGCGCCCGTCCTGTCCTGGTTGGACACCCCGGGCACCGACCTCGCCGCCGGGGTGGCCGCAGGCATCGACCTCGGTGTGTCCAGTGTGGACCAGCTGCGCGGCCTGTCCGGCGCCCGGCTGCACCTCAAGATTGACACCGGGCTCAGCCGCAACGGCTGCCCGCCGCAGGACTGGCCGGAACTGGTCGCCGCGGCCGCCGCCTCGGAGAACGAGGTGTACGCGATCTGGTCGCACCTGGCCTGCGCCGACGAACCCGACCACCCCTCCGTCGACGCCCAGGCCAAGCGCTTCGCCGACGCCCACGACGTCGCCCTGGCCGCCGGGCTCACCCCCAAGCGGCACCTGGCCAACTCCGCGGCGACCCTGCTGCGCCCGGACCTGCACTTCGACATGGTCCGCGTCGGCATCGCCATGTACGGGCTGAACCCGGTGCCGCAGCGCGAGGACCTGCGCCCGGTCATGTCGTTCCGCTCGTCGGTGGCGCTGACCAAGCGCCTCCCGGCTGGCGAGTCCGTCTCCTACGGGCACACCTGGACCGCCGACCGCGACACCACGGTGGCCCTGGTCCCCGTCGGCTACGCCGACGGCGTCCCCCGGCTGCTGTCGGGGCGGATGGAGGTCCTGCTCGCCGGTCGCCGCCGCCCGGTGCGCGGCCGGGTCTGCATGGACCAGGTCGTCGTCGACTGCGGCGACGACGAGGTGGCCGTGGGCGCGGAGGTCGTGCTGTTCGGCGACGGGTCGCGCGGCGAGCCGACCGCCACCGAGTGGGCCGAGGCGATCGGCACCATCGACTACGAGGTCGTCACCGGCATGTACCGCCCCCGCGTGGTGCGGCGGTACCCGGGGGCGAGGTGAACCGCGCGGGCTGGGCGGGCCTGGTCGGCGCCGCGGTCGGCGTCGCCGCCGCGGGCGCCACCGTCGCCGTCCGCGTCGCCAGGGGCCGCGGGTCCGGGGAGCCGGACCCGGGTGACCGCCTGGGCGGGCTGGCCCCCACCCGCGAGTCCACCGTGACCACCGCCGACGGCCTCGCCCTGTCGGTGGAGGAGGTCGACCCCGACGACGGCGGCGAGCCCGCGCTGACCGCGGTCCTCGTCCACGGCTTCGCCATGAGCAGGCTCTGCTGGCACTTCCAGCGCCGCGACCTCGCCGCGCTGACCGACCCCCGGGTCCGCCAGGTCCTCTACGACCACCGCAGCCACGGCCGCTCCGCCAGGGCGCGGGCCGACACCAGCACCATCGACCAGCTCGCCGCCGACCTCCACGAGGTCCTCCGCGCCGTCGCCCCCACCGGCCCGCTGGTCCTCGTCGGGCACTCCATGGGCGGCATGGCGATCATGGCGCTGGCCGAGCGCGACCCGGGCCTGTTCGCCGACCGGGTGCGCGGGGTGGCGTTCATCGGCACCTCCGCGGGCGAGGTCGGCAAGTCCGGCCTGCCCCGGCCGCTGCTGTCGAAGTACAACCCCACGGTCCGGCTCCTCGGCGTCGTCGCCGACCGGCAGCCCCGCCTGGTGGAACTGGTCCGGTCGGCGGGCGGGCGCCTGACCCGCCGGGGCACGCGCGTCCTGGGCTTCGGCAGCGGCGACGTCAGCCCCGCCGCCGTCGACTTCCTGGTGTCCATGCTCGACGCCACCCCGGTCCGCGTCCTCGCCGACTTCGCCGACACCCTGGGCAGCCACAACCGCTACGCCGCCCTGGCCGGCCTCAAGCACTGCCGGGTCCTGGTCCTCGGCGGCGACGAGGACCGGATGACCCCCTTCTCCCACTCCGAGCGCATCGCCCTGGCCCTGCCCGACGCCACCCTGGTCAAGGCCCCGGGCGCGGGGCACACCGTCATGCTGGAACAGCCCGACCTGGTCACCGGGCACCTGACCACCCTGCTGCGCGAGTGCGCCCGCGGTCGCGGCGCGGACTCCGAGGGCGCGGCTCCGACGAGGAAGTGAGGGACCGTGCCCGAGCGGTTGTCGCTGCGCACCCCGCAAGACACGGAGGCCTTCGGCCACGCCCTGGGCGAGGCCCTGCGCGCCGGTGACCTGGTCCTGCTGGCGGGCCCGCTGGGCGCGGGCAAGACCGTGCTGACGCGCGGCATCGCCGCGGGCCTGGGCGTGCGGGGCCGGGTCAGCAGCCCCACCTTCGTCATCGCCCGGGAGCACCCGGCGGGCCCCCGGGGCATCCCCCTGGTCCACGTGGACGCCTACCGCCTCGGCGGCGACCTGGACGAGCTGGACGACCTGGACCTCGACAGCGAACTGGTCGACTCGGCCGTGGTGGTCGAGTGGGGCGAGGGCAGCGCCGACCGCCTCACCCCCGACCACCTGGTCGTCCGCCTCACCCGCCACCCCGACGACACCCGCACGATCACCCTGGAGCCGCACGGCACCTGGGTGGACCGGGTCGATTTCCCTTTCCCCCGACCGAACCCGGTCCCCTAGGCTGGCGCCATGCGCGCTGTGATCTTCGACTGGGGCGGCACCCTCACCCCCTGGGTCACCATGGACCACCTGGCCGCCTGGCGCGCCTACGCCGACGTCGTCCACCCCGACGACCCGGACCGGGCGGCAACCCTCGCCACCACGGCGTTGGGGGCCGAGGACGCCCTGTGGCTGCGGGTCCGCGAGGAACACCGCGCCTTCACCCTCGCCGAGGTCCTGGAGAACGCGGGCGGCCCGCACGACGACCAGGCCCTCGACGCCTTCCGCCGCTACTGGGACCGGGCCACCCACACCGACCCGCAAGCCGCCCCCATGCTGAAAGCCTTGAAGGACAGGGGCCTGCTCACCGGCGTCCTGTCCTCCACGGCCTGGCCCGCCGACTGGCACGAGCACGTCCTGCACCGCGACGGCGTGCGCGACCTGTTCGACGCCCGGGTCTGGAGCAGCGACCTCGCCCACACCAAGCCCCACCGAGCCGCGTTCGAGGCGGCGATGCGAGCGGTGGGCGTGGACAACCCCGCCGAGTGCGTCTACGTGGGCGACCGCCCGTACGACGACATCAGCGGCGCCAAGTCGGCGGGCATGAAGGCGGTCCTCATCCCGCACAGCACCATCCCGGCGGTCCAGCAGGTCCCCGTGGACGTTGCCCCCGACGCGGTGATCCAGTCCCTGTCGGAACTGCCCGAAGTCCTCGACACCTGGTTGCTCTAGCGCGCCGCGATCCCCCGGACCACCCCGAGTTCGAGCAGGTCCTGCGGGCGCAGCCGCAACTGGTCGGACAGCGCGGGCACGTCCTCCAGGGTCCGCTTGAGGATCGCCGCGCTCAACTCCGGTGCGATGACGGAGAAGTAGGCGTCCGGCGCGATCCACGTCCGCTCGGGCGCGGCCAGCGCCAGTGCCCCGCCGGACCCGCCCTCGCCGATGACCAGCGTGGTGACCGGCACCCGCGCCCCGCCGACGACCCCGAACAGCTCCGCGATCGCGGGGCCGACCCCGGCCCGCTCGGCCACCGCGTCGTTCGCGGCGCCCGGCGTGTCCACCAGCGTCAGCACCGCCAGCCCGAGCCGCTCGGCCAGCCGCACCAACCGGGACGCGGTCCGGAACCCGGCGGGTGTGGTGGCCGTCCCGGTCTGCGCCGCGAAGGCGACCGCGTGCCGCCCCCGCAGCCCCACCCCGCACAGCATCCCCGCGTCCACCCCGCCCGCGCGGTCCCCGCGGATCTCCCGCCGCAGGTCGAAGTAGTCGTCCAGGTACGCCTCCGCCCGAGGCCGCGACGCGGCGCGCGCCCCCGTCACCGCGGCCCACCCGTCGGTGGGCAGCTCCACCGACCCCAGCGCCCGGGGCACCTCGGCCGGGTCGGGGGTCCCGGAGGTCAGCAGCCGCAACCACTCCGCCACCACCTCGCCCAGCGACTCCAGCGCACACACCTCATCCACGTGGCCCGCCGCGAACTGCCCCTCCGCCGTGTACGCCGGGTCATCGGTGACAGCGGGCGGCCGGACCCGCCGCCCGGCGAACCCCACCTGCGCCCCCTCGACGGCGAGCACCACGTCCGCCCCGGCCCCCAGCGACGCCCACAACCCGCCCGTCGTCGGGTCGCGCAGCACCGAGACCTGCGCGACCCCCGCCTCCCGCAGCAGCACCGACTGCCGGGCGATCCGCTGCAACTGCCGCAGCGACAGCATCCCCTCCTGCATCCGGCTGCCGCCGGTGGCGATCAGCGACACCAGCGGCGTCCGCGTCTCCCGGGCCCGGCGGAACGCGTACTCGATCCGGTCGCCGGTCGCGGTCCCCACGGACCCGCCCAGGAACCGGAAGTCGAACGCCACCAGCACCGCCGACACCCCGCCGACCCGCCCCACCCCGCAGACGACCGACTCGCTCTCCCCGGAGCGCCGCAACGCCCGGACCCGGGCGTCGTCGTACCCGGCCCACCCCAGCGGCCCGTCCACCGCGGCGGGACCGGCCGGGGCGGTGAACTCCGCGAACTCCTCGGCAACAGCGGCCAGGACCTCCCGGGCGCCGCCGTCAGGCACCGAGCGCTCGCTTGGTGACCTTGCCCATCTCGTTGCGCGGCAACGACTCCAGGTACCGCACCACCCGGGGCCGCTTGTGCGGCGACAGCAACCGCGCCACGTGGTCGGCCAACTCCTCCAGCGCGGGCGGCGGCCCCGCGGGCACCACCCACGCCACGATCCGCTCCCCGAGGTCGTCGTCCGGTTCCCCGGTCACCGCGACCTCGGCCACCCCCGGGTGCTCCAGCAGCGCGTTCTCGATCTCCCCGGCGCCGATCTTGTACCCGCCGCTCTTGATCAGGTCCGTGGCCCGCCGCCCGACGATCCGCACGTACCCGTCCGCCTCGCGCACCGCCATGTCCCCGGTGCGGAACCACCCGTCGTGCAGCGCCGCCGCCGTGGCGTCCGGCCGGTTGAGGTAGCCAAGGAACAGGTTGGGCCCGCGGACCTCGATCTCCCCGACGGTCTCCACCTCGGCGAACGGCACCCCGTCGTCGTCGACCAGCCGCAGCTCCACCCCGTCCACCGGCAGTCCCACGGTCCCCGGCCGCCGGTCGCCGGAGGCCCGCACGCTGGTGTTCATCAGCGTCTCGGTCATCCCGTACCGCTCGACGACCGCCAACCCGGTGGCCCGGGTGATCCGCGCGTGGTCGGAGGCGGGCAGCGCCGCCGACCCGGACACCAGCAGCCGCGCCCGCCCCACCCCGGCCGCCACCGCAGGGTCGGCCTCGCAGTCGGCGGCCAGCCGGTGGTACATCGTCGGCACCCCGAACATCATCGTGGCCGGACCGGCCAGCTCGGCCGCGATCACCGCCGAGTCGAACCGGCCGACGTGCCGGACCCCGCCCCCGCGCCGCAGCGGCCCGAGCACCCCCACGACCAGCCCGTGCACGTGGAACAGCGGCAGCGCGTGCACCAGCACGTCCTCGGCGGTCCACTCCCAGGCGTCGGCCAGCGCGTCGAGGTTGCTCGCGATGGCCCGCCTCGGCATCAGCACGCCCTTCGGCGGCCCGGTCGTCCCCGAGGTGTAGACGATGAACGCGGGCGACTCCGGGTCGGCCTCCTCCGGCAGCGGCCCGGATTCCCGCGCGGCCAGGTCCACGTCCACCCGCGCCAGTCCGGCCAGCCCGTCGGGCAGGTCCACGCCGGGTGCTGCCAGCACCAGCTCCGGGGAGCTGTCGGCGAGGATGTGCGCCAGCTCCCGCTCACCGACCTTGGGGTTCAGCGGCACGACCGTCACCCCGGCCACCAGTGCGCCGACGACGGCCAGGCAGGTGTGCGGGCTCGGGGTGGCCCACACCGCCACCCGCCGGGCACCGCCGAGCCGGGAGACCACCGCCCGCGCGGCGTCGGCCAGCTCGGAGAAGGTCAGGACCTCGTCGCCGAACCGGACCGCCTCGCGCGTGGTCGGGTCGGACAGGGTGGGCAGCAGCACCGTTCGGACTGTAGTGGGGGGCGGGCTCGCGGGCAGTTGCCACGATCACGTCGACGAGGGCACCCCCCGGCCGCTACGGGCGGCCTCGTACCCTTGACGACCGTGCTGGTCCTCGCTGTCGACACCTCCACCCCCGCGGTCACCGCCGGTGTCCTCGACCTGCCCGCGGACGGGCCGCCGACCCTGCTGGCCGAGCGGGTGACGGTCGACGCCAAGGCGCACGGCGAACTGCTCACCCCGCACGTGCGCGACGCCCTCGCCGCCGCGGGGAAAGCGCTTGCGGAGGTCGACGCGGTGGTCTGCGGCACCGGGCCGGGGCCGTTCACCGGGCTGCGGGCGGGCATGGTCACCGCCGCCGCCCTCGGGCACGCCCTGGACCGCCCGGTGCACCCCGTGTGCTCCCTCGACGCCATCGCCGCTGAGGCGCCCGGTGACCCGCTGCTGGTGGTCACCGACGCCCGCCGCCGCGAGGTCTACTGGGCCGCCTACGGCCCGGGCGGCGCCCGCACCGCGGGCCCGGACGTCGTCGCCCCCGCCGAGTTGGCCGGGCGCCTGGCCGAGCTGGGCGTGACGCGGGTGGCTGGGGCCCGGATCTTCGACTTCGGCCTGCCGGTGGTCGGGCCCGAGCACCCCACCCCGGTCGGGCTGGTGACCGCCGCCGCGGCGGTGCTGCGCGCGGGCGCCGAGCCCGGCGACCTGACCCCGCTGTACCTGCGCAGGCCGGACGCGGTCGAGCCCGGGGCGCGCAAGCGGGTGAGCCGGGCGTGAGCGAGCCGGTCACGACCGTCCGGCTGGCCCCGCTGCGCCGGGCCGACCTGCGCCGCTGCGCCGAGCTGGAGCAGCAGTTGTTCCCCGGTGAGGACCCGTGGAGCGAGCACGCCTTCGCCACCGAGCTGGACGGGGGGCACCACTACCTCGGCGCCTACGCGGGTGAGCAGCTCATCGGGTACGCGGGCCTGTCCCTCGCCGGGCGGCCCGGCGACATGGAGGGCAGCGTCCACACCATCGGCGTCGACCCGGCCCACCAGCGCCGGGGTGTCGGCAGGCTGCTGCTGCGCGCCCTGCTCGACCGCGCCGACCAAGAGGGCGCCGAGGTCTTCCTGGAGGTGCGCACGGACAACGCGGGCGCCATCGCCCTGTACGAGGCGCACGGCTTCGACACCATCGGACTCCGCAAGCGGTACTACCAGCCCTCCGGCGCCGACGCCTTCACCATGGCCCGGCCCGCCCGGCCGAAGGAGAGCACGTGACGATCGTCCTCGGCATCGAGAGTTCCTGCGACGAGACCGGCGTCGGCCTGGTCCGGCTCGACGGCGACGGCCGTCTGGAGCTGCTGGCCGACGAGGTGGCCTCCAGCGTCGAGCAGCACGCCCGCTTCGGCGGCGTGGTGCCCGAGGTGGCCAGCCGGGCGCACCTGGAGGCGATGGTCCCGACCATGCGCCGCGCCTTCGAGGTCGCCGGGCTGAAACTGTCCGATGTGGACGCCATCGCGGTCACCAGCGGACCCGGCCTGGCGGGCGCGCTGCTGGTCGGCGTGTCGGCGGCCAAGGCCTACGCGCTGTCGCTCGGCGTGCCCCTCTACGGCGCCAACCACCTGGCGGGCCACGTCGCCGCCGACACCCTCGAACACGGCCCGCTGCCCTCGCCCTGCCTGGCGCTGCTGGTCTCCGGTGGCCACAGCCAGCTCCTGCGGGTGGACGACCTGGCGACCCGCATCACCGAGATCGGCTCCACCATCGACGACGCCGCGGGCGAGGCCTACGACAAGGTCGCCCGCGTCCTCGGCCTCCCGTACCCCGGTGGCCCGCCGATCGACCGGGCCGCCCGGCGCGGCAACCCCCGGGCCATCGCCTTCCCCCGCGGCCTGACCGGCCCGCGCGACGCGGAGTACGACTTCTCCTTCTCCGGCCTCAAGACCGCCGTGGCCCGCTGGGTGGAGGCCCGCGAGCGCGACGGCGAGGAGGTCCCCCTCGACGACGTGGCCGCGTCCTTCCAGGAGGCGGTCGCCGACGTCCTCACCGCCAAGGCCGTCCGCGCGGCCGAGCGGTTCGACATCGGCACCATGGTCGTCTCCGGCGGGGTGGCCGCGAACTCCCGGATCAAGGCGCTGGCCGCCGAGCGCTGCGCCGCGGCCGGGATCACCCTGCGCGTCCCCAAGCCCAGGCTGTGCACCGACAACGGCGCCATGGTCGCCGCCCTCGGCGCCCACCTGGTCGCCGCGGGCGTCGAACCGTCCTCTTTGGACCTGTCGGCGACACCGGGCCTCCCGGTGAGCACGGTGTCGGTCTGAGCGCGCCTAAATCCGTTGCGGGCGGGGCGGTCCGACCGTCATAGTCGTCCACGACAGCGACCGACCCGGGAGGAGCACGATGCGGTACTGGAACGCCGAGCGATTCGGCCAGCACCCACCGGGCTTCCCCGTGACCGCCTGACGGTCACTCGGAAGCCGCCCCCCGGTCTGCCGGCCAGGGCGGCTTTTTCGTTGTCGGTTCACCCGCGCACGGGCGGGAAAACCTTGTCCGCAACAACATCTCGGTCCGGTGCGGTCGACCGGGGGAGTGGTCCGTGCGCCGCGCTCCCGGTCGATTGTCCCCATGGTCCAACGGAGAGGGCACCGGTCTACGGAACCGGCGATCCAGGTTCGATTCCTGGTGGGGACGCAGCCCGCGCCTCGCGAGCGCGGGACCAAACACCGAGCGGCCCCGGGGATCTCCCCGGGGCCGCTCCGGTTCAGGAGATCACCACGTCCGCCGCGCGCACGTACGCGACCCGGTGGCCGAACTGGATCTGCACGTACCGCTCACCCCGGACCACGGTGTGCGTGGCCGGGTCGAACGTGGTGGCCCAGTAGTACTCCGAGGGCGTCGTCAGGCCCACCGCGTACCGCTGGCCCGCGGGCAGCGAGTACTGCAACGGGGTCACCGCCTGCGCCGGGATGCCCGCCGGGTACGCCGACGCCTCCGGGTACGCGCGGCCGTACACCGGGACGGCGGTCCGCCCGGGTTTCGCCGACACGGTCGCCGCGCGGCCGGGGATGGCGTCGCGGCTGTGGAACCAGCCCTTCTGGCCCAGGTACCAGATCGCCGTCCAGTCGCCGCGGCGGTCGGCGACGGCGTACTGCTGGCCCGCGTCGACCCGGCTGCCGATGTCGGAGACGCCCAGGGTGGCCGGGGAGCCGTCCGGGCGCAGGGCCACGTCGTTGAGCAGCGGGGCGGTGTCGCTGGGGGCGCTGCGCAGGACCACCGAGCTGGAACCGCGCGGCGCGCACGGGGTGCCCGCCTCGGTGCACCCGGTGAAGGCGGGCTTGTTCGCGGCGAAGTCCGGTTTGACCGTGACGACCCCCGAACCCCGGCCCGCCGGGCGGAACGGGGCGCCGAGCAGGTCGAAGTAGTGCGACCAGTCGAAGTAGGGGCCCGGGTCCCAGTGCATCCCCGCGACCGTGCCCGGGACGGTGCCCGGCACGTTGTCGTGGCCGATGACGTGCTGGCGGTCCAGCGGGATGCGGTACTTCTCCGCCAGGTACCGCACCAGCTTGGCCGAGGTGCGGTACATCGCCTCGGTGTACCAGGTGCCCTGGGCGGCGAAGCCCTCGTGCTCCAGGCCGATGGACTTGGCGTTGACGTACCAGTTGCCCGCGTGCCAGGCCACGTCCTTGGTCGGCACGTGCTGGGCGATGTGCCCGTCGGCGCTGCGCAGCGAGTAGTGCCAGCTCACGTACGTCGGGTCCCGCACCAGCCGCAGCGTGGTGTCCCAGGTGGCCTCGGTGTCGTGGATGACGATGTGGTCGACCTTCTGGCTGGTCGGGCGGTCGGCGAGGTCGTGGTTGCCGTAGTCGCCGCCGAACTCCTCGTACGGCGCCGGGATCGACTCGCAGCCCAGGCTGCGCGGGCACTCGACCCGCGAGCCACCCGCCGGGGCCAGGCCCATCCGGTTGAGCACCGAGCGGTCCGGGGTGAGCGGGGTGGCAGCCAGGCGCACCCGCTGCCCGTCGTCGGTGGTGCGGTCGGCGCCGGTGGCCAGCACGGAGAAGACCTCGTCGGCGAAGGCGGACGCGGCACCCGCCTCGGTCGCGCCGCTGTAGCGGGCCACCGCGCCGTACCAGCGGGCGGGATCACCGGTCGGGCCACCGAGGTCGCGCTGGTGGGCGGCGAGCAGGGCGGCGCCGCCGCGGACGTTGGCCACCGGGTCCGACCGCAGGGTCGCCGGATCGATGCCGGTGAGCGAGGCGGCCAGGTCGACGGTGCGCAGCGCGGGGGAGTCGGTGTCGAGGTCGCCGGGCTCGGGGAGCAGCGCCGGGCGGGCCGCGTCGCCGCGGGCGTCCTCGGTGCCGTCGTGGTGGTGGCCGCCCGGGTTGGCGGCGCGCACGTCGGTCAGGTGCATCGGGCCGTAGCCCGCGGCGGTGCTGGGGGCGCCGCCGTTGGCGTCCCAGCGGGACTCCAGGTAGGACACGCCGAGCAGCACCGGCTCGGGCACGCCGAACTCGGCGGCGGCGGCCCGGAACGCGGCCTGGCGCTCGCCGGTGGGCTGGGGTGGGGTTGAGGGTGCGGCGTACGCGGTGGGCGCCACCACCCCCGCCACCGCGATCGCGGCGACGGTCAGGGCCAGAGTGCGGGACACGGGGACCTCCCGGCGGGCAGGGACGGGCGGATCGCCGTCCACTCTCCTGCCGGGAGGCCGCGCCCGTCAATCGTTCGCGCCCTTACGGACTACCCGGTGGGGCATTCACACTCGGTTGAGGGTGGGAACGCGGTCCTCCACGACGAAGCTCGCGGCCGTCTCCACCGGGGCGCCAGCCGTCCGCACGTACGGCAGGGTCCGGAAGTCGGCCCGCAGCTCGCCCGCGCTGAACTTCGTCCGCACGTACCCGCGGCGGTTCTTGAAGAACTTGAGGTGCGGGTTCTCCGCGAGCACGGTCGCGGAGGTGCTCTCGTCGCCGTCACCGGTCGAGGTGATGGAGGTGGTGACCAGCTCGGTGGCCACCCCGCGCGAATCCGGCCGGTCGTAGCTCTCCTTGACCTCACCGGCCCAGTGCCGGTGCACGTCACCGGTCAGCACCACACCGTTGCGGGTGCCGCCCAACGCCGAGGCGACCTTGTCCCGGCTGGCCTTGTACCCGTCCCAGGAATCCATGCTGAACCCCTGCCGCTCACCGGCGGTGAGGTCGCGCTGGGCGAAGAACACCTGCTGGCCGAGCACGTCCCACCGGGCCCGCGAGGTGCGCAACCCGTCGAGCAGCCACCTCTCCTGCTCCGCGCCGGTGATGGTGCGGGTCGGCTCCAGCCGCTCCCCGCAGTCGACCTTCGTGCCGTCCCCGCATGCCTGGTCGTCGCGGTACTGGCGGGTGTCGAGCATGTGGAAGGTCGCCAGCGAACCCCACCGCACCCGGCGGAACAACTGCATCTCCGCCCCGCGCGGCCTGCTGACCCGGCGCAGCGGCATGTTCTCGTAGTAGGCCTGGAACGCGGCGGCCTTGCGCGCCGGGAACGCCGGGTCCGGCGCCTCCGGGGTGTCGCTCGCCCAGTTGTTCTCGATCTCATGATCGTCGAACACGACCAGCCAGGGGGCCACCTGGTGGGCGAACTGGAGGTCGGCGTCGGACTTGTACTGCGCGTGCCGCAGCCGGTAGTCGGCCAGCGCCCGCGTCTCCGGCCCCGCCACCACCCGCACGTCGGCGGCCTTGGCGGGGTACTCGTACTGGTAGTCGCCCAGGTGCAGCACCAGGTCCGGCTGGTCCTCGGCGAGGCGGCGGTAGGCGGTGAAGAAGCCCTCGCCGTAGTGCGAGCACGACGCGAAGCACATGGTCAGCCCCTGGCCCAGGGCACCCGCGGCGGGGGCGGTGCGGGTCCGCCCGGTCACCGACAGGTGCCCGTCGACGCGGAAGCGGTAGAAGTACTCGGTGCCCGCCCGCAAACCGGCCAGTTCGACGTGGACGCTGTGCGCGGTCTCCGGCCGGGCGAACTCCACCCCGGCCCGGACCACCCGGGTGAACCGCTCGTCGGTCGACACCTGCCACTGCACCGGCACCACCCGGTTCGGCATCCCCCCGTGGCCGTCCGGGGCCAGCGGGTCGAGGGCCAACCGGGTCCACAGGACCACACCGTCGGCGGACGGGTCGCCGGAGGCGATGCCCAGGGTGAACGGGAAGGCCAGCCGGGGCGTGCCGGTGGCGGCCAGGGCGGGCAGCCCGACGGCGGTGAGGCCGACGGCGGCGGCACCACCGAAGAGGACGGAGCGGCGGGTGGGGAACATGGTGGGGACCTTCCGGTACGTGGTGGTTACCGGTTCGCCATGCTCGCCCGTGGTCGGTGACCCGCGCCCCACATCCGGGTGAGGACTTGGTGAGGGTTGGGCGTCGCCCAGGTCATGCCCGGGGGTGCGGCCGAGGGGAGTCGCGGTCGGGCCGCGTCCGGCGCGGCTGTTGCGGGCACGGGCTTTTCGGGCATGACCTGGGGTCTGGTCCTCAAAGCCTGGTCTTCTGGTGGGTGTGCTCGGCTGGGTGGATGTGCTCGGCTCGGCCGTGTCGTTGTTCAAAGCCCGGTTGTTTGTTGGTGGTGCCCGGCTGGGTGGATGTGTTTGGCCGGG
>NZ_AYXG01000256.1 GCF_000564855.1 Actinokineospora spheciospongiae
CCCCCGGCCAAACACATCCACCCACCCGGGCATTTTGTGGCCGGGCCGGCGGTTGTCGGGGTGGTCGGCCTGCGTTGAGGACATCCACCCACCCGGGCATTCGGTCGCCGGGCCGGCGGTTTTCGGGGTGGCCGGCTGGTTGTTGCTGCGCCGGTGGGGTTCGGATGGCTGGGTGGCTTCGAGGGGCAGGAATCAGTCCACAGTGGACTTTTCGAGGTCGGGGTCGGGGTGCCCCGGCCGCTCGCGGAGTCGGGTCAGCAGGGTGGTCAGCTCGGTGCGCGCGGGGACCACGGTGACCGGTGTGCTGTCGAGGAAGCGCACCACGTCCTCCACCACGCGCGCCGCCCGTTCCAGACGGTCCACGTCCTCGTCGAACCGCCTGCCGGTCTCGACCCGGGCCGCCCTGGCCACGGAGAACACCTCTTCCACCACCTCTGATGACAACCCCACCAGGTCCCCGACCTCGGGCCGGCGCACCGCGTGCACCCGTACCTCCGCCGCCGCCGCGCACACGCGGCGCAGCAGCAGTACCGGTGCTCCCTCCACGTGGACGCCGGGCTCCGGTGCCGCCGCGGTGTCGAGCACCCACCAGAACCCCAGTGCCACCCCGCCGCAGAGCACCCCGACCCCGATCGACAGTGCGACCACCGCCGCCACCGCCAGCCCCGGCGGCAGCACCAGCGCGGTCGCGACCAGTCCGGCGACCCCGAGCACCCCCGCGCCGACCAGGGCGGGGGTGTGCCTGCTGGCGATCACCGGCTGCTCCTCTACAGGTTGCTGAACGCGCTGGCGAACACCTTGTCGATCTCCAGCGGCTGCTGCTGCGCGTCGTAGGACACCGCCCGGGTGGCGTCGGCGATGTCGACCATGGTGGCGCGGTCGGCGTCGACGCCGTAGGGGATGGTGTAGATCCGCACCGAGGTCTCGTTCAGCTCGGCGTTGACCCGGCCCAGCATGTCCGCCCGTGCCTGTGGGTTCGCCGGGTAGTTGGCTCCGTCGGACAGCAGCACGATCGCGTTGATGGAGGCGGGGTTGATGCTCTGCGCCATCTGGGCCTGCGCGGCGTTGACCGTGTTGTACAGGTCGGTGTTGCCCACCGCGGTCAGTCCGGCGATCGCCTGACCCAGTTGCGGTCGGACGTCACCCACCCGCGACATCGGCAGCACCTCGCGGTACCCGGTGGAGAACGTCCACAGGCCCACCTGGTCGTTGTCCCCGAGCAGGTCCAGCGCCTTGGTGACCGCCGGTTTGAGCAGCTCCAGCTTGGTCAGCTTCCCCTCCGGGGACCCGGGCCGGTCCGGCACCGCCAGGTCGTTCATCGACCCGGACACGTCCAGCACCACCAGGACCCGCGCGGTGCGCCGCGTCTTCTGCCAGCCGTTGACGATCTTGTCCAGCAGGGTCGGCGACGGCGTCCCGATCCGGGTCAGCGCCTGGTCGCCGGGCACCCCCAGGGACCGCCGCAACTGCTCGGTCGGCGGCGCCGGGTTGCCGTCGGCGTCGACCGGGAGCCGGAAGCCCGCCCCGGCGAACCGGGCGAGCTGGTCGGGTTCGCCGAGGAACGCCCGGAAGTCCTCCGCCGCGGCCCGCTGGAGCCCGGAGGTGCCCGCCAGCACGATGAACGGGTGGTCGAACACCACCGTGCCGTCCTTCGGGTAGATCGTGGTCAGCGGCCGGTTCGGCGGCGCGGGCCGGTCCTCGGCGTCCGGGTCGGCCACCTGGGCCAACCGGGCCGGGTCCGCGTTCGGCACGCCCACGTTGTAGAGGTGCACCAGTTGCTCCTGGAGCACGATGGCGCTGATGTAGGGGACCGGCTCCTTCTTCTGGTCCTCCTCGAACAGCTTCTCCGCGTACAGCGCCGCGTCGTCGCCGTAGCTGCCGACCGAGCTCTCCACCCCGTGCACGACCGCCTCGACCGCCGGGTCCTCCACCGACTGCTCGGTCAACTCCTTGCCGGTGACCGCCAGCGCCGCGGCGTGGTAGGTCGCCAGTGACGCGCCCAGCCCCGAGGAGGACAGCAGCGGGTTGTCCCGGCCCAGCACGAACTGGCCCCACTCGGGGTGCCCGTAGTCCTTCCACGGCTTCTTCGAGAACTGGATGAGGTCGTTCCACCCCGGCCGCGGGTACTGCGCCAGCAGCACGTCCGCCATCGGCTTCGGCATGGCCAGCACCACCGGGCTCGACATCAGCGACGGGGAGTCCGGCTTGAGCGCCACGCTCGGCTTCCCACCACTGCTGATCTTGCGCTCCCACAGCGACGTGCTCGGCAGCCACACCTGCGGCGCGGGCGCCCCGGTGCCCGCGGCGTCCCAGCCCTGCGCCAGCGCCGCCGCGGAGGTGCCGGAGGTCAGGCCGTGGGTGGTCACCGCGGCGCACCGGTCGTCGGCGAAGAGGCGGCCCGCGGCGTTGTAGCGGTCGGCCATCTCGGCGAGGATCTCGTCCTTCTCGGTGGAGACGCTGACCTCCAGCGGCACGCACGCGCCCTGCGGCTTCGGCGGCTCGGCCAACTCGCGCACGGTCACCACCGCGACGACGAGCACCAGCAGGCCGAGGACCATCGAGATCGCCAGCAGGGCCTTGCGCGGACCTGCCTGGGTCGGCTGCGCCATTCCACACTCCTCACCCGAGCACACCACGATGGTCGGTATCGATCATTGTGGCAGCCGCGGGTGCGGGGCGGTGGGGAATCGGCCGCTTCGGACCGGTTCCGGCTTCTCCCTCATGCCGAAGAGGGGGAGCGGTGGCCGCCGGTCGAGCACGGGTGGGGCGGTGCCCCGGACCGCGGCTCAGACGGAGTCGCTGCTCTGCCGGTCGGAGAAGACGCGCACGGCCTCGTCGACCGCTGCCAGGCGGGCCAGGCGCACCGCGTCCGACAGCGGGCGCAGGGCCTCGGCGCGGCGGCGGGCCGAGGAGGACGACAGGGCGCCGCCCGGGGCGTCCTCGCCCGCCAGGTCCAGGATCGCCGAGACCTCGTTGGCCCGTTGCAGCACCCGCAGCGCGCGCGGCGGGGTGCCCTCCGGCCACGGGGCGGCGGAGCGGTGGGCCACCCGGGCGGTGATCTCGTCGCGGACGCCCGCGCGGTGCTTGGCCACGCCCAGGCCGGTGAGCACGCCCGCCGCGACGCGCATGGCGCCGGTCAGCTCGTGCTCGGCCTCGCCCAGGGGGAGGTGTTCGGTGGCGGGGGCGTCGCCGATGTCGAAGGCGGTCCAGCGCAGGACGCCGTCGGCGGCGGCCTCGGGGACCAAGCCCAGCGGGGCGCCGTGCAGGACGACGGCCTCACCGGCGTGCAGGGCGGTGCCCGCGAACTCGCTGCGACCGCCCAGGCCGCGCACGTCGCCGGGGACCGGCAGCACCAGGCGCCCGCCGGTGACGCCCGCGCGGCGCACCGCCGCGAGCAGGGCGGCCACCTGGCCGCCCGCCTGCCCGCGCGTCGGCACGTCCAGCGACTCGGCGGTCTCCTGGCCGACGGCCACCACGTCGTGCTGCTCGGCCCAGTGCCCGAGGGCGTCCAGGACGTCGTCGGCTGCGGCGCATCCGTTCAACCAAGCCGAAACCCACACCGCGAATGTCGCACTCGGAGTTGACACGGGGACCGAGGGTACGCGACGGCCCGGGGAGACCGGGAGGCGCGGGTCAGCTCCGCTCCCTCGGCCCCAGGGCGGCGACGAGCAGCCCGCGGAACGCGTCGATGTCCCCGGTGCTCGCGAACGCGCGCCCGGGCACCGCGTGGAACGCGCCACCACCGGTGCTGAGCACGAAGCTGCGCCCGGTCTCCGCCCAGTCGGCCAGCTCGGCGAGGTCGACCTCGCTGTAGGCGGAGCCGTCGAGGGTCATCATCCGCAGCGACCGGTCGTCGACGTCGGCGGTGATGACCCGGCCCGCGATCGGGTCGCGGCGGAACGCCACCGCGGCCGCCACCCCCGGCAGCACCGCGATGACCGCCGCGCACACCACCCCGAACACCCCCGGCGGGACCTGGCCCAGCACCAGCAGCACCACCGAGAACACCCCGAGCGCGGCGGCGAACCACGGCACCCACCTGACGAACGGCACCACCGCCCGCACCCCGTCGGACCAGTCGGCAGGCACCGGTTCCCAGCGCAGCCGCAGACGCACCACCATGCCCGGGAAGCTATCGGGCCGAAACCCGGTGGGAGTCGTCGCCCCGGGAGCGGACGTGCCACGATGCCGCCATGAGCGAGCCGCGCACCGGGAAGCGGTCGAAGCTGGAGCGCGTGCGCGAGAGCTCCACCGCGACGACCCTGGAACTGTTCTTCGACCTCGTCTTCGTCTTCGCCCTGACCCAGGTCACCGCGCTGATGGCGGAGGACACCGGCGACCACGGGCAGCCCGGCGGCGGCGCGCTGCTGCGCGGTGGGCTGATCATGGCCGTGATCTGGTGGTGCTGGGTCTGCTACTCGTGGCTGTCGAACCAGGTCAAGGCCGACGAGGGGCTGGCCCGCACGGCGATGCTGGGCGCGATGGCGGCCATGTTCGCCATCGCCATCGCCATCCCGGAGTCCTTCGACGACATCCCGGGCGGCCTGGACGGGCCGGTGGTCTTCGCGTTCTGCTACCTGCTGGTGCGCGTGGTGCATCTGGTGCTGTTCTGGATCGTGGCCGACGGCGACGCCGGGCTGCGCGCCCAGCTCGTCCGCTTCGCCCCCACCATGGTCGCCGGGACCGTGCTGCTGCTCGTCGCCGCGCAGACCAGCGGCACCGCCCAGCTCCTGCTCTGGCTGGCCGCCGTGGTCGCCGACTACGGCGGCACGCTGGTCATCGGTGCCCGCGGCTGGCGGCTCAACTCCGCGTCGCACTTCGTCGAGCGGCACGGGCTGATCGTCATCATCGCCCTGGGCGAGTCGATCGTGGCCATCGGCGTCGGGGTCAACCACCTGCCCATCTCCTGGCCGATCATCGGCGGCGCGGTGCTGGGGCTGACCACCGCGGCCTGCCTGTGGTGGGCCTACTTCGACACCCACGTGATGGTCGCCGAGCGGGCGCTGGCCGCGGTCAGCGGCCACGAGCGCGCCCGGATGGCCCGCGCCGCCTTCACCTACCTGCACCTGCCGATCGTGGTCGGCGTGGTCATGCTCGCCCTCGGGTTGAAGAAGGCGCTGGGCTACCTCGGCGGCGCCGACGGCCACAGCCCCGCCGACCACCTGCACGGCGCCCCGCTGTGGGCGCTGTTCGGCGGCACCGCGCTGTACCTGCTGGCCCAGGCGGCCGTCTCCTGGCGGTGCAACCGCATGGTCAAGCCGCACCGCCTGGTCGCCGCGGCCCTGCTGGTGGGCCTGACCCCGCTGATGGGGCTGGTCCCGGTGCTGGTCGCACTGGTGGTCCTGACCGCGGTGCTGGTGGCCCTGATCGCCTTCGAGTGGGTGCACTACCGGGCCGTGCGCGCGGAGGTCCGGCACGCGCCGCACACCGGGCACGGGCACGCCCACCAGGGCTGATCGAAACCTGGAGCGCGCTCCACGTCGACCGGACGGCCGAACGTGCGTAGCGTTTCGGGGGTGACCGTTGCGAACACGCCCCCCGCCGCCCTCCCCCGCACCGCCGGAGAGCTGCGCGAGCAGGGGCACGCGCCCAAGGGCGTGAAGACCGAGATCCGCGAGAACCTGCTGGCCGCGCTGCGCGCGGGCCGCGACCCGTGGCCGGGCATCCTCGGCTTCGACAAGACCGTGCTGCCCCAGTTGGAGCGGGCGCTGCTGGCCGGGCACGACGTGGTGCTGCTCGGCGAGCGCGGCCAGGGCAAGACCCGCCTGGCCCGCACCCTGGCCGGGCTGCTGGACGAGTGGACCCCGGTGATCGAGGGGTCCGAGCTGGGCGAACACCCGCTGGAGCCGATCACCCCGCGTTCCATCCGACTCGCCGCCGAGCTGGGCGACGACCTGCCGGTGGCCTGGCGGCACCGCTCCGAGCGCTACACCGAGAAGCTGGCCACCCCGGACACCTCCGTCGGCGACCTGGTCGGCGACGTCGACCCGGTCAAGGTCGCCGAGGGCCGCACCCTGGGCGACCCCGAGACCATCCACTTCGGACTGGTGCCGCGCGCCCACCGCGGCGTGGTGACCATCAACGAGCTGCCCGACCTGGCCGAGCGCATCCAGGTGGCGCTGCTCAACGTGATGGAGGAGCGCGACATCCAGGTCCGCGGCTACACCCTGCGGCTGCCGCTGGACGTGCTGGTGGTCGCCACCGCGAACCCCGAGGACTACACCAACCGCGGCCGGATCATCACCCCGCTCAAGGACCGCTTCGGCGCCGAGGTGCGCACCCACTACCCGACCACGGTCGCCGCCGAGGTGGAGGTCATCCGGCAGGAGGCCGACCTGGTCGCCGAGGTGGGTGAGCCGCTGCTGGAGGCGCTGGCCCGGTTCGTGCGCAACCTGCGCGACTCCTCCGCGGTCGACCAGCGCTCCGGGGTGTCCGCCCGGTTCGCCGTGGCCGCCGCCGAGACCGTCGCCGCCGCCGCGCTGCGCCGCTCCGCGCTGATCGGCGAGGACCCGGCGGTGGCCCGGCCGATCGACCTGGAGGCGGTGCCCGCGGTGCTGCGCGGCAAGCTGGAGTTCGAATCCGGCGAGGAGGGCCGCGAGCAGGAGCACCTGACCCACCTGCTGCGCCGCGCGGTGTCGGAGACCGCCCGCGACCGCTTCGCCGGGCTGGACCTGCGCCCGCTGGTGGACGCCGTGGTCGACGGCAACCTGGTGGCCACCGGCGAGCGGGTGCCGGGCAGCGAGGTGCTTTCGGCGCTGCCGGAGCTGCCGGTGCTGCACGAGGTCGCGGCCCGCTTGGGCGTCGAGCCGACCGACCCGCCGGGGCGGATCGCCATGGCGGTGGAGCTGGCGCTGGAATACCTCTACCTCGGGCGCAAGCTGGCCAAGGACTCCGAGGGCGCGGGCGGGGCGGCGGTGTACGGACCGTGACGGCCGACCCCGCGGGCCGCCCTGAGTACCCGAGCTCCGACCGCTGGAACTACGGCCCCTGGCACGACGGCCCCGACCCGCTCGCGCCGCCGGTCGACCTGCGCGACGCGCTCGAGCAGCTCGGCCGCGACGTGATGAACGGCTCCTCGCCGCGCTCGGCGCTGGAGGAGCTGCTGCGCCGGGGCACCGACGGCACCCAGGGCCTCGACGACCTGACCCGGCGGCTGTGGGAGCAGCGCTCGCGCATCCAGCGCAGGAACAACCTCGACGGCACGCTCACCGAGGTCCGCGAACTGCTCGACCGCGCGCTGACCGCGGAGAAGCGGGCGCTGTTCCCCGACCCGTCCGACGACGCCCGCTTCCGGGAGGCGCAGCTCGACGCGCTGCCCACGGGTACCGCCGCCGCGGTCAACGAGCTGGCCAACTACGACTGGCAGTCCGACGAGGCGCGGGCGGCCTACGAGCAGATCCGCGACAAGCTCGGCCAGGACCTGATGGAGTCGCGGTTCCAGGGCATGAAGCAGGCCCTGGAGCAGATGTCGCCCGAGGACGTCGAGCGCATCCGCCGGATGATGGCCGACCTCAACGACCTGCTGCTGGCCCACCTGCGCGGCGACGACACCGACGAGCGGTTCCAGGCGTTCATGCGCGAGCACGGCGAGTTCTTCCCGGAGAACCCGCGCACGGTCGAAGAACTCATCGACGCGCTCGCGGCCCGGTCCGCCGCGGCGCAGCGGATGATGAATTCGATGAGCGCCGAACAGCGCGCGGAACTCGCGGAGCTGATGGGCAACGCGTTCGGCGACCCCCGGCTGGCCGAGCAGGTGTCCACACTGGACGCGAACCTGCGCGCGCTGCGGCCGGGGGAGGACTGGACCGGCTCGGCCAGGATGCGCGGGAACAACCCGCTGGGCATGGGCGAGGGCGCCCAGGCCATGCAGGACCTCGCCGAACTCGACGCGCTCGCCGAACAGCTCTCCCAGTCCTACCCCGGCGCCCGCCTGGAGGACATCGACCTGGAGGCGTTGCAGCGCCAGCTCGGCGACGAGGCCGGGGTGGACGCCCGCAGGCTCTCGGAACTGGAACGCGAGATGCGCCGGGCCGGGCTGCTCGAACGGGCCGCGGACGGGTCGCTGCAACTGTCGCCCAAGGCGCTGCGGCGCCTCGGCGAGACCGCGCTGTCGGACGTGCTCAGCGCGATGCGCTCGCGCAAGGGCGAACGCGACACCGCCAACGCGGGCGCCGCCGGGGAACCCACCGGCGCCACCCGCCCGTGGGAGTTCGGCTCCACCGAGGCCTGGGACGTCTCCCGCACGCTGCGCAACGCGGTGCTGCGCTCGGCCTCGGCGGGCGAGGCGCGCATCGGCATCGAGGTGGCCGACGTGGAGGTCGTGGAGACCGAGCAGCGGGCCAGGGCGGCGGTCGCGCTGTGCGTCGACACCTCCTGGTCGATGGTCCAGGACGACCGCTGGCTGCCGATGAAGCGGACCGCGCTGGCCCTGCACCAGCTCATCAGCACCCGGTTCCGCTCCGACGAACTGCAACTGATCACCTTCGGCAGGCAGGCCGCGACCGTCGACATCGGCGAGCTGACCGCGCTGGAGGGCGTGTGGGAGCAGGGCACCAACCTGCACCACGCGCTGCTGCTGGCGGGCAGGCACCTGCGCAGGCACCCCGGCGCCAAACCGGTCGTGCTCGTGGTCACCGACGGCGAACCCACCGCCCACCTCGAACCGGACGGGGAAGCCGAGTTCCACTACCCGCCCACCCCGCGCACCCTGCGCAAGACGCTCGCCGAGGTCGACGCCCTGGCCAAGCTGGGCGCCTCGGTCACCGTGTTCATGCTCGGCGAGGACCCGAGGTTGGCGGAGTTCGTCGACATCGTCGCCCGGCGCGGCGGCGGGCGGGTGGTCAACCCCGACATCGACGGCCTCGGCTCCGCCGTGGTCGGCGACTACCTGCGCACCCGCCGTTCAGGCAGGCGCTGACCTGGGAAGCCGGTCTTCGCGCTGGGTGGTCGGGTGTGTTTCGCCGTGTCCGCTTTGCGAAGCGCGGGGTTTGGTGGGTGTGCCCGGCTGGGTGGGTGTGCTCTGCCGTGGCTCTGGTTTCAGAACCCGGTTGTTTGTGGGTGGTGCCCGGGTGGGTGGATGTGTTTGGCCGGGGCCCCTATGGCGATCA
>NZ_AYXG01000257.1 GCF_000564855.1 Actinokineospora spheciospongiae
GCTGCCGCCAGCCCCGCCCCCACTGCCCCCACCACTGCTGCCCTTGCCGCCACCGCTGACGGCAGAACCGTGGCCAGTGCCGCCAGCGGCCCTGCCCCCGCCGCCAGCGGCGCCGCTGTCTCTGCGGTCGGCTCGGCCGCTGCCACCGCCGCTGGTCCTGCTGCTGCCGCTGGTCCTGCCGCCGCTGCCGCTGGTGGTGGCCCTGCTGCGGCTGGTCCTGCCACCGCCGCCTGCCCCAGCACCCCCACCGACCTCGCCACCAGTGGTTCCACCGCAGGCGGTCTCGTCGGCTCCGCCGGTGGTTCCGCCACCTCCACCGATCGCTTCGCCTGCTCCGCCGATCCCGCCTCTGCCGATCCCGCCTCAGGCGGCCCCGGTCGCCCTTCCGGTGATCCCGCCGCCCGCCCCGCTCGCGGCGCGACCACCCCCGCCGCCGACGCAGGCGGCTCCCACGGCCCGGCTTCCCGCGCCGAAGACGCAGCAGGTCGGACCACCCGCCCCGGCGGCGACCTCCACCGCGTGGCGGACCCCGCCCACCCCGCCCACCCCGCCCACCACGGCTTCGCCGATCCCGTCGTCGCTGCCCGGCACGGGCTCTGGCACGCCGATCCGGACACCGCCGCCGCCCTACTGGCCGCTGCCCGCCGTGCCGATCCTCGGGTGGGCGCCGAGCTGACCCTCGCCGACGACTGGCTGCGCGGTCCCCGCCGTCCTCGGCCCGTTCCGGAGCCCGTGCGGGCCGTCGACCGCTGGCAGCGCTCTGCCGCCGCGCTGCTGCCGGGGCTGCTCGCGGGTGCGCTCCCGGATGTGGTCCGGGACGCGGAGCGGGTGCTCCGCGGTTGTCCCCTCACCGACCACACGCTCGAGGTGCTCGCGGGGGCGCTCGCCGCCCTCGTGCACGCCGATCGGGTGGACCTGGCTGCTCGATGGGGTGATGACCTGCTCGGGCGGGCGCGGGAACGGGGGGCCACCACGTGGTCGGCCGTGCTCGGTGCGGCGCGTGCGGAGATCTCGCTGCGCCAAGGTGCGCTGCGGGTGGCGCGGTCCACGGCCGAGGAGAGCCTGCGGATGCTCCCCGACCGCTCCTGGGGGATTCTGGTGGCGTTGCCGCTGGCGACGATGCTCAGCGCGGAGACCGCGCTCGGCGTCACCCCGAGCGCGGCGCTGCGCCACGTCCTGCCGGAATCGGCCTACGACACCGTCTTCGGCGTCCGCTACCTGTACGCCCGCGGGATGCACCACTTGGCCACCGAACGGGTGCTGGCCGCCGTGGCGGACCTGGAGGAGTGCGGGCGGCGGATGACCGGTTGGGGCCTCGACCTGCCGTCCCTCGCTCCCTGGCGCACCGGTCTGGCCGCCGCGCACCTCCGCGCGGGCAGGGTCCGCGCCGCCGCCCTGCTGGCCGACGAGCAGTTGGCCCTGCCCGCCGCCGCCAGCCGCTACACCCGGGCGCTGGCCCTGCGGGTGCTGGCGCGCAGTCGGGGAGCGGGCCTGCTGCACCAGGCGGCCGAGGAGTTCCGGGCTGCGGGGGACCGCTACGCCGCCGCGGTGTCCCTGGCGGAGTTGAGCCGCACCCTCACCGAGGGCGGTGACCCCGCCGAGGCCCGCCGGGTGGCCAGGAGCGCCACCGACGAGGCCAAGCTGTGCGGGGTGACCGACCTGGTCGACCGCGTCCTGCGGCACCGCCCCGCCGCCCACCCCGAACCCACCGACGCGGCCTTCGCCGACCTCAGCGAGGCCGAGCAGCGGGTCGCCACCCTCGCCGCCCTCGGCCACACCAACAAGGAGATCGCCGACCGCCTGCACGTCACGGTGAGCACGGTCGAGCAGCACCTCACCCGCGTCTACCGCAAGCTCGGCGTCCGCCGCCGGGGCGACCTGCCCGCCCGGCTGGCCACCGGCCGCCCCGCCTGACACTGGCCGCCCGGTTGGCCACCGGCTGCCCCGGCTGGCCACCGCCCGCCCGGCTGGCCACCGGCCGCCCCGCCTGACACCGCCCGCCCGGCTGGCCACCGGCTGCCCCGGCTGGCAACTGGCTGCTCCGGCTGGCCACCGCCCGCCCGGCTGGCCACCGGCTGCCCTAGCTGGCTACCGGCTGCCCCAGCTAGCCCGGTTGGCCACCGACTGCCCCGCCTGACACCGGCCGCCCGGTTGGCCGCTGGCTGCCCCGGCTGGCAACTGGCTGCTCCGCCTGACACCGGCCGCTTGGCTGGCTACCGGCTGCCCCAGCTAGCCCGGTTGGCCACCGACTGCTCCGCCTAGCACTGGCTGCTCCGCCTGGCACCGGTGGAGCGCCACGATCACCCCAGCATCCCCAGCACCCGTTCCCCCACCGCGTTGGCCACAGTGGACACGAACGACGTCAGGTACAGGTGGCCCCCGGAGAACAGTTGCAACTCGAAAGCCCCCGAGGTCACGGACTGCCAGGTGGCGACCTCCTCGGCCCGCGCCACCGGGTCCTCGTCGCCGACCATGCCCACCACCGGCGCACCCACCCGCGCGTCGCCCCACCGGTAGGTCGCCGCCGCCGAGAGGTCCGCGTGTGCCGTCCCGGAGGACTCGGCCGACTCCGCCACCCGGTGCCGCGGCGGTCCCGGCGCACCCGAGACGAACAGCACCAGCGGCGGCCGGTGCAGCCGCAGGGCCGTCTCGAAGGCGACCACCGCCCCCATCCCGTGGCCGAACAGCGCCACCGGCAGGTCCGACCCGGCGGCCCCGGCGATCCCGTCGGCCAACTCCTGCACCGTCCGCGCGGGCGCCTCGCCCCGGCGGTCCCGGCGGCCCGGGTACTGCGCCCCCAGGACCTCCACCGGGTGCGACACCGCGCGGGCGAAGGACAGGTAGAACAGGGCGTCGGCGCCCGCGGGCGGGAGGCAGACGACCCTGGCCGCCGGGCGGTCGCAGGCGCGCAGGCGGCGCAGCCAGGAATCCCCCGGTCCACTCATCGGCTGCCCGACTCCCTTTCCCCCGACGCTCGGCCCAAGGTGCCACCCCGGTTCGGCGGGGCTCAACCCCTAGGGTGGCGCCGGGTGCCCGGTCGCGGCGAAAGCCGGGGATCAGGGGTTCGGATAGGGGCATAACCCGGGTGTTGTCCCCGGCTCGGGTGGGCGCTGACCTCAACGATCGCCGGGTCGGGCATTTGAACTGACCCTGCTTTTTGTCACCGGGAACGCAAAAAGGCGGTATCTGAACAATCACACACAGCATTCGCTCTTTGCGTGAGCGAACAACGTGGAAAAAACCGCCCCGGGGCCGCCCGAAAACGATGGCGGCCGGGGATGATGGTGGATGTCGGAATGAGGGGTGGGGGACATGGTGCTCGGTCGGGTGGTGGTCGGGTCGGTGGTGGCCGCCCTGCTCGGCGGGTGCGCCGCGGGGGCCTCGCAGGTGCCCACGGTGACCGCGGCGGGGCGGCCGACGGAGGCGCCCGCGGCGACCCGGACCCTCGACCTGGCCAAGGCCGTCGACCCGTGCGCGGTGGTGCCGAAGAGCATCCCGCTGGGCCTCGGCGTCTACGGACCCGGCCAGCCGCACGGCGGCGAGGCGGGGACCACGAGGTTCTGCGTGTGGGCCGACCGGGTGGAGTGGCCCCGGATCAGCGTCGGCTTCAGCGGCAACGACCCGCTGGCCGCCGCGTACCAGGACTCGTCGCGGCCCGGCGCCGACGGGACCGGGCTGCGGTGGAAGCTGTTCGAGCAGATCAGCGTCGACGGCCAGCCCGCCCTGGTGCGCGCGCAGCGGACCGACGGCACCGTGCTGTGCGAGGTGGTCGTCGGCGCCGGGGACGGCGGGGGCGTCGTCGTGGCCGCAGGCGCCAGCGGGGCCAACGACACCGGGGGCCAGTGCCAGACCGCCGTGTCGGTCGCCGAACAGGTCGTCACCGCACTGCGCTGACCCTTCTGCGGCCGACCTCCCGGCGGCTGACCTTTTCCCGGCAATGGTGCCCGCCGCGTGGACGGCATTTCCGCATTTGTTCCGCTCCGGGTTCTTGTCATCCCGAGCACAAGATCCGGTACTGTCCGATTGGAGCGCTTCGGCGTCGTGGCCCCGCGTGCGGGCCCCCGGACGCGACCCCAGGAGGACTCCCACATGTTCAAGCGGATGCTCTCGGCCTTCGGCGTCGGCGGCCCGTCGGTGGACACCGTGCTCGACTCGCCGCACGTCTACCCCGGGCAGGCCGTCACCGGCCAGGTGCGGGTGCAGGGCGGCAGCGCGCGCGCCGAGATCGACCGGATCGTGCTGTCGCTGATCACCAGGGTGGAGGTCGAGCACGGGGACCACGAGGGCGTGGGCACCGGCGAACTCCTGCGGGTGGTCGTGGCCGATCGCCTGGTCATCCCGGAGAACCAGCGGGTGGACGTGCCGTTCCGGGTCGAACTGCCGTGGGAGGCGCCGATCACCGCCGTCTCCGGCTCCCCGCTGCCGAGGATGTCGGTCGGCCTGCGCACCGAACTGGTCATCGCGGGCGCCCCGGACAAGGGCGACCTGGACCCGGTCGAGGTGCACCCCCTGCCCTCGCAGGACCGGGTGCTCGACGCCTTCGGCGCCCTGGGCTTCCAGTTCAGCAGCGCCGACGTGGAGGCCGGGGTGCTGCACGGGGTGCCGCAGCAGCTCGGCTTCTTCCAGGAGATCGAGTTCTACCCCCCGCGCGAGGCGGCGGGCCGGATCAACCAGGTCGAGCTGACCTTCGTGGCCACCCCGCACGAGCTGTACGTGGTGCTGGAGGCCGACAAGCGCGGCGGCCTCTTCCGCTCCGGCGGCGACGCCTTCGGCCACTTCCGGATGACCCACCAGGAAGCGGAACGCACCGACTGGACCCCCGTCGTGGGCGACTGGCTCACCCAGGTCGCCGGTCGCGGCGGCCACTCCGCCTTCGGTCACCACCAGGAGCACGGGTACCACCAGGACCACGGCCACTACGGCGACCCGCACCGACGCGGCCCCGGCATGGGCGGCATCGTCGGCGGCGCGGCAGCGGGCATCGTCGGCGGCATGGTCCTCGGCGAGGTCTTCGAAGAGGTCTTCGACGACGAGTGAGGGCCCACCAGCCACCACCCACCCGGACCCATCGGCGAAGCGACAACCGGCCACCCCACAAACCGGCGGCCCGGCTACGCCACTACCCGGGTGGGTGGATGCGGTTGCCTAGCCGACCACCCCCGAAACCGCCGGCCCGACTACGGCCCTGCCCGGGTGGGTGGATGTGTTTGGCCGGGGGTGGCGATCATGTG
>NZ_AYXG01000258.1 GCF_000564855.1 Actinokineospora spheciospongiae
ATCCGCTGGCGCCCCACCGTCGCCCCGCTGAACGCGCTGAACGCCAACGCCTGGCAGGTCATGTACCTGTCGACGAACGCCCTGGGCGAACGGAATGCGGTCACCGGCACGATCCTCACGCCGAAGTTCGCCGACACCACCAAGGCGCCGATCGTGGGCTACTCGGTGGGCACGCAGGGTCCGGCGTTCAAGTGCACACCGTCCAAGGCCATCGAACGCGGCACCCTGTATGACCAGCCCGCCATCAACGACTCCATCAGCGCCGGCTACGCCGTGGCGATCACCGACTACGAGGGCTACCGCCCGGGCGCGGCGAACAAGCCGACCTACATCGTGGGCCAGTCCATGGGCCCGGCGGTCATCGACTCGGTGCGCGCCGCGCAGCGCCTGCCGCAGACCGGCCTCAAGCCCACGGCCAAGGTCATCTTCCAGGGCTACTCCCAAGGCGGCGGCGGTGCGCTGTGGGCGGCGGAGAAGCAACCCTCTTACGCCCCTGACCTGAACCTGGTGGGTGTGGCCGCAGGCGGTGTCCCCGCCGACCTGACCGAGGTCGCCAAGGGCCTCGACGGGTACCTGGGCTTCGGGTTCCTCGCCTTCGCCGCGGTCGGCCTGGACAACGCCTACCCGGAGTTGCAGCTCGACTCCTACCTCAACGACACCGGCCGCAAGGACCTCGCCGACGCCAAGCAGAACGCCTGCGTGGTGGAGTTGCTGGCCAACTACCCGTTCAAGACCATCGCCGGCTACACCACCACCAACCCCCTGACCGACCCGAAGTGGCAAGCACGGTTGGCGCAGAACAAGTTGGGGCAGAACCCGCCGCGAGTGCCGGTGTTGCAGTACCACGCCTCCACCGACGAGATCGTCAACACCCCCCAGGGCGACGCGCTGCACAAGTCCTACTGCGCCGCCGGGGTCACCGAGCAGTGGAACACCTACATCTCCGATCACCTGACCGGCATCTTCGCGGGCAACGCCGACGCCGGAAAGTGGATCAAGGACCGATTCGCGGGCAAGACAGCACCCAGCAACTGCTGACCGCTCCCCCGGTTCGACGGGCGCCCCACGGAGATCGTTTCCCGTGGGGCGCCCGCTTGTGCCGCGGGCCGGGGTCACCCCTTGTCCCGGGGCGGGAGTGCCGCCGATACTGGGGTGGTCGGGGGTGCCGCCATGACGTGGATGTCGCGGAAGCGGAGCGCCGCGGGTGCGCCGTGCGCGCTGACCGACGTGCCCGCCCGGATCGCGGCGGAGATCGACGAGGCCGTGCGGCGGTGCGCCCGGAACCCCGGCGGAGCGGCGCTCGCGGAGCTGGGCGCGGTCCGCGCGCGGTGGTGGCGGTTCACCGGCGCGGCCGAGGCCTACGCGCGGGCGGTCCCCGTGCTGCGCGGAGCCGACCGGGGCCGAGCGGCGGTGGGCTGGGGTTCGGCGTTGACCGGGGCGTGCCGGCCGGAGGAGGGCCTGACCGCGCACCACCTGGCCAGGGGGTGGCTGCGCTCGTCCGGCGAACCGACCACCGAGGCGGAAATCGGTGCCGCGGAAGCACTCCTGCGCCTGCACCGCCCACTCGAGGCCATCGGTTCGCTGACCCCGCTGACCCGGTCCGCGACCGCGCTGACCACCCTGGGCACCGCCCTGGCCACCACCCACCGGCTCGACGAGGCGGAATCAGCACACCGCCGCGCCCTGGACCTGACCGACGACGCGTTCGCGCACAACGGTTTCGGCACCACCCTCAGGTCACACCACCGCCACTCGGCGGCGGCCGGTGAACACACGACAGCCCTGCGCCTCGCCCAACGCCACGGCGACCACCACGCAGCCGCAACGGCCTTCGCGGGCCTGGCCGCGGTGTCCGCCGACACCGGCGACCTCACCACGGCCCTCACCCACCACCACCGCGCCCTCCACCACTTCCACACCCTCGGCGACCACCGCGCCGAAGCCCTGGCCCGCCACCACCTCGGCCACACCCTCCTGGCCCACCACCGCCCCACCGACGCCGCGACCGCCCACCGCACCGCCCTGGCAACCCTGCGCACCCTCGGCGACCAGGACGGCGCCGGAACCGCCGCACTGGCCCTGGCCGAAGCCCTGGCGACCGACGGCGCCCTCCCCGAAGCCCTGGACCTCGCCGCCGCCGCGACCCACCACCACGCCGAATCCGGCAACCGCCCCGCCGAAGCACACGCCAACACCCGCCTGGCGCACCTTCTGGAGACCGCGGGCCACCTCACCGAAGCCGCGGCGGTCCACCGCACGGCCATCGAACTGCACCGGGAACTGGGCGACCCCACCGCCGAGACCACCGCGTGGCGCTCGCTGGCCCGAGTCCTCGCCCGCGCGGGTGACCACGCGGAGGCCGCCCTCGCCCGCCGCACCGCACTGCACATCACCCACGAGTGCGCAGACCCGTCCCGCCAACGCGAATCCACCTGAGTTCGCCCGGGGAACGGTCGGTACTCGGTGGAGCCGGTGCCGCGAACCCGGGCGGGTTCAGGTGGTGCGGGCAGCGGCGAGGAAGGCGCGAATCCGGCCGTGGTCCTTCACCCCACGACTCGACTCCACACCGCTGGAGACGTCCAGGCCCCAGGGGGCGACCTCGGTGACCGCGGCCCGCACGTTGTCCGGGGTCAGCCCGCCCGCCAGCAGCCAGTGGCCGGTGGGGGGACGGCCGGTCAGCGCGGTCAGGTCCCAGCGCTCGCCGGAGCCCGCCACCGGGGAGTCGAGGAGCAGCATGTCCTCGCCGTACGCGCCCGTGGTGACCTCGGTCGCCGGGGTCAGCGCGGTGGCGCGGACCAGGCGGAAGCCCTGCCCCAGCAAGTCGTCGAAAGCCGACCGCGGGTAGTCGCCGTGGAGCTGGACAGCGCCGACCCCAGAGGCGCGGGCCAGCGCCGCGACCTCACCGGTGGGCATGTCCTTGAACACCCCCACCGTGAGGACCGACGGCGGAGTGGCCGCCACCAGGCGGCGGGCGGTGGGTTCGTCGACCCGGCGGGGGCTGGCGGCGAAGACGAAGCCGACCGCGTCCGCGCCCGCCTCCGCCGCGGTCGCCACATCGGCCTCGGTGCGGAGGCCGCACACCTTGGTGAACACGCTTCGAGCGTAGCCGCAGCGGCGGACCCGGGTTGCGGGGATCAGCCCACCCGGGGGCCGAGGACGACCGGGAGGGCGCGGTACCCGTTCATGATCGCGCTCTGCTGGCGGACCAGGTCGCCCCCGGGGACGGCGAGCCGGGCGTGCGGGTGGTGGCGGGCGAGGTGGGTGAGGGCGGCCAGCGCCTCCATCCGGCCGAGCGGGGCGCCGAGGCAGTAGTGCGGGCCGTGGCCGAAGCCGAGGTGGGCGGCGGCGTCGCGGCGGTCGGGGTCGAACTGGTCGGCGTCGGTGAACCGGGACCCGTCGCGGCTGCTGTCGTGCAGCCAGACCATGACGATCTCGCCCGCGGGGATGGTGATGCCCCCGTACTCGACCGGTTCGGCGGTGAAGCGGTGGGTCGACATGCGCACCGGGGAGTCGAAGCGCAGGACCTCCTCCAGCGCGCGGGGAGCCAGGCCCGGGTCCGCGCCGAGGGCGCGCCAGCGGTCCGGGTCCTCGAGCAGCCAGCGGATCGCGTTGCCGATGAGGTTGGTGGAGGTCTCGTGGCCCGCCACGAACAGCAGGAAGACCGTGGCCATCAGCTCATCGGGGGTGAGGCGGTCGGCGTTGGCCGGGTCGAGGAGGGCGGAGAGCAGGTCGGGGCCCGGTTCCGCGCGGCGGGCGGCGAACAGGTCGGTGAAGTAGCCGTGCAGCTCGCGCGAGGCGGGGACGTTGCGGGCGTTGTCGTCGTCCATCAGCGCCTCGGTGAGGCCGCGCAGCCGGTCCTGGTCGGCGTCCGGGACGCCGAGCAGGTCGCAGATGACCCGGATCGGCAGCGGGTAGGCCAGCGCGTCGACGAGGTCGACCGGTTCGTCGACCGGCAGCGGGTCCAGCAGCCCGGCGACGATCCCGGCGACCCTGGGCCGCAGGGCGTCGACCCTGGCGCGGGTGAACTCGGTGCTGACCAGGCCGCGCAGCCGGGTGTGCTCGACGCCGTCCTGGAACAGCATGTGCGGGCTGTACATGCCGCTGAGCTCGGTGTCGGCGCCGATCGCGGCGAGGTGCCCGGTCATGATCCGGGTCAGGCCGGTGACGTCCTTGCTCAGCCGGGGGTCGGCGAGCGCGGCGCGGGCCCGGTCGTAGCCCGCGACCACCCAGACCCGCACGCCGCTGACCAGCTCCATCCGGTACACCCCGGCGTCCGGTCGAGCCGGGTCGGCCGGGGTCAGCGAGCGGCACCACCCGGTGTCGTCCAACGATCGGGTGACGGTCGTCTGCACGGCTCTCCTCCTGCACGCGGGCGAAGATCGTTCTCCGCATCCCCGTGTGTTTTCGGCAGGAAAAGCGCACCTGATGAGCAAAACGTCCGAAATTCACTCACTCGGCTGACAACAACCGGCCCCGTCCGATCGGACCGCGCCCGCGAACCGGCCCCGCCCTGTTCACGCCGCGGTGGACGGCACAGGGCGGGGCCGGGCGGTTCAGCGGAGGAACTTGTCCAGGGTGATCGGGAGTTCGCGCACCCGGACGCCGGTGGCGTGGTGGGCGGCGTTCGCGATCGCGGCGGCGGTGCCGGTGATGCCGATCTCGCCGATCCCCTTGCTGCCCATCGGGTTGAGCCGCTCGTCGGGGATGCCGAGCCAGTCCGCGCGGATCTCGTGGACGTCGGCGTTCGCCGCGATGTGGTACTCGCCGAGGTCGGGGTTGGCGGTGTGGCCGAGGGCGGTGTCCATGACGCTGTCCTCGTGCAGCGCCATCGACAGGCCCATGGTCATGCCGCCGACCAACTGGGAGCGGGCGGTGCGCGGGTTGATGACCCGGCCCGCGTCGAACATGCCGTAGAGCCGGGGGACGCGGATCTCCCCGGTGTCCTCGTGCACCCGGACCTCGGCGAACTGCGCGCCGTAGCCGTGGAGGGCGAAGTCCTTGGCGGCGGTGTTCTCCGGGGCGTCGGCGAAGACCTCGTCGTCGGGTTCGGGGGTCCGGCCGAACTTGTCGCGGAAGGCGCGGGCGGCCTCGACGATCGCGGTGCCCCAGGAGGCGGTGCCGGAGGAGCCGCCCGCGACGGTGGCGCGCGGCAGCCGGGTGTCGCCGATGGCCAGGTCGATCGAGTCCTGGGGGACGCCCAGGGCGTCGGCGGCGATCTGGGCGAGGGCGGTCCAGGCGCCGGTGCCCAGGTCGGAGGCGCCGATCTCCACCCGGTAGCGGTCGTCGGCGGTGTAGCGGACCACGGCGGAGTTGGCGGGCATCCGGTAGGCCGGGTAGGTGGAGGCGGCGACGCCGTAGCCGACGAGCCAGCCGTTCACCCGGCGCGAGCGCGGGCGCGGGTCCCGGTCGTACCAGCCGAAGCGGTCCGCGCCCTCGTGCAGGCAGTCGACCAGGTGGCGGCTGGAGAACGGCTTGCCGGTGGCCGGGTCGCGCTCCGGTTCGTTGCGCACCCGCAGCGCGATCGGGTCGATGCCCACCCGCGCCGCCAGTTCGTCGATCGCGGTCTCCAGCGCGAACATGCCCGGGGCCTCACCGGGTGCGCGCATCCACGTCGGCACCGGGATGTCCAGCAGGGCCAGCCGGTGGCTGGTGCGGCGGTTCGGGGCGGCGTACATCATCCGCGCCGCCACCGCCGTCTGCTCCGCGTACTCCTTGATCCGCGCGGACTCCTGCACCACGTCCACGCCGACGCCGGTCAGGGTCCCGTCGGGCGCGGCGGCCAACCGGACCCGCTGGGTCATCCGCGGGCGGTAGCCGACCAGGCGGAACATCTGCCTGCGGGTCAGCGCGAACTTCACCGACCGGCCGGGCAGCATCCTGGCGGCCATCACGGTGACGACGGCGCCCGCGTGCGGTGAGCCCTTCGAGCCGAACCCGCCGCCGACGTACGGGCAGGTGACGCGGACCCGCTCGGGGTCGAGGCCGAAGACCCCCGCCAGCACCCGGCGGGCGCCGAAGACGGACTGGCTGGCCTCGAACACGTGCAGGTCCCCGCCGGTCCAGGTGGCGACGGTGGTGTGCGGCTCCAGGGGGTTGTTGTGGGTGCGGGCGGTCGTGTACTCCTCGTCGACGGTGAACGCCGCCGCGGCCACGGCGGCGTCGAGGTCGCCGTCGTCGGTGTCGGTGGGGTACCCGGCGTTGACCTTCTCCGGCGCGTGCAACCCGGCCGGGTCCGACCCGGCGGTGACGGCGAACGGCTCGGTGTCGTAGGTGACCACGACGGCCCCGGCCGCGGCGGCGGCGACCTCGGTGGTGGTGGCGACCACGGCGGCGACGACCTGGCCGCGGAAGTGGACCTCCGGCGATTGCAGGACGCGCAGCTCGCCGTCCTCGGTCGACAGCTCGGGGGCGTTCTCGTGCGTCAGCACCAGTTCCACGCCGTCCATGGCCAGCGCGGCGCTCGCGTCGACGCCCGCGACCCGCCCGCGGACCACGGTGGCGTCCACCGTGCACAGGTACAGCGGGTCGGTGAGCGGCTGGTCGTAGGCGTACGGCGCGGCGCCGAGGACCTTGAGCGGTCCGTCGGCCCTGGCGACGTCGCGGCCGATGGCGTTCGGGGTGAGCTGGTCGGTCACGCGTCGTCCTCCGGTTCGGCGGCTCCGTCGGTCAGCTCGCGCAGCACCGAGACCAGGGTGTTGCGGGCCAGCGGGACCTTGAACCCGTTGCCGGACAGCGTGCGCGCGTCCAGCAGTTCGGCGTCCGCGGCGGCGCGCAGGGCGACCTCGGTGGGCGCGGAGCCGCGCAGCGCGTCCTCGGCGTGCGCCGCGCGCCACGGGCGGTGCGCCAGGCCGCCGAACACCAGCCGCAGGTCCTCCACGACGCCGTCGTGCATCCGCACCGCGGCGGCCACCGAGACCAGGGCGAAGGCGAACGACGCGCGGTCGCGCACCTTGCGGTAGCGGGCCCGGCCGCCGAACGGGGCGGGCAGTTCGACCGCGGTGATCAGCTCGCCGTGCGCGAGCACGGTGTCGCGGGTCGGGTCGTCGCCGGGCAGCCGGTACAGCCCGCCGATCGGCACCCGGCGCTCGCCGTCGGGGCCGAGGACGACGGCGGTGGCGTCGAGGGCGACCATCGCGGCGGCCAGGTCGGACGGGTGGGTGGCCACACAGTCCGGGGAGGCGCCCAGGATCGCGTGGTGGCGGTTGTGGCCCGCGACGGCCGGGCAACCCGAGCCGGGCTCGCGCTTGTTGCACGGCGCGGTGGCGTCGCGGAAGTAGCCGCAGCGGGTGCGCTGGAGCAGGTTCCCCGCGGTGGTGGCCGCGTTGCGCAGTTGGCCGGACGCGCCGGACAGCAGCGCCTCCGACAGCAGCGGGTAGTGCGCGCGGACGACCGGGTGCGCGGCGAGGTCGCTGTTGCGGGTGCCCGCGCCGATCCGCAGCCCGCCGTCGGGCAGGTGCTCGACCAGGTCGGCGGCGAGGTCGGAGACGTCGACCAGCAGCGAGGGGCAGGCAACGCCCAGCTTGAGGTGGTCGACCAGGTTCGTGCCGCCCGCGAGGAAGGCGGCGTCCGGGTCGGCGGCGACGGTGGCCACGGCGGACCGGGCGTCGGTCGCGCGGCGGTAGGCGAACGGCTTCACGCGCCCACCTCGCGGATGGCGGCCACGATGCCGGGGTAGGCGCCGCAGCGGCACAGGTTGCCGCTCATCCGCTCGCGGACCTCGGCGTCGGTCAGCTCGGGGGCGGCGTCGCCCTCGGTGACCGCGCTGGGCCAGCCCGCCTTGACCTCGGCGAGCACCCCGACCGCGGAGCAGACCTGCCCCGGGGTGCAGAAACCGCACTGGAGGGCGTCGTTGGCGACGAACGCGCGCTGCACCGGGTGCGGCCCGTCCGCGTCGGCCAGGCCCGCGGCCGTGGTGACCTCGGCGCCGTCGCGGGCCACCGCCAGCGAGAGGCAGCTCACCACCCGCCTGCCGTCCACCAGGACCGTGCACGACCCGCACTGCCCGTGGTCGCAGCCCTTCTTGGGGGCCGTGACCCCGAGCCGGTCGCGCAGCGCGTCCAGCAGGGTGGTGCGGGTGTCGACGGTGACCTTCCGGTCCTCGCCGTCCACCCGCAGGGTGATGTCCGCTTCCATGGGTGCCCTTCCGATTCCCACCGGGGACACGATCATGGACCGGCCCGGGTTCAGGCGCGACCCGTTTGCCGCGTGTTCGATTGTGCCCTGCGCGAACCCCGCCGCAGCCACCACTCCACCGCCGCCAGCGGCACCACCCAGCCCAGCCAGGCGCTCAGCAGCGCCACGGTCTGCACCATGGCCGCCTCACTGCCGCCGAACAGGGTGTCCACGCGCGGACCGAGCAGGACACCCACCACCGCGCCGACCAGCCGGTTGAAGATGATCGACATGGTGAGGGTCACACTGCGCAGCATCCACACCCGGTGCTCGGCGTGGCGGCGCTGCCGGATGCGGCGGAAGCCGACGGCGGTGAAGGCCAACCACAGCAGGGCCAGCACGACGTTGCTGACGCGGGTCACGGGCCCGAACGGCGACACCGCGCCGACCACCAGCCCGGTGAGCCCGGCGGGCAGCACCCCGCCGAACACGTAGGCCCGGCCCAGGTGGCGGTGCGCGGTGCGGAAGCGGCGGCGGAACCACGGCCAGATCTGGAGGAACCCGGTCACCATGGCGACGGTGCTGAACAGGATGTGCGCGACCAGCAGCGGGTAGTGCAATGCGAAGCCCTCGACCGGCGGCACCCGCGACAGCGCCGGGTCGAGGGTGGCGTACCGCGGCAGCGACATGGCGAGGAACACCAGGACCAACGCCGCCAGCGGGGCCGTCCACGGGCGCCGCCACCACGGCACCGGCGCGCGTGAGGTCTTCGGACGTGCTTCGGTGACCGCCATGGTTCCCCTCGTGATTGCCTGTGGGGGAGAAGTTAGGGCGATCCGACCGGCGCGGACATGGAGCGCACCACCGGGTGCGGGGTGGGGGTGGCCCTACCCCCCGCGGCCGGGCGGCGGCTCCGCGTTGCTCCGCTTCCCGGCGCGCAAGCGCTTCACCCTCCCGGGAACGTGGCTCTCCGGGAGGGTGAAGACCTCGGGTGGCTCGGCGGTCAGGCGGCCATGGGGACTGTGGCGACCGGGACGGTGGCGACCGGCAGCGCGGCGGTGCTGAGGTCGGGGGCGCGGTCGGGCAGGGTGGTGGTGGGGCGCCCGGCGCAGTGCACGACCAGCGCGGTGGCGTTGTCCGAGGTGCCCGCGGCGGTGGCCGCCTCGACCAGCGCCGCGGCGGCGTCGGTCGAGTACCGCAGGACCCGGGCCATCACCGCGTCGCCCAGGGCCTTGTGGACACCGTCGCTGGTCAGCAGCAGGGAGGCGGGTTCGCCGACGCGGGCGGTGCCGACGCGGTGCGGCTCGACCGTGCGGACGCTGGTGGTCACCAGGTGTTCCATCCGGGGCGTGACCGGGGTGCCGTGGTCGCGGAAGTACTGGGCGAGGGTGTGGTCGGTGGTGAGCGCGCGCAGGCCACCGGCGGTCCAGGCGTAGGCGCGGGCGTCGCCGACCCAGGCGATGTCGTAGCCGTCCGCGTCCGGCACCGCGACGACCAGCACGCAGTCGCCGGAACCCGCCTCGCGCACCTCGGCCTGGGCGGCGAGGACGGCCTCGACCGCGCCCAGGCCCGAGCGGACCGCCGCGGCGGCGGCCACCCGGGCGGCGCGGGCCGCGCCCGGGTCGTCCCCCACGCCGTCGGCGAGGGCGTAGCGGACCCGGCCGGTGCGGGGGTCGGGGAAGGAGGCCACGGCGTCCGCGTTCACGGTGCGCTCGCCCCGGCTGCCTGCCGTCCGGGCGATCGTGCTGCTGAGCATCGCGGGCCTCCTCTTCGGGTGGTGTGATCTCCAGGGTGCTCCCGCACCCTGTGGTTCTCCTGTGGTTTCGGTGCGGCCATCCTGTGAAGTGGGCGGGGGCAGATGATGAGCTGGGCTCAGCGAATTCCGGGTTTCGTCCACCGGTGAGCGAAACACGCGAACCCTTGTCCGCCGGGACGCACGTTTGCCCGAGGGTGTGCGTTCCGACCGCGACTGTCACTTCGAAACCGTTGCGGCAGAGGGCATTCGGAGGATTACCAAGGCCGGGGGCAGCCGGTACCGTCGCTCGCGTCGGGGACCGGCTCGGCGCTTTCCGCGCCAGGCAACGGTTCCGCGAGCGGGAGGAGAGCGGCGCGATGACGGTGAGTGCGGTGGCGGGCGCGCGGCAGGTGCCCAGCCTGGGGTTCGGCGAGCAGGTCCGCGGGGTGCTGGCGCTGCGCGCGGGCAGGCAGGTCGACTTCCTGTCCGAGGTGATCGCCAAGCACGGGGACATCGCCTGGATTCGGATGCTGGGCATGCGGATGGCGCTGGTGAACCACCCCGCGCACTTCGAGCACGTGCTGGTGCGCAACCACGAGAACTACGACAAGGACGCCTTCCTGTTCCGCACGGTCGACCCGATCCTGCGCGGCGGGCTGATCGGCGTGGTCGGCGGGGAACCGTGGCGGCGGCAGCGGCGGCTCATGCAGCCGTCGTTCCACCGGCCGCAGATCGCCGGGTTCGTCCGGAACATGACCGAGGAGTCGGCGGTCATGCTCGACCGCTGGGACGGTCAGTACGGTCCCCGCGACATCGTCAACGTCAGCACCGAACTGGGTCAACTGTCCATGCGCATCGTGTTCCGGTCGCTGTTCGGGGCCAGGGTCGGCGACCGGGGGGACATCATCGAGGGGATGTTCCTGGAGGCCAACACCATCGCCGGGGACTACTTCCGGTTCCCGGTGCCGCCGCTGAGCTGGCCCACCCGCAAGCACAACCGGCTGCGGCAGATCATCCGGCAGATGGACGGCTACGTCGACGAGGTGATCGCCGAGCGGGACGCGACCGGGGAGGAGCACCACGACCTGCTCGCCGCGCTGATGGCGGCCACCTACGACGAGACCGACGAGCACATGTCCCGCACCCAGCTCCATCGGGAGGTGCTCAACCTGATCATCGGCGGCTACGAGACGACGTCGAACTCCGTGTCCTGGTTGTCCTACCTGGTCGGCAAGCACCCGGACGTGCAGGAGAGGCTGCACGAGGAGGTCGACCGGGTGCTCGGCGGGCGCGCCCCCGAGTTCGACGACCTCGCCGAGCTGGGCTACACCAGGATGGTCGTCGACGAGATGCTGCGGCTCTACAGCCCGTCGTGGCAGACGATGCGGCGGGCCATCGGCGACGACGAGATCGGCGGGTTCACCATCCCCGCCGGGTCGGACATCTACCTCAACGTCTACACGCTGCACCGGCACCCGGAGTTCTGGGCGGACCCAGAGGCGTTCGACCCGGAGCGGTTCCGACCGGAGGCGGTCGCCGCCCGGCCCAAGTCGGCGTACCTGCCGTTCGGGGCGGGGCCGCGCAACTGCATCGGCAAGCACTTCGCCCGCACGGAGCTGACCGTCATCCTGGCGATGATGGTGCAGCGCTACCGGATCGAGGTGCCACCGGAGCTGCCCGACGTGGAGATCTCACCGCTGATCACGTTGCAGCCCAAGGGCGGCGTGCACGTCCGGGTGACCCGCCGATGAACACCGACAGCCTGTGGGCGGCCTTCGCGCCGATCCCCCCGGAGTGCAACCCGCACGTCGCCGCCGCGCGGGACCACCTGGACCGGTGGGTCACCGAGCAGGGCGTCGTGCTGCGGCCGCTGGCGCGCGAGCGGTTCACCGCCGCCGACTTCGGGTGGTTCGCCGCGGTGACCCACCCGAGCGCGGACGAGACCGGGCTGTGCCTGATCGCGGACTGGTTCGCCTGGCTGTTCCTGCTCGACGACCAGCTCGACGACGGCCTGCTCGGCCGCGACCCCGGCCGCACGGGCGAGCTGCTGGCGATGATGTTCGACGTGCTGCGCGGAACCCCGCCGCCACCGGACGCGCCCGCCCTGGTCGGCGCGCTGGCCGACCTGTGGCGGCGCACCGCGGAGCCCGCGGGCGCGGCGTGGCGGCAGCGGTTCGTCGACCACGTCATCGCGGGCGGGATGGCGGCCGGGTGGGAGGCCGACAACCGGGCGCGCGGGGTCGTGCCGGACGAACAGACCTATGTGGAGCGGCGGCGGCACACCGGGGCGATCTACGTGTGCCTGGACCTGGTGGAGGTCGTCGGGGTCGGCGAGGTCCCCGGGGCGGCCTACGCCGACGAGCGCTTCGAGCGGGCCCTGCGCGCGGCGTGCGACGTGGTGTGCTGGACGAACGACCTGTACTCCCACGACAAGGAGGCCTCGCTCGGCGAGTGCCACAACCTGGTGGCCGTCGTGCGGCACGGCCACGGCCTGGACGTGGCCGGGGCGCTGGACCTGGTCACCGAGCGGGTCGTGGAGCGGGTGGCGGACTACCTGCGGTTCGAGCGGGCCGCCGTGGAGGTGGGCGGCCCGGAGGTGGCCGGGTGCCTGGCGGGGATGCGGTCGTGGATGCGCGGCAACCTCGACTGGTCGGCGCGCACCCGGCGCTACCGGGACGCCGCCGTCGGCTCCTACGTGGAGTCGGAACTGGTGGGGAGGCGACCGTGACCACCGCTGTCGGATTGCCGTCCGCGGTGCTGTCGGCGCACACCCTCCTCGTCCCCGCGCTGCACCGGTGGACGGCGCGGTTGGGCGGGCACCTGAGCACCACCTGCGGCTACCAACTGGGCCTGTGCACCGCGGACGGCGCACCCACCGGGACCGTCGGCGGCAAACTGATCAGACCGGTGTTCACCCTGCTCTGCGCCGCGGCGACCGGCGCCGACCCGGCCGGGGTGGTCCCCGCCGCGGTGGCGGTGGAACTGCTGCACAACGCCTCCCTGGTCCACGACGACATCATGGACGGCGACCGCGAGCGCAGGCACCGCCCGACGCTGTGGGCCCGCTTCGGGGTGCCCGCGGCGATCCTGGCCGGGGACGCGCTCATCGCGCTGGCCTTCGAGGCGCTGGCCACCTCGGCCCCGGTCGCCGACGTGGCGCACCTGGCCACGACGCTGCGGCTGCTGGCCCGCGGCCAGGAGGACGACCTGCGGTTCGAGCGGCTGGCCAGGGTGGGGGTGGCGGAGAGCACCGACATGATCGTCGGCAAGACGGGTGTACTGCTCGGCGCCGCCTGCCGCCTCGGCGTCACCCGACCGGACTGGCAACCCCGCTTCGAGGCCTTCGGCACCCACCTGGGCGTCGCCTTCCAACTGGCCGACGACCTCCTGGGCATCTGGGGCGACCCCGCGGTGACCGGCAAACCCGCGGGCGCGGACCTGCGCGCGCACAAGCAGAGCGCCCCGGTCGTGGCCGCACTCGCCGCCGACGTCCCCGCCGCCCGCGAACTGGCCCGGCTCTACGCGACCCCGCTGTCGGAGGCGGACGTGGCACGGGCGAGCGCACTGGTCGAGGAAGCGGGCGGCCGAGCAGCCACCGAGGCCGAGGCGGCGCGCAGGCTCGACCTGGCCTGGTCGCACCTGGAGGACCTGGACCTCGACCCCACCGCCCACACCCACCTGCGCACCCTGGCCACCTCGGTGGTCGACCGCGACCACTGACCGCACCACCGGCACTCCGCCGCTGCGGCACGCGGTTCAGGCGAGCGCGTCGCCCTCAAGGGCTTGCCGGGCCCCGTCCGCAAAGCCGGCACCCCACACAACCGCCGGCCCGGCGAGCAACTGCCCGGGTGGGTGGATGTGCCGCGTGGCCTGCCGACCACCCCGCAACCGCCAGCCACCGCGAACCCCATCGGCGCAGCGGCCCAATCAGCCACCCCGAAAACCGCCGGCCCGGCGAGTCAACTGCCCGGGTGGGTGGATGTGTTTGGCCGGGGGTGGCGA
>NZ_AYXG01000259.1 GCF_000564855.1 Actinokineospora spheciospongiae
CGGTGGCTTTGCGGAAGAGGGGGGAGCCGATGGCGTAGGTGGTGGCGGCGGGGGGCGCCGGTCGTCCTGTGCCACTTGCCCACCCCCTGTCGTCGGTTCACTGCGGCGGATTCACCCCAAGACGATAGGTCACCGGGCCGTTCGGGTGGTGTGAACCGGGTGCAGCACACACCGCGACGGCGGGTGGGGGGCTTCAGGAGAGGAAGCCGCGCAGCAGGGAGGCGGTGCCCGCGAGGTGTTCGGCCATGGCGGCGCGGGCGGCGGGCGGGTCGCCGTCGAGGATGGCGGTGATGACCAGCGCGTGCTGGTGGTCGGAGTGGGCGATGTTGGGCGGGATGAGGGGGATCGCGTCCAGGAGGGCGTTGAGCCGGGTGCGGACGTCGGCGACGGCGCCGGTGAGGGACGGGGCCGCCGCGGCTTCGGCGATGGCCAGGTGCAGGCGGGAATCGTGGCGGCGGTAGTCCGCCGGGACCGCACCGGTGCAGTCGTCGAGGCGGGCGCGCAGGTGCCTGCGCAGCCGAGGGGGCAGGGCGCGGGAGGCGGCGACCTCGGCGGCACCGGGCTCCAGCACCGCGCGCAGGGTGAGGGTGTCCTCCAGTTCCGCGGCCAGTTCCGCCCGCGGCCGCGGCGGCGTGCGCGACGGCGGGTCCGGGCGGACGAAGGTGCCGCCGTACCGCCCCCGCCGCGACTGCACGTACCCGGCCTGCTGCAACGCCCGCAGCGCCTCCCGCAGCGTCACCCGGCTCACCCCGAGCCGGACCGACAGCTCCCGCTCGGCGGGCAGCCGCGCCCCCGGCGCCACCACCCCGAGCCGGATCGCCTGGAGCATCCGCTCCACCGTCTCCTCGAACGCGTTCCCGGCCCGCACCGGCCGGAAGAACTCCTCCAACAGCGGATCGGCCCCGGCGGCACCCCACTCGCTCCCACCGGCCGCCCCACCCGCACCCCCGGACGACCGGGGACCGCCCGCCACAGCACCCCCCTCCGACACCCCCGAACCGCCCGCCCCAGCAGCCCCACCCCTCGATCCCGGATCGCCCGGCGTGACGAGCCCACCCGACACCCCGGGCCCACCGCCCACAACGAACCCACCCGATGCCCCAGGACCACCCGCCACACCAAACTCACCCGACGACCGGGGATCACCTGCCACAACAGACCCACCCTGCGATCCAGGATCACCAGGCGCAGCAGACCCCTCCCGTGACCCCAGATCACCGGGAACGGCAGATCCCCCCACCGACCCCAAGCCACCGGGGACCACAGTCCCTCCCGGCAAACCGAGACCACCCGCCACATCAGGCCCACCCCGCGACCCGGGGGCAGTGGGCTTCTCCCGCAACCCCGGGCCATCCGCCACGCCGGACCCACCCCGCGATCCGGGGTCGCCGGGCGCGGCGCGTCCCTCCCGCAGGCGGGAACCGCCCGGCGCAGCGGCCCCCGCCTGCGGTCCGGGGTCGTCGGGCGGGGTGGGTGGGTCGGGGCTGCCGGAGGTCACAGCGGGGTGACGTAGGCGCCCGAGATGCCGCCGTCGACGAGGAACTGGGAGGCGGTCATGAAGGAGGAGTCGTCGCTGGCGAGGAAGGCGACCGCGGCGGCGATCTCCTCCGGTTCGGCGAAGCGGCCCATGGGGACGTGGACGAGCCTGCGGGCGGCGCGCTCGGGGTCGGCGGCGAACAGTTCGCGCAGCAGGGGGGTGTTGACCGGGCCGGGGCACAGGGCGTTGACCCGGATGCCCTCGCGGGCGAACTGGACGCCCAGTTCGCGGCTCATGGCCAGCACACCGCCCTTGGACGCGGTGTAGGAGATCTGCGAGGTGGCCGCGCCCATCACCGCCACGAAGGAGGCCGTGTTGATCACCGAGCCGCGGCGGCGGGAGCGCATGTGCTCGATGGCGTGCTTGCAGCACAGGTAGACCGAGGTCAGGTTGACCTGCTGGACCCGGTTCCACGCCTCGATGCCGGTGGTGAGGATCGAATCGTCCTCGGGTGGGGAGATGCCCGCGTTGTTGAAGGCGACGTCGAGGGAGCCGTAGGTGTCGACGGTGGTGTGGAACAGCGCCCGGACGTCGTCCTCGCTGGTGACGTCGGTGCGCACGAACAGGCCGTCGACCTCCGTGGCGGCCGCCCTGCCCGCGTCCGGGTCCACGTCGGCGACCACGACCCTGGCGCCCTCGGTGGCGAGCCTGCGCACCGAGGCCAGGCCGATGCCGCTGGCGCCGCCGGTGACCACCGCGACCCTGCCGTCCAGCCGCTTGCCCATCGCTTCCCTCCGCTGTCGACTTCTCACTCGCTGCTGATGAACACGTTCTTGGTCTCGGTGAACCCGTGGGGGGCGTCCGGGCCGAGTTCGCGGCCCAGGCCGGACTGCTTGAAGCCGCCGAACGGGGTCCAGTGCCGCACCGACGAGTGCGAGTTCACCGACAGGTTGCCCGCCTCGACCGCGCGGGAGACCCGCAGCGCCCGCCCGACGTCGCGGGTCCAGATGGAGGCCGACAGGCCGTAGTCGGTGTCGTTGGCCTGGCGGACGGCGTCGGCCTCGTCGTCGAACGGCAGCACCGCCACGACCGGGCCGAACACCTCCTCGGTGACCGCGCGGTGCCCGGCCGGGACGGACAGCACGGTCGGCGGGAACCAGAACCCCGGCCCCGCCGGTGCGCTGCCCCGGAAGGCGACGTCCGATTCGTCCACGTAGGACGAGACGCGGGCCAGGTGCCGCGCGGAGATCAGCGGTCCCATCTCCGTCGCCTCGTCCCCGGGTGCGCCGACGACCACACCGCGCACCGCTTCCTCGAACAGCGCCATGAACTCCTCGTGCACCGAGCGCTGCACGAGGATGCGGGAACGGGCGCAGCAGTCCTGCCCGGCGTTGTCGAACACGGCGTAGGGCGCGGTCGCGGCGGCCTTCGCCAGGTCCGCGTCGGCGAAGACGACGTTGGCGTTGTTGCCGCCCAGTTCCAGCGTCACCCGCTTCACCTGCGCGGCGCAGCCCGCCATGACCTCCTTGCCCACGGCCGTCGACCCGGTGAAGACGACCTTGCGCACCAGGGGGTGGGTGACGAACCGCTCCCCCACCACCGGTCCCTCGCCGGGCAGCACCTGGAACACGTCCTCGGGGATTCCCGCCTGGTGGGCCAGTTCCGCGAGCCGCAGCGCGGTCAGCGGGGTCAGCTCCGCGGGCTTGAGCACGACGGTGTTCCCGGCGGCCAGCGCGGGCGCGAGGCCCCAGCCTGCGATGGGCATCGGGAAGTTCCACGGCACGATCACGCCGACGACGCCGACCGGCTCGTGGAAGGTGACGTTGACCCCGCCGGGGACCGGGATCTGCCTGCCGGACAACCGTTCCGGCGTCGCGGAGTAGTAGTCCAGCACGTCGCGGACGTTGCCCGCCTCCCAGCGGGCGTTGCCGATGGTGTGCCCGGCGTTGGCGACCTCCAGCCGGGCGAGGTTCTCCAGGTCGCCGTCGACCGCGGCGGCGAAGCGGCGCAGCAGCCGGGCCCGGTCGCCCGGGGCGACCGACCGCCAGGCGGGCAGCGCGGCGTGCGCGCGGGCGACGGCCGCGTCGGTCGCGGGCAGGTCCGCGGCCTCGACGCTGGTCAGCGGGGCGCCGGTGGCCGGGTCGAGGACTTCCAGGGTGCTCACCGGGGGACCCTCCTTCGGTGGGAACGGCTGGTGGCGTGCGCGCGGGCCGCCTCGACCAGCGCGGCGAAGAGCCGGACGTCCTCGACGTCGTGCTCCGGGTGCGACTGCACGCCCACGGCGAACCGCGGCCCGGTCAGCTCCACCGCCTCGACCGTGCCGTCGGGGGCGGTGGCGGCGACCACCAGTCCCTCCCCGAGGCGGTCGAGGGACTGGTGGTGGTGGCAGTGGGCCTGGGCGGTGGGGCCGAGGATGCCCGCCAGCGCCGAGCCGGGGGTGGTGGTCAGGTCGGTCTTGCCGAACATGGCCACCTCCGGCTGGTGGTCGGTGGTGCCGACGACCTCCGGGGTGTGCTGGTGCAGCGTCCCGCCGAGGGCCACGTTGAGCACCTGCATCCCCCGGCACACCGCCAGCAGCGGCAGGCCCAGTTCCAGCGCGGCCTCGACCAGGGCGAACTCGGCGGCGTCGCGGGTCGGCTGCGGGGTGCCGGTGGTGGGGTGCGGGGCCTGGCCGTAGCGGGCCGGGTCGATGTCGGCGCCGCCGGAGAGGACCAGCCCGTCGAGCCAGTCGACGGTGTCGGCGCGCCAGTCGCCGATGGGCGGCAGCAGCACGGCGTTGCCGCCCGCCGCGCGCACCGACTCCACGTAGACCCGGTGCAAGACGGCGGCCTCGGCCTCCCAGATGCCGAAGGCGGAGTGCTCCAGGTAGGTGGTGACCCCGATGACGGGGGGCCGGTCAGAGCCGTTCGAAGCCACGGACCCGCTCCCAGTCGGTCACGGCCGCGTCGAACGCGGCCTGTTCCACCCGCGCCGCGTTGAGGTAGTGGTCCACGACGTCGTCGCCGAACGCCGCGCGCGCGACCGCGCTGCCGTCGAGCAGGGCCGCGGCGTCCCTCAGGGTCCTGGGCACGGTCGGCCGCCCGGAGGCGTAGGCGTTGCCGGTGAGGGCGTCCTCCAGCGGCAGTTCGTTCTCGATGCCGTGCAGCCCGGCGGCGATCAGCGCCGAGACCGCCAGGTACTGGTTGACGTCGCCGCCGGGCACCCGGTTCTCCACCCGCAGCGAGGGCCCGTGCCCGACCACGCGCAGCGCGCAGGTGCGGTTGTCCACCCCCCACGCCACCGCGGTCGGGGCGAACGAGCCCTCGGCGAAGCGCTTGTAGGAGTTGATGTTCGGGGCGAAGAAGTACGTCAGCTCGCGCAGGCAGGCCAGTTGCCCGGCGAGGTAGTGCTCCATCAGCGGGGAGAACCCGTGCGGCCCGTCGCCCGCCATGACCGGGGTGCCGTCGGTGCCGCGCAGGCTGAGGTGGACGTGGCAGGAGTTGCCCTCGCGGGAGTCGTACTTGGCCATGAAGGTCAGCGACTTCCCGTGCGCGGCGGCGATCTCCTTGGCCCCGGTCTTGTAGATCGAGTGGTTGTCGCAGGTGGCCAGCGCGTCGGTGTAGCGGAAGGCGATCTCGTGCTGCCCGGGGTTGCACTCGCCCTTGGCCGATTCGACGTAGAGGCCCGCGCCCCCCATGCCGTTGCGGATGGCGCGCAGCACCGGTTCGACCCGGCCGGTGCCCAGCAGCGAGTAGTCCACGTTGTACCGGTTGCCGGGGGTGAGCCCGCGGTAGCCGGCGTCCCAGGCCTGCTCGTAGGTGTCGTCGAACAGGATGAACTCCAGCTCGGTGCCGACGAACGCGGTCAGGTCCCGCTCGGCGAGGCGGTCGAGCTGGCGGCGCAGCACCTGCCGGGGCGAGACCGGGACCGGGCCGCCGGAGACCAGTTCCAGGTCCGCGAGCACCAGCGCGGTGCCCTCCAGCCAGGGCAGCGGGCGCAGCGTCGCCAGGTCGGGTCGGAGCACGAAGTCGCCGTAGCCGCTGTCCCAGGACGAGGAGCTGTAGCCCGCGACGGTGTTCATCTCCACGTCGACCGCGAGCAGGTAGTCGCAGGCCTCGGTGGCGTGCGCGAGGACCTCCTCCAGGAAGTACCGGGCGGCGCAGCGCTTGCCCTGGAGCCTGCCCTGCATGTCGGTGACCGCGACCAGGACGGTGTCGACCTCGCCCCGGTCGACCAGCTCCCGCAGCCGGTCCACGGTCAGCGGTGTCTCTGGCATGCGGTCCCCCAAAGGTAGGCCGGTGGCCCATTGGCACGTCCTCCGCGCATCCTGCTGCCTGCCGGCCCGGTCCCGCAACCGGCTGTCCACAGGCGGGGCGCGGCGTTCACCCGGTGGTTACGTCGAACGGCCCTTGACCAGGGAAATGACGGGAATCACACTGTGCCCTCCGGCAATGGACCGCCCGCGACCCATTGGGGGAGCAGCTATGGCCACGACCAGCAACCCGGACACCCCCGGCCCGGACGCCGACGAGGCCCGGCTGCACACCCTGGGGTACGCCCAGGAGCTGCGCCGGTCGATGTCGGGGTTCAGCAACTTCGCCGTCTCGTTCACGATCATCTCGGTGCTCTCGGGCTGCCTGACCCTCTACGGGTTCGGCATGAAGACCGGCGGCCCGGCGACGATGGTCTGGGGCTGGCCGCTGGTCGGGTTCTTCGTGGTCCTGGTCGGCCTGGGCATGGCCGAGGTGTGCTCCAGCTACCCGACCGCGGGCGGGCTGTACTACTGGGCGGCGAAGCTGGCCCCGCGCAACGGCCCGGCCTGGTCGTGGTTCACCGGGTGGTTCAACCTCGTGGGGCAGGTCGCGGTCACCGCGGGCATCGACTTCGGCGCGGCGCTGTTCCTCAACGCGTTCCTGGACCTGCAGTTCGGCTTCGCCGCGACACCGGGGCACACCATCCTGCTGCTGGGGATCATCCTCGTGGTGCACGGGGCGCTGAACACCTTCGGGGTGCGCGTGGTGTCGATCCTCAACAGCGTCAGCGTGTGGTGGCACCTGGTCGGGGTGCTGGTGATCGTGGGCGTGCTGGTGGTGGTGCCGGACGAGCACCAGAGCGCGTCGTTCGTGTTCGGCGAGTTCGTCAACGACACCGGCTGGGCCTCCCCGGTGTACGTGTTCCTGATCGGGCTGCTGCTCGCCCAGTACACGCTGACCGGCTACGACGCGTCCGCGCACATGACCGAGGAGACGAAGGACGCGGCGGTGGCGGGCCCGAAGGGCATCGTCAACTCGATCCTGGTGTCGCTGGCCGCGGGCTGGGTGCTGCTGATCGGCCTGACCTTCGCCATCCAGGACTACGACGGCGCCGTCGGCTCGGAGACCGGTGTGCCGCCCGCGCAGGTGTTCATCGACGCGGTGGGCGCCACCGGCGGCAAGCTGCTGCTGCTCATCGCCATCGGCGCGCAGTTGTTCTGCGGCATGGCCGCGGTCACCGGCAACTCCCGGATGATCTACGCCTTCGCCCGCGACAGCGCGATCCCCGGTTCGCGGGTCTGGCACCGGATCAACAAGCGCACCCGCACGCCCACGAACTCGGTGTGGCTGGCCGCGGCGGGGGCGTTCCTGCTGGCCGTGCCGTACCTGTGGAGCGCCACCGCGTACGCCGCGGTCACCTCGATCGCCGTGGTCGGCCTCTACACCGCCTACGTGATCCCGATCTTCCTGCGGGTGCGCCAGGGCGACGCGTTCGAGCGCGGGCCGTGGCACCTGGGCCGCTGGGGCAGGCCGATCGGGATCGTGGCCACGGCGTGGGTGGCGTTCATCTTCGTGCTGTTCATGCTGCCGCAGGCCGCGCCGATCACCCTGGACTCGTTCAACTACACCCCGGTCGCGTTCCTGGTGGTGCTCGGCGGGGCGGCCCTGTGGTGGTTCGCCTCGGCGCGCAAGTGGTTCACCGGGCCGAAGGTGCAGGGCACCGCCGAGGAGCTGGCGGAGGTCGAGCGGGACCTCGACCTGCCGGGGTAGCCCCTCGGCGGCGGGGATCAGCCCTGCACGAAGCCGAGGGAAGCACCGGTCGCGGCGTCCCGGGCGACGCCGACGACCTGCCGCCGGTGGCGGTTGATGTCGCTGACGAGCACGTTGGGCGCGCTGCCGGGCGGGCCGGTGATGACGGTGGTCTCCCCGGCGCGGCTGACGATCTGCGGCGTGCAGTCGTGGATGGCGCCCGCGCAGGACTCCACGGCCACTTCCCCGCGCTCGTTGATCCCCTGCGGGTAGCTGAACCCGCCCTGGGGGGCCAGCGGGGTGGCCACGCCGTCGCGCCAGCGGAAGGCCCGGTAGTCGCTGGTGGCCACGACCTCGCCCGCGTCGTTGAGGAAGGTGCGGTTGAAGAAGTCGAACGGGTTCGCCTGGACGTCCCGCGCGCCGGGCAGGCCGCTGACGGCGACCGCGGTCCCGTTGCGCCACAGGTACATCCTGCCCTGGACGTAGCCCGCGTAGGCCTGGATGAGCACCTCACCCCGGGTGTTGACGTCGAGCGGGAACGGGGAGACGTAGGTCTCCGCCGGGGTGACGTCGGCGAGGACCCGGCCGCGACCGTCCCAAACCCGCACGGCGCTCGTGCCCGCACCGTCCACCACGGACGCGGCGACGTGCCCGCCGTCGCCGATCACCGGGTAGCCGTTGCCCTGCGGCCCGCGGTGCAGCACCCGCACCGATCCCGCGCGCCACACCGAGATCTGCTCCACGCCCCGCTCGTCCGGGGTCGGACCGGGGAAGTAGGCCTCCACCAGGACCTCGCCGCGGTTGTTCACGTCCACGGCGTAGCTCTGCTGCGCCCCGGCCGGGTGCAGGTCGAAGGTCCGGCCGAGGAACCAGGCGGTCGCCCTGGTCGCGGCGGGCACCGCGCCCGCCGGGGTGATGGTGCCCGCGACCAGGCCGAGGTCGTTGGCGTGCACGGCGGTGCTGGACGCCGCCGCCGGGGCCAGCTCGCGGACCGAGTCGCCGCGCCAGACGGTGGCGTGCCTGCTGCCGTCGGGGCGCTGGACCTGCCCGTAGACCAGTCCGGTCCCGGAGATCCGCTGGAAGGCGATGAAACTGGCGCCCGGGGGCAGTGGCAGCACCCGGACGCCCGGGGCGGCGTCGGCGGGCAGCGCCCCGAGGCTCATCAGGGCCGCCGCGGCGGCCACCACAACACGTCTGCGGATCACGGTCTCTCCTCGCACGGGGGGTGTCGCACCGGTGTGCGGTGCGAGGGACCAGCATCCAAATAACGATGCTATCTGTATACCGCCATTTCGCCCAGCGGGCTGGGAACGCCTGGGAAAAACGGACGAGTCGGACATCTTGTGATCACGCGCCACCGCGGCCGATACTGACCCGGTCGCACGCCCGGGTGCCCCCGCCCGACCGCCGCGGCGCCTGTCGTCGGGATCTGGCGCCGCGCGGCACCCCTGCCGGGCACCGGCCCCGGGGCACGCGGCGACGGCGGTGGCGGGTGTGACGACGCGCGTCACCGCCGCGCCCGCCCCGCGCGGAATCGACTGGACGACGGGCGCGATACTGGTCACCTGAGGTTTCACGAGGTGACTGGAGGCGGCGCGGTGGCGTACGGCGATGTCGGGATCGAACTGGGCGCGCGGGTGGCGGCGGCGCTGCGCCGCGGCCTGGGCGTGGAGATCACCCCGGCGGAGGCCGTCATCCGACCCTCGACCCGCGACGGCGTGGACTACCAGTGCAACGCGGCGATGAGCCTGGCCAAGAAGGTCGGGAAGCCGCCGCGCGAGGTGGCGCGGTCCATCGTGGACAACCTCGACTCCGCCGACCTGGTGGCCACCACCGAGGTCGCGGGCCCCGGCTTCGTCAACATCCGGCTCAGCGACGCCTGGCTGGCCGGGCGGGCCGCGGCGCTGCTCGGCGACGACCGGCTCGGCGTGGACCCGGTGCCGGACCCGCGGCGGTACGCGCTGGACTACTCCAGCCCCAACGTGGCCAAGGAGATGCACGTCGGGCACCTGCGCTCGACGATCATCGGCGACGCCCTGCTGCGGCTGCTGCGCTTCGCCGGGCACGAGGTCACCCCGCACAACCACGTCGGCGACTGGGGCACCCCGTTCGGGATGCTCATCGAGCACCTGCTCGACGAGGGCTGGACCCCCGACGGCGGGCACTCCATCAGCGACCTCAACGGCTTCTACCAGGCCGCGCGGGCGAAGTTCGACGCCGACCCGGTGTTCGCCGACCGCTCCCGCAAGCGGGTCGTGGCGCTGCAGGGCGGCGACGAGGCGACGCTGGCGCTGTGGCGGCGGCTCGTCGAGGAGTCCTCCCGGCACTTCCAGAAGGTGTACGGGATGCTCGGCATCGAGCTGACCCCCGAGGACATGTACGGCGAGAGCTTCTACAACCCGTACCTCGACGACACCATCGCCGACCTGGAGGCCAAGGGCCTGACGCGGGTGAGCGACGGCGCGGTGTGCGTGTTCCCGCCCGGGTTCAGCAACCGCGAGGGCGAACCGCTGCCGCTGATCGTGCGCAAGGGCGACGGCGGCTACGGCTACGCCACCACCGACCTCGCCACCGCCCGGTACTGGACCGGCGAGCGGGGCATGACCGACCTGCTCTACGTGGTCGGCACCCCGCAGGCCCAGCACTTCGCCATGGTCTTCGCCGCGAGCCGGATGGCGGGCTACCTCACCGACGACCACACCGCCGAGCACATCGGCTTCGGCTCGATCCTCGGCGAGGACGGCAAGACCATCCGCACCCGCGCGGGCGGCTCGGTGAAGTTGGTCGAGCTGCTGGAGGACGCGGTCGACAACGCCGCCAAGACCGTGGCCGAGCGGTCCTCCCTGGACGCCGACGCGCAGGCGGCGGTGGCGCGCGCGGTGGGCATCGGGGCGGTCAAGTACGCGGACCTGTCCAACGACCGGGAGAAGGACTACGTCTTCACCTGGTCGCGGATGCTGGCCAAGGAGGGCAACACCTCCGTCTACCTGCAGTACGCCAACGCCCGCTGCCACTCGGTGCTCGCCAAGTCCGGGACCACCCCGGCCGCCGACACCGAGGTGCTGCTGGGTTCCCCGGCGGAGCGGGCGCTGGCGCTGGCGCTGCTGCGGCTGCCCGCCGCCGTCGAGGCGGCCGCCACCGCCTACGCCCCGCACAAGCTCTGCGGGTACCTCTACGAGCTGGCGACGACGTTCACCGCGTTCTACGACGGCTGCCCGATCCTCAAGCCCGACGTGCCCGCCGAGGTGCGCGCGTCGCGGCTGGTGCTCACCGCGCTCACCTCGGCGGTGCTCACCCGGGGCCTGGAGCTGCTCGGCATCGAGGCCCCGCGCGAACTGTGACCAGGAAGGTGATCACCACGAGTTGCCACCCGGTCACACCGGGGGGCAAGGTGATCGGGTGACCACCACTGAACAGGTCGTCCTGCTCGACGAGGCCGGGAACCAGGTCGGCCTCGCCGACAAGTCCACCGTGCACCACGCCGACACCCCGCTGCACCTGGCGTTCTCCAGCTACGTGTTCACCCAGGCTGGCCGCTTCCTGCTGACCAGGCGGGCGGCGACGAAGAAGACCTGGCCCGCGGTCTGGACCAACTCCTGCTGCGGGCACCCGGCGGTCGGCGAACCGGGTGCCGACGCGGTGCGCAGGCGGCTGGCCGAGGAGCTGGGCCTGCGCGGTGAGCACCGGGTCGACCTGGTGCTGCCCGGTTTCCGCTACCGGGCGGTGATGCCGGACGGGATCGTGGAGAACGAGATGTGCCCGGTGTACCGGGTGGTCACCGACGAGCAGCCGCGACCCAACCCGGCGGAGGTCGACGACCTGCGCTGGCTGGACTGGCCGGAGTTCACCGCCTCGGTGCTCGCGGGCGACGGCGGGGTGTCCCCGTGGTGCGTGCTCCAGGTGCGCGCGCTGGTCGAACTGGGCCCCGATCCGCTGGCCTGGCCGGTGGGCGACCCGACCGGACTGCCCCCGGCCCTGCGGTGACCCCCGGGTCGGACCTCGTCTCCGCGTTCAACACCGGTCTGCCGCACCTGATCCCGCAGGCGCACCGGATGGGCGTGACGGCAGTCGAGCTGGCACCCGGGGTCGCGGTGTGCCGGGTTCCGCCGGCGGACAACGGCAACCACCTCGGCACGATGTACGCGGGGGTGTTGTCCACCGTGGCCGAGGTGCTGGGCGGGGCGATCTGCCTGCCCAGCTTCGACCTGGCCCGGTTCCACCCGGTGGTGCGCGACCTGCGGATCGACTTCCGCCGCCCGGCCCGGACCGACGTGACCGCGACGGCGGCGCTGGACGCGGCGACGGTCGAGCGGGTGCGGGCCAAGGCGGACGGCAGGTCCACGTTCGTGCTCACCACCGAGCTGACCGACACCGGCGGTGTGGTGATCGCCACCACCGAGGGCACCTACCAGCTACGACGGAATTGAGTTTCCGGACGATCCGGTCAACGGCGCGGAAACCGCGAGCGCGGCGCCCTCGGTTTTCCCTACATTGGGTCCAGTGGATCTCCTCTTCTCGTCCTTGCCGTCACACGGCCACACCTACCCGCTCCTGCCGCTGGCGATCGCCGCCCGCGAGCAGGGCCACCACATCACCTACGCCACCGCGGCCTCGTTCCACGCGCCGCTGATCGCCCTGGGCTTCGACGTCGTCGACGTGGGCATCGACATCCACAGCGCCTTCGCCGAGCTGGCGGGGTCGGAGGTCAGCCCGATCGAGGCCCGCAGGCGCGATCCCGAGGAGGTGGCCAAGCTCGCCGCCCACATCTTCACCGACATCCTGCCCCGCCGGTTCTTCGGCGACCTCCAGCCGGTGCTGGCGGCCCAGCGGTTCGACCTGGTCGTGTACGAGGCGGCCACGATCGGCGCCGCGTTCGCGGCGAAGGTGGCGGGCGTCCCCGCGGTCTGCCACGCCTTCGGCCGCGGGTTCGACCGCGTCGCCGCCGAGGAGTCCGGGACCGCCGGGTTCGCCGAGGGGTTCGTCAGGATCGCCGAGGAGCTGCTCGGGCCGGACGCGACCGACCTCACCCCGGACAACCTCGCCGGTGGCGACCCGTACCTCGACATCTACCCGGCGTCGATCCAGGCGCCCGCGTACCGCGACGCCCCGAACCGGGTGCCGCTGCGGCCGGTGGCCTTCTCCGAACCCGGTGAGCTGCCGGACTGGGTGCGCGCGCACGCCGAACCGCTGATCTACCTGACCCTGGGCACCGCGTTCGGCGACGCCGGGGTGCTGCGGACCGCGATCGCGGGCCTGGCGGCGACCGGGGCGAAGGTGCTGGTGGCGGCGGGTCCGACGGTGCAGACCGAGGACCTGGGCGACCCGCCGCCGTCGGTGACCGTCGAGGCGTGGGTGCCGCAGGCGGAACTGCTGCCGCACGTCGACCTGGTGGTGCACCACGGCGGCAGCGGCACGACCCTCGGGTCGATCGCGGCGGGGGTGCCGCAGCTTTTCCTGCCGCAGGGCGCCGACCAGTTCACCAACGCCGACGCGGTCACCGGCGCCGGTGCCGCCCGCACGCTGCGCGGCGACGAGGTGACGGCCGAGGCGGTCACCGCCGCGGCCAAGGAGCTGCTGTCGGACGCGGACGTGGCCGCCCGGGTCGCGGCCCTGGCCGAGGAGGTGGCCGCGATGCCGTCGCCCGCCGAGGTGGCGGCGCGGCTGCCGGAGTTCGTCCGGCCCGTTCACGTGGTGCCCGCCGAGCGGTAGCGGCCCCGGAACGCGGAAGAGCCCCCCGGCACGAGGTGCCGGGGGGCTCTTCACTGGGTGGAGCTGTGTCGACCGTCAGTTTCGACTGTCGGGATCGACTGATCTCGCCGGGGCGTGATTACACCTTGGCGACGAGGCTCAGGTCGATGGTGTTCTTCGAGCTCTGGACGAGCGCGGAGATGATCGGGCTCAGGAAGCCGCAGTCCTTGACACCGGCGAGGCCGTAGGTGCCGGTGATCTTGCCGCCCTTGAGGACGTCGAAGTTGCCGGTGGAGGCCAGCTTCATGTCCGCCGGAGCGGTGGTCTGGCAGGCGTCGCCCTGGCTGATCGGCAGGCCGAACAGGGTGAGCTTCGACAGGATCACGTTCACCTTGCCGTTGAAGGTGATCTTGCCGGTGGCCACGGTGCCCGAGGGCTGGCCGACGGCGACGAGCTTGACGTCGGCGTCGCTCGGCAGGAAGCCGAACACCTTGAACGAGCCCTTGGTCGGGTCGAGCTTCAGGTCACCGACGTACTTGCCCGCGGCCAGGTCGGCCACGGCGTCGAAGGTGCCCTTGAGCGGCAGCGGGCCGCCCAGGTTCTGCAGGTTGGTGCTGCCCGTGATCCCGTAGGACACCTTCACGCCGTTGCCCGGCGGGGTGGTGGGGGGAGTGGTGGGCGGGGTCGTCGGCGGCGTCGTGGGCGGCGTCGTCGGCGGGGTGGTGGGGGGAGTCGTCGGCGGCGTGGTCGGCGGCGTCGTGGGAGGCGTCGTCGGCGGCGTCGTCGGCGGCGTGGTCGGAGGCGTGGTGCCACCGCCGCCACCGATGGTGAAGGTGTGCAGCAGG
>NZ_AYXG01000260.1 GCF_000564855.1 Actinokineospora spheciospongiae
CCCCACCCAAGCACATCCACCCACCCGGGCATTCTGGCGCCGGGCTGGCGGTTGGCGGGGTGGTCGGTAGCTGCGCGCGGTGGGGTTGCGGGTGGCTGGCTGCCCGGCTTGCGGTTGGTGGGGTGGGCGGCTGCGCCCGGCGAGGTTCGGCGTGGCCGGCCGCCAGGCCAGCCAGCGGCGGGGCCGATGGGGTTTGGGGTGGTTGGTGGCCGGGCCTGCGGTTGTTGGGGTGGTCGGCAGAGGCGCCGGTGGGGGCGGGGTGGCCGGTGGTCGGGTCCTCCGAGTGGGTGGGATCAGTCCTGCTTGCGCCGTCGGGGCTTGAGGACCGAGCGGGGGAGCAGGCGGGACTTCCAGTCCATCGGGGCGGTGCGGCGCAGGCCGCGGACCACCTCGTCGAACGCGGCGGGCAGTTCCGGGGCGTCGGCCCGGCCGCCGTACCAGGAGCGTTCGACGGAATTCACCACCGTCCGCAGGGCCTCCTGCCCGTCCTTGTCCAGGCCGTGTTCCTTGACCAGCCTGCGGGCGGCTGTGCGGACGGTGTCCGACTCGGCGGTCTCCGCGCCCCGGTCCCAGGACTCGGCCATCAGCTCCGCCCACGCCGCGCCCGCCGCGTCGGTGTCCCGAGCGGCCACCGCCTGCTGGTGCTCGCGGCGGCGCCAAGCCCGGACGGCCGCGGGGACCGCGGCCGCCACGAGGACCACCACCAGCGCGCCGAGCCACCACGACACCGCCGACACCAGGAAGAACACCGCCAGTACCGCGGCTGCCGCGGCCGCCGCCACCGGGCGCCACGCCGTGCGCGAGCGGGCCTTCGCCGCCCGGGCGCCCAGCGCCGCCAGTCCGCCCGCCAACGCGGCCAGGGCCAGCGCCAGCCACACCTGCCAGGGCAGGCTGAACCCGGCGCCGTCCGCGTTCGGGGTGGCGGCCCGCTGGTCGTCGGCGGTGCCGGTTTCCGGGGCCTGCGCGGTGGGGGTGTTCTCGGTGCTGCCGCCGGGGACCTCCTCCTCGGTGACCGTCGTCGACGGGCCGGTGCTCGCGTCGCCCTGGACGTACGGCGGTTGGTAGCCGCGGCCGTCGCTGAGGGGGGTCGGGTCGAACGACACCCAGCCCTGGTCGGGGAAGTAGACCTCCACCCACGCGTGCGCGTCCTGGGTGGTGATCGACCGGTAGTCGCCGGAGACGAAGCCCGCCGTGTAGCCGATGGCGACGCGGGAGGGGATGCCCGCGGCGCGGGCCAGGACGCCCATGGCCGAGGCGTACTGCTCGCAGAAGCCGACCTTCGAGCGGAAGAGGAACTCCTCCAGGGCGTCTTCGTCGCTGGAGGTGCCGGTCTGGGTCTGGTACTTGAAGCCGTTCACCGGGTCGAAGTACTCCTGCAGGGCCAGTGCCTTGTCGAAGGTGGTGGGCTGGTCCGCGGTGAGCTGCCGGGCCAGGTCCACCACCTCCGGGTCGATGCCCTCCGCGCCCAGGTACACCGGGTCCAAGCCCTCGGGGGGTCGGGTGCCCGCCGACCGCAGGTCCTGCGCGGCGGGCTGGCCCAGGTCGGCGTCCTCGACGTAGCGGTCCAGCTTGCGCGGGCTGCGGGAGTAGACCATCCCGCCGTTCTGGTCGTAGTACATGTCCGGGGGCAGGTCGCTGAGCCTGCGCGGGATGCCGTAGACCGGGGCCCACAGGTCCTGGGAGTTGACCGGCTCGATCTCGATCCGGGTGACCGCGCCGCCGCCGTCGTCGCCGAGGCCGTTGGGCAGGTCGCCGTCGGCCGGGACCGCGTCCGACAGGGCGTCCGCCGCGGTCCAGCCGCCGTTGCGGTCGAACCGGGGCAGGGTCATCGCGCGCAGGTAGCGGCTCTCGTTGCCCAGGCCGCGCACCCGGAACAGCTCCACGTTGCTGCCCTGGTCGAGCATCCCGCGCAGGGCGGTGAACGGCTTGAGGGCCAGCCCGCCGCCCCCACCGCCGCCGCCCCCGCCGGGGAAGCCGCCGACGGTGCCGATGCCGGTCGCGGTCAGCCCGGCGACCAGCCCCAGCGCCAGCGCCGAGGCCACCACCGCCACCGGGGCGCCCAGGCCGCGGCCGGTGGCGGGCATGGCCGGGCGGTTGCGCCACAGGTGGTGGCGGTGCGTGCCGTCGACGGCCAGCAGCCCGGCGAACGAGATCGCCCCCAGCACGAACGACCACCACGGCAGCAGCTCGTCGGACAGCGACGCGGGCACCGCGTAGACGCACAGCAGCACCAGCCCGCACGCCGCGGGCGCCCCGGCGGACACCGCCAGGGTGTCCACCAGCACCGCCACCAGCCCGATGGCGATCACCACCAGGCACAGCACCGGCGCCGTCGCGCCCACCGGGGGCACCCCGACCCGCACCGCCTCCACCGACTGCCCGAGCACCTCGCCCAGGGCACCGATGGCGTCCGGCCCCGGCAGGATGCCGACGACCCCCTCGTTGGTGAACAGCGCGATCAGCAGGCACAGCAGCGCGAACAACTGCGCCAGGCCGACGACCGCGGTGGGGGTGCGCATCGCGCGCAGGCCCATGCCCACCGCGGCCACCACGATGATCGCCACGCCCGCGTAGCCCAGCCAGCGCACGCCGTCGATCACCCCGGACAGCGCCGTCGAGGCGCACAGGGTGGTCACCGCGGCCACCGCCGGGGTGACCGTCGTCGTCCACTGCACCGCGTCGGAGTCGTGCTCGGGCGGCGCGGGGGGCCGCGGTGCGTGCTGGGGTGGGTGCTGCGTCGTGGTCATGTGCCCGCTCCGGCGATCATCGTCCCGTCCCGGCGCGAACCGGAACGGCACACGTTGGCCCACACCCGGTTCATCGGGACGTCCGGCCTGGCCAGCGTCACGCCCCAGCCCGCGCCGGTGAGCAGCGCGGCCGCGGCGGTCGGGTCGACGGCCGGTCCCTCGCCCGCGCCCCAGGCCCGGGTGTCCAGCAGCACGGCCAGGCTGCGCGTGCCCCGGGTGCGGTGGCGGATCAGCCTGCCCAGGTCCTCCGGGGTGGCGCTGCCCAGGACGGCGATCAGCTCCTGGCCGCCACCGGGGTCGGCCGGGCAGGCGATCTCGCGCTGGTGGCTCGGTTGCAGCGCGGCCAGCGCGTCGAGGACCGCGGTGTCGCTGTGGCTGCCGTCGCCCGCGTCGGAGACCAGCACCCCGCCGGTCTCGGTCACCAGCCGCACCTGGTGGCCGTAGCGGTGCAGGTGCACGCAGGCGCTGGCGGCGAAGGACACCGCCCACTCCAGGCTGGAGTCCGCGCCGCTGCCGCGGTGCCCGGGCGCCCGGTGGTCGAGCAGGACCGTGGTCCCGCCGCGCCACGGGCTCTCCTCGACCCGCACCATCATCTCGTCGCGCTTGGCCGTGGAGCGCCAGTGCACCTTGCGCAGGTCGTCGCCCTGCCGGTACGGGCGCACCACGGCGTCGTCCTCGCCCTGCCCGGCGGAGAGCCGGTTGGAACCGTCGTCACCGGAGCCCAGGCCGGAGCCGCCGGGCACGCTGGTGAGCGGGAACACCCTGGGCACCACGACCAGCCGCGAGGTGCGGGCCAGTTCGCGCTCGAACTCGGCCAGGCCGAACGGGTCGGTGACGGTGGCCATGAGCGGGCCGAGCTGCTGGATGCCGCGCAGCGCGGGCCGCACCGTGTACCGCAACCGGGTCCCGGAGTGCCGGGGCAGCCGCTCGATGAGGAACCGCGGCTTGCCGCCCAGCGCGTAGGGCACCCCGTCGGAGACCAGCAGGCCCACCGTCGGCAGCCGCCCGGTGCTGCGCACGTCGAGCGCCACCTCCGCCCGACCGCCCACCGGCACCCTGGCCGGGGTGATGTGCCGCTGCGCCCGCAGGCCCACCCTGGTCGCCGCGGTCAACCCGCACACCAGCAGCGGCAGGGCCACCACGAACACCGACACCCGCAGCAGGTCGCGCTCGTTGAGGATCAACGAGCACAGCGCGGCCGCCAGCCCCGCGGCCAGCAGGCACCGGCCCCGGGTGGTCAGACCGGACAGAGCTCCGCGCATCGCGCGACCGCCTTCCTCCCGTGCCGCGACCGGATCGCCTCAGCGCCTGCCGCCCGGACCCGACCACTGCGCACCGCCGTGGTCGGGGGTGGCCTGCGGCACCGGCACCCGCTGCACCAGGCCGCGCACCAGGTCCGCCGGGGGCCGCCGCGACGCCTGCGCCTCCGGGGTGAGCACCAGCCGGTGCGCCAGCACCGGCACCGCCACCGCGTGGATGTCGTCGGGCACCACGAAGTCGCGGCCCGACAGCGCCGCCTGCGCCCGCGCCGCCCGCACCAGGTGCAGCGTCGAGCGGGGGGAGGCGCCGATGCGGATCTCCGGCAGCCGCCGGGTCGCCGAGACGATCTCCACCGCGTACCGGCGGACCTCCTGGGCGATCTGCACCGCCCGGACCGTCTCGATGAGACCGCGCACCTGCTCGGCGTCGGACACCGACTCCAGCGTCTTGAACACGTCGTGCGCGGCGTGCTCGTCCACCATGGCCAGTTCCGCCGCCGGGTCCGGGTAGCCGATCGACACCCGCGCGGTGAACCGGTCGCGCTGGGCCTCGGGGAGGGCGTAGGTGCCCTCCATCTCGATCGGGTTCTGGGTGGCGATCACCATGAACGGCGAGTGCAGCGGGTAGGTGTGCCCGTCCACGGTGACCTGGTGCTCCTCCATGCACTCCAGCAGCGCGGACTGCGTCTTGGGGGAGGCCCGGTTGATCTCGTCGCCGACGACGATGTTGGCGAACACCGGTCCGGGGCGGAACTCGAACCCGTTGGTCTGCCGGTTGAAGATCGACACACCGGTCACGTCGCTGGGCAGCAGGTCCGGGGTGAACTGGATGCGGCTGACCGAGCAGTCGATGGACCGGGCCAGCGCCTTGGCCAGCGAGGTCTTGCCGACCCCCGGCACGTCCTCGACCAGCAGGTGGCCCTCGGCCAGCAGCGTCACCAGCGCGATCCGCACCACCTCGGGCTTGCCGACGAGCACCCGCTCCACGTTGGCCGCGATCCGGCCGACCGCGGTGTGCAGCTCGGCCAGGCCGTTCGACGGCGCCTGCTGGTGCGGTGGCGCCGCCGGGTGGTGCGCCCCGGTGCCCGGACCGCCCGCCGGGGCGCCGGGGGCCGGGTGGGGCGCGGGTGCGCCCGGGTACCTGCCGCTGGGCCCGTTCGCACCGGGGCTGGGGTACTGCTCGCCGCCGCCCGCTCCGTAGGGGGTGCCCGGGGGAGCGGTGGGCGGGGTACTCGACGTCACGCGACCTCCTGCTGGTTCTCCGCGGCCGTCCGGTCCGGCGGCCGGGAGGCGGTGTCGGGCTCACGCCGTCGGGGTCCCGTGCCGGACGTCAGCCTGGCATTCAGTGTGTCAAACCGCGGCGAGGTACCCCACCCTTTCCGGCGAGCCTCCCCGCCGGGGAGGCGGGGCGTTGATCCTGCCGCACGCCGCCGGGACACCTCCGTCCGCCCGGCCCCTGGTCCGTTCGGCGCAGCGGTGCTGCGGCCGGGCGGCGCCGGGGGACCGGCGGACAGGCGTGGGCCGTTCAGGTGACGTTGAGTACGCAACCACCGGGTGGGCTGACTCTCCGTGGGCGCCCGTCCGGGCGGCGCGGGCACCACCCCCCGGCTCCCCACTCCGCTCCACCGGTTCCCCCACCTCGCCCCACGAACCCCCGTGACGTGCGCCTCGGGGCCGCGGGGAGGTGCTCCGGGGGGTCTTGCGGCGTCTCGGGCGGCAACCCGAGTCGGTGACGCCCCCACCACCCCCCACTGCCACCCCCTGCCCTTCTAGCTGCGGAAACGCACAATTTCCCGGCTCCGACACGGCTGGTTTCGCGTTGACTGTGGTGAAAAGTGGGGTACTGTGGCGCCAAGTGGGGCAGCAGGGGGCTCCACGGCCGATCCGATGGGTTCGGTGGGGAGGTGGGTGTCGAGATGTTCCTCGGTACGCACACCCCCAAGCTCGACGACAAGGGGCGGCTGACACTGCCCGCCAAGTTCCGGGACGCACTCGCGGGTGGGCTCATGGTCACGAAGGGTCAGGACCACTGCCTCTACGTGTTTCCACGAGCGGAGTTCGAGGACATGGCGCGGAAGGTGGCGGCGGCTCCCTTGACGAACGAGGCGGTCCGCGCCTACCAGCGGTACCTGTTCGCCGGAACGGACGAGCAGCGTCCCGACGGTCAGGGGCGGATCACGGTCGCACCGGAACTGCGGCGCTACGCGGGCCTGGCCAAGGACTGCGTGGTCATCGGGGCGATCACCAGGCTGGAGATCTGGGACGCGAAGGCGTGGCAGACCTACCTGGACGAGCACGAGGACGACTACTCCCAGGCCCGGGAGGAGGTCCTGCCCGGCGTGTTCTGAGCACGGACAGGAGACGAGGGGGATTCGGGTGCCGCCAGGCCTCGGTCCGCTCGCCTTCGGCCTTGGCGCACCTTCCCCGGTGCCAAGTCCGACGAGCGGGCGGGGACCTGGCGGCATCCGTCGATCCGGCCGGGCAGGTCGTGGCCTGCAGTTCGGGAGTGTGGGAGAAGGTGCGTGCGCGTGACTGAGCGACCCCGCCACGTGCCGGTCCTCCTCGACCGCATCCTGGAGCTGTTCGCCCCCGCCCTCACCGACCGCGACGCCGTCCTGGTCGACGCCACCCTCGGCCTCGGCGGCCACGCCGACGCCCTGCTCTCGGCCCACCCCCGCCTCACCCTCGTCGGCCTCGACCGCGACCCGCACGCCCTGGCGCTGTCCGCCGAGCGGCTGGCCCGCCACGGCGACCGGGTCCACCTCGTGCACACCGTCTACGACGGACTCCCCGAGGCGCTGTCCGGCCTGGGACTGTCGCGTGTGGAGGGCGTGCTGTTCGACCTCGGCGTGTCCTCGATGCAGCTCGACGTCCCCGAGCGCGGCTTCGCCTACGCCCGCGACGCCCCGCTGGACATGCGGATGGACCCCACCACCGGACCCACCGCCGCCGACGTGCTCAACACCTACTCCCACGGCGATCTCGCCAGGGTCCTGCGCGACTACGGCGAGGAGCGGTTCGCGGGCAAGATCGCCAAGGCCGTGCTGGTCGAACGGGACAGGGCGCCGTTCACCACCAGCGCCCGGCTCGTCGAACTGCTGTACTCGGTCCTGCCCGCGCCCAGCTTGCGCACCGGCGGGCACCCGGCCAAGCGCACCTTCCAGGCCCTCCGGATCGAGGTCAACGCCGAACTGGACGTGCTGCGCCGGGCCATCCCCGCCGCCCTCACCGCCCTGGCCGTCGGCGGTCGCATCGTCGTGGAGTCCTACCAGTCGCTGGAGGACCGGATCGTCAAGCGGGCGATCACCGCGCTCGCCCATTCGACCGCCCCGCCGGACCTGCCGGTGGAGCTGCCCGAGCACGCCCCCCAGCTACGCCTGATCACCAGGGGCGCGGAGATGGCGGACGAGCGCGAGACCGAACACAACTCCCGCGCGCAGTCGGTGCGCCTGCGCGCGGCGGAACGCATCCGGGAGGCCCCATGACCGCGCCCGCGAGGAACTCCTCCGACCCGGCGCGGTCCCCCCGGGGCACCACCCCCGCCGAGGAGCCGGAGGCGCCGCGCCGCACGCGCGCGACCCCCGCCCGCCGCGCCGACCCCGCCGACGCGGAGCAGCCCCGCGCGGACCGGGCCGGGGCGTCCCGCCGTCGCGCGGAGGCCGAGGACCCGGAACCGCCGACCCACGAGCGGTCGGGCTCGTCCCGCCGCCAGGCCGACGACGGCGAGACCCCCCGCCGCGGACGCGCGGGCACAGCCCGCCGCCGCACCCGGGCCGACGACGGGGACCCACCCCGGGGCGGGCGCGCGGGCACCGAGGACGAATCGCCGAAGGGTGCGCGCGCGGGTTCTGCGCGCCGCCGCGCGGCCGGGGATGAGGACGTGCCCCAGGGTGGGCGTGCGGGCATCGCGGACGAGTCGTCGCGGGGTGGGCGTGCGGGTTCTGCGCGCCGCCGGGTGGCCGCCGGGGACGAGGACGCGCCCCGGGGTGGGCGTGCGGGCTCGTCCCGCCGCCGTGCGGCGGGCGAGGGGGAGAAGCCGTCCGGTGGGCGCGCGGGTTCCCCCCGCCGCGCCGTCGCCAATGACGCGTCCCGCACCGGGTCGGCACGTCGGCGTGCCGAGGGCCAGCAGCCCGCGCGCCGCAGGCCCCGCCGCGAGGAGGCGGAACCGCGCCGAGGTCGGGGCGAGCCGTCCCGCCGCCAGACCGAGTCGTCGGTGGTGTCCCCGCCCCGCCCGACCGGCAAGCCCACCCGCGCCACCCCCGACCGCGTCGAGCGCACGGCCGGGCGGTCCCGCACGGTCGCCGCCGAACGCGCCTACGCCCGCCGCGCCCTGCGCGAGGGCCACCCGCCCGCGGCGGGCAGGGCGTCCGCGCACAACTCCGGCAGGGCGTCCGCGCACAACTCCGGCAAGGTGCCCGCGCACAACTCCAACCACCGCAGGAACACCACGGTCGCGGCGGAGGAGGAAGCCACCTCCGGCCGCGCGTCGTTCGTGGTGCTGATCATCGCGCTGCTGGTCGTCGGCGTGGCCACCACGCTGTGGCTCACCACCCAAGCCATCGCCGACTCCTACCGGCTGGAAGCCGCCAAGCAGGAGGCCACCGTCCTCGCCGAGCGCGCCGCCGAACTCCAGCGCGAGGTGGTCAGGCAGGAGTCCGCCCCCGCCCTGGCCGAGCGCGCCCGCCAGTTGGGCATGGTCCCCGCGGGCGACCCCGGCCACATCGTGGTCGACGCCAACGGCGGGGTGACCGTGGTCGGCGACCCCGAGGCCGCCACCACCCCGACCCAGGTCCGCTCACCCGAGGAGATCGCCGCCCAGCAGCAGGCGGCCCAGCAGGCCCAGGAGCAACAGGCCCAGCAACAGCAGACCGAGCAGCAGCAGACCCAGCAGGGGCAGCCCGCCCCGGGTGGGACCGGCGAGCAGACCCCGCCTCCGGCGGGCGGCTGACGCGGGTGGTTCCCCCCGCTCGACCTCGCCCCCACGTCCGTGGCGGCAGATTCGACGAGCAGCCGTCGGGCACTCCCGCAGCGCCCCGCGCCCGCGGTGGCCGGGCCGGGCGCCGGGTCCCACCCGGCGGTGGACCGGCGGTCGTGGTCGAGCCGGGCGGGCGACGACGTCCCGGTCGGGTGCGACCGGGGATGAGGACAGCGTGACTGGCGGGAGGGTGTCGGCGGATGGCTGAGCAGTACCGGGGTGGGCCGGGTGGGCGGCGGCCCTCGGCGCGGCGGGCGGTGCCCGTGCGGCGGGGAGAGGCCGTGCGCAGGCCCTCGCCCGCCCCCGGGCGGATGCGGCGGGTCACCAAGCGGGCGGCGGGGACCGACCACCGGGTGCGGGTGGTCGTCGTGCGGTTCCTGCTGATCGCCGCCCTGGTGGCCGCCGGGTTGAAGCTGGTGCAGGTTCAGGGGTTCAAGGCGGAGGCCCTGGCCGAGCGGGCCGAGCGGCAGCGCACCAAGCCCATCCCGATCCCGGCCGCGCGCGGGGCCATCCTGGACCGCAACGGGGCGGAGCTGGCGTTCAGCGTGGAGACCCGGGCCATCGCCTACCGGCCCAACCCCCAGCGCAAGGAGATCGAGAAGGAGGTCGAGAAGGCCAGGGCTGCGGGCAAGACCAGCCCGCTGTCGTTCGACCACGAGACCGCCGACATCGCCCGTCGGATGCGCGAGGTGCTCGGTGACCAGGTCAACGAGGCCGACCTGCTGGCCAAGCTGCGCTCGGACAAGGCGTTCGTCTACCTGGTGGACAACGCCGAACCCGGGCTCACCCGGGTCCTCGCCGAGGAGTTCCCCCAGCTCAACGTCGAGAACCGGGCCATGCGCGAGTACCCGGGCGGTTCGCTGGCGGCCAACGTCGTCGGCTACGCGAATTGGCGGTCGGACGACCCCGACCCGGAGAAGCACAGCGTGCACGGGCTGATCGGGTTGGAGATGCTGCACGACAACGAGCTGTCCGGCCAACCGGGCAGGCAGATCGTGGAGACCGAGGGGGGCGCCGACGTCGTCATCCCCGGCACGGAGCGCGACCGCCAGCCCGCCGTCAACGGCTCCGACCTGGTGCTGACGATCGACTCGGACCTCCAGTTCTTCACCCAGCAGAAGGCGGCCGAGTTCGCCAGGCGCTCCGGGGCGAAGAGCGCCAGCGTCGTGGTGCTGGACGCGAAGACCGGCGAGGTCTACGCGCTGGCCAACGACAAGACCTTCGACGCGTCGCAGCCCGGGGGGGTCGACCCGAAGCTGCTGTCCGACCCGGCGGTGACCACCCCGTACGAGCCGGGATCGGTCAACAAGATCGTCACCGCCATGTCGGCCATCGAGTACGGGGTGACCACCCCGGAGGCGGTGCACCAGGTGCCCGGGTCGATCAAGGTCGCCGACCGCACCGTCGGCGACGCCTGGTCGCACGGGGTGCTGAACCTGACCACCACCGGCATCTTCGCCAAGTCGTCCAACGTGGGCACCCTCATGCTGGCCGACCAGGTCGGCCCCGACCGCTTCTCCGACATGCTGGGGCGCCTCGGCATCGGCAAGCGCACCGGCGTCGGCCTCCCCGGGGAGAGCCCCGGCAACCTGATCCCGCGCAACCAGTGGTCGGGCAGCACCTTCGGCAACCTCCCCATCGGGCAGGGCCTGTCCATGACCGTCCTGCAGATGGCTGGGATGTACCAGGCCATCGCCAACGACGGCGTCCGCGTCCCACCCCGGGTGGTGGCCGCCCGGATCGCCCCCGACGGCACCCGCATCCCGGAGCCCCGCCCGGAGAGCGTCCGCGTGGTCAGCCCCGAGACGGCCACCACCGTCCGCGACATGCTCCGCTCGGTCGTGCAGAAGGCACCGCACCAGAACAGCGGCACCGCCCCGGACGCGGCCCTCACCGGCTACCAGGTCTCCGGCAAGACCGGGACCGCCCAGCAGTACGACAGCGCCATCGGCCGCTACAGCGACTCCAAGTACTGGATCACCTTCGCGGGCATCCTCCCCGCCGACAACCCCCGTTTCGTCGTGGGCATGGTCTACGACACGCCCGTCTACAGCTCCCCCGAGGGCCACTCCGCCGCCCTCTTCTTCCACGACGTCGCCTCCTACATCACCCAGCGGTACAACATCCCGCTGTCGAAGGAGCAGGCGCCGATCGTCCCGCTGGTGATCCCCTGACGCGGTGCCGGTGAGCAGGGTCGCGCGGCGTCCACACAGGACGTCGCCGGCCCTGCTCACCGCTGCCTTCCGACACCGGCCAGCCGCCTGCCCGCACCGGCTGGCGGCTTGCCCGCGTTGGTCAGGCGCCCGCTCTTAGCGCGTGTCCTCCGGCCGCCGAGGGGTTTGGTTGGGGTGCCCGGCTGGGTGGATGTGTTTGGCCGGGGCCCCTATGGCG
>NZ_AYXG01000261.1 GCF_000564855.1 Actinokineospora spheciospongiae
GCGAGCCACTGGGCGCACCGGGTCGCGGCCGCGACCGGCGCCGACCCCGACCTGGCGGCGGACCTCGACGACGCCGCCGCGCGCGCGGCGGACCGGGGCCACCACCTGCTGGCCGCGCGGTACTCGCGGTGGGCGGCCGACCTGTGCACCGTCCGCGCCGACCACGAGCGCCGCCTGCTGCTCTCGGGCGTGCACGCCGCCTGCGGCCCCGACCGCGCGGCGGCGCGGGCCCTGCTGCCGGAGGTCGAGCGCTGCGCGGAGTCCGCGCTGCGCTCGTTGACCGCAGGCCTGATCGCGCTGTTCGGCACCGGCGACTGGCTGGCGGCGCGCAGGCACTTCTCGGCCGCCCTCGACCGCTCGCGCGGCAGCGGGGACTGGGTGGAGGCCGTCGCCGCGGCGGGCCTGTCCGGCGCGCAGGTCTGGTCCGGGCGGGGGCGCGAGGCCCTTGAGCACACCCGGCACGCGCTGCGGCTGGGCGGGCTGCCGGTGCGGCTGGCCGACTTCACCACCGTGCTGCTGGCCGTGGCCCGGTGCCGGGTGGACGGCATGGCGGGCGGACTGTCCGAATTGGACGACCTGCCCGCCGACCCGGCCGAGGTGCCGCCGGACCGGCTGGACTCGCTGGCCTGCCGGGGCGCGATCCGCACCATGCTCGGCCGCTTCACCGCAGCCGAGCACGACCTCACCACGACCATCCGCCACCACGGCGCGGGCTGCCACCTCATGTCCGGCACCACACCCCACTCGTACCTGGCGGCCCTGCACTACGCCCGCGGCGAGTGGGACCGCGCGTCGGTCCTGGTCCACCAGGCCCTCTCCCTCGCCGACGACGACGAACAACCGCACCACCGCGCCCTCCGGCACATGGTGGCCACCCTGGTCCCGGCGGGCCGCGGCGACTGGGCCACCGCCACCGCGCACGTCAAGGCCGCCCGCGGCAGCGCGGAACGGGCCGCGGGCCCGCAGGACCGCAAGTACGCCGCCATCGCCGCCGCCACCCTCCACCAGGCCCGCGGCCTGCCCGCCGAGATGCTCACCGCCCTGCACCCCCTCACGGGGGACGACCCCGACGGCACGCACGTCTGGTGGCACCTGTGGTGGCGCCCGCTGCTCGTGGAAGCCCTGCTGGGCACCGGCAGGCGGGACGAGGCGGCCGAACACCTCGCCGCCCTGCGCACCCACGCCACCGAGTACCTCCGGCCGACCCTGCTCCGCTTCGAACTGGCGCTGACCCCGGAGCGGGTGCCCACGGGAACGAAGGCCCGCGTGGCGGAACTGGCCCGGCGAGCGCACCCGCACTCGTTCGCCCAAGCGCTGCTGGAAGCCGACCTGGGCACCAGGCTCGCCGGGGAAGGCGCCACCACCGCCGCCGCCCCCTTCCTGCGCAGCGCCCTGAACCGGTTCACGGCCCTGCGCGCCACACCGTTCGAACACCGCGTCCGCCGCCACCTGGGCGGGGACCGGGAACCCGCCGCGTCCCCACTGGCCGGTCTCTCCCGCCGCGAGGGCCAGATCGCGCACCTGGTCTCACTCGACCACACCAACCGCGAGGTGGCGGCCCAGCTCTACATCACCACCAAGACGGTGGAGTACCACCTCCACAACATCTACTCGAAACTGGGCGTCGCGGGCAGGCGCCAACTGCGCGAGCGCGTGGCGGCGGCCGGGGCCGCTCCCCCGGCCCACCTCAGTGCTCGCGGAACAGGTGCGTGACGTCCGGGGCCGTCCTCCTGCTCGAAATCGATGATGTCGTCGAATTCGCGGTCCACCACCTCCACCGGGTTCCGGTCCAGCAGGGGCAGGTCAACGGCGGCAGCCGAGGGCGGTGTGGACCAGCAACCCGGTGCAGCCCAGGGTGATCGCGGTCGCGGACGCGGCGGTGCAGGCCGCGGGCTGCACGGGCCAGGTCAACACCGAGCCGATCCCGCCCCCGGCGGGGGGCACCACCAGCGTGAGCGCCGCCCACGCGACCGGGAGCGACCACGCGGCGTCGGCCCCGAAGGCGGTGGCGCCGAGCGCGCCCAGCCCGGTCAGGCCCGCGACGTCGCGCAGCAGGACCCCCTCGGGGGCGAGGGGGGCGGCGAGGAGGAGCAGCCCGGCGAGGAGCGCGGCGCCGAGCAGCAGGTGGGCGGCTCGGCGGGGCGGCCAGGCGAAGGCGGCGGTGCGGTCCAGTGCCGGGTCGGCGCTGCCGAGGCTGGTGGCGAGAGCGGCGGCGCCCAGCGCGGTGGCCAGGGCGGCGAGGCGGGGATCACCCGCGTCGCCCGCGAGGAGGCCGACGCCGACCGTGCCGAGGACCGCCGCGACGACCGCCGCGGGGATGCGGCGGGAACGGGCGTACAGCAGCGGCCAACGGCTCATGCCTGCTCTCCTCCGGCGACCGCCGCCGGGCGCGCGGGTCCTCTCCCGGCGACCAGAGGCGATCCTCGCCGGAGACGCCGGGTGCGGGCGGGTCACGCGGGTTCCCCGGTGAGGGCCGTCCACGCGGTGCCGGTGCAGGCGGCGAGGGATTGGCGGGCGGCTTCGACGTGGGCGCGCTGGTCGGCGGCGGGGCGGGCGTTCAGGGTGGTCAACGCCTGTTGCGCCAAAGGGTTCAGCTCCGGGTCTTCCTCGCCCAGGTAGTTGCGCAACGGGGTCAGGTGGCCGGTCAGCCAGGCGGTGGTCACCGCGCGGGCGACGACCTCCCGGTCCGGGAAACCGTCACGGGCGTTGCACTCCCGGGTGCCCGCGCCCTCGACGAGGAGTTCGGTGATGCGTATCGCGGGCAGTGGGGTGGAGCGGAAGTACACGAGGTCGTCGAGGTCGAGCCAGACCGTGTCGGTGGGTTCCGGGCCCCGGGGTTCGGGGCGGACCGGGTTGGGGAGTTCGCGGACCTCCGCCGGTGGTGCGGGGAGTTTCGACAGCAGGGCCAGGGCTTCGCGGGCCGGACCGGCGAGGGCGGCGCGTTCGCGTTCGTGCGCCCGGGTGAGGCACAGCCCGTCGGCGCACGCGAGTTCGGCGGCTGCCGGGTCGGCGGCGGTCGCCTCGGCCGAGGTCGTGGGGAGCAGTGGAAGGGCCAGGGCGGCACCGGCGAGCAGCGGCAGCACACCCGACCACCACCGGCGCAGGGCGAACAGCAGGACCCCCGCCACCGCCATCCCGCCGAACCACAGCGCCTGCCCCGCGCTCACCGATCCGGCGGTGTGCGCGAACACGCTCCCGGGGCGCGTCGCCGAGGGTCGCAACAGGACGAACGGGTACCCCTCGTCCCCCGCCGCCTCCGCGACGACCATCAACGCCATCGCGCCCACCGCCAGCAACGGCGGGGTCAGCGGCGACGGCAGCAACCGGCCCACCCCCATCCCCAACCACGCGGCGGCGACCAGCGACAGCAGGCCGACCAGCGCCACCGGCACCCACCCCAGGCCCAGGTGACCCGCCTTCGCCGCGACCTGGACCCCACCGACGACCACCACGACCAGGTAGGCCACCAGCAGCGCGACCGCCAACGCGGCCAGGGTGCGGGCCGCCCGCTGCGCCCGCGGCCTCGGCGTGGACGCGAACAGCTCCTCGACGCCGGACCGCCGGTCCCGCAACCCCTGCACCGCCCCGGCCCCCGCCGTCAGCGGCCAGGCGAAGACCAGCGCGTAGCGGACCCACTCGGCCATGGACCACCACTGCCGGGTCCACGCGGTGCTGCCCTTGCCCGCCGGGGGCAACCAGAACAGCAGCCCCAGCAGGAGGACGACGACCAACCCGCCGAGCACGGGCGCCGCAGACCGGCGCAGTTCGATGCCGAGGACCCTCACCAGGCACCCCCGAGCAGCGCCGAGTAGCCACGCTCGATCGGGCTGTCGCCGACGTCGTCCGGACCGCCCTCGGCGGCGAGTTCGGCCGGGGTCCCCTGGAACACCACCCTGCCCGCGGCGACGAGCACCACGTCGGAGCAGGCGGCGGCGACGTCCTCGACCAGGTGGGTGGAGACGACCACGCAGGTGTCGGTGCCCAGCTCGTGCAGGAGTTCGCGGAACCGCACCCGCTGCCCGGGGTCCAGGCCCGCCGTGGGTTCGTCGAGCAGCAGCAGCTCGGGGTCGTTGACGATCGCCTGGGCGATGCCCGCGCGGCGGACCATGCCCCCGGAGAGCGACCTGAGGCGGTCATCGGCGCGGTCGGCGAGCCCCACGCGTTCCACGGCCCGCTGCACGGCACCCGCGACCTCCCGGCCGGGCACCTCCTTGAGCCAGGCCATGTACTCGACGAACTCCCGCACCGTGAACCGCTTGTAGTGGCCGAAGTCCTGCGGCAGGTACCCGAGGCGCCGCCGCACCGCCCGCAGGTCACCCCGCCCGGTCAGCGGCTCCCCCAGCACCTCCACCTCACCGCCCACGGGCCGCAGGACGCTTGCCAGGCAACGGATCAGCGTGGTCTTGCCCGCGCCGTTGGGTCCGAGCAGCCCGTGCACACCGCACCCGAGCCGCAGGTCCACGCCGTCGACCGCCACCCGCCTGCCCGCCCGCACCCGCAGGCCCTCCGCCCGCACCTGCCAGGCGTACTTCGTCGGGGCGACCTCCGCCGCCGGTACCGCTCGCACGATGTCCTCCTCCATCCGGAAGTCCTAGAGCTGCGCGAAACGCGCGGAACGCAGAGCCACCACGGCAACGCCCCCCACCAGCGCCGCCGCCCACACCACCCACACCCCGAGGACGACCGGCACGCCCCCGACCACGACGGCGGGCCCGATCACGAGCACCACCCACAGCCCCACGGTCACCCGCGCGGCCAGGCGCACGCCGATCACGCTCCCCAGCGCGAGCGCCACGGCGGTGACGGCCAGACTCGGCAGCAACCAGTACGCGGGCGATGCCCCGGTCACCCGACCGCCCGCGAACAGCGCGGGCAACACCGCCAGCAACACCGCGAACGTCCGCCGCAGCACCATTTCCAACCCCGCCCGGGCGGTCGAGGCCACCAGGTCGTGCGCGGGGTCCAGGTACCGCGACCACGCCCCAGCCACCCCCAGCACCGGCACCACCGGCGCGACGAGCAGCAGCAACGACGGCGCGGAGTCCCCGGGCGCGATCAGGTCCAGCAGCAGCGCCCCCGACACCACGAACACCGCCATCGCCAGCCACGGCACCAACGACGGCACCGCCCACCGCGAGAACCGACGCCGCACGACAACGCGCCTGCGCCACGCCACTCCCCCGGCCACCTGTTCTCCGGAAGCCGCCCCCCTGGCAGCCACCCCCCGAGCAGCCTTCTCGCCGTCAGCCGCCTCCCAGGCGCCCGGCGCCCGGGGAACGGCTGCCGGGTCGCGGGTGGCCGGGTCGAGGGTGGCCCACACGGACTCGGTCAGCGCGGTCACCGGCGGCGGTGCCGCGTCGGCCAGGCGGAGGCGGCAGGTGCCGCAGGTCTCCAGGTGGGCCTCGAGGGCCCACAGGCGGTCGGCGGGCAGGGCGGCGCCGGTGGCGTAGCGGCTGATCAGGTCGGCCGGGGCGTGTTCGGTCATGACAGTGCCTCCCGCAGGGCGATCCGGGCCCGCCGGGCGCGGGTCTTGACGGTGCCCTCGGGGACACCCAGCAGGACGGCGGTCTCCCGGACGGTCAGCCCGTCGAGGACCATCGCCTGCAACACCTGGCGCAGGTCCGGCGCCAGGTCGCGCAGCGCCCCGCCAACCGCGTCGTCGAAGGTGCCCGCGAGGACCTCGTCCTCGGCGGCGGGCACCGGTTCGGCGGGTGGCAGCGGCCTCTCCTGCCGCGCCCGCCGCCGGAACGCGTCGACGAGCCTGCGGGCCGCGATCGCCCACAGCCACCCGACCGCCGTGCCGTCCACGGCGGACCCGGCGAACGACCCGGCCGCCCGCCACACCGCCAGGTAGGTCTCCTGCACGACCTCGGCCACGACCTGGTCGTCCGAGCACCGCCTGCGCAACCGCACGGTCAACCACGGCGCCGTCCGCCGGTAGAGGTCCTCGAAGGCCGCGCGGTCACCCCTGGCGACCGCCCGCACCAACTGTTCCTCGTCCACAACCGGCAAGACGACCACCGAGCCGGAACGGTTCTCCGATCGAAGTGGTGTGCGTCACACTCACTCGGCTCCACCCGTGAGCCGAGTCCCGCAGAACGCGGAACCACCCGCGTCCCCCTGGTCAAGGGTGACGCGGGTGGTACCAGCCGGGGCCGGGAGGTCAGGCCACCGCCACCTCCGCGCGGCGGGTGCGCACGCGGGTCGCGGCGAGGGCGGCCCAGGCGATCAGGACGCCCGCCGTCATGGTCAGCGCCATGGCCGGGGCGTCGTTGCCCAGGACGCCGACCAGTGGGGCGATCAGCGCGCCGAGGCCGAACTGGGTGGCGCCGAGCAGCGCCGCCGCCGTGCCCGCGGCTTCGCCGTGGCGGGACAGGGCCAGGGCGGGGGCGTTGGGCAGGACGAAGCCGACCGCGCCGAGCAGGAGGAGCAGGGGGATCAGGAAGCCGATCAGCCCACCGAGGCCGGTGGCGGCGACGGCGACCAGGACCGCGCCGAAGGCGGTGGCGGCGGCCAGCGCCCACAGCACGATGCGTTCGGCCGACCACCGGTTCAGCAGCACGACGTTGACCTGCGACGCCCCGATCAAGGCGACCGCGCCGATGGCGAAGACCAGGCCGAACTGCTGCTGGTCGAGGCCGAAGGTGCCCTGGAGGACGAACGAGGAGCCCGACACGTAGGAGAACAGCGCGGACATGCCCAGGGCGGCGACCAGGGCCAGCACCACGAACTGCCGGTCGGTCACCAGCGAGCGGTAGGTGCGCAGGACCGGGCCGAACGAGCCGGTGCGGCGGCGCTGCGGGGGCAGGGTCTCCTTGAGCGCGAACACGGCCACCAGCATCAGCGCGAAGCCCAGCACGGCCAGCGCGGCGAACACCCCGCGCCACGAGCCGGTCAGCAGGATCGCCGCGCCCAGCGACGGGGCCAGGATGGGCGCGGCGCCCATGACCAGCATCAGCCGCGACATCATGGTGGCCGCCGCGCGCCCGGTGAACAGGTCGCGCACCACGGCCAGCGCCACGACGGCGGCCGCCGCGGCGCCCACGCCCTGCAGGGTGCGCAGCAGGCCGAGCACGACGACGTTCGGCGCGACCAGGCACAGCAGCGACGCCAGCACGTGCACGGCGGTGCCGATGATCAGCGGCAGCCGCCTGCCGAAGGCGTCGGAGAGCGGGCCGATGACCAACTGCCCGAGGCCGAGGCCGAGCAGGGTGCCGGTCAGGGTGAGCTGCACCGCCGACGACGACGCGGACAGGTCCTCGCCGAGGGCGGGCAGCGCGGGGAGGTACATGTCGATGGTGAGGGGGCCGAGCGCGATCAGCGCGCCCAGCACGAAGATGACGCGCACGCGCGCGGCACCGGTTGGCGACTCTGCCAACTGCTCGGGTGGGGACGGGTGCAGAGCTGCCTGTTCCATGCGGACCCTTCGCTGTGGAGTTGGTGACCCCACAGGACAGCGACCGCGGTCGCCCGGGTTATTCCGGATCGGGCGGAGCGGCGGAACTAATCACACCGCGCCCGCGGTCAGGCCGGTGGCGAGCAGCCGCAGGCGCTCCTCGGTCGGCGAGCCCTTGGGCGCGGTGTAGGTGCACAGCCGCACACCGGGTTCGGCGGGGACGTTGAACGCCCCGAAGGTCAGCAGCAGCTCGCCGACCTCCGGGTTGTTGATGCGCTTGACGCCGTGCGGGCCGTCGACGACGTCCTGGGCGTCCCAGAGGCGGCGGAAGTCCGGGCTGGACTCGCGCAGGCCCCACACCACCTGGTTGACCCGGCCGTGCTCGGGCAGGCTGCCGAGTTCGGCGCGCAGCCCGGACACGGTGCTCGCCGCCGCCTGCTCCCAGTCGGGGAAGAAGTCCCTGGCGTCGGGGTGGCGGAACAGCATCAGGGCGGCGTTGCGCTCGGCCGGGGGCAGGGCGTCGTAGTCGAAGGCCAGCCGGGCCGCCAGGCGGTTCCAGGCCAGCAGGTCGGTGCCGGGGCCGTAGACCACCGCGGGGACGTGGTCGGCCAGCGCGTCGAGCAGTTCCCGAAGCTGCGGGCGAACCGGGGGCAGGTCGACCGGCCTGCACACCCCGATGGCCGCGCGGCGCCCCGGGTGGGTGATGTTGCGCAGGTAGGTGTGCTCGGTGTCGGTCAGGCACAGGGCGCGGGCCACGGCGTCGAGCACGGCCTCGGAGATCGCCGGGGCGCGACCCTGCTCGATGCGGGTGTAGTAGTCCACGCTGATGCCCGCGCGGGCGGCGACCTCCTCGCGGCGCAGGCCGCGCACGCGCCTGCGGACCGGGCCGTCGGGCAGGCCGAGGGCGGCCGGGTCGAGCGCCGCCCGGCGCGACTTGAGGAACGGCGTGACCTCGTTCTCGACGTGACCCATGGCGTCCATTATCCGCGGGTGGTTCTGCCAGGCCCAGGTTGAACCGTGCCTGGTGCGCCCGCGCGGCCGGGCGCAGGGTGGTGGGGAAGCAACCGGCAGTTGGAGGGCACCACCCATGAAGCGCAGGATTCTCGGCGGCACCGGCATCTCGGTGAGCCAGTACGCGCTCGGCGCCATGATGTTCGGCGCCATCGGCAACACCGACCACGACGAGGGCGTGCGGATCATCCACCGCGCGCTGGAGGCGGGCATCAACTTCGTCGACACCGCCGACATCTACTCCGACGGCGAGTCCGAGGAGATCGTCGGCAAGGCGCTCAAGGGCCGCCGCGACGACGTGGTGCTCGCCACCAAGGGGCACGGCTCGATGGGGCCGGACGCCAACCACGGCGGCAACTCCCGGCGCTGGCTGGTGCGGGAGCTGGAGAACAGCCTCCGCCGCCTCGGCACCGACCACGTCGACCTCTACCAGGTCCACCGCCCCGACCCGAACACCGACATCGACGAGACGCTGGGGGTGCTCAGCGACCTGGTCCGCGCGGGCAAGGTGCGCGCCATCGGCAGCTCCACCTTCCCGGCGGAGCAGATCGTCGAGGCGCAGTGGGTCGCCGAGCGGCGCGGGCACGTGCGGTTCCGCACCGAGCAGCCGCCGTACTCGATCCTGGCCCGCGGCGTCGAGGCGGCCGTGCTGCCCACCGCGCAGAAGTACGGCATGGGCGTGCTGACCTGGGGGCCGCTGTCGGCTGGCTGGCTGTCGGGCCGCTACACCCGGGCCGAGGACGTGACCGGCGGGCGGGCGACGACGGAGGCGCACAAGTTCGACCCGTCGCTGCCGGGGAACGCCCGCAAGCTGGCGGCGGTGGGCGAGCTGGCGGAGCTGGCCGCCGAGGCGGGCCTGCCGCTGCCGCACCTGGCGGTCGGGTTCGTGCTGGCGCACCCCGCGGTCACCTCGGTGATCACCGGCCCGCGCACGATGGGGCAACTGGAGAGCCTGCTGACCGGGGCGGACACGGTCCTCCCCGCGGACGTGCTGGACCGGATCGACGAGATCGTGCCACCGGGCACCGACCTCAACCGGGCCGACAGCTACTACAGCCCGCCCGCCCTCGCGGACAGCTCCCTGCGCCGCCGGGCGCACACCGCACCGGTGGGCAGCGCGCTGCGCCCCGCCTGACCGGACGTGAACGGGCAGCCGGGACGGGCCCCACGTCCGTCCCGGCGCTCACCCGTGCCGCACCGGTTCCCGGTCGACCCGCCGGTCGCTGCCGACGAGGGTGTTCACGGCGGCCCCCAGCACGGCCGCCGCGACGATGCCGATGGCGTTGTGCAGGAAGTCCTGGGTCTCGCACACCCCCTGGCCGGTGAGGGTCTGGGCGAGTTCGATCCCGGCGCTGGACACCACCGACACCACCGACACCGACAGCGGGCGGTGGGTGGCGATCACCGCGAAGAAGGCGAACGGCATGAACAACAGCACGTTGAGCAGTTCGTAACCGCCGGTGAGGGACACGCCGTCGAGGATGCAGAACGGTTCCCCGTAGGACACCACCCCGGGCATGGAGGCGAAGTCGGGGCGGTTGCGGGACAGGGTGACCGCGAGGACCAGCGCGGCGCCGAGGCCCGCGAGCAGCGCCGGGACCGGCCGCCACCCGTACCGCCGGGCGCCCAGCAGCGCGCCCGCGCCGAGCAGCACGCACCCGGCCACCAGGCCCACCGCCACGAGCGGTCGGTCCAACAGCATCCACACCGTGCTCAGCAGGTCATCGATGTCCGGCATGTCCACCCCGTCGATCGTCGGACGCGAGCGCCTCCCGCGCCCACTACACGCCATGTGTATACACCATGGTTATAGATGGGCGACGATTCTGTCGGTGGGTGTCGGTAGCGTGACCGGGTGATCGAATCGCGAGCGGTGCGGGTGGGGAGCGGACGGGTCGTCCGCGCGCACGACAGCGGTCCCGCAGGCGGGAGCGGCCCGGTGGTGATGTGGCACCACGGGTCGCCGCAGACCGGGGCGCTGCTGGAGCCGGTGCTGGCCGCGGCGGCGGAGCGGGGCATCCGGGTGCTGTCCTACGGGCGCCCCGGGTACGGGGGCTCGGACCGGGTGGCGGGGCGGGACGTGGCGTCGGCGGCGGGCGACTCGGCCGCGGTGGCGGACGCGTTCGGGGTGCGGGAGTTCGCCGTGGTGGGGGCCTCGGGCGGGGGTCCGCACGCGTTGGCGTGCGCGGCGCTGCTGCCCGACCGGGTGCCCGCCGCCGTGTGCCTGGCCGGGATCGCGCCCCGCGACGCGGGGTTCGACTGGTTCGCGGGCATGGTCGCGCCCGGCGGGTTGCGCGCGGCCGTAGAGGGGACGGCGGCCAGGGCGCGGTTCGCCGAGACCGAGCAGTTCGACCCGGACAGCTTCATCCCGGCCGACCACGAACTGCTGGCCGGGCCGTGGTCGGCCCTCGGCGCGGACGCCCAGCGCGCGGGTGCGGCGGGCCCCGACGGGCTGGTGGACGACGACGTCGCCTTCGCCCACCCGTGGGGTTTCGACCTGACCGCGATCACCGCACCGGTCCTGCTGGTGCAGGGCGGGCGGGACCGCGTGGTGCCGCCCGCGCACGCCGACCACCTGGCCGGGCTGCTGCCCAGGGCCACCGCGTGGTCGCGGCCGGACGACGGGCACGTGTCCGTGCTCCGCGAGTACCCGGCCGCGCTGGACTGGCTGCTGGCCGCTACCTCGGGGTGATCCAGGTGCCCGCGGCCGGGGTCCAGTGGACCACCGCGGACTCGAAGGTCTGGTCGAAGCCGCCGCCGGGGCGCGCGACCTCCTCGGTCACCGGGTAGCCGAGGGCCCGCTCCCGGCCGCCCGCCTCGAACGCCCCCAGGATCGCGCCGTGGACGGCCTTGGCGCCCGTGGCGGGCGACCACAGGAACAGGCCCTTCTCGAAGTACTGGTACCGGCCCCGGGTGCCGACCGGGCTCGCGGCGGCGGGCAGCTCGTCCATCGTCGGGAAGCCCCAGCGCACCTCGGAGTCGGTGGCCCAGTAGCGCTCCAGGATCACCCCGTGCACCGCCCAGGGCGGGGCGCCGGGGTGCCAGATGATCATGCCGTTGCGGAACTGGGTGAACCGGCCGCCGAGCCGGGCGTCGGCCTCGGCCCGGATCGGCGGCCCCAGCACCCCGCCCGCCCCGCCGAGGGCGGCGTACTTGTCCCCGATCAGGCCGTAGGGGGCGAACGCCTCGTCGCGCTGGGCGGTGGCGATGCCCTGGGCCTGGTCGTAGCGCTCCGGGAACGCCGAGCGCTGCACCGCCTGGGCCAGTTGCCCGGCGGTGCTGCCGAGGTACGCGGGCTCCAACTGCTGGGCCACCTCGAAGAACTTGTTCGCCGCGTAGCCCACGTCGAGGATCTGCCCCGCGCTGCCCCAGCCCTGCGACGGCCGCTGCTGGAACACCCCCAGGGAGTCGCGGTCGCCGCAGCCGAGGTTGTTCATGTGCGACTCGACCCACCCCGCCTCGAACCCGGCGAGCATGACCTTCGCCGAGACGCCGCGGCGCTGGCCGACCTCGTAGACCTTGCGGGTGACGGCGACGTCGCGGTTCGCGGGGACGCCGCAGGCGGCGGGCAGGAAGCCGGTGCCGAGCGGGCCGGGGATCGCCGGGGCCGCCGCCGCGGGAGCGGCGGCGAGGGCGGTGCCGAGCAGTGCCGTGAGGACGGCGGTGAGCGGTCGCAGCATGGTGTGGTCCTCGCCGGGTTCGGGGCGGTACGGGGAGATCGTGCCCGTTCGGCGAGACCGGGTGACATGGCTGGCACACAGCGGCCACAACTGGGAAAAATTGGTCACCTCGGGCACCGGGTCAGCGGTTGCGGGCGTGCGCACCGCACTCCGGAGGTCGGGGGAACAGGGCCGAGGAGGCGGTAGTGCGGCAGGTCAGCAGGCGGTCGGCGTTGCGGATCGGGGTGGGCGGCGCGCTCGCGGCGGCCGGGGCGGTGGCGCTGCCGGGCACCGCCGGGGCCTCCGGGGTGGCCCCGGTGCCGGGCACCGACGAGGTGACACCGCCGGACGCCCCCGCGGCCGTCGGCGGCCGGAAGGTGCGCGACCTGACCGGCCCCGAGGAGACCGGGGCCTTCGCCGCGCCGTGGACCGACCTGGGCATCCCGGTGCGCTGCCCGGACGGCTCGGTCCTGCTGGTGTGCGGCGACTCCTTCGCGGGCAGCGGCGTGGGCGCCGCCGACTGGCGCGCGCCGATCGCCCTGCGCTGCCCGGACGGCGCGCCCGACGCCCTGCTGGTCACCGGGAGCGTCGGCGGCGCGCACGCCGAGCAACTCGTGCCGGAGGACCACATCCCCCTCCCCGGCGGCAACAGCACGGCGATCCCCTCGGACGCGTTCACCATCGGCGACACCATGTACCTGCACCTGATGCGCGGGGTGATCCACCAGACCGAGCACAGCGACCTCTGGCGCTCCCGGGACAACGGCAACACCTGGGAGTACCTGTGCAAGTGGCCGGGGAACCAGCACGCGGGCCAGTTCCAGCAGAAGACCTACGCGGTGGCGCAGGACGGCTACTGCTACGTGCTGTCCACCGCGTTCAACCGCGACACCAGCTCGGGCCTGCTGCTGCACCGGGTCCCGCACGCCCGCGTCGGCGAACCGGCCGCGTACGAGCCGTGGGGCTTCGCCGACGGCGCGTGGCGCTGGGGAAACCCGCCCACAACCGTTGCCAGGCAACGCGAGTGGGGCGAGATCTGCTTCCGCGCCATGGGCGGCAAGTACGCGCTGACGTGGCTCAACCTGGACCCGGTGTCGATCAGGGCCCAGGTCTTCGCCCTGCCCACGTCGAACCTCTACACCACCCCCGAGCAGACGATGATCACCGCCACCGCCCCCGGCAAGGAAACCGGCACCGCGGTCGCCCACCCCTACGGCGGTTTCGTCGTCCCCGGCTCCACCTTCGCCGATTTCCACATCACTGTGAGCCAGTGGTACGACGCGCAGAACTACCGGGTGATGCAGTACCGGATCACCGGCCTGACGAGCTGATCGGATCGCCGCGCACCCAGCCGCCTTTCACCCCTGGCGGGGAGTTTTCGCGCCCGCGAGACCTCGACACTAGAAAACATCACAAGCGTTAGGATACCGTTCCGAGCACCTCGTCTTCGTCCGCTTCTCGTCGGAACAACGGAGAAACCATGCGCTTGCGAAGTGCGCTCCTCGGCATCCTCGTCCTGGCAGGCACGCTGTTCCCCGGGGCCGCGACCGCGGCACCGGCGCCACCGGGCGCCCTCGGCGGCTCGGGCCCCCACCCCGCCGGGTACGAGACCACCCTGCGGTTGACCAACCACACCATCTACCGCCCCAACACCCTGCCCACCGGCGTCAAGCTGCCGATCGTGGCGTGGGGCAACGGGGCCTGCCGGGCGGACGGCACCTGGTTCGAGAACATCCTCACCGAGTGGGCCTCGCACGGCTTCCTGGTGATCGCCAACGGCAGGCCCGGCGGCTCCGGCTCGACCGACTCCGACATGCTCACCGAATCCATCGACTGGGCGGTGGCGGAGAACTCCCGCCGGACCAGCAAGTACTACGGCAGGATCGACACCACCAAGGTCGCCGTCATGGGCCAGTCCTGCGGTGGCATCGAGACCTACGAGGTGGCCGACGACCCGCGGATCACCACCACGGTCCTGTGGAACAGCGGCCTGCTCGACGACGCCCAGAACGGGCTGCTGCAACGCCTGCACGCCCCGATCGCCTACTTCATCGGCGGCCCGAGCGACATCGCCCACCCCAACGCGATGGACGACTGGCGGCGCCTGCCCGCGGGCCTGCCCGCCTTCATGGGCAACCTGGACGTCGGCCACTTCGGCACCTTCTCCGAGCCCAACGGCGGCGAGTTCGGCCGCGTCGGCGGCCACTGGCTCAAGTGGCAGCTCAAGGGCGACCTCACCAGCAGGGCCCAGTTCGTGGGCACCGACTGCGGGTTGTGCGCCTCCGACTGGGACGTGCTGCGGAAAAACCTCTGATCACCGTCCCGGCGCCCGGTGACCCGGGACCCCAACCGACCGGGCCGCGATCATCCTGTGGTCGTATGCGGCACCGCGTCCTGGGAGTGACGCGGGCGGGGCGCGGGGTCGAGCAGGCTTGCCGCATGAACGGATGGCTGGGCCTGGACCCGGTTGAACTCGTGGTCATCGGGTGCGCCCTGGTGATGCTGTCCTCGCGTTGGTCACCGGAACGCGTGCGCGGGCCGGTGGCGCTCTGGGCAGCGGGATCGGGTCTGGTCGCGGTCGTGGTCCTGCTGGTCCACGGTGTCCGGTGGCAGATGGTGCCGGTGCTGGCCGCGATGGTCCTGACGACACCCCTGCTGGTGGGCGCGGTTCGCGGACGGCGGGTGCGCACGTGGATCGCGGCGGCGGGGACGGCCGCGGTGGTGTTCGTGGCGGCACTCGGCCCGGCGGCGTCCTGGGCGCTGCCGGTCCCGGAGTTCCCCACCCCGACGGGCCAGTACGCCGTGGGCACGACCACCCGGCAGTGGACCGACCGCACCCGCACCGACCCGGACGGCGCCGCCCGCGTGGTCGTGGCCCAGTTCTGGTACCCGGCGGCGGCGGCCACCGGGGCGCGTTCGCCGTACCTCGGGGCCACCACCGCAGAGTCCACAGTGGTGGCCGACGGGCTGGCGGCCCTGTTCGACCTGCCCGGTTTCCTCCTCGACGGACTGCCCCGGGCCACCACCGCGTCCACACCGGACGCCCCCGCCGCGCGCGGCCGGTTCCCCCTGGTGCTGTTCTCCCCGGGCCTGGGCGGGGTCCGCACGCAGAACACCGCCTGGGCAGAAGAACTCGCATCACGCGGATACGTCGTCATCGGCATGGACCACCCCCTCGACTCCGCCGTGGTGGTGCTGGCGGACGGCCGAGCGGTGCACACGGCGGTCGCCGCCACCGGCGACGACGAGGCCGACCGGGCGACAGCGCAGCGGTGCGCCGAAACCCGCGCCCTCGACCTGCGATTCGCCATGGACGAACTGGAGGACCTCGACGTCGCCGACCCGGTCCTGGCCGGTCGGCTCGCCCTCGACCGGACCGCCGTCACCGGCCACTCGCTCGGCGGCGGGGCGGCGCTGATGGCGGCGGGCCGGGACACCAGGTTCAAGGCCGTGATCGACCTGGACGGATACCCCTACTCCGCGGGCGAAACGAGGTACCCCCCGGTCCTGATCGCGCACCACCCGACAGACCCGAACGACGAGTTCGGCACCGCGATGACCAGGACGCTGTCCCTCAGTTCCGACGGCACCCGGATCGAAGTCCCCGGATCGACCCACCTCACCTTCACCGACGCCCCGCTGTACCTGCCCCCGTTCCCCACCCTGGTGGGCACCCTCGGCCGAGACCGCCCGACCACCCTCATCGCCGACCTGGCGGACGACTTCCTCACCCGGGTCCTGCCAGGGTGACGCCGGGCGCCGGGACCCCGCCCGCACCTGTCCATCCACTGTGGACCGGATCGGCACCGGGGCGCGAACCCGACTGATCCGATCGGGCGACGCGGCTCCGAGTGGGTCCGTGGACCGTACGGGGGTGACTATGGTCACGGCATGCCGAGCGCGGACGCGGGTGACGAACCCTGGTGCGCGCGGGTCCGCGACGACACCGGGCAGGTACTCGGGGCCGGGGTCGTCCTGGGCGGCACACACCTGCTGACCTGCGCACACGTTGTCGAGGGGGTCGACGCGGTGGTGGTGGAGCTGCCGATCGCCGGGGTGTCGGTGCGGGCGCGGGTGGCGCCCGGCTGGACCGTGCCGCCGCAACCCGACGAGCGCGGCGACGTCGCCCTGCTGCCGCTGGACCGGACGGTCCGGGAAGCAGGCGGGGCGGTGCTGCGGTGGATAGCGCCGTACCGCGGTCGGACCGTGTGCGCGTTCGGCTTCCCGCGCGGCACCGAGCACGGGGTGTGGGCGTCGGCGCGGTTGGCGGGCGCGGCCGGGCCGGGGGCGGAGTGGGTGCAGCTCGACGCCCTCGGCGACCGGCGGATCACCGCGGGGTTCAGCGGGGCGGCGGTGTTCGACGACGAGCACGGTGACGTGCTGGGCATCGTGGTGGGCAGGCACACCGGCGAGTCCGGGCTGGCCTGGATGATCCCGGTGGAGACCATCGGCCGCCACCTGCCGGGGGCGAAGCGCTGGGTCGAGTCCGAGCCCCCGGTCGACGCCTCCTTCACCAGCGGCCCGGCCGACGGCGGCGACCGGGTGGACCTCAACCACTGGCTGGCGCACAAGCCGGGCGGCAGCGTGCTGGTCCTCGTCGGCGCCGAGGTCGACGCGCTGCGCCGGGCCGTGGTGGGGTCGAGCCGGGAATCGCACCCGGGCCGACCGGGCGCTCCCCCGCTGGACAGCATCGACCTGGCCGTGGACGCCACCGGTCGGACCGCCGTGGAGGTGGCGACCCGCGTCCTGGGCCGCACCGGGGCCGGGGTCGGCGACGACCCGGTGCGGCAGGTGCGGCTGGAGACCCCGCCGATGACCCTCGCGGTGGACGGCGTCGACCTCGCCCACGACCCGGAGCGGCTGCTGGCGGGGGTGCTGGACCCGCTGGCGGCCCGCGGCTCCCGGCTGATCCTCGGCTTCCGCGAGCCCAGCGGCCTGGCCACCCGCACCCGGGGCAGGCAGCCGGGCGGGACCGCCGCCCGCCGCGCCCAGCACACCGCCGACCTGCGCGCCCTCGCCGCCGCCGAGGCCGACCTGCTGCGGCTGGCCAGGGAGGTCGGCGCCCCACCCGGCAGGCTCCGGGCCGCTTCCCTGCGCCCCGCCCTGTCCCCCGGGGCACAGGTGGACCTCGACGACTGCGCGGCGGACATCGCCAGGGCACACCGCGCGGTCCGCGCCGAACGCGACCGGCTCGACCGCGAACGCACCGCCCCGCACGGACCACTCGACGCCCCCCGGCCCCCCGGCCACCGACAGCCCGGGACGGCACCCCACCGCCACGAGCACGCCGCCCCGCCCGAACCGCACAACGGCACCCAGGCCCGCGACCACGGACACGCCGTGGGGCAAGGCCACCAGTCCAAACGCGTCGACCCGCACGGGCCGCTCGACGGCGTCCACGCTCGCGACCACGGACACGCCGAGGGGGAAGGCCACCGCGGGCACGCAGGCACGCGCGGACCACTCGGCACCGCCCAACCCCCCGACCACCGCCGCGCCGGGTGGGAGCGGCCCGATCCCCGGCGCGAGCGCGCCGACCTGCGCGGGCTGCTCGACGCCACCCGCGCCCAGGTGGTCGACCACGGGTTCGCCGAGGACGTCGGCCTCGACACCCGCTACCGCGAGGCCGCCCACCACCTGGCCCACTCCGACCTGGCCCGCTCCCGCGTCGCCGTCTCCGCCTACCGCAGGGCCGTCCGCGAAGCGATCGAGGGGAACCGATGACCCCCTGCGCCGACTGCGCGAAGGCGGTCGACCCGACCACCGGCCACTGCCTGCGCTGCGGCAGGCGCCCGCCCGCGCCCGCACCGCCCGCGCCCCGGCCGGACGCCGACCCGCTCGCGCTGCCCACCTTCCCCTTCCCGGACCCGACCAGCCGCATCCGCCCCGACCTGCGGGCGACCGACACCACCCACCACTGCCGCACCTGCCGCGAGCGCCTGCCGCGCCGGGAGGCGGGCTTCTGCACCCGGTGCGGCACGCGGTTCTCCTTCCGGCCGACGCTGACCCGGCACGCGGTGGTCGACGACCGCTACCACGTGCTGGGGCCGTTCGCGCACGGCGGCCTGGGCTGGCTCTACCTGGCCGAGGACCGGCACCTCGACGACAACATCGTCGTCCTCAAAGGACTGATCGACCCGGCGCACCGGGAGCTGGCCGAGACCGAGCGGCGGATGCTGACCACGGTCGAGCACCAGAACATCGTGCGCATCCACAACTTCGTCGCCCACCGCGACCCGGCGACCGGGGAGCAGCACGACTACATCGTCATGGACTACGTGCCCGGGCTGACGCTCGCGGACATCGGCGCGGGCGGGCTGCCGGACGAGCCGCTGCGGGCCGAGCACGTGGCGACCTTCGGGCTGCGCGTGCTGGCCGCGCTGGACTACCTGCACGGGCGGGGCCTGGTCTACTGCGACCTCAAGCCGGAGAACGTGATCCTGCGCCCGGGTGGCGGCGGGCCGGGCGACAGCCGGATCAAGGTCATCGACCTGGGCGGGGTGCGCCGGATCGGTGACCGCGACGACGTGCACACCGACGGCTACCGGGTGCCGGAGGAGGAGATCGAGGAGCACGGGGCGACCGTCGCCTCCGACATCCACACCGTCGGCAGGACGCTCCAGTGGTTGCTGCGCGCGTGCGCCGAGCACGACGCGGACCGGGTGCGGGTGGGCACCGACGCGTTCGAGCTGCTGGCGGCCCGCGCCGCGCACCCCGACCGCGACCGCCGGTTCGCCTCGGCGCGCGAGCTGGCCGAGCAACTGCGCAAGGTGCGCGGGCAGGTCGCCGCGCTGCGCGACGGCAAGCCCCGGGTCACCCGCTCCACCCGGTTCAGCCCGGCCGCGGGCCTGCTCGACGCCGGCCTCGGGGCGCTGCCCGGCCTGGACCGGTGGACCCGCCCGCGCCCGGACCGGGCCACCCGCGAACCGCTGGACCCCGGCCTGCCCGCGCCCGCCGCGGCCGTCCCGCTGCTGCCGGTGCCGGTCACCGACCCGACCATCCTCGACGCCGACCCGCGCAAGCTGCTGGCCGCGCTGAACGCCCCGACCGCCACCGCCGAGGAGGGTTTCGCCCGCTGCCGGGCGCTGCTGGCCGTGGGCGAGGACGAGGGGGCCGAGGCGGAGCTGGACGAGGTCGCCGCGCTGCCCGCCGCGCCGAGCTGGCAGGCCGCCTGGCACCGCGGTCTGCTCGGGCTGGCCCGGGGTGAGCGGAAACCGGCGCACGACCGGTTCACCGAGGTGCACGCCGAGCTGCCCGGGGAGGCCGCGCCGAAGCTGGCGCTGGCCTACTGCGCCGAGCTGGCGGGCGACCTGGACCGGGCGCGCGGGCTGTACACGGCGGTGGCGCTGGTCGAGGGCACGTCGGGCAGCGCGGCGTTCGGGCTGGCCAGGGTGTGCCTGCGGCACGGCGAGCGGGCGGACCGGGCCGGTGCCGTGGCCGCGCTGCGGCGGGTGCCCCGGCTCTCGCCGCACAGCGAGGCGGCGGGCACGGCCGCGGTCCTGGTCCTCACCGGGCACCTGAGCTGCGGCTACCCCGGTCGGGCCGACCTGGCCGCGGCGGCGGAGCTGCTGGGGCGGCTCTACCTCGACGGCGGCGAGGCGGACGGGCCGGGCAGGCAGCGGCTGCGCACCGTGCTCGCCGAGGCCGAGTACGAGAGCACCGGCCGGGCCCGCGCGGCGGCGGCCGAGCTGGCGCGCTGCTACCGCGACCTCGCGGGCCAGGCCAGGGACGCGGACGCCCTGGGCCTGTTCCTCGACCGCGCCTACGCCGTGGGCCCGCGCACCTGGCTGAGGAGTCGCAGATGACCGAGGGGTTCGAGCTGGCCGTGCACCACTGGCCGCACCTGGCGCGCGGGGCGACCGAGCTGCACGCCGTCCTGCGGATCACCGGCGGCGGGTCCGTCGGCGCGGCGGCGGGGTCGGTGGAGTCGGCGGTGGTGTTCGCCATCGACTGCTCCGGGTCGATGTGCGACCGCGACGGCGACCAGCCGACCGACCCCACCCGGATCGCCGCGGCCAGGGCGGCCACCGCGGCGGGGATCGACGCCCTGCCCGACGGGAGCTGGTTCGCCGTGGTCGCGGGCACCCACCGGGCGGACGTGGTCTTCCCCGGCGCACCGGAGCTGGTGCGCGCGGACCCCGGCACCCGGGCCGCGGCCAAGTCGGCGGTGCGCCACCTCACCGCGTCCGGCGGCACGGCCATGAGCACCTGGCTGCGGGCGGCGGACGCGCTGCTGTCGGGCAGGCCGGGCGCGGTGCGGCACGCGGTCCTGCTCACCGACGGCAAGAACCAGACCGAGCGGGCGGGCGAGCTGACCCGCGCCCTGGCCGAGGTGCGCGGTCGGTTCGTCTGCGACGCGCGCGGCATCGGCACCGACTGGGACCCCGAGGACGTGCGGGCCATCGCCGAGGCGACGCACGGCACGGCGGACTCGGTGCGCGCCGCGGCGGACCTGACCGAGGACTTCGCCGCCATCCTGCGCACCGCCCTCGGCCGCACCGTGCCCGACCTGCGGCTGCGGGTGCGCACCGCCGGGTTCGCCACCGTGGGCCTGCTGCGCCAGGTGCACCCCGCGACCGCGGACCTCGTCGGCGTGCCCGCGGCGGACGGGTCGGGCGCGGAGTACCCGACCGGGGCCTGGGGCGCGGAGTCGCGCGAGTACCACCTGCGGCTCGACCTGGACCCGACCGGCTACGACGTCGAGGAGCAGTTGCTGGCCGCGTCGCTGGACCTGGTGCCCCCGGCACCGGGCGCGACCGCGCGACCGGTGCTGATGTGCTGGACCGACGACGTGCAGCGGTCGAGCCACGTCGACCCCGGGGTCAGCCACTACACCGGGCAGGCGGACCTGAGCGCGGCGATGATCGCGGGCTACGACGCCCACGACCACGGCGACCACGAGGCGGCCCGGCGCGAGTGGGGGCAGGCGCTGGCCCTGGCGACCGGGCTGGGCAACACCGGGGCGGTGCGGCTGCTGGAGCGGCTGGTCGAGGTCGTCGACGGCGAGGTGCGCCTGCGGCCGGACATCGCGGCGGCGGACGTGCTGCGGCTGGGGGTCAGGTCGACCCACAGCGTCCGGCCGCCGCGGGTGCGCCCGGAGCGGTCCGAGCCGCCCGCGGCCACCGGTCCCCCGCGCGCCTGCCACGGGTGCGCGGGCCCACTGGCCCCGAACCACCTGTTCTGCGCGGGCTGCGGCACCGGAGCGGCGGAGCGGGCGTGAGCACGACGAGGCGGGCGCTGTGGGCGCTGCTGGTGTCCCTGGTGCTGACCGCCACCACCGCCTGCGGCTCCGCCTGGTGGCTCTACGACCGGCTGAGCAGCACGACCGAGACCGTGCGCGACCGGACCGGCCCCGCCGTGCAGGACCTGGCCGCGGCCCGGTCGGCGCTGGCCGAGGCGCACCAGGAGGCGCTGACCGCGTTCGCCTCCGGGCAGGCCGGGTTGGTGGGACCCGGTGAGCGGTACCAGGACCGGATCGCCGCGGTCAGCCAGAGCCTGACCAGGGTCGCGAGCGCCACCGCCACCGGTGACCGGCTCCAGGTGGCCGAGGGCCTGCTGGTCGCCTACATCGGGGCGGTCGAGCAGGCCGACGCGAACCACCGGGTGGCCGGGGAACCGACCCGGGCCGTCGTCGCGGACCTGGTCTACGCCGCCCGCCTCGCCGCCCAGGTGCTCGACGAACTGGGCGGGGTGCTGGACGAGCAGCGACTCGACGACTCGGCCGGGGTCCGGGTGGGGCTGTGGTGGTGGCTGGGCACGGTCCCGCTGCTGCTGGCGCTCGTCGGCACCCAGGTCTGGTTGGGCACCCGGTTCCGGCGGACGCTGGACCCCGGGCTGCTGGCGGCCACCGCGGTGGCGGTGGCGTTCGCCGTCCTGGGCGCCGGGTGGGCCACCGGGGCGGGCACGGCGCTGACCGAGGGCACCGGCACGCTGCGCGGCACGGCCGTGGCCTGGGAGCAGCGGACCCGGACCCACGTCGCCGAAGGCGCGCGGACGCTCAAGTCGCTGCTCCCGGCCGACTGCCCGCGGTGCGCGGTGGCGGTGGCCGACCTGACCGCCGAGCCCGCCGCCCCGACCGACCCGACGTCGGAGAGCGCCATCACCGGCGACGGCAGGGAGGCTGCGGAGCGCTTCGACCGGGCCGCCGACACCGGGCGGCTCGCCTGGGCCGCGGGCGGCGCGTTCGTGCTGCTGGTCGGGCTCAGCACCGCGGCGCTGTCGAGGTACCTGCTGGAATACCGCTTCCGACCCCGGGGAGATGCCAGGTGAGGCGATTCGCGGCGGGGCTGGCCGTTGTGCTGCTGGTGGTGGCGGGGTGCTCGGCGGTGCGCGCCCAGAAGACCCTGGTGGTGATGGCGGCGTGGGCGAGCGGCCCGGAGCGGGCGACGATCGAGAAGGTGCTCGCGGCCTTCATCGACGCCACCGGCATCCGCGTGGAATTCGTGGGCACCCGCGCCATCACCCAGGTGTTGCAGTCCGACGTGCGCAAGGGCACCCCACCGGACGTGGCGATCCTGCCCAGCCCCGGCGACCTGGCCGGGTACGCGCGGGCGGGCGCGCTGACCCCGCTGGACGACGTGTTCCCCGCCCGGGCGGCGGTGGTCGGCGAGCAGTGGTCGCAACTGGAGCAGGTGGGCACCCGGAACCGGTTCGGGGTGGCGGTGAAGGTCGACCTCAAGAGCGCGCTCTGGTACGACCCGAGCCGGTTGGCGAACCCGCCGAAGACGGCGGCCGAACTGCGCGCGTTCAGCCGGTCGAGATCGGAGGCCTGGTGCCTGGGCCTGGCGGGCGTGCCGGACTCCGGCTGGCCCGGCACGGACTGGATCGAGGACATCCTGCTGCACCAGGCGGGCCCCGAGGCCTACCGGGCGTGGACGGCGGGCGCGCTCGCCTGGACCGACCCCCGGGTGCGCGCCGCCTGGGAGACCTGGGGCGAGCTGATCGGCGGGGCGGTCAGCGGCGGACCGGGCACCGCCCTGCTCACCGACTACGACGACGCGGGCCGGGGGCTGTTCAGCACCCCGCCGAGCTGCTGGCTCGACCACCAGGCGTCCTTCATCACCGGCGCCTACGTCGGCTACCTCAACGGCCACTCCTACGCCTTCACCAGGTTCCCCCCGCTCGCGGACGTCGCCCCGGCCTCGGTGGTGTCGGCCGACCTGGCGGCGATCTTCCGCGACAGCCCGCAGGCCCGGCAGTTGGTGGCGTTCCTCGCCTCCGACACCGCCCAGGGCACCTGGGCGCGGGACGGCGCCTACTCCGCCAGCCGCACCCTGTCCAGCTCGACCGGGCGCACCGGCACCCGCGCCGAGGTGACCGGCATCCTGACCTCGGACGACGCGCTCTGCTTCGACGGCGCGGACCTGATGCCCGCCACCATGCGCACCGCGTTCTACCGGGCGGTGCTGAGGTTCGTGGACGAACCGGGCAACCTCGACACCCTCCTCACCCAACTGGACACCGTCCGAACCGGCGCAGGCGCCAAGACCTGGCTCGACGTCCCCTGCGGCTGACCCGACCGAGTCCCGCACCGACAGTCGCTTGAGGACGATCAACGACAGCGCGCCCCGGTGGCGGACCGCACCACCCGACGCGCCGTTCCCGGGTCGGTGAACGCGGTCGGCGCGATCCGATACCGTGTCCGGAGTGGTCTGCGCGGGCCACCACAGCCGGGGAGAAGGGCGCGAGGGCAAACACTCATGGCAGAGAGCACTCCGAAGGTCACGGTTGTCATCCCCACCTACAACGAGCGGGAGAACCTGCCGAAGGTGGTCGAACTGCTGACCGGGCTGGGCGTGCCGAACCTCGGGATCGTCGTGGTGGACGACAACTCCCCCGACGGCACCGGCGAGGTCGCCGACGGGCTCGCCGCAGCGGCACCGGGAACCGTGGGCGTCCTGCACCGCACCGAGAAGGACGGCCTGGGCCGCGCCTACGTCGCCGGGATGAGCAGGGCACTGGCCGAAGGCGCCGACGTCGTCGTGCAGATGGACGCCGACCTGTCGCACCCGGTCGAAGCCGTGCCGGTGATGCTGGAAACCCTCGCCACCACCGACGCCGCCGTGGTCCTCGGCTCCCGCTACGTCGACGGCGGGTCCGTCGCGGGCGAATGGGCGTGGCACCGCAAGGCGCTCTCGGCGTGGGCGAACCTCTACGTGGACACCATCCTGCGGCTCGGGGTGAAGGACGCGACCGCCGGGTTCAAGGCGTGGCGCGCGGACGCCCTGCGCGCCATCGACATCGCCTCGGTGCGCAGCAACGGGTACGCGTTCCAAGTGGAGATGAACCACCGCGTGGTGCGGCTGGGGATGCGCATCGCGGAGGTGCCGATCCGGTTCGAGGAGCGCACCGAGGGGCAGTCGAAGATGAGCTTCGCCGTGCAGGTGGAATCGGCGGCGATGCCGTGGAAGCTGCGCTTCACCAAGGTGGATGCGGGTGAGTCGGGTGCTGTGGGACTTGCGGGGTCTGCGGGGTCTGCTGGCGCGTCCTGAGGCGTGGCCTCGGCTGCGGTTCTGGTTTGGCGCCTGAGGTTTTGTTGGTGGTGCCCGGCTGGGTGGGTGTGCTCGGCTTTCGAGCCCGGGGGTTTGGTGGGTGTGCCCGGCTGGGTGGATGTGTTTGGCCGGGGCCCCTATG
>NZ_AYXG01000262.1 GCF_000564855.1 Actinokineospora spheciospongiae
CCCCGGCCAAACACATCCACCCACCCGGGCAGTCGCTCGCCAGGCCGGCGGTTTTCGGGATGGTCGGCCTGCGTTGAAGACCTCCACCCACCCGGGCAGTTGGCTCGCCGGGGCAGCGGTTTGGTGGGTGGTCGGCCTGCGTTGAGGACATCCACCCAGCCAGTTACACCCACCAAACCCCGGGCTTCGAGGGCGAAGCCTAAGCCAGGCCCAGTTCGTCGTCCAACAGGCGGAACATGTCGTCGTCGGAGACTGCCTCGATGTCGAACCGCTCCTGTTGCTCCTCCTGCTGGTGGCCTGTTCCCCAGCGGGTGCGGAGGACGTCCAGCCTGCCCGCGATCTGGCGGTGCAGGTGCTCGTCGACGGGGGTGAGCCCGCCCAGTGCCACTTCCAGCCGGTCGAGTTCCGCCAGCAGGGCGCCCGTGCCGGTGGGCGCGTCGGGGAAGAGGCGGGACAGCAGGTGCTCCACGAGGTCCGCGGGGGTGGGGTGGTCGAACAGCAGCGCCGCGGGCAGCCGCAGGCCGAGGTCGGCGCCCAGCCGGTTGCGGAACTCCACCGCGATCAGCGAGTCGAAGCCGAGGTCCTGGAACCGCCGGTCCGGTCGCAGGGCGGCGGCGTCGCCGTGGCCGAGCACCGCGGCCGCGTGGGCGCGGATGAGGTCGAGCACCAACTGCGGTCGGTCGGTCGCCGGGGCGGCGGTCAGGGCCGTGGTGGTCCCGCCGGTCGGGGTGGCCGTGGCGACGGTGCGCCGGACCGGTGTTCGGACGAGGCCCCGCAGCAGCGGGGGGACCTCTCCCCCGGCCCGCACCGCGGCGGTGTCCAGCCGCACCGGCACGCTCGCGGCGCTGTCCAGTGCGGCGTCGAACAGCGCCAGGCCCTCTTCTGCGGACAGCGGGAGCAGGCCGGAGCGCCGCATCCGGGTGTGGTCGGCCTCGGACAGCCCACCGGTCATCCCGGTCTCCTGCTCCCACGGCCCCCAGGCGAGCGCGGCGGCGGGCAGCCCCCGGGCGCGCCGGTGCGCCGCGAGTGCGTCGAGGAAGGCGTTGCCCGCCGCGTAATTGGCCTGGCCGACCGCGCCGAACACCCCCGCCGCCGAGGAGAACAGCACGAAGTGCTCCACCTCGCCGACGAGTTCGTGCAGGTGCCAGGCCGCGTCCACCTTGGGGCGCAGCACGGCGGCCAGCCGCTGCGGTGTCTGGGTGTCCAGCACGCCGTCGTCCAGCACGCCCGCCGTGTGCACGACCGCGGTGACCGGGTGGTCGGTGTCGACCGAGGCCAGGGCCTCGGCCAGGGCGGAGCGCCGGGTGACGTCGCAGGCCACGACGGAGGCCCTGGCGCCCAGTCCGGCCAGCTCCGCCACCAGTTCCGCCACGCCGTCCGCCTTGGGGCCGCGCCTGCTCAGCAGCAGCAGGTGCCGCACGCCGTGCCGGGCGGCCAGGTGCCGGGCCACCAGGGCGCCGAGACCACCGGTGCCTCCGGTGATGAGGACCGTGCCGTCGGCGTCCCACGTGGCCGGGGCGCCTGCGGGTGCCGCCGCCAGCCGGGCCGCGTACGCCTGCCCCTCGCGCACCACGACCACGGGTTCGCCGGTGACGACGGGGTCTCCGTCGCCCTCGACGTCGACCAGGTGGAAGCGGTCCGGCCGCTCGGCCTGGGCGGACCGGACGAGGCCCCACGCGGCGGCGGCGGCCGGGTCGGCCCCGCTCACCACGCCCCGGGACACGAACACCACCCGGTCCTCGGAGGTGCGCACCTCCTCCAGTGCCGCCGCGGCCAGCGCGTGGGCGGAGGAGATCACGTCGGTGCCGCCCACCAGCGGGACCAGGCGCACGCCTTCGGCGGGGACGGCGGGCACCGGCGTCGACCACTCCACCCGGTACAGCGCGTCGGCCCCGGCGCCGCCCAGGTGCTCGGCGGCGACGGCCCGCAGGGTGAGGGAGTCCACGCTGAGCACCGGGGTGTCCGCCGGGTCGGTGGCGGTCAGCGACACGACGTCGCCGTCCACCACCAGCCGGGCCCGCAACGCCGTGGCACCGGAGGCCCGCAGCGACACCCCCTCCCAGGAGAAGGGCAGCCTGCTGCTCGCACCGCCCGCGGTCAGCCCGAGGGTGTGCAGGGCGGCGTCGAGCAGGGCCGGGTGCAGGCCGTGCTCCGCGGCCCGCCCCGCTGCCGGTTCGGGCAGCTCGACCTCGGCGAACAGGGTTCCGTCCGCGCCCTGCCACGCCGCGCGCAGGCCCTGGAACGACGGGCCGTAGTCGAAGCCCAGCGCGAGCACCCGGTCGTAGAACCCCTCCAGCGGCAGGGATGGCGCGTTCGGCGGCCAGGCCACGGCCTCGACGGCGCCCGCCCCGCCCGCGCCGAGGACCCCGGAGGCGTGCTGGGTCCAGGGGCCGTCGTCGCCGCCCGGTCGGGAGGAGACCCCGATCCGGCGGTGGCCGTCCCCGTCCGGCGCGGCCACGGCCACCTGGACGTCGACGCCGCCCTGTTCCGGCAGCACCAGCGGCGCGGCGATGGTCAACTCCTCGACGCGGTCCAGTCCCACCTCGTCGCCCGCGCGCAGCGCCAGTTCGACGAAGCCGGTGCCCGGGAACAGGAGCTTGCCGTGCACGGCGTGGTCGGCGAGCCACGGTGTGGTCCGCGCCGAGAGCCGGGCGGTCAGCAGGAGGCCGCCGTCGGCCAGCGGGACGACCCCGCTGAGCAGCGGGTGCCCGACGGGGGTGAAGCCGCCGCCCGCGGGCGTGACCGGCTCCGGCCAGAACCGCTCGTGCTGGAAGGCGTAGGTGGGCAGCTCGACCCGCCGCGCACCGAGCCCGGCGAAGAACGCCGACCAGTCGACGGGAACGCCGTACGCGTGCAGG
>NZ_AYXG01000263.1 GCF_000564855.1 Actinokineospora spheciospongiae
CATGATCGCCATAGGGGCCCCGGCCAAACACATCCACCCAGCCGGGCACACCCATCAAAAGACCGGGCTTTGAACCAAAGCCATGGCCAAACACAGCCACCCAGCCGGGCACCCCCACCAAACCCCCGGGCTCGAAAGCTGAGCACATCCACCCACTCGGGCACCCAACGCAAAGACCGGGCTCCGCAGGACACATGCGCGGCCAAGCCCATCCACCCGAGCACCACCAGCGGAATCCCGCTTCGCGGACACGGCCCAAGTGGCCTGGTGGAATAGCGGCGGATTGGCCTCGATGAGCGGGCCACCTCGGACGTAGTGTCGGGGGAGCGGCGGTGTGCCGCCTCCCCCGACGAGAACTGGAAGGGCCCTCCCGTGTCCGAAACGCAGACCGCTCCCGAGACCGGCACCACCCGCGTCAAGCGCGGCATGGCCGAGATGCTCAAGGGCGGCGTCATCATGGACGTGGTCAACGCCGAGCAGGCGAAGATCGCCGAGGACGCGGGCGCGGTGGCCGTCATGGCGCTCGAGCGGGTCCCCGCCGACATCCGCGCCCAGGGCGGCGTCTCCCGGATGAGCGACCCGGACATGATCGACGGCATCGTCGCCGCGGTGTCCATCCCGGTCATGGCCAAGGCCCGCATCGGCCACTTCGTCGAGGCCCAGGTCCTGCAGTCGCTGGGTGTGGACTACATCGACGAGTCCGAGGTCCTCACCCCCGCCGACTACAGCAACCACATCGACAAGTGGGCTTTCACCATCCCCTTCGTCTGCGGCGCCACCAACCTCGGTGAGGCCCTGCGCCGCATCACCGAGGGCGCGGCCATGATCCGCTCCAAGGGCGAGGCGGGCACCGGTGACGTCTCCAACGCCACCACCCACATGCGCAAGATCCGCGGCGAGATCCGCAGGCTGACCTCGCTGCCCGAGGACGAGCTGTACGTGGCGGCCAAGGAACTCCAGGCCCCGTTCGAATTGGTCCGCGAGATCGCCCGCACCGGCAAGCTCCCGGTCGTCCTGTTCACCGCGGGCGGCATCGCCACCCCCGCCGACGCGGCGATGATGATGCAGCTCGGCGCCGAGGGCGTCTTCGTCGGCTCCGGCATCTTCAAGTCCGGCAACCCCGCCCAGCGCGCGGAGGCCATCGTCAAGGCCACCACCTTCCACGACGACCCCGACGTGATCGCCAAGGTCAGCCGCGGCCTCGGCGAGGCCATGGTCGGCATCAACGTCGAGGACATCGCCCAGCCCCACCGCCTCGCCGAGCGCGGCTGGTAGTCGGGGGCTGCCTGCCCCCGGGGTCGGCTCGTGCGAGTCGAGTGGTCGCTGGGTGGTCGGGCCGGGATCGATCCGGCCCGACCACCCAGCGCCATTTCGACGGTCGGACCAGCTCCCCCGCAGCCACCGGGCTGTGTCAACCGTTCGAGCGCGGGGCGATGAGACAGACCACTCCGCCGATCAGCAGGACCGCCGCGGGCAGGAGCAGGTCCTTGCCGTTGAACAACGCGCTGTCCGGAGGGGCGAAATCCCACCCGAGGTGGTGGAACACCCTGCCCACGTGGTTCACGTTCGCCAGCAACACCACACCCGTGAACGACGCGATCACCACCTTCAGCCCCTTGCTCCCCCCGGTGACCGCCAACGCGAGGAGCAAGACCGCGATCAGCCACAGGCCACCGGTTTTGTGGACAGCCACCGCCGCCAACCCCGCCGCCAAGGCCACCAGTCCGCCGAGCGCACCTCGTGACAGCGCCGACGAGCGCACCACCGCGAACGCGGCCACCGCGACCAAGGCGACGAGGGCGAACCGTTCCGGCCAGGCGCCCAGGTCGGGAAGTGTCCCGGTGAGGCCGCGGATCACGCTGGCGAGCACGAGGGTGCCCGAGCCGACGACCGAAACCGCCACGAGCGGCCCGGTGGGATGCCCGCCGCGGCGGTACCACCACCGGGTGGCCAGGACACCGACCGCGATGGCGACCAACCACGCCATGCCGAGCACGAGCGGGTGCGCGACCTGCTGGAACAACCCATCGGCCACGGTGTCGAACGGGTCCACGCCCACCGGACCGAAGTCGACGCGAGTCGACGGCAGGGTCCCGCCGCAGCCCGTCGTCCCTGTCGCGGGGTCGGTCGTGCAAGTGCCGGTGGACGCACCTGACCACCCGAAGGGGTCGTGGAACGGGATCAGGGCCAAGAGCAGGACCCCGAACGCGATCTGGGGCAACCAGGCGGGATTCCTCCCGCCTCGGGGGCGCCCGGTCGGGCCGGGACGTTCGGGCATTCGGCACTCCCCAGGTCGGACCGCACCGCGTCGGGCATCCTGCCGGACCATGATCGCGTCCCGCCGTGAACACATCCCGCCGCGGGTGCCAATACAGGGGTGTGGAGGCGATCACGGGCATGGCGGTCGGGGATGCGCGGCCAGACCTGACCGGCGACGACGCCGCAGTGGTGTTCACGCGCCTGTTCGACAGCCATGCCGATGGCATCCACCGCTACCTGACCAGACGGGCCGGCCCGGCGGCCGCGGACGACCTGGTGGCGGAGACCTTCGTCGCGGCCTGGGCGGGCCGGGTCGGCTACGACCCCGCTCGCGCCGATGTGCGCCCGTGGTTGTTCGGGATCGCCACCAACCTCCTCCGTGCCCACTGGCGCGAGGAAACGCGGTCGCTGCGGCTGGCCGCCCGCGTGGGTGACCAGCCCCTCGAACCACCCGAGGACCCGGACGACACCGCGATTCGCCGTGCCGACGCCGATGCCGACGTGCGTGGTCTCGCCGCCGCGCTGTCGGACCTGCCCGCGGCGGACCGCGAGGTGTTGCTGCTCACCGCGTGGGCTGAGCTGACGGCGGTCGAGGTCGCGGAGGTCCTGGGCATCCCGGCGGGCACGGTGCGGTCGCGCCTGCACCGGGTCCGCCGCACCCTCCGCGCCACCGCCCCCGCCCTGGCCGCCCGAGTCGAGGAAACGACGTGACCATGCCCACCCCGTGGACCGAGGCGGAGCTCGACGACGCACTGGACCGGCTCAACGCCGGCATCCGCCCAACCGCGGGCGGTGTGGCCCGCGCCCGCGCGAAGCTGGTGGCGGCGATCGCGGAACCGGACCGGGTTCCGGTCGCGCGGCCGGACCGAGCCGCGGCGGGCCGTGCGGCCCGCGCCGCAACCGCGCGACCGAGCCGCGGTACGGCAGCGCGGAGGTGGCGGGCGAGCAGGGTGCTCACCGCGGCGGCAGCCGTGCTGGCGGTCGTCGGGTTGGCTGTCGGGATGTTGCTCGTGCAGTCCGCGACCACGGCCGGACCCGCGTCCGCCGCGGCGGTTGCGGCGTTGGAGCGGGCAGCCGTCGGCGGGGGACAGGATGCCCCGGTGCCGGACGGCTCGTACCGTCACGTGACGACGCATTCGTGGGACCTGCGTGAGATCGGGCGGACCCCGCAGGGGCCCGCCGCCTACCTGGCCGAGACGGTCATCGAGGTGTGGATACCGCGCGACCCCGCGCAGGAGTGGCAGATGGAGCGGTCGACCACACCGCGCAAGGTGTGGGTGGCGGGGAACGAGAACGAGGCCCGCGCCGCCGGGTTGATGATCGACTACCCGCTTCCCCGCGGCGGCCGACCCGGCCCGCTGCGCGCGGCCTGCGGCGACTTCTACGCCACCGGGGACCGCCCGGCCTGTGCGGCGCCCGGAACGTGGCAGACACCCGACACCGAGTTCCTGTCGAGCCTCCCCCGCGATCCGCGGGCCCTCTACGACCGGTTGCTCACCGATGCGTCCGCGACGGGCCACGGGACCTCGCAGGTGCTCACCCTGACCACCGACGTGCTCCGCACCGGCTTGGTCCCCGCCGACCTGCGGGGCGCGCTCTACGCGGCTCTCACCCGCCTGCCCGGTCTCGACGTGGTCGACGCCGCCGCGAACCTCGACGGGAAGCGCGGCACCGCCCTCGGTGTTCTCGACGACCAGACCCGTCAGGACATGATCATCGACCCCGTGACGGGTGCCTTCATCGGTGAACGCCGGGTGAGTGCGGGGACCACCGAGAGCGGTATCCCCGGTGGGACGCTCCTCGGCTACTCCTCGGTGGAGGCGGACGTCGTCCCCGCCATCGGCCAACGCTGACCTCGCACACCGGTGCGGGCACGTCGTGCGCCGACGCGGGGAGTCCGCTCAGTTGTGCTCGGACACCAGTGAAGCCGTGGTCCCGGTCTCCAGCGCCTCGAACACGTGCGGCAGGTCCCCCGGGTAGCTCATGAAGTCCCCCGGCAGCAGTTCCACCGGCGCCTCCGCCGGCCCCACCAGCGCCCGCCCCGTGCACAGCACCACGTGCTCCACCACCCCCGGCGCGTGCGGGTCGGACACCCGTCGGGACCCCGGCTCGCTCGACACCAGGTAGATGTCGCGCCGGGCGTGCGGGGGGCTCGCCGAGAGCAGGGCGGTCCGGTACTCGGCCTGTTCCGATCGGACGGCGGGCCCCTCCCCGCGCCGGATCACCTGGACCGGTGTGCAGGGTGGGTCCACGAGCCTGCTGAAGGGGATGTCCAGGGCCAGGCTCAGGGCCCACAGCGTCTCGATGCTCGGGTTGCCCGCGCCCGACTCCAGTTGCGAGAGGGTCGACTTGGCGACGCCCGCGCGCTTGCCGAGTTCGCTCAGCGACAGGCCCACGCGCTCGCGTTCGCGCCGCAAAGAGCGGGCGATGATCTCGCGTGGTGCGCCCCGGTCCGGCATTCCAACCTCGTTCGACACATCGGTCCGATCGTTCTCCTTGACGAACGATCGGTGTGTGTTCATGATAATGGCCATGCGTTCGTTGTGGCGAACACTCGATCCGGAGACCCTGCGGGGAATCCTGACCATCACGGGGTCCGCGGCGGTCAGCGGTGCCTCGTTCGGGGCCATCGCCGTGGCCACCGGGCAACCGCTGTGGGTGCCGATCACCATGTCCGCCCTGGTCTTCGCCGGTGGGTCGCAGTTCCTCGCCGTCGGGGTGCTGGCGGGTGGGGGCGGGCCGGTGGCCGCTGTGCTCGGGGGGCTGGTGCTCAACGCCCGGCACCTGCCGTTCGGGTTGGCCGTGGGGCACCTCGTGGGGCGCGGGCGGGTCGCGCGCCTGGTCGGGAGTCACCTGCTGGTCGACGAGTCGGTGGCGTTCGCCCTGGCGCAGCGTGATCCCGGGCAGGCCCGCGCCGCGCTCTGGGGGTGCGGCGCGGGCCTGTTCGCGGGGTGGAACCTGGGGACCGTGCTCGGCGCGCTGGTCGGCGACCTGATCGCCGACCCGGCCGCCCTGGGGTTGGACGTGGTGTTCCCGGTGCTGCTGCTGGCGCTGGTGCTGCCGGTGCTCACCGGGTCGCAGCGGCAAGGCAAGCTGCGGCCGGTGCTGGTGGGGGCGGTGGTGGCGTTGGCGACGACGCCGTTCCTGCCCGCCGGGGTGCCGGTGCTGCTGTCGCTGGTCGGGCTGTTCGCGGTGCCCCGGCGCGAGGCGGCGGCCACGTGACGGTCGTGGCGATCCTGCTGCTCGCCGCCGGGACGTTCGCCTTCCGGTACGGCGGGACCGCGCTGCGCGAGCGGATCGACCTGCCCGAGCACGTGCGCGAACTGCTCTCCACCGCCGCGCTGGTGCTGCTGGTGGCCCTCGCCTCGACCGCCGCGCTGGCCAAGGGGCAGTCCTTCGCCGGGTGGGCGCTGCCCGCGGGGGTGGTCGTCGGCGGGGTGCTGGCGTGGCGGAAGGTGCCGTTCCTCGTCGCGGTGGTGGCGGGGACGGGCACGGCCGCCCTGCTGCGGGTGGTCGGGGTGTCCTGACTAGGCTGGTGGACCGGCCGGGGTGGCCGGGGCGGCAGGAGGATGGACGAGGGTGTCGGACGGTCGACCGCTGATCGGGGTGCTGGCGCTGCAGGGCGACGTGCGCGAGCACACCGCCGCGCTGGAATCCGGTGGCGCGCGCACGCTGGCGGTGCGGCGGGTCGCGGAACTCGCCGACGTCGACGGGCTGGTCATCCCCGGCGGGGAGTCGACCACCATCTCCCGGCTGTTGCAGACCTTCGAGCTGCTGGAGCCGCTGCGCGCCCGGCTGGCCGACGGGATGCCCGCCTACGGGTCCTGCGCCGGGATGATCCTGCTCGCCGAGAAGGTCCTCGACGGCCGACCCGACCAGCAGCAACTCGGCGGGATCGACATGACCGTCCGCCGCAACGCCTTCGGCAGGCAGGTGGACTCGTTCGAGGCCGACCTCGACCTCGCCGGACTCGACAGCGCGGCCGGGAAGATCCATGCTGTGTTCATCCGCGCCCCCTGGGTCGAGGCGGTGTCGACCGGCGTCGACGTGCTCGCGACCGTGCCGGACACCCCGGCGGCGGGTGCCGCCGCCGGTAGGATCGTGGCCGTTCGACAGGGACCCGTGCTGGCGACCGCGTTCCACCCGGAGCTGACCGGCGACACCCGGGTGCACCGCCTGTTCGTGGACGTCGTCCGCGGCCGGGCCTGAAGCAGACACGCCTGAGTTACAGACGGAGGAGAGATGAGCGGCCACTCCAAGTGGGCGACAACCAAGCACAAGAAGGCCGCCCTCGACGCCAAGCGTGGCAAGCTCTTCGCGAAGCTGATCAAGAACATCGAGGTCGCGGCGCGGACCGGCGGCGGTGACCCGGAGGGCAACCCGACGCTGTTCGACGCCATCCAGAAGGCGAAGAAGAACTCCGTCCCGCTCGACAACATCGAGCGCGCCCGCAAGCGCGGCGGCGGCGAGGAGGCAGGCGGCGCCGACTGGCAGACGATCATGTACGAGGGCTACGGGGCCAACGGCGTCGCGGTGCTCATCGAGTGCCTGACCGACAACCGCAACCGGGCCGCGAGCGAGGTCCGCACCGCGATGACCCGCAACGGCGGTTCGATGGCCGACCCCGGCTCGGTGTCGTACATGTTCAACCGCAAGGGCGTCGTGGTCATCCCGAAGAACGACCTGTCCGAGGACGACGTGCTGATGGCCGTCCTGGACGCGGGCGCCGAGGAGGTCAACGACCTCGGCGACACCTACGAGATCGTCTCCGAGGCCACCGACATGGTCGCGGTGCGCACCGCGGTGCAGGAGGCGGGCTACGACTACGAGTCCGCCGACGCCAGCTTCGTCCCGTCCCTCACCGTCGCCCTGGAGGTGGACGGGGCGCGCAAGATCTTCAAGCTGATCGACGCCCTCGAAGACTGCGACGACGTCCAGAACGTCTACTCGAACTTCGACGTCTCCGACGAGGTCATGGCCGAGGTGGACTGAGTCGTGGCAGAGGTCGACTGATTTCTGGTCTCATGGAGGCCCGGGCGCACTGCGCTCGGGCCTCCGTCGTCTCCACCGAGTCCCCGCCCGGTCCCCAGAGGAGTCCCCGATGTCGCTGGACCACATCTCCGAGGAGGAGGCGGCGCTGCGCGAGTGGCTGCTGGCCACCTGCGAGTCCGACGGGCACGCGGTGGTCGAGGTCGACGGCGACGAGTTCGGCGCCCCCTACGCCTTCTCCGTCGGTGCCTGGCGCTGCTTCGGCGCCCCCGAGGCGGTGGTGGTCGGCCTGCCGAAGGACATGGCCCGCCCGCTGATCGACCTCTACGTCCGCCGCGCCGCCGCCGGGGAGCGGTTCTTCCCCGGCCTGCCCTACCTGGACTTCTTCGACGGCACACCGCTGGTGGTCGAGCGGGTCCACCAGGCGTTCTACCCCGAGTACCTCGGCAGCGCGATGCTGCTCTACCCGTCCGGGCAGTTCCCGGCGCTCCAGTTGATCGTCGCCACCCCGGAGGGCCACTTCCCGTGGAGCCGCCGCGCCCCGGCGGGCTTCGCCGACTGGCAGCCGGTCCTCACCGACTCCGGTCAGCCGGAGAGCTGGCGCCCGGGGATCGACGGCCCCTAGCGGGTCAGCCGGGTGATCAGCTCGCGGTGCTCCGGGAACTGCGCGACCAGGGCCGCGCGCTCGGGGAAGTGCACGGTGTCGTCGGTGTAGGGCGGCACGACGACCGTGCCGACCAGTGACCAGTCCGGCGTCTCCGAGGCCTGCCACACCCCGGCCGGGACCACAAGCTGCGGGCGCTGACCGGCCACGACGTCCGGGCCCAGCACGGTCGAGCGCGGACCGCCGGGGCCGAGCAGGTGCACGGTCAGCGGGGAACCGGCGTGGAAGGCGTACAGCTCCGGGTGGTCCAACCGGTGCCAGGCGGAGAACTCCGGGGCGACGAGCAGGTAGTGGATCGCCGAGAACGCCTCGTCGCGCCAGGACTGGCTCCAGCGACCGCCCTCCACCGGCAGCGGTTCGAGGCCGAGCGCGGCGGTGATCTCTTCCGGTGTCACGCGGGCGATCATGCCGGAACGGCCCTCCCGGCCGGTCGGGGTGCCTCGCTAGGCTCGGGCGGCCCGTTCCCCCTGGAGGTCCCACCGCTGTGACCGCGCCCGACCGACCACCGCGCCCGCGCGACATGTCCGAGGACCAACTGGGGTTCTGCCCGCAGCCCGCGGTGCGCTGGCTGGCGCCGAAGGTGCTGATCAGCACCGGCGTGCAGTCGCTGATCGCGTCGATCTTCGGCTCCTACGCCGACAAGCGCGAACTCCAGGGTTCGCTGCCCTCGGAGGTCCACCGCTTCTCTCAGGGGACCGACGAGGCGGGCGAGTTCTGGTTCGACTTCGTCGCCGACCTCGGCGACGGGTTCGACGCGACCTTCTCGGTGGCCTCCCTGCTCGCGGCGGAATCCCTCGACCTACCCGGCGTCGGCCCGCTGCCGCGCGGGCGGCTGCTGGTCATGGGTGGCGACGAGGTGTACCCCTCGGCGTCCACCCGCGCCTACGAGGACCGCACCAAGGGCGTCTACAAGGCGGCGCTGCCGGTGGCGCGCGGCGAGGCGCCCACGCTGTTCGCCCTGCCCGGCAACCACGACTGGTACGACGGCTTGACCTCTTTCCTGCGGGTCTTCGCCCAGCAGCGGGCCATCGGCGGTTGGCAGACCGCGCAGCGCCGCTCGTACTTCGCCGTGGAGCTGCCGCGGCGGTGGTGGCTGTTCGCCATCGACACCCAGTTCGACGACTACGTCGACAGCCCTCAGTTGGAGTACTTCCGCGCGGCCGCCGAGGGCCTGCGCCCGGGCGACGGGGTGATCCTCTGCACGCCCACCCCGGTGTGGGTGGACGCGGGCTCCGGGCGCGAACCCGGCGGCTACGACACCGTGGAGTTCTTCGACCGGGAGGTCGTCCGCCCGCACGGCGCCGAGATCCGGGTGATGCTCTCCGGCGACAAGCACCACTACGCCCGCTACGCCGAGGACGGCGGCGACCGGCAGCGGATCACCGCGGGCCACGGCGGCGCCTACCTGACCGCCACCCACGCCCTGCCCGCGCACCTGCGACTGCCCCCGCCGCAATCGCGGGTCCGGGAGAAGGCCGCGCCGGTCGACTTCAGCCTCGCCACCCGCTACCCCAGGCGGCTGACCTCCGAGCGGTTCGCCGCGGGGATCTTCCGGCTGCCGTGGCGCAACCCCGGCTTCTGGGGCCTGACCGGCGCCCTCCAGACCGCCATGACGCTCGCCGTCCTCTACGGGCTGGTGGAGACGCTGGGCACGCAGCGGCAGAAGGGGTTCTTCGGGCTGGTCGCGAGCTGGACGCCCGCGCTGATCGTCGCCGTGGTGCTGCTGCTCGGCGGCACCGCGTTCGCCAAGATCGAGCGCTCGCACGGCGGGCACACCGCCACGGTCGCGGGCGTCCTGCACGCCCTCGCGCACATCGGGTTGAGCACCGCGTGGGCCTTCGTCGTCATCTGGCTCTACACCCGGGTCCTGCCGGACGGGCCGGTCGAGGACTGGGCCACGCTGGTGATCGTCCTGGTGGGCACGCCGGTGGTCATCGGGCTGCTCGACGCGGAACTGGTGGCGCTGTACCTGATGGTCGTGAGCCGGTTCGGGATCAACCTCAACGAGGTCATGGCCGGGCAGAGCATCGAGACCCACAAGGGCTTCCTGCGGCTGCGCATCGACGCGGGCGGCGCGCTCACCATCCACCCGGTGCGCCTGGACCGGATCGGCCGCCGCTGGAGCGCCAACCCCGGCGGCGCCGAGCACGAGCCGTGGCTGCTGCCCGCCCGACCGCTGCGACCGGAGCTGATCGAGCCCCCGGTGACCGTTCCCCGCGTGTCCGCCCCGGAGCGGGCCCGGTGACCCCTTAAGCTCTCGAACGAGTGTTCACCGGTGTGAGGGAGAGCGGCCGACCGTGCGTGTCCTGGGTGTCGACCCCGGTCTGACCAGGCTCGGGATCGCCGTGGTGGACGGCGGGACCGGCCGCGCCGTGACCGCCGTGGCGGTCGACGTGATCCGCACCCCCGTCGACGACGACCTCGCCGTGCGGCTGCTGAAGGTGGCCGACGGGGTGGAGGCCTGGCTCGACCGGCACCGGCCCGGGGTGGTGGCGATCGAGCGGGTGTTCAGCCAGCACAACGTGCGCACCGCCATGGGCACCGCCCAGGCCGCGGGCGTGGTGGCGCTGGCCGCCGCCCGGCGCGGGCTGCCGGTCATGTTCCACACCCCCAGCGAGGTCAAGGCCGCGGTGACCGGGTCCGGGCGGGCGGACAAGGCGCAGGTGACGATGATGGTCACCAAGCTGCTGCGGCTCACCGAGGCGCCCAAGCCCGCCGACGCCGCGGACGCGCTGGCGCTGGCGATCTGCCACCTGTGGCGGGCCCCGGTGCGCAACCGGATGGCCGAGGCGGAGGCGAGGGCGGCGGAGTTCGCCAAGGCCCACCGTGCGAGGCTGGCCGCGGCAGCGGCACAGGCCAGGAGCGGGAGCGGGACGGTGGCGAAGTGATCTCATCGGTGCGCGGGACGGTGGCGTCCATCGGGCTCGACCACGCCGTGGTCGAGGTCGGCGGCGTCGGGCTGGCCGTGCAGGCCACCCCGCACACGCTGGCCACCCTGCGCCGCGGCGACGAGGCGGCGCTGTCCACGGCGCTGGTGGTCCGGGAGGACTCGCTGACCCTGTTCGGGTTCGCCGACACCGCCGCCCGCGACCTGTTCTGGCTGTTGCAGACCGTCTCCGGCATCGGCCCCCGGCTGGCCCTGGCCACGCTGGCGGTGCTGGAGCCCGCGCAGTTGCGGCACGCCATCGCCGACGGCAACATCACCACCCTCACCCAGGTCCCCGGCATCGGCCGCAAGGGCGCCGAGCGGCTGATCATCGAGCTGCGGGACAAGGTCGACGCCCTGGCCGGGTCGGCGGAGGCGCCCGCCGCGCCCGCCGCCGGGCAGGTCCGCGGCTCGGTCGTGGAGGCGCTCACCGGCCTCGGGTTCCCGGTCAAGCAGGCCGAGCAGGCCGTCGACGGGGTGCTGGCGGCGCCGGAGAACGCCGGTGACGCCACCCCCGCGGTGCTGCGTAAGGCCCTGGCCACCCTCGGCCGCAAGCGCTGATGGTGAACAGCGGCATGGGCGGCGGCACGGACAGTGGCACGGGCGGTGGCACGGGTGGTGGCATGGTGGAGGACATGAGCGACGACCTGGCGGGGGAGTGGGCGGAGACCCAGCTCTCCCCGCTGGCCGAGCCCGCCGAGCGCGACGACGAGTCGACCCTGCGCCCGCGCGACCTGCACGAGTTCGTCGGTCAGCCCCGGGTCCGCGAGCAGCTGCAACTGGTGCTCCAGGGGGCGACCCGGCGCGGCGCCCCGCCCGACCACGTGCTGCTGTCCGGGCCGCCCGGCCTGGGCAAGACCAGTCTCGCCATGATCATCGCCGCCGAGCTGGGCAGGCCGATCCGGATCACCTCCGGCCCGGCCCTGGAGCGCGCGGGCGACCTGGCCGCGATGCTGTCCAACCTCGCCGAGGGCGAGGTCATGTTCATCGACGAGATCCACCGCATCGCCCGCCCGGCCGAGGAGATGCTGTACCTGGCGATGGAGGACTTCCGGGTCGACGTGGTCGTCGGCAAGGGCCCCGGCGCCACCAGCATCCCGCTGGAGATCGCCCCGTTCACCCTGGTCGGGGCCACCACCCGGTCCGGGACGCTGACCGGGCCGCTGCGCGACCGCTTCGGCTTCACCGCGCACATGGAGTTCTACACGCCCGAGGAGCTGGAGCAGGTGCTGCGCCGCTCCGCGCGCATCCTGGGCATCGAGCTGCGCGACGACGGCGCCGCCGAGATCGCGAGCCGGTCGCGGGGCACCCCGCGCATCGCCAACCGGCTGCTGCGCCGGGTCCGCGACTACGCCGAGGTCCGCGCCGACGGCCGGGTCGACCTGGCCGTCGCCCAGGCCGCGCTGGCCGTCTACGACGTCGACGACCTGGGCCTCGACCGCCTCGACCGGGCCGTGCTGAGCGCGCTGGTCCGCTCCTTCGGCGGCGGACCGGTCGGGGTCGCCACGTTGGCGGTGGCGGTCGGCGAGGAGCCGACCACGGTGGAGGAGGTGTGCGAGCCGTACCTCGTGCGCGCCGGGATGCTGGCGCGCACGCCGCGCGGTCGGGTGGCCACCGCGCTCGCGTGGTCCCACCTGGGGCTCACCGCCCCAGCGGACGCGCCGGGCTGGACTGCGCCTACCCTGTTCGACGAGTGACCCTCGCGCACTGCTGACACGCACTGCTGACAGACGGTGGCCACCGGGGCGCCGTGACCTGGCAGACTCGGGTGCACAACCCGAACAATCGGACTTTTCCCGCATCGGGAACGGTTCCCGAACGGAGAGAAATGAACTCAGCGCTCCTGCCCCTGCTCCTCGTCGCCGTGCTGGCCATCCCGCTCATCCTCGGCTCCCGCAAGCAGAAGAAGATGGCGGCTGAGCAGCAGAGCCTGCAGAACTCCCTCGCGGTCGGCGACCGGGTGATGACCACCTCCGGCCTCTACGGCACCGTCTCCGACGTCTCCGACGACGCCACCATCGGCATCGAGATCGCCCCGGGCTACGAGACCACCTGGCTGCGCCAGGCCGTGCGCGAGAAGGTCGGCCCGGATGTGCTCGACGAGGATGACGACCTGACTGCCGGTGACCACGAGGCCATCCGCGACGAGGACGACGACGTGCGCACCGAGGTCGCCCCGCCGCTGGACCACGGCAAGAAGTAGGCACCGGTTCACCGTGCGCCCCGGCTCCGGGGCCACCGTGACCCGTGCAACACTGGGTTAACTTCGCACCAGGTACGCTGCGCCCTCACCCACATGTGTCATCAGGGTGTGGGCGCAGCGTTCTGACCACACCATCGCGGCGCGCAGGCCCCCGGGCGTGCGCACACGAGCGAGCCGAGGAGACGGACCGACCGTGGCACCACCGGTTGGGCAGATCCGCCCAGGGCGCTATCTGGCGCTCTTCGTAGCAATCGTCGCCGTCCTCTACGCCTTGGTCTTCGCGACCGGCGACCACCAGGCGAAGCCCAAGCTGGGCATCGACCTGCAGGGGGGGACCCGGGTCAGCCTCACCGCCCGGACGGAGAGCGGTGCGCCGCCGTCGAAGGAATCGCTCGACCTGTCCCGCGAGCTGATCGAGACCCGGGTCAACAGCACCGGTGTCAGCGGCGCCGAGGTCGTCCTCGACGGCGACACCCTGGTGATCACCGTCCCCGGTGCGAACGGCGACCGCGCCAGGGACCTCGGGCAGACCGCGCAGCTCCGGTTCCGCCCGGTCCTCAACGCCGCGGCGAGCCAGCCCACCCAGCAGCAGCCGCAGGTCACCCCGCCGACCACCGGTGGCGCCGCGCCGACCAGTGGCGCCGCGCCGACTTCCGGCGCCCCCGCCGCCGGCCAGGCCTCCACCCCGGCCGCCCCGCAGGGCCGCCCGGCGCCCCGCCTGGCCCAGGAGCAGCCGACCACGCCGCCGTCGGCCCCGGCCCCCGCGCCCGCCGAGGACCCTCGGGTCGCCGCCGCCCCGGAGACCTGCAAGGCCTACGTCCAGTTGGTGGCCAAGAAGTCCGACCCCACCACCCCCCTCTCCGACGAGGAGGAGGGGAACCTGATCACCGAGGGCAAGAAGTGCAGGCAGGACCCGCGCCTCGGTGAGAGCACCGACGCGAACGGCGCCACCGTCCCGGCCGACCAGAACCTCCAGGCCGCCGTGCTGGGCGTGATCGACTGCTCCCCCGGCCAGCTCGACCCGCTGGTCGGCAACGACGACCCGAAGCTTCCGCTGGTCGCCTGCGACCAGGACGGCGCGGAGAAGTTCATCCTCGGCCCGTCGTTCCTGGAGGGCACCGAGATCAGCAACGCCTCGGCTGGCCTGGACCCGCAGGGCGCGGGCTACCTGGTGACGGTGAGCTTCAAGTCCGGCGGCTCGGACACCTGGGCGAAGTACACCGCCTCGCACATCCAGCAGCGCGCCGCGTTCGTGCTCGACACGCAGGTCGTGTCCGCCCCGACCATCCAGGGCGCCATCGCGGGCGACACAACCATCACCGGCGGGCAGGGCGGGTTCACCCAGTCCGAGGCCAGCCGGCTCGCCAACGTGCTCAAGTACGGCTCGCTGCCGCTGTCGTTCGACCCCTCCGAGGCCGAGACGGTGTCCGCGACGCTGGGCCTGGCCTCCCTGGAGGCGGGCCTGATCGCCGGTGGCATCGGCCTGGCCCTGGTGTTCATCTACTGCCTGCTCTACTACCGACTGCTCGGCGTGCTGACGATCCTGTCGCTGGTGCTGTCCGCGGGCGTGGTCTACGCGGTGCTGGTGCTGCTCGGGCGGTGGATCGGGTTCACCCTCGACCTCGCGGGCATCGCCGGGTTCATCATCGCCATCGGCATCACCGCGGACTCCTTCGTCATCTTCTTCGAGCGGTTGAAGGACGAGGTCCGCGAGGGCCGCACGTTCCGCTCCGCGGTGCCGCGCGCCTGGATTCGCTCCCGGCGCACCATCCTCTCCGCCGACGCGATCAGCTTCCTGGCCTCCGCGGTGCTCTACGTGCTCGCCGTCGGCCAGGTGAAGGGCTTCGCGTTCACCCTGGGCATGTCCACCGTGCTGGACCTGGTGGTCGTATTCCTGGTGACGCACCCGCTGGTCGTGCTCGCCTCGAAGTCCAAGACCCTGTCCAACTCGAAGCTCTCCGGCCTCGGCTCGGTCCAGCGGACCGCCGCCTCCGCGCGGGCAGCGCGGACCGCGGGCCCCGCCGCCGCGAAGGAAGTGTGACGTGTCGACTCCCACTGGCACCGGCTCGGCGAAGGCCCCCGGGCGCAAGCAGCCGAGCATCTTCGAGCGGATGCACGTCGGCAACGGCGTGTTCGACATCGTCGGCACCCGCAGGCGCTGGTACCTGCTCTTCGGCGCGCTGATGCTGATCTGCGTCGCCTCGATGGTCTTCCGCGGCTTCAACCTGGGCATCGACTTCGAGGGCGGCACCCGCGTGTCGCTGCCCGCGCAGAACGAGTCCAGCCAGACCATCACGGTCGAGCAGGTGGAGGACTCCTTCACCAAGGCGGTCAACAAGGAGGCCGCCTCGGTCCAGGTGGTCGGCACCGGGGCCAACGCCAGCATCCAGCTCCGGTCCGACACGCTGAGCAACGACGAGGTGGCGCGGGTCAAGGCCGGGCTGGCCAACGACCTCAAGCCGATGTCCGCCGACGGCGGGACCGGGATCGGCCAGGTCAGCGACTCGGCGGTCTCGGGCACCTGGGGCGGGGAGATCTCGCGGCAGGCGCTGATCGCCCTCGGCGTCTTCCTGGTGCTGGTGACGATCTTCCTGGCGCTGTACTTCGAGAAGTGGATGGCTGTGGCCGCGTTGGCCGCGCTGGTGCACGACATCGTGATCACCGCGGGCGTCTACTCGATCATCGGCTTCGAGGTCACCCCGGCGACCGTCATCGGTCTGCTGACGATCCTCGGGTTCTCCCTGTACGACACCGTCGTGGTGTTCGACAAGGTCAAGGAGAACACCCGGGGCCTGCTCGGCCTGACCAGGCGCAGCTACCCCGAGGCCGCCAACCTCGCGCTCAACCAGACCCTGATGCGCTCGATCAACACCTCGCTGATCGCGCTGCTGCCGGTGGTCGGCCTGCTGATCGTCGGGGTCGGGCTGCTCGGTGTGGGCACCCTGGAGGACCTGGCGCTGGTGCAGTTGACCGGCATGCTGGCCGGTGTGCTGTCCTCGATCTTCCTGGCCACCCCGATCCTGGTGGACCTGAAGATGACCGAGCCGAAGTTCAAGCAGCAGGCCCGCAAGGTCGAGCAGCGCCGGGCGGGCCTGGCCAAGCGCGCCGAGGCCGGTGCCGAGGGCGAGGACGCGCCGGAGGACGAGGGCGTCGAGGCGCGCAGGGAGAAGGCGTACGCGGGTGGGGTGCCCGGCCGCATCCCGAAGGCGTCCGACGCCCGCCGCACCGCCGCCGCCCGGCCCACGGGCAAGAAGCGCCGCTGACGGTGGCGAACGCGAGTCTGGACAGGGCGCTCGGCCTCGTCCGGGAGGTCCCCGACTTCCCGGAGCCGGGCGTCCTGTTCCGCGACCTGAGCCCGGTGCTGGCCGACGCCGACGCGTTCCGCGCGGTGACCGACGCCCTGGTGGCCGCGCTGCCCCCGGGGATCGACACCGTCGTGGCCATCGAGGCGCGCGGGTTCCTCTTCGGCGCGGCCATGGCCGTGACCGCGGGCCTGGGGCTGGTGGCGGTGCGCAAGCCGGGCAAGCTGCCCGCGGTCGCCGACCGGGTCACCTACGCGCTGGAGTACGGCACGGCCACCCTGGAACTGCCCGCGGACACGCTGGCCCCCGGTGCCCGGGTGGTCGTCGTCGACGACGTGCTCGCCACCGGCGGCACGGTCGAGGCCACGGCCGGGCTGGTGGCCCGCGCGGGCGCGCACACCGACGCCGTCGCGGTGGTCATCGAGCTGGCCGGTCTGAACGGCCGGTCCCGGCTGCCCGGGGGCGCCCCGGTCACCGCCTTGCTCACGGTCTGAGCAGGACCGCCTCCCCACCGTCCCGGTTCCGCTCCCGGACGGGCACAATCGCCGGAACCGGCCACCCGTCGCCGGGCGGTCGTCGGCCGGGGACGCGCCTGCCCCCGGCGGGCAGCTCGTCGTCCCATGTGGGCAGTTCATCCCCCCGATGCCGCGAACCGGGCCCCGGCGGAGTTATTCTCGGTACCCGGGCCACACCCGTGACCCGGACACCCGAGAGTGGCCGGGAGCCGGTTTGACCCACGACGTGGAGACAGGTCTCGCCGGGCAGGTGGGTGCCGAGGCGGCGTCCACCCCGGCGGGCAGGCAGCCCTCGGCCACCCGGCGCGTCCGGGCCAGACTGGCCAGGCGGATCACCGCCCAGCGGCCGACCGTGGTCAAGCAGGTCCTCGAACCGCTGGCCGCCGTGCACCGCGAACTGCACCCCAAGGCCGACCTCGCGCTGTTGCAGCGCGCCTACGACATCGCCGAGGAGATGCACCGCGCCCAGCGGCGCAAGTCCGGCGACCCCTACATCACCCACCCGCTCGCGGTCGCCACGATCCTCGCCGAGCTGGGCATGGACACCACGACGCTCGTCGCGGCGCTGCTGCACGACACCGTCGAGGACACCGAGTACTCCATCGAGGGCCTCACCGGCGACTTCGGCGACGAGGTCGCGCACCTGGTCGACGGGGTCACCAAGCTGGACAAGGTGCAGTTGGGCACCGCGGCGGAGGCCGAGACCATCCGCAAGATGGTCATCGCGATGGCCCGCGACCCCCGGGTGCTGGTGATCAAGCTCGCCGACCGGCTGCACAACATGCGCACCATGCGCTTCCTGCCGCCGGAGAAGCAGGCCAAGAAGGCCCGCGAGACGCTGGAGGTGCTGGCCCCGCTGGCGCACCGGCTGGGCATGGCCACGGTGAAGTGGGAGCTGGAGGACCTGGCGTTCGCCATCCTCCAGCCGAAGAAGTACGACGAGATCGTGCGGCTGGTGGCCAACCGGGCGCCTTCGCGCGACACCTACCTGCAGAAGGTCGTCGGCGAGCTGGGCACCAACCTGGAAGTCTCGCGGATCGACGCGCGGGTCGAGGGCAGGCCCAAGCACTACTACTCGATCCACCAGAAGATGATCGTCCGCGGTCGCGACTTCGACGACATCCACGACCTGGTCGGGGTGCGCATCCTGGTCGACGACGTGCGCGACTGCTACGCCGCGATGGGCGTGGTGCACGCGCTGTGGCAGCCGATGCCCGGCCGGTTCAAGGACTACATCGCCCAGCCCCGCTTCGGCGTCTACCAGTCGCTGCACACCACGGTGATCGGCCCGGACGGCAAGCCGCTGGAGGTGCAGATCCGCACGCACGAGATGCACCGCACCGCCGAGTACGGCATCGCCGCGCACTGGCGGTACAAGGAGACCAAGGGTTCGCACGCCGGGGTCGAGGTCGACGAGATGGCCTGGATGCGCCAGCTCCTGGACTGGCAGCGGGAGGCCGCGGACCCCGGCGAGTTCCTGGAGTCGCTGCGCTACGACCTGGCCACCCGCGAGATCTTCGTGTTCACCCCGAAGGGCGACGTGGAGACGCTGCCCGCCGGGTCGACGCCGGTGGACTTCGCCTACGCGGTGCACACCGAGGTCGGGCACCGCTGCATCGGCGCCAGGGTCAACGGCCGCCTGGTGGCCCTGGAGCGCAAGCTGGAGAACGGTGAGGTCGTCGAGATCTTCACCTCGAAGGCCGAGGGCGCCGGGCCCAGCCGCGACTGGTTGGCCTTCGCCGCCTCGCCGCGCGCCCGGGCCAAGATCAAGCAGTGGTTCGCCAAGGAGCGCAAGGAAGAGGCGATCGAGGCGGGCAAGGACGCGATCACCAAGGAGGTGCGCCGGGTCGGCCTGCCCATGCAGCGGCTGGTGTCGGCGGACTCGGTGACCGCGCTGGCCCGCGAGCTGCGCTACCCGGAGGTCAGCTCGCTGTACGCGGCGGTGGGTGAGGGGCACACCTCCGCCCGGCACGTGGTGCAGCGGCTGGTGGCCCTGCTCGGCGGCGTCGACCACGCCGAGGAGGAGCTGGCCGAGCGGTCCACGCCGTCCACCATCACCCGCCGCCGGGCCTCCGGCGACGCGGGCGTGATCGTCAAGGACGCCTCGGACGTGTGGGTCAAGCTGGCCCGCTGCTGCACCCCGGTCCCCGGCGACGACATCCTGGGGTTCGTGACCAGGGGCGGCGGGGTCAGCGTGCACCGCACCGACTGCACCAACGCCGACGACCTGCTGGGCACCCCGGAGCGGCTGCTGGAGGTGGAGTGGGCGCCGTCGGAGTCGTCGGTGTTCCTGGTCGCCATCCAGGTGGAGGCCCTCGACCGGCACCGGCTGCTCTCGGACGTGACCAAGGTGCTGGCCGACGAGAAGGTCAACATCCTGTCCGCGTCGGTGACCACCTCGCGCGACCGGGTGGCGGTGAGCCGCTTCTCCTTCGAGATGGGCGACCCCAAGCACCTCGGGCACGTGCTCAAGGTCGTGCGCAGCGTGGAGGGCGTGTACGACGTGTACCGGGTGACCTCGGCGTCCTGACCGTTTTCGCCAAGACGGGGTCCGCGCGCGGCGGTTAGGTTCGGTCGCGTGAAGATGCTGAGTGCTGAGGCCGCGGGTCGCGCCGGGACGTTCGTGTACCGCACGGCGCGGCTGCTGGAGCGGCGGCGGTTCGAGTACCTGTTCCGGTCCGGTTCGGCCGCCGCCGTGCTGGCGGCGCTGGCCGCCTACCGCAACGCCGACGGCGGTTACGGCAACGCGTTGGAACCGGACGGACGGGGGCCGGGCAGCCAGCCGATCACCACGTTGTCGGCGCTGCACGTGCTGTTCGAGGCGGGTGCCGCGCCGGACGGGGTGGTCGAGTACCTGGAGTCGGTGACGGCCGACGACGGCGGGCTGCCATTCGTGCACCCCAACGCGGCGGAGTTCCCCCGGGCGCCGTGGTGGCAGATCGCGGACGGGTATGAGGGCGAACTGCTCACGACGGCGAACCTGGTGGCGGCGCTGTGGCGGGCCGGGGTGGTGCACCCGTGGGTCGACCGGGCGGCGGAGTTCTGCTGGGCGGGCGTCGACGCGATCACCGAGACGCACCCGTACGAGGCCATGGGTGTCGTCCGGTTCCTGGACCAGGCCCCCGACCGCGACCGCGCCGCCGCGGCGGCCGAGCGGATCGGCGCCCTGGTGCGCGCGGCCGGGTACGTGCGCCTGGGCACCGGCGGGGTGACCCCGCCCGGGTACGCCGACGGGGAACTCCAGGACCCGCACGACTACGCGCCCACACCGTCGAGCCTGGCGCGGGCGTGGTTCACCGACGAGGAATTCGAGTCCAGCCTGGACTCCGTGGTCGACGCCCAGGGCGAGGACGGTGGGTGGCGGGTCCGGTGGCCCGCGTGGGCCCCGGTGACCGAGTTCGAGTGGGCGGGGGTGGTGACGGTGGAGAACCTGGTGCTGCTGCGCGACTTCGGCCGCTGGGACCCGGAAGTCTACTGAGGACGGTTCAGCCGACCAGGTCGCTCAGCGTGGTGCCCGAGAGGTCCCGGACCTCGTTGGACAGGTGGGCCTGGTCGGTGAACCCGCCCGCCTGGGCGATGTCGGCGAACGGGGTTCCCGCGCGGGCCAGGGAGACGGCCCGGGTGAAGCGGAGCACGCGGTGCAGGACCTTGGGGCCGTAGCCGAAGGCGGTGTGGGCGTGCCTGCGGAGCTGGCGGGGGCTGTAGCCGAGCCGGTCGGCCATCTCGGTCACGCTGCCGGTGCGCGCGGCCAGGGAACGCAACGCGACGGCCAGCGGATCGGGTTCGGTGGCCAGCGCCGAGACCAGGACGCGCTGCGCGGCGGCGGTGTCCGGCGCCTCGGCCAGGCGGTCGGCGAGGTCGGCGGCGCGGCGGGTCGACCACAGGTCGGCCAGCGCCACGCGGGCGTCGCGCAGGTCCGCGGCGGGGACACCGAGCGGCCGGGCCGCGCTGGGGAAGCGGATGCCGACGATGGTGCCCGCGACCGGGGCGCTGAGCTGGGCGGCGGTGTCGGGCCCGGCGACCCACAGCGCGCCGGACTCGCGGTGCCAGATGACGTCGGCGCAGGCGTCGGGCAGGACGCGGACGGCGGTGGCGCCGCCGGAACGGGACCAGACGCAGACGACGCCCAGCCCGGGCAGGCCGGGTGGGCGTCGTTCGCGGTAGGTCACCGGGTGCTCAGGTGGCCTCGGCGGACTGGATGTCGATCGGGGTCTTCGGCTTGCCGTCGCCGTCCGGGTCCGAACCGCCCTGCGCCACCTTGTCGACCACGGCGAGGCTCGCCTCGTCCAGGGTGCCGATGACCGCGTAGTCCGGGGAGAGCGTGGAATCGCCGTAGACCAGGAAGAACTGGCTGCCGCCGGTGCCCGGGCCCGCGTTGGCCATGGCGACCGTGCCGCGCGGGTAGACGACCGAACCGGCGCCCGAGCCCTGCGGCAGGTCGGTCGGGTTCTCGTCCGGGATCGCGTAGCCGGGGCCGCCCGTGCCGGTGCCGGTCGGGTCACCGCACTGCAACACCTCGATGCCCTTGGTGGTGAGGCGGTGGCATGGGGTGCCGTCGAAGAAGCGCTGCGCGGCGAGGAACGCGAAGCTGCGCGTGGTGCACGGCGCCTTGGCCGTGCCCAGCGCCACGGCGATGTCGCCCTGGCTGGTCTTGAACGCCACCCTGGTCTGGTTGTCCTCGGTGGTCTCCGGCGGCAGGCCGACGTCCTTGCCCGGTGCCGCCGTGCCCTTCTTGCGGTAGGCGCACGTCTTGACCCCGGTCGGCGCCGACGTCGTCTCCGAGGTCGGGGTGGCCGTGGTGGTGGAGGTCCGCGTCGCGGTCGTGGTGTCCGAGCCGACCGCGGACCCCGAGGTGGACGACGAGCAGCCCGCGGTGAGGGCCGCGCACGCCAGCAGCGCGCCGATCAGGAGCCTGCTCATCCGGCGATCACCACTTCGTTGACCTTGACCTCGTTCTTCGGCTTGCCGTCGCCCTGGCCCTCGGGGGTGTTGATGCCCGCCTTGGCGATCTCGTCGATCACCGCGAGGCCGGGCTCGCCGATGGTGCCGAACACGGTGTAGCTCGGCGGCAGCGAGGACGCGTCGCCGTAGACCAGGAAGAACTGGCTGCCGTTGGTGTTCGGGCCCGCGTTCGCCATCGCCAGGGTGCCGCGGGTGTACTTGAGGTCGGGGGCGACCTCGTCGTCGAAGGTGTAGCCGGGGCCGCCGGAGCCGGTGCCCGACGGGTCGCCGCACTGGAGCACCTGGATGCCCTGGGTGACCAGGCGGTGGCAGACCGTGTCGTTGAAGTAGCCCTGCTTGGCCAGGCTCGCGAAGCTGTTGACCGTGCACGGCGCCTTGGTGCGGTCCAGGGTCAGGCCGACGTCCTTGCCGTTGAGCTTGAGGGTGGCGCCGACGGTGCCCTGGGTGGTGATGTTGGCGGTCTCCGGGGCCTGCGCGGGCTTGCTCGCGGGCTGGCCCTCCGAGGCGGGGTAGGAGCAGTTCACGGTGCCGGGCAACGGCTCGTTGGTCTCCTCGGCGGCGGTGTCGGTCGTGTCACCGCCGATGTTGGCCAGCCAGTAGACCAGGCCCACCACGACGACCACGCCGACGACGGTGCTGATCAGGCCGACGGTGCGGCGCTTGCGCGCTCGCTCGGCCCTGTTCGCGAGCTGGCGTTCCAGCTTGCTCTTGGCCGCTTTCCGGCGCTGCTCGTTGCTCGGCACCTGCCACCCTCCCTGACCTGTCGCTTCCAGCAGTGGCGCAGTCTATGGGTGACCCCGGTAAGAACAGTGTGGTGGCCCCGGCCGATAGGCTGAGAACCAGCGAAGAATCCCGCCGACTTGGAGGTCCGTGCCCGTGTTGGTCGTCGGCTTTCCCACCGGATCGTTCCAGGCGAACTGCTTCCTGATCGCCCCCGGCGAGGGCGAGCAGTGCGTGATCGTCGACCCGGGCGAGGGCGCCGAGGAGCCGCTGGCCCAGGCGCTGCGCAAGCACCGGCTGACCCCGGTCGCCGCGCTGCTGACCCATGGGCACCTCGACCACGTGTACTCCGTCGCCCCGGTGTGCGACGGCACCGACATCCCCGCCTGGATTCACCCGGCCGACCGCTACATGCTCAGCGACCCGCTGCGCGGGCTCAGCCGCGAGTCGGCCGCCTTCTTCGGCGGCCTGGAGCTGCGCGAGCCCAAGGAGGTGCGGGAGATGACCGACGGCGCCGAGCTGGACCTCGCGGGCCTCAAGTTCGGCGTCAGCCACACCCCCGGGCACACCGAGGGGTCGGTGGTCTTCGGCCACGACACCGCCGACGGCGACCACCTGCTGTTCGCGGGCGACACCCTGTTCGCCGGGTCGATCGGCCGCACCGACCTGCCCGGCGGCTCGATGGCCCGGATGACCGAGTCGCTGCGCAAGCTGCTCGCCCTCGACGACGAGACGGTGGTGCTGCCCGGCCACGGCGGGGCCACCACCATCGGCCGGGAGCGGGCGAGCAACCCGTTCCTCACCGGCATGATCGACCTCGACGACCCGGCGTCGGGCCACAAGCACCGCGGCCGGGGCATCTGAGGTGGCCGAGCGCATCCCGCTGAGCCTGGTCGAGGGCGCCACCCGCAGGCGGGGCTGCGCCGCGGCCGCCGTGGTGGTGGTGTTCGCCGCGGCCGTCGGCGGTGTCGTCGGCCTGATCGCGGGCAGGCTGCCCGCGCTGATCGCCGCCGGGGTCGTCGCCGTGCTGTTCGGCGTCCTGTTCTGGGGGTCCACCCGGCGCTCGGTGTGGCTGGAGGGCGACTCGGTCGTCGCCAGGACCTTCGGGCAGCGCTCGGTGGACCTGCGCGGGGCGGACCGGCTGGAGCTGGTCGTCACCGACATGCGCGGCACCCGCACGGTGGGCCTGCTGGTGGGGGAGGGCAGGCGCACGGTCAACGTGTCGCTGGCCGTCTACGCCGGGACCGGTGGCCGCGAGCTGGGCATCCTGGTGCTGCGCAGGCTCGCCGACATCCTCGCGGGCAGCGAGAACAGCGCGGGCCTGGTGTTCTCCCAGTTGCTGGTCGCCCAGTTGCGCGCGGAGGCCAAGGGCGAGCCCGCCCCGGACCGCCCGCTCTACCGGCTTGCCTCGGTGGCGCCCACCGGTCGCCTGGCCCAGCGGCTCAAGCCGGAGGCCGTGACCCGGTTCGTGGCTTCCCTGGATTGATCGGGTCCGGCCCCACGGCGGGTTCGCGCACCGCCACCAGCGCCGCCACGGCCGTGGTCACCGGCACCGCCGCCACCAGGCCGATGCTGCCCACCAGGGTCCGCACTATTTCCTGGGCGATGGACTGCGATTGCAGGATCGTGCCCAGGCCCACCCCGGAGATCGACGAGTACAGCAGTACCGGCAGCGCCGCCCCCGCGTAGGCCATGACCAGGGTGTTCACCGCCGAGGACACGTGGTCGCGACCGATGCGCAGGCCCGCCGCGTACAGCGCGCGCCAGCCCAGCGCCGGGTTGGCCGCCCGCAGCTCCCACACCGCGCTGGTCTGGGTCACCGTCACGTCGTCGAGCACGCCCAGCGCGCCGATCACGATGCCCGCCAGCAGCAGGCCCCGGGTGTCGATGCCGTGCCCGAGCGACCCGACCAGCGCCGAGGTGTCCTCGTCCAGGCCGGTCAGCGACGACACCGCGGCGAACAGCGCGCTCAGCACCCCGATCAGCGCCAGGCTGACCATCGTCCCCAGCACCGCCGTGGACGTGCGCGCGGACAGCCCGTGGGTCAGGTACAGCACCGCGAACATGATCACGCCCGCGCCGAACACCGCCACCAGCAGCGGGCTCTCCCCGGCCAGGATCGCGGGCAGCACGAACAGCAGCAGCACCGCGAAGCTCAGCACCAGCGCGCCCAGCGCCTTGAACCCCTGCCACCGCCCCAGCACCAGCACCGCCAGCGCGAACAGCGCCGCCAGCACCGCCAGCGGCACCCCGCGCTGGAAGTCGACCACCTGGTAGCTCTCCCCGGCCAGCGGGTCGCCGCCGGAGTAGGACAGCACGACCTCGTCGCCCACCGAGAACCGCGGCGTGCTCGGCTCCAGCGGCAGGGCGGTGCGCACGTCGCTGCCCGCCGCGGCGCCGTCCGTCATCGCCACGGTGAGCACCAGGCACCGGTCGCCGCCGGTGTCGGTCGCGCCGCACGGGCCCGCCTGGGCGCCGGTGACCTCGCCGTGGACCGCTTGCCGCAGGGCGGAGTTCACCGCGGTGGGGGAGTCGCCGGTGGGGAACAGGACCACCATCCCGACCACCGACGCGAGCGCGAACGGGGCCAGCAGCGCGACCAGCAGCCTGCGCACCCGGTCGGACACCGGCCGCGCGGGTCCGTGCCCGTGCCCGTGTCCGTGCCCGGTGACGAGGGGCGGTTCGGCGGGCTCCTCAGCCGGTGCGGTGCGCGGGGCGGTCGCGGCGGGCTTCGGTCGCCGCCCGCGCTCCGCGCCCCCGCGCTGCTCGCCCGGCCCGCGCTCCGCGCCTTCGCGCTGCTCGCGCTCGTGGCCGGGCTCGTGCTTGTGGCCCGGCTCGTGCTTCTCGCGCGGCTCGCGTTCTCGGCGCGGCCTGTGTTCCTGGCCTGACTGGTGCTGCTCGCGTTCTCGGCGCGACTCGTGCTCCTCGCGCCGTTCGCGTTCCTCGCGTCGTGTGGGACCCGGGCGCCGCCCGGGGGGTTCTCGCCCGGGGGGCGCCTGCTGCTGCGGGGTCCCCGGGTCGCGCCGGGGCCGCTCGGCCCGGACCCGCGGTATCGGTTGGGTGTCCCCGTCATCCACGCCGTACATCCTCACACGCCGCTCAGAGCGGGTCGGTGAAGGTGAACCGGGCGGCCGCCGCGGCCTCGCAGGCGCGGACCGCCCGGCGCAGCCGGTGCTCGCGGCTGCCGGTCAGCAGCAGCCACGGCACCCCGCGCCCGCGCAGGCCGCGGACGAACCGCGCGGTCATCCACGGCCGCAGGTGCTCGCCGTCGCGGGTGCCGTCCTGTTCGAACTCCACGGCCACGTGGTCGGTGAGCAGGTACAGCGCGGGCCTGCGGTCCCCGACCGCCGCGTCCACCTCGGGGTGCCCGAAGCCCAGGTAGCGCTCGCACCAGACGGTCGCCGCCCACGGGTCGTTGTCGCACACCAGGACCGGTGCGGCGGGGGCCGCCGCGTCCTCGTCCGCGCCCTGGCGCACCGCCACGTCGACGAAGTCACCGACCGTCCACACGGGAGCTTTCGCGGCGAGCTTGGCCGCGGTGTGCTCGCGGCCGTACTCGGGCACGGCGGTGCCGCCGTAGTGCGCGGCGAGGGCGGTGGCCAGGGTGGTCGTCCCGGTCGACTCCGCGCCCAGCACGACGACCCGGGTGGCCAGCCCGGCGCGGGTGGGCCGGGCCAGGTTCGCCCACTGCCCGCGCACGTCCGCGCGCACCGCCGTGCCGGAAACGGGGAACGCCAGCCGCGCCGGGTCCACCGGCACGTGCGTGGCGTCGAGCCGCCGCGCCAGTTCGACGCCGTAGTCCTCGCTGCTGAACACCGCGTCGACGGCCGCCCCCGACGGGTCCCCCTCGGCGATGGCGCGGCGGGCGAGCACCGAGCGGGTGACCCCGACGTGCAGGTCCCACACGGCGTCGTCGGAGTAGTCCACCGGGTGGTCGTCGAGGTCGCCGAGCACGCGCACCCCCGGATCGGCGGCGTGCTCCTCGGCCAGCCAGCGCACCCGGTCGGCGATGGACAGCGACTCCGCGGACGAACCGAGCACCGCGACCGTGGTGCGCTCCGAGGCCGCCGCCGCGGTCCGGATGAGGTGGTGGTGGCCCGCGTGCGGCGGGTAGAACTTGCCCAGGACCAGGGCGTGCCGGAACCTCACGCGACCACCGGCCGCCGCAGGTCGGCCCGCCACGAGCGCAGCCCGAGCACGCACAGGGCGATGAACCCGAGGTACAGCAGCGCGGTCAGCCACAGGCCCTTGTAGGCGTAGAGCGGGACGTAGACGACGTCGGCGGTGATCCACAGCCACCAGCACTCGACCTTCTTGCGCGCCTGGCCCCAGGTCGCCAGCAGCGACAGCACGGTGGTGACCGCGTCGGGGAAGGGCACGGTGGAATCGGTGGCGTGGTTGAGGACCAGGGTCAGCCCCACCGTGGCGACGACACCGACCGCCAGCAGCACCCACCACTGCGCCGCGGTCGTCCTCGACACGGTGAGTGCCCCGTTCCGCGTGCCGCCGCGCAGCCACGCCCACCACCCGTAGAGCGCGAGGACGAGGTAGACGACCTGGAGCCAGGCGTCAGCGTAGAGGCCCGCGGTGGCGAAGAGGGCGAAGAACGCGACGTTGTTGACAATGCCGATCGGCCAGTTCCACGCGTTCTGCCTGGCCACCAACCACACGCACAGCGCGCCGGTGACGAAGCCGACGACCTCCATCCACGAGGTCGGCGCGCCGAACGCGGTGAACGCGGTCGCCCGCAGCGGTTCCAGCACCTGGTCGAGCGACACCCGCGGACTCCGTTCCTCCAGTGGCAACCGGTGCAGCCTACGAAACCGCCGCCCGGGCCCCGGCGGTCGCGGTCGCGACGGTGTGCGGGAGCGGTTGCGCGGTGATCGTTCCCAGGGCTCCCGAGACCCCCACCGGCCACACCGGCCCCAGTGATCACGGAGTCGGAAAAGCGCTGCTCACGGTGCGTGCCAGGGGGTGGGGTCCGGATCATCCACAACCCGGGAACCCGCGATTGCGCGATGATCGAACATGTGTTCGACTGTGCTCGTGCGATGGGACGGACAGCGAGCGGACCGGATCGGGCAGCAGGCGCTCCCGGGCCTGCCGGGGTTGGTGCGCAGCGTGCGGGCCCCGGAGTTCAGCGGGGTGGTGTTCCACGAGGTGCTGGCGAAGTCGGTGCTCAACCGGGTGCCCGGCGGCTCGCCGCTGCCGTTCGAGTGGACGGTCAACCCCTACCGGGGGTGCTCGCACGCGTGCAGCTACTGCCTGCACGGCGACACCCCGGTCCTGATGGCCGACGGCACCACCAGACCCCTGGCCGACCTGCGCGTCGGCGACCGGATCTACGGCACCGAGCGGCGCGGCAGCTACCGGCACTACGTGCCCACGGTGGTCCAGGCGCACTGGTCCACGGTCAAACCCGCCCACCGGGTCACCCTGGCCGACGGCACCCAGCTCATCGCCAGCGGAGACCACCGGTTCCTCACCGAACGCGGCTGGAAGCACGTCACCGGCGCGATCTCCGGCCCCGACCGCCGCCCGCACCTCACGGTCGGCAACAAGCTCATGGGCACCGGCTCCTTCGCCCCCGCCCCCAAGGACACCCTCGACTACCGCCGCGGCTACCTCACCGGCGTCGCCCGCGGCGACGGCGGCCCACCCCGCCCGGCCCAGGCCGCCGCCAGGGTCGCCGAGTACCTCACCAACGACTCCGGCCTCACCCTCCCGCTCGACTGGCCCCGCACCCCCACCGACGAGTGGCGCAAGGGCCTCCTGGCAGGCGTGTTCGACGTCGACGGCACCTTCGCCCACCGCATCCTGCGCCTGCCCAACCTGGGCGAGACCACGCTCACCGCGGTCCTGTCCGCACTGGAGCACTTCGGCTTCCACGCCGCGGTCGAAGAGCGCCGCCTCCCCAACGCCCGCCGCTGCGTCCGCGTCGACGGCGGCCTCCCCGAACACCTCCGCTTCTTCCACACCGCCGACCCGGCCGTCACCGCCAAGCGCACCATCGACAACGCCGCCATCAAGTCCCCCGCGCGCCTGGACGTCGTGGCCATCGAACCGCTGGGCCTCGACCTGCCGCTGTACGACATCACCACGGGCACCTCCGACTTCATCGCCAACGGGGTGGTGAGCCACAACTGCTTCGCCCGGGGCAGCCACACCCGCCTGGACATGGACGCGGGACAGGACTTCGACACCCAGGTCGTGGTGAAGCTGAACGCCGCGCAGGTGCTCAACCGGCAGCTCCACTCCCCGACCTGGCCGCGCGCGCACGTGGCGATGGGGACCAACACCGATCCCTACCAGCGGGCGGAGGGGCGGTACGGGTTGATGCCCGGGATCATCCGGGCGCTGCGGGAGTCGGGGACGCCGTTCTCCATCCTCACCAAGGGAACCCTCCTCTCCCGGGACCTGCCCGTGCTGGCGGCAGCGGCGAAGGACGTGCCGGTGGGGTTGGGGGTTTCCCTCGCGCTGCTGGACGAGGACCTGCAGCGGTCACTCGAACCGGGGACGCCGTCGCCGCGGGCCCGGCTGGAACTGGTCAAGCGGATCACCGACGCCGGGCTGCCGTGCGGGGTGTTCGTCGCGCCGGTCCTGCCCGGGCTCACCGACTCCGTGGAGCAACTGGACGCGCTCCTGCGGGAGATCGCTCAGGCTGGTGCGACGGGGGTCACCGTGCTGCCGTTGCACTTGCGGCCGGGGGCGCGGGAGTGGTTCGCGGGGTGGCTGGCCCGGGAGCATCCGCTGCTCGTGCCGTTGTACCGGCGGATCTATGGTCGGGGGAGCACTGCGGCTTCGGGTTATCGGGCGGCGCTTGCTGCTCGGGTGGGGCCGTTGGTGCGGCGGCACCGGTTGGAACGGGGTGGGGCGGATCGGTGGCCGGAGGGGAGCATGCCTGGTGCGGCTGGGACTGTTGAGGTCAGGGAGGATCAGCTGACTCTCTTGTGACTGGATCGCGCTGGGCCTTGTTCCGGCTCTGGGCTCCGCGTGCCATGTTCAAGGGCCCGGTCGTTTGTTGGGCGTGCCCGGGTGGGTGGATGTGCTCAGCTCTCGCGCCCGGGGTTTTGGTGGGTGGTGCCCGGGTGGGTGGATGTGTTTGGCCGGGGCCCCTATGGCGATCA